>CAZJZD010000003.1:143963-168356 GCA_964550405.1 uncultured Hydrogenophaga sp. | reverse complement strand
AGCACCGGCTTGAAGCTCTCGGCCGCCTGCTCGGCCGCCTTCTTCTCTTCTTCGTCCTGCAGCTCGCCGAGGTCCACCGCGCCCTTGGCCACGCTCTGCAGCGGCGTACCGTCGAACTCGTGCAGGAAGGACAGCGCCCACTCGTCCACGCGGTCGGTCATCAGCAGCACCTCGATGCCCTTCTTGCGGAAGAGTTCGAGCTGCGGGCTGTTCTGGGCGGCGGCCAGGGTGTCGGCGGTGATGTAGTAGATGGCCTTCTGGCCGTCCTTCATGCGCGCCTTGTAGTCGGCGAAGGACACGTTCACCGTGTCGCTCTGCGTGGACGCGAAGCGCAGCAGCTTCGCGATCTTGTCGCGGTTGGCGAAGTCCTCGCCCAGGCCTTCCTTGAGCACGGCACCGAACTCGGCATAGAAGGCGCTGTACTTGCCGGCCTGCGCCTTGTCTTCTTCGCTGACCACATCGGTCACGCTGTCCTGGGCTTCGGCTGCCTCGGGCAGCTTGTCCTTCTTGGCCAGGTCTTCCAGCATGGCCAGCACGCGGCGCGTGTTGCCTTCGCGGATGGCTTTCACGTCGCGGCTTTCCTGCAGCAGTTCGCGGCTGACGTTCAGCGGCAGGTCGGCCGAATCGACCACGCCCTTGACCCAGCGCAGGTAGGCCGGCATCAGCGCCTCGGCCTCGTCCATGATGAACACGCGCTTGACGTAGAGCTTGATGCCCGCCTTCTTGTCGCGGTTCCACAGGTCGTGCGGCGCCTTGGACGGGATGTACAGCAGCTGGGTGTACTCGGTGCTGCCTTCCACGCGGTTGTGGCTCCAGGTCAGCGGGTCGGCCTGGTCGTAGCTGATGGCCTTGTAGAAGTCGGCGTACTGCTCGTCGCTGATGTCCTTCTTGGCGCGCGTCCACAGGGCCGACGCTGAGTTCACCGCCTCCCACTCGTCCTTCGTGACGTACTCGCTCTTCTCGCTGTCCCACTCTTCCTTCTGCATCAGGATGGGCAGGCTGATGTGATCAGAGTACTTGCCGATGATCTGCTTGAGCTTCCAGTGGCTCAGGTACTCGGTCGCGTCCTCGCGCAGGTGCAGGATCACGCTGGTGCCGCGCGCGGCGCGCTCGATGGTCTCGACCTCGAAGTCACCGGTGCCGGCGCTGGCCCAGCGCACGCCCTCGGCGGCCGGCAGGCCGGCGCGGCGGCTTTCCACCGTGATGCGGTCGGACACGATGAAGCCCGAATAGAAGCCGACACCGAACTGGCCGATCAGCTGCGCGTCCTTCTTCTGGTCGCCCGAGAGGCGGCCCATGAAGTCCTTGGTGCCGCTCTTGGCGATCGTCCCCAGGTGCTCCACCGCCTCGGCCTGGCTCATGCCGATGCCGTTGTCGGTGATGGTGATGGTCCTGGCGGCCTTGTCGAAGGCCACGCGCACCTCCAGGTTGGGGGCGTCTTCGTACAGCTCGGACTTGTCCAGCGCCTCGAAACGCAGCTTGTCGCAGGCGTCGGAGGCATTGGAGATCAGCTCGCGCAGGAAGATTTCCTTGTTCGAGTACAGCGAATGGGTGACGAGGTGCAGCAGCTGGGCCACTTCGGCCTGGAAGTTCAGGGTTTGTTTGCTCATGTCGGGTTCGGTGTGCAAGAAGAACAGGGGGACATCGCCGCCCGCCGGGAGCGTGCGGCGCTCGCGAGGGCGCAATTATGGGCGCCGGCCCGGCTTTCAAGCCCCGCGCCGCAGCGGTGTGTCAGGCGGGGGCGTCTGATGCAGCAAGCCAGGCCCGCAACTGCTGCGCCACCATCGGGCTGGACAGCAGTTCCAGATGGCCGGTGCGGTAGACGATGCGTTGATGTTCGCGCGGCACCTCCAGCCCGAGTGCCGGGTTCTGGTGGCGACCCAGCGCGCTGTCCAGCGGCACCAGCCCGTCGCCGGTCAGGCGCTCGGCCACGCGGCTGCGCTGCCCGGCCAAGGTGGCGGCCACGGCGAAACAGCGCACACCGTCGGGCAGCGGCAGGGGTCGGCGGTGATCGGCGCCGGACGCGAAGCGGTCGCGCCCCTGCCAGTCGGCGTCCTGCACGTGCCCATGGCGCAGGTCGGTGATGCCGGCGCTGCGGATCTGGCCCAGTGGCGCGAACGGTGCGGTGAAGGGGTTGGAGGCGATCAGCCAGTCCGCCCCGTGGCCGGCGCGCTCCAGCGGCGCACCGTGCTGCGGCGTGCCCAAGAACACCAGGTCCTGCACCCGCCCCGGCCAGCGCAGGCCCAGCGCCTGCCCGGTGGCGACGGCCGAGCGCGCCACCAGGCCGCCCATGCTGTGGCCGATGACGGTGATGCGCTCCAGTGGCACCGGCCACGCGGCCAGCAGGCGCTCCAGCAGCAGGGCCAGTTCGCGGCCGTTGACCGAGGTGTGCAGACCGGTGTTGTAGCGCAGGTAGACCGGCGTGGCGCCCAGTGCCGGGGCCAGAAAGGCCCCGTGGTCGTGGCCGTTGCGGCGCCACTGCACATCGTTCATGCACAGGCCGTGGATGAGCAGCAGCAGGTGGGGACCGGCGGGCGGCAGCTGCGCCTTCAGCGCAACGGCGTTCAGGGATAGCGGCGCGCCGTTCGCGCGCAGTTCCATGGTCAGCGCCAACGGGTTGCCCATGGCCAGCAGGCGGTCCCCCAGCACGCCGTTGAGCGCGGCCAGCACCGCCTCGCGCTGCGGCGAGGCTTCCGGGTGGGAGGCCGGGTCATCCAGCAGGGGCAGCAGTGCACCCAGCGCGGCATCCGTTCCCTTGCCCACCAGGCGGGTCACGCCTCGCACGGCCTGGTAAATCTGGCCCGTCAGTCCGCTGGTCCGGTCGGTCGACGCACCGGCGGGCAAGCCCAGCCGCCGCCGCACCGATTGGTGCACGCTTTCGGTGAGGTCGATGACCCCGTGGGTGGCGAGGGCCGCGAGCTGCGCCGCGGCTTTCAAGTCGGAGGGGCGAAGGTGGCGCAGCGGGCCGCCGGTCGATGAATCAGGTGGCGTGCTGTGGGTCATGGGCCATTGTGGAGGCCGCCATGCCCGCGCGATGGGTGCGCGCACCTAAAGCAACCGACGCGTCAGAACGCCTCGTCCTCCCCCAGATACCGCCACTGCCCCACCGGCAGATTGCCCAGCATCACGCGGCCGATGCGGATGCGTTTGAGGCCGACCACGTGCAGGCCGACCTGTTCGCACATGCGGCGGATCTGACGCTTCTTGCCTTCCCGGAGCACGAAGCGCAGCTGCTCGGGGTTCTGCCAGTCCACCTGCGCCGGCTTGAGCGGCTGGTCGTCCAGGCTCAGGCCGTGGCGCAGCAGGGCCAGACGATCGGCCGGGAACACGGCTTGCACGTCCTGCGTGACCACACCCGCACCCTTGGGTCCGTGGGGTGCCCAGTGCACACGCACCAGGTACTCCTTCTCGACGCCGGAGTCTTCGCCGATCAGGGTGCGCGCGACGCGCCCGTCCTGCGTGAGCACCAGCAGGCCGGTGGAATCGATGTCCAGCCGGCCCGCGGGCGCCAGGCCGCGGGTGTGCACCGCCTCGAAGCGGCGGCCGTTGCGATCCTCGCGCCAGTGGCTCTGGGGTTTGATGAGCACGGCCGCGCTTTCGTGGCCGTCTTCGGGCAGGCCGCTCACATAGCCCACGGGCTTGTGCAGCAGGATGGTGACCTGCCCGGCCTGCTGGTGGCGCGCCTGCGGCAGCACCTCGACCTGTGCGTCGGGCGGCACGGGCTGGCCCATGACGGCGGGCTGGCCATTGACCAGCACCCAGCCGCGCGCGATCCACTCGTCGGCTTCGCGGCGCGAACACAGGCCCAGGTCGGCCATGCGCTTGTTCAGGCGGATCAGCTGTTCGCCGGGCCGCCCCAAGAACGGCTGCACCCCCTCGGGGGGCCTGGCAGAGCCAGGGTTGGGGGCACGGTTCTCGCCATTGGCGTTGCCCACACGCGCCAGGTCGGGCCGGGTGTCGCGCGGTGCGCGGGGCGGGCGCGGCGCATCGGGCCGGGAACGAGGGGCACCCGCCCGCGGTGCATCGGTGCGCTGGCGCGGTCCCGGCGCGCCGGGGCGACCGGGGGGCGCGGCACGCTCCCCTCGGGGGCCGGGGGCAGGCCGTTCGGACCGTCCACCCGGGCCGGCCCGGCGATCGGCCGGCGTGCCACGGGGGTTGTCGGCCGGTGGCCGTCGGTCGTCGCCACCGGGGTTGCGGGCCGCCCAGGCGGCTTCACGGGCCGCGCGTTCGGCCTGCACTTCGGCCAGGGGACGGGCACGGGCCGGGCCACGTGGACGCACCGGGGCACGGGGTGCCGCGGGTTTCCCGGCGGCGGGTTTTTCCCTGAGCTGCAGGGTCTTTTTCGGTTGATCGGTCATGACGGGATCATCCCATGCGGGTGCTCACAGCTCGCCGCTGCGCAGGGCCTGCAGGTCCAGCACCCGCAGCCCGCCGTATTCGACACGTATCCAGCCCTTGGCGGCCAGCGTGGTCAGCGCTTCGTTCACCCGCTGGCGCGACAGGCCCACCAGGTAGGCCAGTTCCTGCTGGGTGATGCGCAGCACACCACCGACGTTGGGCGAAAGCAGCGGGTGGAACAGCGCGGCGAGGTTGCGGGCCACGCGCAGGTCCGGGTTGTTGATGCGGTCGATCTCGCGCGCGGCGATGAACTGGCCCAACCGTTCGTTGAGGTGGTTCATGACGAAGCGGTTGAAGCCGATGGAATGGTCGAGCAGCCAGTGGAAGGTGTCCACCGGCAGGCCGGCCACCCGGCTCTTGCGCAGGGACTGGATGTTGTACCGGTAGTGCTCGCGCTTGAGCACCGTGCCCTCGCCGAACCAGCCGCCGGGCGCCACACCGGTGAAGGTGATGACCGCACCCTGCGAGTCGTCGTTGCTCATCTTGAGCAGACCATCGAGCAGGCCGAACCAGTAGGTGGCCGGCCGGCCGATGCGGCAGATGTACTCGCCCACCTGCACCTCGTTGACCACCAGCGTGTCGAGCACGCGCTGGCGCTCCACTTCGGAAAGTCCCTGGAACCAGGGGATCTCCGAGAGCTCGCTCTCGGACGCTGGTCGCGCCGACGCACGCAGGGCCGAACCGGAACGAGGCTGATGGGTGGTCATCATGTCGAATGCTCCCGGCGCCTAGGGAAAGTCCTAGCTGGGTTGAGCCCTGAATTGTCGTCGTACGGACAACATAACGTCAAACATCCGCCTAGTATCCGCCCCATCGGAATCGAACGGTGACCGGCTTCCCGACATCGGACGGCAGGCCCTCCAGGAGACAAGCAACATGCAAACGACATTCCCGCGGCTCTTGCTGCAACACGCCAAGAACCGGCCCGACGCGCCGGCGATGCGCGAGAAGGAATATGGCATCTGGCAGACCACCAGCTGGTCCGCCATGGCCCAGTTGGTCGAGTCCATCGCCTGCGGCCTGCACCAGGCGGGCCTGCAGCGTGGCGAGCATCTGGTGGTGATCGGTGCCAACCGCCCCCGCCTGTACGCCACCATGCTGGCGGCGCAGTCGCTGGGCGCGATCCCGGTGCCGCTGTACCAGGACGCGGTGGCCACCGAGTGCGTGTTCCCCATCAACAACGCCGAGGTGCGCTTCGCGGTGGTGGAAGACCAGGAGCAGGTCGACAAGATGCTGGAAATCCAGCCCGACTGCCCGCAACTGCAGCACATCTTCTACGACGACCCGCGCGGCCTGCGCAACTACGACCAGACCGGCCTGGCCGGCCTGGACGAACTGATCGGCGCCGGCCAGGCCCACGCCAAGGCCCACCCCGACCTGTTCCGCGAAGAGGTCGAAAAGGCCCGGCCGGACGACGTGGCGGCCATGTTCTTCACCTCCGGCACCACCGGCAATCCCAAGGGTGTGGTCCACACCCACAACACCCTGATCGACCGCGCCGCTGTTGGCGCACGGTTTGACAAACTGGGCGAGCACGACGAGGTGCTGGCCTACCTGCCGCCGGCCTGGATCGGCCAGAACATCTTCAGCTACGCGCAGTGGCTGGTGGCCGGCTACGTGGTGAACTGCCCGGAGTCGGGCGCCACGGTGACCATCGACCTGAAGGAAGTCGGGCCCACCTATTACTTCGCGCCGCCGCGGGTGTTCGAAGGCCTGCTGACCACGGTGATGATCCGCATGGAAGACGCGGGCACGCTCAAGCGCAAGATGTTCCACGCCTTCATGGACGTGGCGCGCCGCGTCGGCCCCGCCAAGATGGACGGCAAAGCGGTCGGCTTCATGGACAACCTGAAGTACGCGCTGGGCAACTTCTTCGTCTACGGTCCGCTGCGCAACAGCCTGGGCCTGTCCCGGGTGCGGGTGGCCTACACCGCCGGTGAGGCCATCGGCCCCGACCTGTTCAGCTTCTACCGCTCCATCGGCATCAACCTCAAGCAGCTCTACGGCTCGACCGAGACCGCGGTGTTCGTCTGCCTGCAGCCCGACCACGAGGCCCGCGCCGACACGGTGGGCGTGCCCTGCGAGGGCGTGGAGATCAAGCTGGCGGACAACGGTGAAATCCTGGTCAAGTCACCCGGCCTGCTCAAGGCGTACTACAAGAACCCCAAGGCGACCGAAGAGGTGCTGACGGCAGACGGCTGGTACCACACCAGCGACGCCGGTTTCATCGACGCTTCGGGCCACCTCAAGATCATCGACCGCGTCAAGGACGTGGGCCGCATCAAGGGCGGCGCCAACGACGGTGCCATGTTCGCGCCCAAGTACGTCGAGAACAAGCTCAAGTTCTTCTCGCAGATCAAGGAAGTGGTGGCCTACGGCGACCAGCGCGAGCAGGTCTGCGTGATGGTCAACATCGACTTCGAAGCCGTGGGCAACTGGGCCGAGCGCCGCAACCTGCCCTATGCCGGCTACACCGACCTGGCACAGAAGCCCGAGGTGTACGAACTGATTCGCGAGTGCGTGGAGAAGGTCAACGCCGACCTCAGCCGCGACACCCTGCTGGCCGGCAGCCAGATCAGCCGCTTCCTGGTGCTGCACAAGGAACTGGACGCCGACGACGGCGAACTCACCCGCACCAACAAGGTCCGCCGCGGCTTCATCGCCGATAAGTACAGCGCGCTCGTGGATGCCCTGTATGGCGGCAAGACCGAGCAGTACATCGAAACCCAGGTCAAGTTCGAGGACGGCCGCACCGGCAGCGTGAGCGCCACGCTGAAGATCGGCGACGCCAAGACTTTTGCACCCGTGAAGGCAGCAGCATGAGCCACAAGAAGATCGGCGACGTCATTCTCGACGTCCAGAACATCAGCCTGCGTTTCGGCGGCGTCAAGGCGCTGACCGACATCTCGTTCAACGTCAAGGAGCACGAGATCCGCGCCATCATCGGCCCCAATGGTGCCGGCAAGAGCTCCATGCTCAACTGCATCAACGGTGTCTACACACCGTCCGAGGGCCAGATCACCTTCCGCGGCCAGCACTTCAAGCACATGAACAGCCGCCAGGTGGCCGAAATGGGCATCGCGCGCACCTTCCAGAACCTGGCGCTGTTCAAGGGCATGAGCGTGATCGACAACATCATGACCGGCCGCAACCTGCACATGAAGAGCAACCTGTTCCTGCAGGCGTTGCGCATCGGACCGGCGCAGGCCGAAGAAGAGCGGCACCGCGAGTTCGTCGAACACATCATCGACTTCCTCGAAATCCAGGCCTTCCGCAAGACACCGGTCGGCACCCTGCCCTACGGCCTGCAGAAGCGCGTCGACCTGGGCCGCGCCCTGGCGATGGAACCGCAGGTGCTGCTGCTGGACGAACCCATGGCCGGCATGAACCTGGAAGAGAAGCAGGACATGAGCCGCTTCATCCTGGACGTGAACGACGAGTTCGGCACCACCATCGTGCTGATCGAGCACGACATGGGCGTGGTGATGGACATCAGCGACCGCGTGGTGGTGCTCGACTACGGCAAGAAGATCGGTGACGGCACGCCGGAAGAAGTGCGCAACAACGAAGAAGTCATCAGCGCGTACCTCGGTACCTCGCACTGAACACGGAGAGACACCATGGGATTCTTTCTTGAAACACTGCTCGGCGGCCTGATGGCCGGGATGCTGTACTCGCTGGTCGCGCTCGGCTTCGTGCTGATCTTCAAGGCCTCGGGCGTCTTCAACTTCGCGCAGGGCGCGATGGTGCTGTTCGCCGCGCTGGCCATGGCCCGCTTCTCGGAATGGATTCCGCAGTGGCTGGGGCTGGAGAGCAAGCTGTTGGGCAACGTGATCGCCTTCTTCATCGCCGCTGGCTGCATGTTCATCCTGGCCTGGCTGATCGAGCGGCTGGTGCTGCGCCACCTGGTCAACCAGGAAGGCGTGACGCTGCTGATGGCCACACTGGGCATCACCTACTTCCTCGACGGTTTCGGCCAGACCATCTTCGGCAGCGACATCTACCCGATCGACGTCGGCATGCCCAAGGACCCGATCTTCCTGTTCGAGAACGTGTTCGAGGGCGGGGTGCTGGTCAACCAGGAAGACATCATCGCCGCCGTCATCGCGGCCTGCCTGGTCGCGGTGCTCTCGCTGTTCTTCCAGAAGACCTCCACCGGCCGCGCCCTGCGAGCCGTGGCCGACGACCACCAGGCGGCCCAGTCCATCGGCATTCCGCTCAACCGCATCTGGGTCATCGTCTGGTGCGTGGCCGGCATCACCGCCCTGGTGGCCGGCATCATCTGGGGCTCCAAGCTGGGGGTGCAGTTCTCGCTGACCACCGTGGCCCTGCGCGCCCTGCCCGTGATCATCCTGGGCGGCCTGACCTCGGTCCCCGGCGCCATCATCGGCGGCCTGATCATCGGCGTGGGCGAGAAGCTCTCCGAGGTCTACCTCGGCCCCATGGTCGGCGGCGGCATCGAGATCTGGTTTGCCTATGTGCTGGCGCTCGTGTTCCTGCTGTTCCGTCCGCAAGGGCTGTTCGGCGAAAAGATCATCGACCGAGTCTGAATGCCTGGCGGGTCAGACCACGATTTGCGCAGCAAATGTGCTCTGACCCCAACTGAATAAGGAATCCCTATGTTCTATCGCGAAAACGGTCAATTCAAGACCTCCTACCGCGCCGACCAGCAGATCTTCCCGATCGCTCAGGACCGCTGGGCCATCCTCGCCCTGGTCGCCTTCGCCTTCATCGGCGTGCCGATGCTGGCCGACGAGTACCTGTTCCGCGCCATCCTGATCCCGTTCCTGATCCTGGCGCTGGCCGCCCTGGGCGTGAACATCCTGGTGGGCTACTGCGGCCAGATTTCGCTGGGTTCGGGCGCCTTCATGGCGGTGGGCGCCTACATGGCCTACAACACCTACATCCGCATCGACGGCATGCCGCTGATCGTGGCCCTGCTGGCCGGTGGCTTCTTCGCCACCCTGGTGGGCATGTTCTTCGGCATCCCCAGCCTGCGCGTCAAGGGCCTGTACCTGGCGGTGGCGACGCTGGCGGCGCAGTTCTTCTGCGACTGGGCCTTCCTGCGCATCGGCTGGTTCACCAACAACAATGCTTCCGGCTCGGTGTCCGTGTCGGGCCTGAACGTGATGGGCTGGGCCATCAACACCCCGCTGGAAAAATACCTGTTCTGCCTGGGCTTCCTGGTGGTGTTCGCCCTGCTGGCCAAGAACCTGGTGCGCAGCGCCATCGGCCGCGAGTGGATGGCCATCCGCGACATGGACGTGGCCGCCGCGGTGATCGGCATCCGCCCGATGTACGCCAAGCTCTCGGCCTTCGCCGTCAGCTCTTTCATCATCGGCGTTGCCGGCGGTCTGTGGGGCTTTGTGCACCTGGGCTCCTGGGAGCCGGCGGCTTTCTCGATCGACCGCTCCTTCCAGCTGCTGTTCATGGTGATCATCGGCGGCATGGGTTCGATCATGGGCAGCTTCTTCGGCGCCGCCTTCATCGTGCTGCTGCCCATCTTCATCGAACGCATGAGCCTGCTGGTGGGCTTCTCCACCGCCGCCGCGGCCCACATCACCTTCATGGTGTTCGGTGCGCTGATCGTCTGGTTCCTGATCGTGGAACCTCATGGCCTGGCCAAACTCTGGAGCATTGGCAAGCAGAAGCTTCGCCTGTGGCCTTTCCCTCACTGATCTGGTGTTCCTGTGTGTGTCTGACTGTTCCTTTAGGAGACAAGCAATGAAAGTGCGTAACCTGGTTCTCTCTGTTTCGATGGCCTGCGCCGCCGTGTCCGGCGCGCTGGTTTCGACCGCTGCCATGGCCCAAGCCAAGGAGCAGTTCTTCCCGGTGCTGGTCTACCGCACCGGTGCCTACGCGCCCAACGGCGTGCCGTTTGCCAACGGCTACGTCGACTACCTCAAGCTCACCAATGCGCGCGGTGGCATCAACGGCGTGAAGGTCAGCTGGGAAGAGTGCGAAACCGGCTATGCCACCGACAAGGGCGTGGAATGCTACGAGCGTCTGAAGGGCAAGGGCGCCACGGTGTTCCAGCCGCTGTCCACCGGCATCACCTTCGCGCTGACCGAAAAGGCCCCGGTTGACAAGATCCCCCTGATCACCGCCGGCTACGGCCGCAGCGAATCGGCCGACGGTGGCGTGTTCAAGTGGAACTTCCCGCTGGCCGGAACCTACTGGGTCGCCGGTGACGTGATCATCCAGGACATTGCCAAGAAGGCCGGCGGTGCCGCCAACCTCAAGGGCAAGCACATCGCGCTGGTCTACCACGACAGCCCGTTCGGCAAGGAAGCCATTCCCATCCTGCAGGAACGCGCCGCCATGCACGGCTTCAAGCTGAGCCTGCTGCCGGTCACCCATCCGGGCGTCGAGCAGAAGTCCACCTGGCTGCAGATCCGCCGCGACCGCCCCGACTACGTGGTGAACTGGGGCTGGGGCGTCATGAACTCGACCCTGCTCAAGGAAGCCCAGGCCACCGGCTACCCGCGCGAAAAGATCTACGGTGTGTGGTGGGCCGGTGCCGAGCCGGACGTCAAGGACGTCGGCATGGGTGCCAAGGGCTACAACGCCATCACCATGCAGCACGGCGCCGAAAAGGGTTCCGCCGTCGTCAAGGAAGTGCTGGAAAAGCTGCACGCCAAGGGCCAGGGCACCGGACCGAAGGAAGAAGTCGGCGACGTGCTGTACATGCGCGGCCTGTTCAGCGCCATGTTCGCCGTCGAGGGCGTGCGCCAGGCGCAGGAAAAGTACGGCAAGGGCAAGGTCGTGACCGGGGAACAGGCCCGCTGGGGCTACGAGAACCTGAACCTCACGCAGGCCAAGCTGGACGCGTTGGGCTTCAAGGGTGTGCTGCGCCCGATCTCCACCAGCTGCCAGGACCACATGGGCGCCAACTGGGCCCGCATCCACACCTGGGACGGCACCAAGTGGCAGTTCTCCAGCGACTGGTACCAGGCCGATGAACAGATCATCCGCCCGATGGTGAAGGCCGCTGCCGACAAGTACGCCGCCGAGAAGAAGCTGACACGCCGCTCGGGCGCGGACTGCCAGTCCTGACCCACCCCTGCCGCGCTGCGCGCGTCCCCCTCAAGGGGGCGGCGTGGTGCGGACTGGCAAAGCCAGATCCGCCACGCCCTGGAGAAGACATCTCCCGCGCGGCTGGTCTCGGCGGCTGACTTCAGCCGTCATTCACAAGGCTTGTTCGCAGGTCTTGTGAATGGTCCACGAGGAAATCACCATGAGCACCCCACCCAACATCGTTCTCAACGTCAACGGCATCGAGGTCATCTACAACCATGTGATCCTGGTGCTCAAGGGCGTGTCGCTGAACGTGCCCGAAGGCAAGATCGCCGCCATCCTGGGCGGCAACGGCGCGGGCAAGACGACCACGCTGCGCGCCATCTCCAACCTGCTCAAGGGCGAGCGCGGCGAGGTCACCAAGGGCAGCATCGAGCTGCGCGGTGAACGCATCGAGAACCTGTCGCCGGCCGATCTGGTGCAGAAGGGTGTCGTTCAGGTGATGGAGGGACGTCACTGCTTCGCGCACCTGACCATCGAAGAGAACCTGATGACCGGCTCCTACACCCGCAGCGACAAGGCCGAGATCGCCCGCAACCTGGAGAAGGTCTACAACTACTTCCCGCGCCTGAAGACGCGCCGCACGTCGCAGGCGGCCTACACCTCGGGCGGCGAGCAGCAGATGTGCGCCATTGGCCGCGCGCTGATGGCCAACCCCAGCGTGGTGCTGCTGGACGAGCCCTCGATGGGCCTGGCGCCGCAGATCGTCGAAGAAGTGTTCGAGATCGTGAAGGACCTGAACACCAAGGAAAAGGTCACCTTCCTGCTGGCCGAGCAGAACACCAACATGGCGCTGAAGTACGCCGACTACGGCTACATCATGGAAAGCGGTCGCATCGTGATGGATGGGGCCGCCAGCGACCTGCGCAACAACGAGGACGTCAAGGAGTTCTACCTGGGCATGGGTGGCGGCGAGCGCAAGTCCTTCAAGGACGTGAAGTCGTACAAGCGCAGAAAGCGCTGGCTGGCCTGACCCACCCCCGCGCCGCCTGTGGCGTCACCCCCTCAAGGGGGCAACACCTGCGGCCCGGCAAAGCCGGTTCCGCGGTGTTCTCGATTGAAGGCACCTCACTCTCACCTCTGTGGTTTTCGCTATGACCGAACACTTCGACGCCCTGGAAACCCGATCGCCTGCTGACCGCGAATCGGCGCAGATGGCCGCCCTGCCGGGCCAGCTGGCGCACGCGAAGCAGCACAGCGCGGCGTTCGCCGACATCCTGCGCGACATCGATGTGTCGGGCATCAACAGCCGCGCCGCGCTCACGCGCATCCCGGTCACCCGCAAGAGCGAACTGCTGGAGCGCCAGAAGGCCAAACGCCAGCACGACGCCTTCGGCGGCTTTTCCGCCCTGCTGCGCGGTCCGTCCATGTCGCGCATCTTCGCCAGCCCGGGCCCGATCTACGAACCCGAAGGCGCCAGCAAGGACTACTGGCGCGCCGGCCGCGCCCTGTTCGCTGCCGGCTTCCGGGCCGGGGAACTGGTGCACAACAGCTTCAGCTACCACATGACCCCGGGCGCCTTCATCCTCGAATCGGGTGCCCATGCCGTGGGCTGCACCGTGTTCCCGGGCGGCGTCGGCCAGACCGAGCAGCAGCTCGAAGCCATGGTGGATCTCAAGCCGGACGCCTACACCGGCACGCCGAGCTTCCTGCGCATCCTGCTGGAGAAGGCCGCCGAAACCGGCACCGACATCCGCAGCCTCAGGAAGGCGTCCGTCGGTGGCGAGGCGTGCCCGCCCAGTCTGACCGCGTGGTTCAAGGAGCGCGGCGTGGACGTCTACCAGACCTACGCCACCGCAGACCTGGGCCTGGTGGCCTACGAGACGCAGGCGCGCGAAGGTCTGGTGCTCGACGAAGGCGTGATCGTCGAGATCGTGCGCCCGGGCACCGGCACCCCGGTGGACGACGGCGAGGTGGGCGAACTGGTGGTGACCACGCTCAACCCGGCCTACCCCTTGATCCGCTTTGGCACCGGTGACCTGTCGGCCATCCTGCCCGGCCAGTGCCCCACCGGGCGCACCGCACCGCGCATCAAGGGCTGGATGGGCCGCGCCGACCAGACCACCAAGATCAAGGGCATGTTCGTGCACCCCTCGCAAGTGGCCGAGATCGTGCGCCGCTTCCCCGAAGTGCACAAGGCCAGGCTGGTGGTCAGCGGCGAAATGGCCGACGACCGCATGTGCCTGCAGGTGGAAGCCACCGCCGTGGGCGACGGCCTGCGCGAGAAGGTGGCCGACGCCATTCGCGAGGTGACCAAGCTGCGTGGCGACGTGCAGGTGGTTCGCCCGGGCAGCCTGCCCAACGACGGCAAGGTGATCGAAGACGCGCGCAGCTACCGCTGAACAGGCGCCGGGTTTCCCCGGGGTCTGCGCTACGTGTTTTCCGCGATGGGTCTCGTCGGGACGGCCGCTACGATGCAGGATCGTTTTCCCATCCCAACGGAGTCACCATGAAAAAGATCCTGACCCTGGCCCTGACGGCCGCCGCCGTCTCCGGTGCTTTTGCCCAGAGCTTCCCGAGCAAGCCCATCACCATCGTGGTTCCGTTTGCCGCTGGCGGCCCGACCGACCTGGTCGCGCGGCACCTCGCCGAGGCCATGCGCAAGCCCTTGGGCGGCGCCAGTATCGTGGTGGAAAACGCCGCCGGCGCCGGTGGCACGATCGGTGCCACCAAGGTGGCCCGCGCCGAACCCGATGGCCACACCCTGCTGGTCTGGCACATCGGCATGGCGGCCACCGCCAGCCTGTACCGCAAGCTGGCCTACAAGCCGCTGGAGGACTTCGAATACCTGGGCATGATCAACGATGTGCCCATGACCCTGCTGGGTGCGCCCAAGCTGCCGGCCAACACCTACCGCGACTTTGAAGCCTACATCCGTGCCAACGGCGGCAAGCTCAACCTGGCCCATGCGGGCCTGGGTTCCGCCTCGCACCTGTGCGGCCTGATGTGGCAATCGGCGGTCAAACTCGACAAGTCCATGACCACCATCGCCTACCGCGGCACCGCACCGGCCATGAACGACCTGATCGGTGGCCAGGTGGACGTCATGTGCGACCAGACCACCAACACCACCAGCCAGATCGAAGCCGGTCGGGTGAAGGCTTTTGCCGTCACCACGGCCAAGCCACTGAGCAACCACAAGCTGCTCAAGGACTACCCGTCCCTGCAGGAAATGGGCCTCAAGGACTTCAACCTGACCATCTGGCACGCGATGTACGCGCCCAAGGGCACGCCGGCCGATGTGCAGAAGAAGATCAACGATGCGCTGCGCGTCGCCCTGAAGGATCCCGATTTCATCCGCAAGCAGGAGGCGCTGGGTGCCGTGGTGGTCAGCGACAACCGGGCCACACCGGCCGGTCACAAGGCCTTCGTGGCCAGCGAGATCACCAAGCTCAAGAAGGTGATCGACGCAGCGGGTCAGTTCGCCGACTGAACATCCCACACCCTGTCAGCCCGGAAGGCCACCACTGCGGTGGCCTTTCTTTTTGCCCAAGCGTCTTCAGACACCCCAGACCATGTCCACCTGCGCCTTCTCGCACCGGTGCAGCATGTCGATGAAGGGGGCACTGCGGACCCGCAGGTTCACGGGATCGAACGCCGGCGGCAGTTCCCCCCGCGCTTCGGCTTCCTGCTTGAGGCGCTCCTGCAGTTCCTCTTCCTGCCGCACGGCGGCCCTGAGCGCCGCCACCGCGGCGGGCATCTGCTCGGGCAAGAGGATGCCCGCCTGATCCGGATCCTTGCCGATGATTTCCAGGATCCGGCGGCCGTGCGGCGCCAGCATCACCAGGTCACCCGTCTCCCTGGACTTGAATCGGTAAAGGGACATGCCCAGCCTCCTGTGTCAATCGAACGGTGGACTTCATTCTGGCACCAGGCCAAAGAAAAAGCCGCCGGGGGCACCGGCGGCTTGCGGGATCCTGCTGCTTCAGCCGATCACTTGATACCCATGATCTCGATGGCCACCCGGCGGTTGGGCGTCAGACACACCGTCTGTTCCGGCTTGGGCGGCTGGGTGCTGCAGAACACCACCGGCTCCCGATTCCCGCGACCTTCCGTGCTCACCTTGTCGGCCTTGACACCGAAACTGAGCAGGTAGTCCCGCACCGTGTTCGCACGTGCCAGCGACAGCGCGTCGTTGTAATCCTTCTTGCCATAACGGTCGGTGTGGCCGATGAAGTGCAACGATTCGATCCGGCTGTACTTTTTCAGGCTCTCGGCCACTTCACGCAGGCGTTCAAGCCCGCCCGGCAGGAGATCGTCACGGCCAGACTTGTTGAACTTGAACAGGGCGTCGCCCAGCAGCGTGATGCTCTCCTTCTGCACCACCGTGGCCGGCGTTGCAGGGGCTGGCGCAGGGATGGGCGCGGCCACGACGGCAGGCGGCATCATCGCGGGCAGTGCAGGAGCCGGCTTGCCACAGGCAGCGGCCTCTTCGGCAGCCTGGCGCACGGCGTCCTCGGCCATGGCCACATGGGGCACCGCCTGGCGCCAGCCAGTCTGCTCTTCCGCATGACCGGCCCGCACCAGCCGCACCTCGGCACAGGCGACCGTGCGCGCGTTGCAACTCAGGGTATTGGCATTGCCCTTGAACCCGCTGAGCTTCTGCCAGAGGTCGTCGCGCAGCTTGGTGCTGCGCGCGACCAGCGGGGTTTCGTAGCCGGCCTTCGCGTTCCGGTCGGCTTCCAGCGCCCGCACGATCTTGACCGACTCGTGCAGGGACTCTTCGACGTAGCCGGTCCGGTCGTTCTCGTGGTACTGCGTCTTGGCCGTGTCCAGCCAGCACTGCGCCTTGGCGAGCGAGTAGTTGTTCTGCGGAATGCCCGATGTGTTGAGCACACGCAGGCGTTGCTGCACCGCCTCGATGGTCTTGCGGTCGCCGAGGATCTTCTCATCGGTGATGCGCGCGGCCTGCGGCACCAGCCCGGTCTTCTGCGCTTCGGGCGCGGGTTTTTCGTCCTTGGAAGACCAGCCGGCACAGCCAGCCAGCGACAGGGCGGAAACGATCAGGGAAATCGACAGGGAGGTTCGCATGGCGGTGGGGGTCGTCTCGGGGCGACCAGACGGAAAACGATGTGCCGGAACGGTGTGGGTCATGTGGCCGCTCCTCGGATCAGGGTTGGGTCGGCGCAGCGCCGGGGGTCAGGGTCTTGTTCACGCTGGCGTCACGGCCACGGAACAGGTCCTCGTCGAACTTGTAACGCATGCCCAGCACCCAGCCGCGGTTGGTGTACTCGCTGGAAATGTCCTGATCACGGAAACCGCGCCAGTTGTACCCCAGCGTGGCCCAGAGGTTGTCCATCAACACGTAGCCAACCTCCAGCCCATAGGCGTACTGACGGCCACCACCGGTACCCTGGAGCACGCTGAACAGGCCACCGATGCTCCAGCGGTTGGTGATGTCATAGGACACCCGCGCGCCCAGCAGCGAGGCGCTGTAGGCGTCGCGGACCGTACCGGCCAGCAGTTCGTCCACCCGCTTGTGCGCCACGCGCCCGGACACCCACCAGGGGCGGCTCGGGTGGTAGTTGGCCCTCAGGCTGGCGATGCGAACATTGCGGTCCAGCGCTTCGGTACCGGCGCTGTACTCGTCACGCAACTCCAGAGTACCCAGCGCATCGAAGCGGTTGCTGTCGACCGGGCGGTAGGCAAACCCGATCTGGGCACGGTTCTGGCGCGAATCGGAGCCACTGGCTGTGCGCGGCTTGACCTGGTTGAAATAGTCTCGCGCCAGCAGTGTCCAGTTGCGGTCGAGCTTGCGCGCAAGCCCGACGGTGACCAGATGGTTGGTGTTGTCCTCGTCCTGGCGCCACTCCACGCGACCGGAACCCTTCCACAGATCGCTGCCGGTGTATTCCAGCCCGACACCGGCAGCAGTGGCATCGCCGGCGGTGGAGGTGAGCCGCTCGACATTGGTCACCAGACGCAAACCAGGGCGCACCATCCAGCCGTTGCGCAGACCGAGCGCGGCCTGCAGGTCCTCGCCGGAGCCAGTGTCGCGCAGGCGGTATTCGCTGTAGACCGAACCGTCCTGCATGTACTGGGTATCGACGCCCAGCACGAAGGCCGTGGCGGTGTCGCCAACCCCCAGGCCGTAGGCGCCACCAAACTCGCGCGCCCGCTCGTAGCGGCCATAGACGCGTGTCTTGTCGGCCACAGCCCAGTCGGCACCGATGCGGTAGAGGTTGGTGCCGTCGTCGCCCGATTCGCGCTGCAGCTCACCGCTGAGCGTGAGGCTGTCGGTCATCTTGTACGCGGCACGACCATAGACGGAGGTGCGGTCCAGGTTTTCACCGGCCGAATCGATGGTGCCCAGGTTGCTGCCCGAGCAGACCACCGGCAGACCGGTGACCGGATCGATGCTCTGGTTGCCCACCTGGCTGATACCGAAGCCGGTGTTGTAGCCCGCGGTTGTGGTCGCGCCGCTGGAGCAGGCGCTGCCGTTGGAGACCAGGGCGGCAGCATCCTCCTGGACCTTTCGCACCCCACCACCGATGCTCAGCCGTTCGGTGACCTGGAAGTCGGCGCCCAGGGAGAAGGCTTTGGATTCGTTGTCCACCGGCGAACTGGCTTCTTCAATCCGGTCACGCGACTGCAGGTACTCGCCGTTCAGCGTCAGCCGCGGCGTCACCTTGTAGGCGCCGGAGACCCCCAGCTCGGTCCGGCCGCCCGTGATGCCGGCCGCCGTGTTGTTGAAGTCCTCGCTGGCCTTGGCCGCATACACCCGGCCTCGAAGCTTCTCGTCGCTGTGGCGCAGCTCCACCCGGGCGGCTCCGCCTTCAAGCTCGCCGCTCTTGCCGTCGAATGCCGTGCTGGTGTTGCTGTTGAAGCCGCTGGCGTCGTTGACCACGCTGCGGGTGCCGGCGACTTCCGCGATGAACTCGGTCTTGTCGCTGAGCTTGAGGTGCAGATTGGCACCCGCCACGGTGTAAGGCGCCTGCGTGTTCTCGTCACGGGCCACCGACACCCCCAAGCTGAGCCTGTCGGTCAACGCGAGTTTCAGGTCACCACCGTAGACCATGAACTCCTCGCCACCCTGGTCCACTTCGTAGGTGACGCGGATGGTGACCGGATTGAGCTGGTCATCGAAACTCGGGACCGGTGCGCGGAACACGATCTTGCCGCTGAAGGGCTCAAAGTCGTAGTCGCTGGTGCGTGCCAGTGCCGTGGCCTTCAGGACGACGGTGGGCTGGTTGCGGTCACGCACCACGATCTCGACTTTCTCGGATCCGGCAATGCCATTGGGATTGGACACCGAGTACGGGCCCGACACACCGCGGGCCGGGAATTCGTCGACCACCTGGCGCAGGCTGTCCTTGGCCACGAACACGTTGGCTGTGGCACGTCCCTCTTCAAAGTGGCCTTGAAGCCCGGTCAACGACCGGTTGTACTGGCCCAGCGACCGCGCGGGGTTGGCATCCTGGGTGGTGTAGTCACCGTACAGCAGGAAGTTGCGATTGCGGTCCAGGCGCACATACAGCTTGTCGGTGCTCTGGGCGTCCGCGCCGCGGATGCTGGCGTCACCATAGACCGGGTAGAAGGCGTTGGGATCGACCTCCTCGAACAGCTTGCGGCTCGTGTCCTTGTCGGAGTCATAGGCCAGGGTGAGCAGGTAGTCGCCCTTGACCTTGCCCTTGAGGTACAGGGCGGCACGGGCACCGGCTCGCGAGCGGCCACCGTTGAACTCCTTTTCGAAGCCCTTGAGTTCGGTCTCGAACGCATCGTCATCGCGCACGGGCACGATCTGGGATGGATCGAAGCGGTCAGACCGCAGACGCCCTTCGATGACACCCACAGCGATCATGTCGCGCAGATCGGGCACATAGCGGACCTGGACGGTCTCGCTCACGCCCTTGACCGACACGCGCAGCTTGACGGTCTCGGGCTGGTAAGGGGCGATCAGCTTGAACCGGACCGTGCCATTGGTGGCCAGGGTCTGAATGCCCGGGCTGATTCTGTCAACGTCACCCCGGTCGGCGGAGGATTCGGATGTCGTCCGGCCCGGCAGCAGGATGCGGGCACCGCCATCCACTTCGACCGTCACTTCAACGTCGCCGGTCACGGACCGCCCGGCGCGGTCCTTGAGCGTGACCGCGACATCGGTACCGCCAATCCCATCGGCTGGCAGATTGTCGGCGGCGACCACCACCCGAATCGACTCGACAGGGGACCCCAATCGCTGCAGGAACGAGGTGAACGGGCGCGGCCCGATGCCCGCCTGGGGTGCCGTCGCAAAAGCGCTGTCAGCGTCAGGCACGTCGGCACTGGTGGTGTGGGCAGCCACCTGGGCCAGGGCGGCCGAGGACAACAGCATGGCGGCCATCGCCACCGGGGTCTTCTGGATCACTTGGTTCAAACGCCCATGTCGTACTGCGATGGTCTTCATTGCGCGGCCCCCCCGGTGCTTTGGGCACCGTTCTGACGAGGCTCGGGCATGATCTGCTGCACCGGTGACTCACCGCCAGGCTGTATCCGGTGGACCGGTCCCTTCTCGGTCTCCGGCAAGGCGTCACCCCCCTGTGCACGGCGCGCCTTGACCTGGTCGAGCACTTGGGGCGAGCAGGAGCCCTCCACGAAGTCGGCACGCGCCATGTCGCCACCCTTCATGTCGACGAACACGCTGTTGCCGTCACCCGCGTTGCGGTTGCTGGACGGCAGCATGCGAGCACCCAAGGGCAGTGTCTTGCGGTCAACCTTGATCACATGGGTTTGTGGCTTCACGCCGCAGACGCTGTATTTGCCGTCCGCATCCGTGATCACGTATGTGCCGTCCAGCATGACCAGGCGGACACCCGGAATACCCAGTTCGCGCGAGCCGCTGGCGTTGTTCTGCACGTGGTTGCCATCGCAGTCGCTGTAGACCGTACCGACGATGCACCCCTCGTTGCTGAACACGCCGCCCTGCACCGTGACCTTGAAGGCTGCGGTGTTCGAGCTGGTGTTGCGACCCAGCGCATCGGTGTAGATCGCCGTTGCACGGTTGGTCCCGTCACCCTGCTGAGCACCCACGCCCAGACGAACGAAGTAGGTCAGCACCTTGGACTCTCCGACGCCCATCGGCCCGATGTTGAATCGCAGCGAACGGGTTGCAGCACCGTCAGGATCGGCAAGTGCCACCGCGCTGGCGGCATCCGCCCCCAGACGTGCAGTCCCCGGGATGTACCGGAACCCGGCGGGCAGCATGTCTGCCACCGTCACCGTGCTGGCGGGCACCGCTCCACTGGTGATGCGGATGGTGTAGCGCAGCGAATCGCCCACTTCGGCCACATTGCGGTCGCCCACCTTGGTGACGAGCGCAGACGAGATCGGATCCAGCGGGATGTGGTTGTTGTAGACCTCGCCCGGGGAACTGAAGTCGTACTGGAAGCGCGTGTAGTACAGCGTGCCCGGCAGTCCGTTGACACCCACAGCAGGGGCGGTGCCCTGCGGCTGGACGCTGACCACCGTGCCACCCGGCACCAGCAAGGTCCCTTGAGGAGGCGCAACACCGCCCTGAACCGCCGTGGTGTTGGTGTAGCCGTTTGGCACCGACGTCACCGACAGTGTGTAAACCCCGGGGGGCGGCGTGTTGATGAACAGGAACTGGTACAGACCCGACACAGGGTCGGTGGTGACCTCGTTCACACCGCCCAGCAGATGGGTCGTGGCGTCGAAGCCGGTCGGGCCGTCCAGGCGAACCGTCACCCCCCCGATCGGCTGGCGCGTGATCGAGTCATAGATCACGCCCTGCGGATCGATCGGCAGGTTCTGTTCGCGCGTGTTGTCCCCGGCATACAGGGTGATGTTCTGGATCACCGCCGACACCGTTCCCGCCTGCGGGCTGGTCGTAGCCACGGTTTCGCCCGTGGAAGGCTGACCATTCTGGGTCGTGGTCGCCTGGTTGTACGGCGTGCCCAGAATGATGCTGCCCAAGGGGTCGCGGAAGCGGACCTGGTAGCCGGAGCCCGGCACCAGGTTGCCGATCGTATAGACACCATCCGGACCGGTGGTCACGGAGCCAATCACCTGCGTACCCGTCCCCGAGACCCGCAGCAACTCCACCAAATACCCCGGCAGTGCTGGTTCTCCGCCGGAGAACTGCCCATCCCGGTTGGCGTCGTAGTACACCCGACCGGAAACACTGGCGGTCGTGGGCAACGCAGCCACGCTGGCGGTGTCGCTGTTGTTGGCCGGGTTGCTGTCGGGCACGCTGGGCGCCGTCACGTTGGCCGTCACCGTCGCACCCGTGGTCGTCAGCGGCACCGTGATCGGCGCGCTGCTGACCGTCTGGCCCGGGGCCAGGGTCACCTGCGCCAGCGTCGTGCTCACACCGTTGACGCTGACCACCGGCGTGAACGTCACCGTCGCACTGCCGTTGTTGCTCAAGGTCACCGTCGTCGTCACCGTGCTGCCCGGCGTCCCCGAGGGGATCGGCTGCACGTCAACACCCGGGTCACTGAACAACCCGGTACCACCCTCGGTGTCGCTGTTGTTGGCCGGGTTGCTGTCGGGCACGCTGGGCGCCGTCACGTTGGCCGTCACCGTCGCACCCGTGGTCGTCAGCGGCACCGTGATCGGCGCGCTGCTGACCGTCTGGCCCGGGGCCAGGGTCACCTGCGCCAGCGTCGTGCTCACACCGTTGACGCTGACCACCGGCGTGAACGTCACCGTCGCACTGCCGTTGTTGCTCAAGGTCACCGTCGTCGTCACCGTGCTGCCCGGCGTCCCCGAGGGGATCGGCTGCACGTTCACGCCCGGGTCGCTGAACAGCGGCGTGGTCGCTTCACCACCGGCCTGGTTGTCCACGTCCAGGTTGTTGGTCGTGTTCGATTCGGGCGTGCTCGTGGCCACCGTGCTGGTCGCCTCCAGCACCACCGCCGGCATCGTCGTCGTGAAGTTGTACGTCTGGCTCTGGCCCGGCGTGAGCGCTCCCACCGTGTAGGTCACCGTCTGGCCGTTGCTCAGCGTCACCGTCCCCACCACCGCACTGGCCGTCGCACTGGCCGCGCCGCTGTTGGTGAACACCACCGTGCCGCTGACCACCGAGCCCACCGGCGCGCTGGCCGGCAAGCTCACTTCGGTCGTCACGTCCGCAAACAGCGCGCCACTGAGTTCGGTGTCGCTGTTGTTGGCCGGGTTGCTGTCGGGCACGCTGGGCGCCGTCACGTTGGCCGTCACCGTCGCACCCGTGGTCGTCAGCGGCACCGTGATCGGCGCGCTGCTGACCGTCTGGCCCGGGGCCAGGGTCACCTGCGCCAGCGTCGTGCTCACACCGTTGACGCTGACCACCGGCGTGAACGTCACCGTCGCACTGCCGTTGTTGCTCAAGGTCACCGTCGTCGTCACCGTGCTGCCCGGCGTCCCAGAGGGGATCGGCTGCACGTCAACACCCGGGTCACTGAACAACCCGGTACCACCCTCGGTGTCGCTGTTGTTGGCCGGGTTGCTGTCGGGCACGCTGGGCGCCGTCACGTTGGCCGTCACCGTCGCACCCGTGGTCGTCAGCGGCACCGTGATCGGCGCGCTGCTGACCGTCTGGCCCGGGGCCAGGGTCACCTGCGCCAGCGTCGTGCTCACACCGTTGACGCTGACCACCGGCGTGAACGTCACCGTCGCACTGCCGTTGTTGCTCAAGGTCACCGTCGTCGTCACCGTGCTGCCCGGCGTCCCCGAGGGGATCGGCTGCACGTTCACGCCCGGGTCGCTGAACAGCGGCGTGGTCGCTTCACCACCGGCCTGGTTGTCCACGTCCAGGTTGTTGGTCGTGTTCGATTCGGGCGTGCTCGTGGCCACCGTGCTGGTCGCCTCCAGCACCACCGCCGGCATCGTCGTCGTGAAGTTGTACGTCTGGCTCTGGCCCGGCGTGAGCGCTCCCACCGTGTAGGTCACCGTCTGGCCGTTGCTCAGCGTCACCGTCCCCACCACCGCACTGGCCGTCGCACTGGCCGCGCCGCTGTTGGTGAACACCACCGTGCCGCTGACCACCGAGCCCACCGGCGCGCTGGCCGGCAAGCTCACTTCGGTCGTCACGTCCGCAAACAGCGCGCCACTGAGTTCGGTGTCGCTGTTGTTGGCCGGGTTGCTGTCGGGCACGCTGGGCGCCGTCACGTTGGCCGTCACCGTCGCACCCGTGGTCGTCAGCGGCACCGTGATCGGCGCGCTGCTGACCGTCTGGCCCGGGGCCAGGGTCACCTGCGCCAGCGTCGTGCTCACACCGTTGACGCTGACCACCGGCGTGAACGTCACCGTCGCACTGCCGTTGTTGCTCAAGGTCACCGTCGTCGTCACCGTGCTGCCCGGCGTCCCCGAGGGGATCGGCTGCACGTTCACGCCCGGGTCGCTGAACAGCGGCGTGGTCGCTTCACCACCGGCCTGGTTGTCCACGTCCAGGTTGTTGGTCGTGTTCGATTCGGGCGTGCTCGTGGCCACCGTGCTGGTCGCCTCCAGCACCACCGCCGGCATCGTCGTCGTGAAGTTGTACGTCTGGCTCTGGCCCGGCGTGAGCGCTCCCACCGTGTAGGTCACCGTCTGGCCGTTGCTCAGCGTCACCGTCCCCACCACCGCACTGGCCGTCGCACTGGCCGCGCCGCTGTTGGTGAACACCACCGTGCCGCTGACCACCGAGCCCACCGGCGCGCTGGCCGGCAAGCTCACTTCGGTCGTCACGTCCGCAAACAGCGCGCCACTGAGTTCGGTGTCGCTGTTGTTGGCCGGGTTGCTGTCGGGCACGCTGGGCGCCGTCACGTTGGCCGTCACCGTCGCACCCGTGGTCGTCAGCGGCACCGTGATCGGCGCGCTGCTGACCGTCTGGCCCGGGGCCAGGGTCACCTGCGCCAGCGTCGTGCTCACACCGTTGACGCTGACCACCGGCGTGAACGTCACCGTCGCACTGCCGTTGTTGCTCAAGGTCACCGTCGTCGTCACCGTGCTGCCCGGCGTCCC
>CAZJZD010000003.1:0-143863 GCA_964550405.1 uncultured Hydrogenophaga sp. | reverse complement strand
GTCACCGTCGTCGTCACCGTGCTGCCCGGCGTCCCAGAGGGGATCGGCTGCACGTTCACGCCCGGGTCGGAGAGGAGGAGCGAGCCCGCTTGTGTCCCGGTGTTGTTTCCAGGGTTGGGGTCGGTGGTGCCAGCGGGCGGCGCAACTGTAGCCGTATTGATGTAATCCCCGCCGACTGATGCGAGCGCGCTCACCACAACAGTTGCACTTTGTCCCGAGGCAAGGGTTGCAGTACCGCTGAGCAGAGTGCCGGTCACGCTGGTGGTGATCGAACCAGTGATAGAAACAACGCTGACCGCGGAAAAGCCCGAGGGCAGCTGATCGGAAAAGGTGGCGCCAACGACAGGACTGGGCCCGCCATTCGTGAGAACCAACGTGAAGGTCGCGCTGCTTCCCACGGCGACGCTGGGGGCTGCACTGGTTTTGGTCAGACTCAGATCAGCCACCGGTGTGACGGCATCACTGTCTTCTGCAGAACAAACACCGGCTAAACACGTTGGCGCTGGGTTCGTGTTGGTGAACCCGACAGGCGGAGAAATGCTGGCAACGTTGCGCACCGAGGTTTGGGCCGCACCCGGGACCGCATACAACGCCAGGATGATGAACAGTAGCCAGGAAAGCACCTGCCAGCCTGCCGAGCGGAACCGATTGGGGGTGGAGTGGGTGTTGAGCTTCGCCAGCAAGATGGTTCCAGCCGTTGTTCTGAGAGGCAAATGAAAAAAGTGTGCAATAGCCCACAAGTATTACTCGGATTGTAAATACCCTAAAGGCCTTGTGAACAGCGAGGACGAAGGCACCACACTGAGATTTCACACCTGACAGTTAAAGAAACCACACTTTGCCCCACAAAACGCGCAGCCACTTTGTGGCAGCCAGCGAGCATCGTTCGACTGAAGTAACCAAATCGCCGAAAAGTTCAGGTCGTTTTATGTCGAGCAAAAACAAAAAAGCCCACCGATTGGTGGGCTTTGATGACAAGCCAAGGGCTTGATTTTTTTGGTTGCGGAGGCAAGATTTGAACTTGCGACCTTTGGGTTATGAGCCCAACGAGCTACCAGGCTGCTCCACTCCGCGACAAGCCTTATATTCTATCACGCTTTTGCGTCGTCCGCGGCCGGGGCAGTTTCTTCGGCACGGTCAACCAGTTCCACCAGAGCCATCGGAGCGTTGTCTCCCACACGGAAGCCCATCTTCAGAATACGGGTGTAGCCACCGGGACGGGCCTTGAAGCGCGGACCCAGTTCGTCGAACAGCTTCACAACCACGTCGCGGTCGCGCAGGCGGTTGAAAGCCAGCCGGCGGTTGGCCACGGTGGCTTCCTTGGCAAGAGTGATCATGGGCTCGACCACGCGGCGCAGTTCCTTGGCCTTGGGCAAGGTGGTCTTGATGACTTCGTGCGTCAGCAGCGAGTTCATCATGTTGCGCAGCATCGCCTGGCGGTGCTCGCTGGTGCGATTGAGTTTACGAAGTCCGTGTCCGTGACGCATGGTGATTTCCTTTCAGTTTTTTGCCCCCAGCCGGATCAGGTACTGGGAGGTTCGTCAGCCGCAAATGTCGGTTCAGTGCTTGTCGAGACCGGCCGGCGGCCAGTTCTCGAGCTTCATGCCCAAGGTCAGGCCACGCGAGGCGAGCACTTCCTTGATTTCGTTGAGCGACTTACGACCCAGGTTAGGGGTCTTGAGCAGCTCGTTCTCGGTGCGCTGGATCAGGTCACCGATGTAGTAGATGTTCTCCGCCTTGAGACAGTTGGCCGAACGAACCGTGAGTTCGAGCTCGTCCACCGGGCGCAGCAGGATCGGGTCGAACTGTTGCGAGCTGCGCTGGGCAGGCTGGTCGAACGCCGACAGTTCCACGCCTTCGAGCTGGGCGAATACGGCCAGTTGTTCGACCAGAATCTTGGCCGAGGCGCGCACAGCCTCTTCGGGACCGATGGAGCCGTTGGTTTCAATTTCAAGAACCAGCTTGTCCAGGTCGGTCCGCTGTTCCACGCGGGCGCTTTCCACGGTGTAGCTCACGCGCTTGATCGGCGAGAACGATGCATCCAGCACGATGCGCCCCAGCGAACGGGAGATATCTTCATGGCGGCGCAGGCTTCCCGGCACATAGCCACGACCCTTTTCAACCTTGATCTGCATATCGAGCTTGGCGCCAGCGGACAGCGTGGCGATCACATGCGCAGGATTGACGATCTCGACGTCGTGAGGCGTCTGAATGTCAGCAGCGGTCACCACACCCTCACCGTCTTTGCGCAGGCTCAGAGTCACTTCGTCGCGGTTGTGCAACTTGAAGACCACACCCTTGAGGTTCAGCAACATGTTGACGACATCCTCCTGGACACCGTCGATCGACGAGTACTCGTGCACCACACCGGCGATCGTCACCTCGGTCGGTGCATGCCCGACCATCGACGACAGCAGAACCCGGCGCAGGGCGTTACCCAAAGTGTGACCATATCCACGCTCGAAAGGCTCCAGCGTGACCTTGGCTCGGTTGGTCGAGAGTTGCTCGACGTTGATGGTTTTGGGCTTGAGCAGATTGTTCAGCATTCAAACTTCCTTCAGTTCCCTCGGCTCGTTACACCGATAAGGCAGACGGAGCATGGCCCGGCCGCGCGCATGGCGACGACCGGGAACGGAATTAGCGCGAGTACAGTTCGACGATCAGCGATTCGTTGATGTCCGAACCGAATTCGTCGCGATCAGGCGTCTTCTTGAAGACACCTTCGGCCTTGTCGGCCGACACTTCCACCCATGCGGGGAAGCCAATTTGCTTGGCCAACTCCAGCGCCTCGATGACACGAGCCTGCTTCTTGGACTTCTCGCGAACAGCCACCACATCACCCGCCTTCACGGAGTAGGAGGGGATGTTCACCGGATTGCCGTTGACCGTAATGGCCTTGTGCGACACCATCTGGCGCGCTTCTGCACGGGTGGAGGCAAAGCCCATACGGAACACAACGTTGTCCAGACGCGATTCCAGCAGGAACAACAGGTTGGCACCCGTGTTGCCACGGCGGCGGTCGGCTTCGGCGAAGTACCGACGGAACTGACGCTCCAGCACACCATAGGTGCGCTTGACCTTTTGCTTTTCGCGCAACTGAAGACCGAAGTCGGAAGTGCGCTGACCGGACGTGCGACCGTGCTGTCCAGGCTTGCTATCGAACTTGGCCTTGTCGCTGATCGAGCGACGAGCACTCTTGAGCAGAAGGTCGGAACCTTCACGGCGGGAGAGTTTGGCCTTGGGGCCGAGGTAACGTGCCACGTTGATTTCCTTTTGTTCACTGCCGCGACCGACGGCATGAAAATGCCACCATCACGGGAGCCGTCCACAACAAGAGACGGCAGTGGGCTTAGCAAAAATGCCACCGCAGGCGACTGCGGTGGCGCTCAAAAAGCTTTCCATTGTACCGCAGCTGCGGTACACGCCTAAATGGCGTCAGATGCGGCGACGCTTTTGGGGGCGGCAGCCGTTGTGGGGAACCGGCGTCACGTCGGAAATCGACGTGATGCGGATGCCCAGAGCACCAAGGGCGCGGACCGAGGATTCACGGCCGGGGCCGGGACCTTTGATTTCGACGTCCAGGTTTTTAATGCCCTGTTCCATCGCAGCACGACCGGCGACCTCAGAAGCCACCTGCGCTGCAAAAGGAGTCGACTTGCGCGAGCCCTTGAAGCCCTGACCACCGGACGAAGCCCAAGACAGGGCATTGCCTTGACGGTCGGTGATGGTGATGATGGTGTTGTTGAACGAAGCATGCACGTGAGCGATACCGTCAGCAATGTTCTTGCGAACCTTCTTGCGGACACGTGCGGATGCTGCGCTGGAGGGAGCTTTAGCCATGATGTTCTCTCAACCGATTATTTCTTCAGCGACTGGGCTGCCTTGCGCGGCCCCTTGCGGGTACGGGCATTGGTCTTGGTGCGCTGACCGCGCACAGGCAGACCGCGGCGGTGACGGAAACCGCGGTAGCAACCGATGTCCATCAGACGCTTGATGTTCATCGTGGTCTCGCGACGCAGGTCGCCTTCGATCGTGAAGGTGCCCACCTGATCACGGACTTTTTCCAGTTCCGCGTCGGTCAGGTCCTTGATCTTCTTGGCGTAGTCGATGCCGCAGGCTTCGCAGATCTTGCGAGCGCGTGTTCGACCGATACCGAAGATGGCGGTCAGGCCAATTTCAGCGTGTTTGTGAGGCGGGATGTTGATGCCTGCAATACGAGCCATGATGCTTCCTCTGAACTTCCAAATCAGCCTTGACGCTGCTTGTGGCGCGGGTCCGTGCAAATGACTCGCACGACGCCCTTGCGCTTGATGATCTTACAGTTGCGGCACATCTTCTTGACCGAAGCCGAAACGCGCATAGTCTTCTCCTAGATATTCCAAAATACCCGTTGCCTGATCCGTCACTTCGCACGAAAAACGATTCGTGCGCGGGTCAGGTCGTAGGGGGTCAACTCCACCTTCACCTTATCTCCTGGCAGGATGCGGATGTAGTGCATGCGCATCTTCCCTGAGATGTGGCCCAGTACCACGTGCCCGTTTTCCAGTTTCACCCGGAACGTGGCATTGGGCAGGTTCTCCAGAACCTCGCCCTGCATCTCGATCACATCGTCCTTGGACATACCGCAGCACCGGCATCAGGACTTGAAACTGGCTTTCTTCAACAGCGATTCGTATTGCTGGGACATCATGTAGTTCTGCACTTGGGCCATGAAGTCCATGGTGACCACCACAATGATGAGCAGCGACGTACCACCGAAATAGAAAGGCACGTTGTATTCGAGGATCAGGAACTCGGGTAACAGACAGACCGCCGTGATGTAAATGGCACCAGCCAATGTCAGTCGCAACAAAATCTTGTCGATGTACCGAGCCGTCTGGTCTCCCGGACGAATGCCCGGGATGAAGGCGCCGCTTTTCTTCAGGTTGTCCGCGGTCTCTCGACTGTTGAACACGAGTGCGGTGTAAAAAAAGCAGAAAAACACAATGGCTGCTGCGTACAACGCCACATAGATCGGCTGACCAGGCGATAGCGCCGAGGCGATGTCGCGCAACCAGCGGGTGGAGTCACCAGTGCTCACCCAACTGACGATGGTGGTGGGCAACAGAATGATTGACGAAGCGAAGATCGGCGGAATGACGCCAGCCATGTTCAGCTTCAGAGGCAGGTGGGATGATTGCCCCCCATACACCTTGTTGCCAACTTGCCGGCGTGCATAGTTAACGAGGATCTTGCGTTGCCCGCGTTCCACGAACACCACGAAATAGGTGACCAGAATCACCAGCGCAATGATGAACAGCGATACCAGGATGTTCATGGCCCCAGTGCGGACCAGCTCCAGAAGACCACCGATAGCGTTGGGTAGGCCAGCCGCGATACCCGCGAAGATGATGATCGAAATACCGTTGCCCAGCCCACGCTCGGTGATTTGCTCACCCAGCCACATCAGGAACATCGTGCCGGCGACCAAGCTGACGACCGCGGTCAACCTGAAGCCCATACCGGGAGCCAACACGAGTCCGGCCTGGCTTTCCAGGGCCAGCGCAATGCCCATGGCCTGAAAGATGGCCAAGCCTAGGGTACCGTATCGGGTGTATGCAGTGATCTTGCGGCGACCCGCCTCACCCTCTTTCTTGAGTTGCTCGAAAGTCGGCACAACATAGGTCATCAGCTGCATGATGATCGATGCCGAGATGTACGGCATGATCCCCAATGCAAACACGGTGAAGCGCGAAAGAGCGCCGCCCGAGAACATGTTGAACAAGCTCAGGATGCCACCGGCTTGACCTTTGAACAGCTGCTCCAGCTGACCAGGGTCGATACCGGGCACCGGGATGTGTGCGCCGATGCGGTAAACCACCAAGGCCAGCAACAGGAACACCAGCCGGCGACGCAGGTCACCGAACTTGCCTGTTTTGGCCAGGGTCGTGGAGGCAGTAGCCACAGATTGCCTTTTCTGTCCGTTGCCGATCAGGCCAGCGAACCGCCGGCCGCCTCGATCGCTGCCTTGGCACCAGCGGTCGCGCCGATGTCCTTGAGCTTGACCGCGCGGGTGATTTCACCCGTCTTGACAACCTTCACGCGCTTGGCCAGCTGGGCCACCAGACCCGCTTGCTTGAGCACGAGAATGTCGATCTCGGCAGCCTCGACCGTGTTCAGGTCGGCCAAGGTCACTTCGGCGTTGAACTGCAGTTGTGCCGACTTGAAGCCGCGCTTGGGCAAACGACGTTGCAGGGGCATCTGGCCGCCTTCGAAGCCCACCTTGTGGTAGCCACCGGAGCGCGACTTTTGGCCCTTGTGGCCACGACCTGCGGTCTTGCCCAGGCCGGAACCGATGCCGCGACCGACACGACGCTTGGCATGCTTGGCGCCCGCTGCGGGTTGAATGGTGTTGAGTTCCATGACGAATGAGTCCTCTTCGGTCGGATGCTTAGAGCACCTTCACCAGGTAAGCGATCTTGTTGATCATGCCGCGCACGGCGGGCGTGTCCTGAAGTTCGCTCACGCTATTGAGCTTGCGCAGACCCAGTCCGCGCACGGTGGCACGGTGATCCTGCTTGGTGCCGATCGGGCTGCGCACCAGTTGAACCTTGATGGTGTTTTGAGTGGTCATGATCGCTCCAATCAGCCCAGGATCTCTTCCACCGACTTGCCGCGCTTGGCAGCCACTTCGGCAGGAGTGGTCGAGTTCTGCAGTGCGTCCAGCGTGGCGCGCACCAAGTTGTACGGGTTGCTCGAGCCGTGGCTCTTGGCGACCACATCGGTGATGCCGATCACTTCGCACACGGCGCGCATCGGACCACCGGCGATGATGCCGGTACCCTTGGTGGCCGGCAGCATCATGACGTTGGCCGCGCCGTGTTCGCCTTTCACTGCGTGGTGCAGCGAGCCGCTCTTGAGCGAGACCTTGATCATGTTGCGACGAGCCTGCTCCATGGCCTTCTGCACCGCCACGGGCACTTCGCGGGCCTTGCCCTTGCCCATGCCGATGCGACCATCGCCATCACCGACCACGGTCAGCGCAGCGAACCCGAGGATGCGACCGCCCTTGACCACTTTGGTCACGCGGTTGATCGCGATCATCTTTTCGCGCAAGCCGTCGTCGTTGCCTTCGCTCTTCACGTTTGCCTGAAATTTAGCCATTTGGTGTATCCCGTCTGATCAGAACTGCAGACCGGCTTCACGAGCCGCATCGGCGAGGGCCTTGACACGGCCGTGGTAGGCAAAACCCGAGCGGTCAAAGGCGACCTTCTCGATGCCGGCAGCCTTGGCCTTCTCGGCAATGCGCTTGCCGATCAGCGTGGCAGCGGCGGTGTTGCCACCCTTGCCAGAGGCGCCCAGTTCCTTGCGGACTTCGGCTTCGGCGGTCGAGGCAGAGGCCAGCACCTTCGAGCCGTCGCCAGAAATGACGTTGGCATAGATGTGCAGGTTGGTGCGGTTGACGGTCAGGCGAACCGCGCCCTGTTGGGCGATGCGGATGCGCGTCTGACGGGCGCGGCGCAGGCGTTGCTCTTTTTTGGTCAGCATGATCCTGGTCCTTACTTCTTCTTGGTTTCCTTGATCACGACCTTCTCATCCGCATAACGGATGCCCTTGCCCTTGTAGGGCTCGGGAGGGCGCACGGCGCGCACTTCGGAAGCAATCTGGCCCACGCGCTGACGGTCAGCGCCTTTGATGAGGATTTCGGTCGGCGTCGGGGTCTCAACCTTGATGCCGGCAGGCATTTCGATTTCGACCGGATGCGAATAACCGACGTTCAGGTTGAGCTTGGCACCCTGGGCCTGGGCCTTGTAGCCCACACCGATCAGGGTCAGCTTCTTCTCGAAGCCCTTGCTCACACCGTTGACCATGTTGTTGACCAGCTGACGCATGGTGCCCGACATGGCATTGGCTTCGCGGGAATCGTTCACCGGGGTGAACGACAGCGAGCCAGCGTTGTTCTCGACCTTGACCAGCGCGTTCTGCGCCAGCGCCATGGCACCCAGGGCACCCTTGACGTTGATCAGGTCTTCTTTCACAGCCACTTCGACCCCGGCGGGGACGGCGACCGGCAGCTTACCAATACGCGACATTTCAGTTACTCCTCAATGCCCGCATCAGGCGACGTAGCACAGCACTTCGCCACCGACGCCGGTAGCGCGCGCCTTGCGATCGGTCATCACACCCTTGGGGGTGGTGACGATGGCAACGCCCAGACCGTTCTGTACGGAAGGCAGGGCATCACGGCCGCGGTAAACACGCAGGCCGGGCTTGCTCACGCGCTCGATGCGCTCGATGACAGGACGGCCGGCGTAGTACTTGAGGGCAATTTCGAGCTCGCTCTTGCCACCCTCATTGACCACCTTGAAACCATCGATGTAACCCTCGTCCTTCAGGACTTGGGCGATGGCAGCCTTGACTTTCGACGCCGGCATCGACACGGTGGTCTTCTCGACCATCTGTGCGTTGCGGATGCGGGTCAACATGTCGGCGATAGGATCACTCATGCTCATTTGTGGTTCTCCTAGGGCTTACCAGCTGGCCTTGGTCACGCCGGGGATTTCACCGGCAAAAGCCATCTCGCGAACCTTGGCGCGAGCCAGGCCGAAGTAGGCAAAGGTGCCACGCGGACGACCGGTGATCTCGCAGCGGTTGCGCTGGCGAGTCGGGTTGGCGTTGCGGGGCAGCTTCTGCAGCGCCAGACGAGCCGCATCGCGCGCTTCGTCGCTCTGCTTGGCGTCGTTGGCGGTCGCCTTCAGCTCGGTGTATTTCTTGGCGAACTTGGCGGCGAGTTTCTCGCGCTTGATTTCGCGTTGGAGTAGTGCTTGTTTAGCCACGCGCCACCTCAGTTCTTGAACGGGAAACGGAAACCAGCCAGCAGAGCCTTGCACTCTTCGTCGGTCTTGGCGGTTGTCGTGATGCTGATGTTCAGGCCGCGCAGGGCATCGACCTTGTCGTACTCGATCTCGGGAAAGATGATCTGTTCTTTGACACCGATGTTGTAGTTGCCACGGCCGTCAAAAGCCTTACCCGAGATACCACGGAAGTCGCGCACGCGGGGCAGGGCCACGGTGACGAAACGATCCAGGAACTCGTACATGCGAGCGCCACGCAGGGTCACCATGCAACCGATGGGCTGCTGCTCACGGATCTTGAAACCCGCGATGGCTTTCTTGGCCTTGGTCACGACCGGCTTCTGACCAGCAATCTTGGTCAGGTCGCCGACGGCGTTGTCCATGACCTTCTTGTCGGCCACAGCCTCGCTCACACCCATGTTGAGGGTGATCTTGGTGATGCGCGGCACCTGCATCGGGGAGGTGTAGCCGAACTTCTTGGTCAGCTCGGGCGCGACTTTGTCGCGGTAGATTTCTTGAAAGCGTGCCATGGTCATGCCACCTTGATTTCTTCGCCGCTGGACTTGTAGACGCGCACTTTTTTGCCGTCGGCCAGTTGCTTGACACCCACGCGATCAGCCTTGCCCGTGGCGCCATTGAAAATGGCCACATTGGACTGATGGATCGGCATGGTCTTGTCCACGATGCCACCGGTCACGCCCTTCATGGGGTTCGGCTTGGCGTGCTTCTTGACGATGTTGACGCCTTCGACGACCAGCTTGCTGTCGTCGGCACGGCTGAGCACCTTGCCGCGCTTGCCTTTGTCGCGACCGGCGATCACGATGACTTCGTCACCTGTACGAATCTTGTTCATGATGAATCCTCAGAGAACCTCGGGGGCCAGGGACACGATCTTCATGAACTTCTCGGTACGCAACTCGCGCGTGACCGGGCCGAAGATGCGGGTGCCGATGGGCTCCAGCTTGGCGTTGAGCAGCACGGCGGCATTGCCGTCGAACTTGATCAGGGCGCCGTCCTGACGACGGATGCCCTTGGCGGTGCGCACCACCACGGCGTTATAGACCTCGCCTTTTTTGACGCGGCCACGCGGCGCTGCTTCCTTGATGCTGACCTTGATGACATCGCCCACGCTGGCGTAGCGACGCTTGGAGCCGCCCAGCACCTTGATGCACATCACGGACTTGGCACCCGTGTTGTCAGCAACATCGAGTCGAGATTGCGTTTGGATCATTTGAGTTAAGTCCCAACTTGAATCCCCCCGGCCACCACGGCTGGAAGTGATCAGTCTTGGGCCCGTCGTAGCGGGATGAACAGCCTGCTGGCCAGATTCACCCTGCGTCGGTGGGCAGAAACTTCGTTGCGAGAAAGGCAGACAAACAGCCAATCGACAGCGAAGCCGCGCATTATTGCATCCGGGTTCCGGGCTGTCAACACCCTGGACCGCTTTTTGAGATCTCAGGTGCTGTCGACCGGTGCGTGGTAGTGGCGGGAGAGCGCCAGGAAGGGAGCCAGTCCGGGCTCATCACGGCCACAGGTCTGCAGAACAGCTGCGACGGCAGGCGCCATCGCAGCCGCTTGCGCGGCATCCAGAAACAACGAACGCCACCGCCGCGCGAGGACATCTTCAACAGTGTGTGCATACTCACATTCAACCATGTGACGCACCATGGCTTCGGTGAGCCCCATGCCAAGGTCCCGTTGGGCCCCTGGCCGGTGGCGGATGGACGCCGCATGGGCACCGAACAGGTGCGGCCCAGGGGCCGCGTGCAAGGGCACCGGAGCGCCTCCCGCCGCCGTGTCCGGGCTGCCATCCAGCCGGTGGGTGGCGGTCTGTCCACCCGTCCGCTGCGGCAGCAGACCAGCGGCGAAGCAGCGTTCAAGCACATCTTCGGCCATGGCCCGGTAGGTGGTCCACTTGCCGCCTGTGACGGTGACCAGTCCGCCCGGGTCCACCACGATGGTGTGCTCGCGCGACAGGCTCTTGGTGCCTGCATCACCACTGTCCAGAGGCGCCACCAAGGGCCGCAGGCCCACCCAGACGCTGCGGACATCTTCCCGGCGCACCGGCCGCGACAGCACGCGACTGGCTTCGCCCATGATGAAGGCCAGTTCTTCGTCGAAGGCCTGGGGTTCGCGGGGCAGGTCGTCGCGGGGCGTGTCGGTGGTGCCCAGGATCAGTTTGCCCAGCCAGGGCACAGCAAACAGCACGCGCCCATCCCGGGTCTTGGGAATCAGCAAGGCGTGGTCACCGGGCATGAAGTCACGATCCACCACCAGGTGCACCCCCTGGCTGGGGCTCACCATGCGGGACGGCGGCGTCTCGCTGTGGGCCGCCAGACGGCGCACGCCGTCCACCCACACGCCGGTGGCGTTGACCACGCAGCGGGCGGTCAGCTGGTGGTCCACCCCGGTCAACCGATCACGCACGCTCAGCCGGGTGCCCGAGGATTGCGACTGGATGCCCTGCACCTCGGCGTAGTTGAGGACATGGGCGCCAGCCGTTTCGGCGCTGCGCGCGAGCGCGATGGCCAGCCGCGCGTCGTCGAACTGCCCGTCCCAGTAGCGCACCCCGCCATGCAGGCCGTCCTGGCTCAGGCCGGGCAAAGCGTCCAGGGTCTGCCGGGCGTTCAGCCAGTCGGTCTTGCCCAGGCCGGCCCGCCCGGCCATCAGGTCGTACAGCTTGAGGCCAGTGCCGTAGAACGGTGTCTGCCACCAAGTGTGGGACGGCATGACAAAGGGCAACGGCTGGGCCAGGTGCGGGGCGATGTGCATGACCGTCGCGCGCTCGGCCAGCGCCTCGCGCACCAGCGCCACGTTGCCCTGCGCCAGGTAGCGCACGCCGCCATGCAGCAGCTTGGTCGAGCGGGAGGACGTGCCACTGGCGAAGTCGTGCGACTCAAGCAGCGCCACCGAGAAGCCCCGCAGGGCGGCGTCCAGCGCCACGCCCAGGCCGGTGGCGCCGCCACCGATCACCGCCAGGTCGACCGTACCGGCCTGCGCCAGGCGCGTCCAGCGGGTCTCTCGGGTCGTCATGTGGGGCGGGCTTTCTGTCATGTCAGCGCCCAATGGCGCGAGCGTTCAACCGCCTGCGCCCAGCGGGCGCGCCGGGCCTGGCGCTCATCCGCCGACGTGGCAGGCTCGAACACACGATCGACCTGCCACAGCGCGGCGATCTCGGCCTCGCCCTGCCAGACGCCGGCGGCGAGACCGGCCAGATAGGCCGCACCCAGCGCCGTGGTCTCGGTCACCTTCGGACGGACCACCGGGACGCCCAGGGCGTCGGCCTGCAGCTGCATGAGCAGGTTGTTGGCGCTGGCGCCACCGTCTACCCGCAGTTCGGTCAGCGGCAGACCGGCGTCGGCCGACATGGCGTCGAACACCTCGGCGCTCTGCAGGGCGATGGCGTCCAGTGCAGCGCGCGCGATGTGGGCCCGGGTGGTGCCGCGCGTCATGCCCAGCAGGGCAGCGCGGGCGTGACCGTCCCAGTGCGGCGCGCCCAGGCCGGTGAAGGCCGGCACCAGATGGACGTCCCCACTGTCGGCCACGCTGGCGGCCAGGGTCTCGACCTCGGCCGCGTGCTGGATGATCTGCAGACCGTCGCGCAGCCACTGCACCGTGGCACCGGCCATGAACACCGAACCCTCCAGGCAATACACAGGCGGTTGTGCCCGCAGTGACCAGCCCGCGGTGGTGAGCAGGCGGTGGCGCGAGGCCACCGGCGCGTGTCCGGCGTTCATCAGCATGAAGCAGCCGGTGCCGTAGGTGTTCTTGGCCATGCCCTCGCGAAAACAGGCCTGGCCGAAGGTGGCGGCCTGCTGGTCGCCGGCGACACCGGTGATGGGGATGGCGCCGTCCAGCAGAGCCGGATCGGTCGCGCCGAAGTCCCCGCTGCTGGGTCGCACCTCGGGCAGGACCGCCCGCGGGATGTTGAACAGGGCGAGCAGTTCGTCGTCCCAGGCCTGGGTGTGCAGATTGAACAGCAGGGTGCGGCTGGCGTTGCTGATGTCTGTCGCGTGCACGCGGCCACCGGTCAGGCGCCAGATCAGCCAGCTGTCGATGGTGCCGAACGCCAGCTCGCCGCGTTCGGCGCGCGCACGGGCACCGGGCAGATGGTCGAGCAGCCAGGCCAGCTTGGTGCCCGAAAAATAGGCGTCGATCACCAGCCCGGTCCGCTGCTGGACCCGCGCCTCGTGCCCCGCCGCCCGGAGCGCGTCGCAGGCGGCGGCGGTGCGGCGGTCCTGCCAGACGATGGCAGGTGCCAGCGGCTCGCCGGTGGCGCGGTCCCACAGCACGGTGGTCTCGCGCTGGTTGGTGATGCCGACGGCCAGGACATCGCGTGCGGTCAGCCCCTGCTGGCGCAACACGTCCTGCGCCACGGCCCGCTGCGTGGCCCAGATCTCGTTCGGATCGTGCTCCACCCAGCCGGGCTGCGGGAAGTGTTGACCGAACTCGCGCTGCGCGACGGCCAGCACCTGCCCCCGACGGTCGAACAGGATGGCACGCGAGCTGGTGGTGCCCTGGTCCAGCGCAAGCAGCACGGCGGCTTGGTTCATTCTGCGAAGATACCGCAACGGCGTGACCGCGCGCCACCCGCAACCTTCCCGAACGCGACCTCCCCTCCATGGACCAGCATCCCCTCATCACCTTCATCGGCGGCGGCAACATGGCCAGCGCCATCATCGGCGGCCTGGTCCGCCAGGGCCATCCGGCGACACGCCTGCAGGTGGTCGAACCCTGGGACGAGCAGCGCGCGAAACTGGCGCAGCAGTTCCAGGGCATGGCCATCGTGTCCGCCGCCAGCCCCACTCTCCAGCCGTCCGACCTGGTGGTCTGGGCCGTCAAGCCGCAGACCTTCAAGGAAGCCGCTGCTGCCGCCCGCCCCTTCGTCGAAGGCGCCCTGCACCTGAGCGTGGCCGCCGGCATCACCAGCCAAAGCATCGCCAACTGGCTGGGCAGCGAGCGCATCGTGCGCGCCATGCCCAACACCCCGGCCCTGGTCGGCCTGGGCATGACCGGTCTGATGGCACGCGCCGCCGTCACAGCCGACGACAAGGCCCTGGTCGAGCGCGTGGTGCGCACCACGGGCGAACTGGTCTGGGTCCAGATTGAAGCCGATCTGGACGCGGTGACGGCGCTGTCGGGTTCTGGCCCGGCCTACGTGTTCTACTTCCTCGAAGCCATGCGCGACGCCGGGGCGCGCATGGGCCTGGCGCCCGACGTGGCGTATCAACTGGCCGTGGGCACGTTCGTCGGTGCGGCGACACTGGCACAACGCTCGGAAGACCCGCCGCAGGTGCTGCGCGAGCGCGTCACATCCAAGGGCGGCACGACCTACGCGGCCATCACCTCGATGGAGGCCTCGGACATGAGGGCGCTGTTTGAAAAGGCGCTGAAGGCAGCCCAGGCCCGCGCGGCAGAGCTGGGTGTGGAGTTCGGCAAATAGGCAAGGGTCAGCGCAAGGCGATCCCGGCCACGGTACCGGCAAACACGGTGAAGCCCAGCCAGTGGTTCAGCCGGAAAGCCTTGAAGCAGCCTTCACGCGTGCGGTCCCGGATGAGCCGCCAGTGCCAGACCACCTGGGCCAGAGCGGCCACGAGTATGGCCAGCCAGACCGCGGGGTTCACCTGCTGCCAGAGCAGCGCGGTCCAGCTGCCCAGGTAGACCAGGTAGAAACCGACGATGGCCGGGACGTCGGCGTCGCCGAGCGTGATGGCCGAGGTCTTCATGCCGATGCGCAGGTCGTCGTCGCGGTCCACCATGGCGTACTCGGTGTCGTAGGCCAGCACCCAGAACAGGTTGCCCGCCATCAGCGCCCAGGCCTGCCAGGGCACGGTTTCGGTCACGGCGGCAAACGCCATCGGGATGCCGAAGCTGAAGGCCACGCCCAGGACCGCCTGCGGCATGGAGACGTGGCGCTTGGCATAGGGATACAGCAGGGTGATCACCAGCCCGAACACCGACCAGGCGATGGTCGGGAGGTTGGTCGTCAGCACCAGCAGGAAGGCCACGAAAGCCAGCGCGGCGCCGACGGCCAGCGCCTCTTTCGTGCCCACACGACCGCTGGTCACCGGCCGCTGGGCGGTGCGCTTGACGTGCTTGTCGAACTCGCGGTCGGCCACATCGTTGACGCAGCAGCCGGCGCTGCGCATGAGCACCGTGCCGGCAAAAAACACGGCCAGCAGGTGCCAGCCGGGGAAGCCGTCGGCCGCCACCCAGAGCGCGGCCAGCGAGGGCCAGAGCAGCAGCAGCCAGCCCGCCGGTCGGTCCCAGCGGATCAGGTCCAGGTAGAGCGCCAGCCTGGACGGGCGCGGTTCGGGCAGGGCAGCAGAACTCATGACAGACGTTTGACGCCCGGCAGTTCACAGGCGTAGATGGCGTTGCGCAACTCGGCGATGGCTTCGTAGCGCGTGAAGCTGCGCCGCCAGGCCAGCACCACCCGGCGCGTGGGCGGGTCACCGTCGAACGGCAGGTAGTGCACGAAGGCCTCGTCGTCGCGCTCGCGGGCGGCGTCCGATGTACCGTCCAGCGCCGAGCGCGGCACCGACAGGCGCGGCACCAGGGTCACCCCCATGCCGGCGGCCACCATGTGCTTGATCGTCTCCAGCGACGATCCTTCGAAGCTCTTGCGGATGCCTTCGGTGTCGTTGGAGAAGCGCGCGAATTCGGGGCAGACCTCCAGCACGTGGTCGCGGAAGCAGTGGCCCGTGCCCAGCAGCAGCATGGTCTCGCTCTTGATCACCTCGGTGGTGATGGACTTGCGCTGGGCCAGTGCGTGGTTGGACGGTACCGCGGCCATGAAGGGCTCGTCGTACAGCGGTGCGATGGCCAGGTTGGTGTCCGGAAACGGTTCGGCCAGGATCGCGCAGTCGATCTCGCCCAGGCGCAGCTGCTCCAGCAACTTGACGGTGAAGTTTTCCTGCAGCATCAGCGGCATCTGGGGCGTGCGCTCGATGACCTGACGGACCAGGTTGGGCAGCAGGTAGGGGCCGATGGTGTAGATCACGCCCAGGCGCAGTGGACCGGCCAGCGGGTCCTTGCCGCGCTTGGCGATTTCCTTGATCGCCGCGGCCTGCTCCAGCACGGTCTGCGCCTGGCGCACGATCTCTTCGCCCAGCGGCGTCACCGCGATCTCGCTGGCGTTGCGCTCGAAGATCTTGAGCTCCAGCTCTTCTTCGAGCTTCTTGATCGCCACGGACAGCGTGGGCTGGGAGACGAAGCAGGCTTCGGCCGCCTTGCCGAAGTGGCGCTCGCGGGCGACGGCCACAATGTATTTGAGTTCGGTGAGCGTCATGCGGCTTATTGTGCGCCAAAGGCTTTCCGCGACGGTACGGCAGGGTTCCAGACCGAGCGGTTGCCCAGGGTCTCGGCGACAATGCCCAAGTCACACGCACCGAGGAGCGATTCCATGAAACACCGCCTCAGGGCACTGGCCCTTTCCGTTGCACTGCTGTCGCTCGGCGGCTGCGGGGGCGGCGAGTCCGGCGCCTTCCTCTTCAACGCCTTTGTCGGGTTCTGGGTCAACAGCTGCGAGCCAGACGGCATGGGCGGATCGGAGCGCGTCACCATCCGCCTGACCGAGCTGAGTGAGACCAGCCTGTCCGGCAGCTTCACGGTGGAAACGTATGCCAACACCACCTGTTCGGGCTCGCCCGCCAACACGGTGCAGTTTGCCGTCCGGCAGGAAGGCACCCGCCCCGTCGACGGCGGCACGGCGATCAAGGTCACGCTGGCGGACCCGATCAACCCCATCAAGGACCTGCTGTTCGTGCGGGACCGGCAGCTGTTCCGTGGCCTGCCCAACCCACTGGATGCCGACGGCTTCCCCAGCCTGATCGACTTCGGCAACCCGCTGCGCCTGCTCTGATCAGGCCTTGAGGTACTCGGCCCGGGTGCCGAGCCAGCGGCCCACATGCCGTTCGGCCGCCTCGGGAAAGCGATTGAGCATGTCGGCCGCGGCCTGGCGCGCCCATTCCAGCAGGTGGGTGTCGGTGGCCAGGTCGGCAAAGCGCAACAGCGGCGCGCCCGACTGGCGGGCGCCCAGAAACTCGCCGGGGCCACGGATCTCCAGATCGCGCCGGGCGATCTCGAAACCGTCGTTGGTCTCGGCCATGGCCTTGAGGCGCTCGCGGGCCGTCTCGCCCAGCCGCCCGCCCTCGTTCGGGGTGTAGAGCAGCACGCAGGCCGACGCGGCGGCGCCCCGTCCGACCCTGCCGCGCAGCTGGTGCAGCTGGGACAGGCCGAAGCGCTCGGCGTGCTCGATCACCATCAGCGAGGCGTTGGGCACGTCCACGCCGACTTCGATCACCGTGGTGGAGACCAGAACGCCCATCTGGCCGCCACTGAACAGACTCATCACCGCCTTCTTCTCGGCCACCGGCATGCGCGAGTGCAACAACCCCACCAGCACGCCTGGGAGCAATTGACTGAGTTCGGCGTGGGTCTCGGTGGCGTTCGACAGATCGATCGCCTCGCTCTCCTCGATCAGCGGGCAGACCCAGTAGACCTGCCGGCCCTCGGTCACCTGCGCGTGGATGCGCTCGATCACCTCATGCCGGCGGCTATCGGAGACCACCTTGGTCACGATGGGCGTTCGGCCGGGTGGCAGCTCGTCGATGGTCGACACGTCGAGGTCGGCGTAGTAGCTCATCGCCAGCGTGCGGGGAATCGGGGTCGCGCTCATCATGAGCAGGTGCGGTTCGCCCGCGCCCAGCTCGGCACCGCCCATCTTCGACCGCAGCGCCAGCCGCTGCGCGACGCCGAAGCGGTGCTGCTCGTCGATGATGGCCAGCGCCAGGTTTTTGAACTGCACCTGGTCCTGAATGACCGCGTGCGTGCCCACCACCAGCGCGGCCTCGCCGCTGGCGATGAGTTCCAGCATCTCGCTGCGCTGTTTTTTCTTCTGGCTGCCGGTGAGCCAGGCGACGCGTTTGCCCAGCGGTTCGAGCAGCGGTTCGAGCCAGCCGATGAGCTTGGAAAAGTGCTGCTCGGCCAGGATCTCGGTCGGCGCCATCAGCGCGCACTGCCAGCCGCTGTCGATGGCGATCGCGGCGGCCAGCGCGGCCACCACGGTCTTGCCCGATCCCACGTCGCCCTGCAGCAGGCGGTGCATCGGCACCTGGCGCCGAAGGTCGCGCGCGATCTCTTCGCCCACCCGGCGCTGGGCGGCCGTCAGCGCGAACGGCAGTGCCGCCAACAACTGTTCGTGCAGACCGCCGGGCGCCGTCTGCAGCGCGGGTGCCCGGAGCGCATCGCGCTCGCGCTTGGCCTGCAGCTGCGAGAGCTGCTGCGCCAGCAGCTCTTCGGCCTTGAGCCGTTGCCAGGCCGGGTGGCTGCGGTCTTCCAGCGCGCCCATCGACACGTCGGGGCCAGGATGGTGCAGGTATTCCAGCGCCTGGCGCAGCGACATCAGCGGCGCACGCAGGCCGCGCAGCGTGTCCTGCAGCGAGTGGAGCACCGGCTGCGGCAGGGTTTCGCTCAGGTCGGCGCGTTTGAGACCACTCACCACCGCCTTGCGCAGGTAGGCCTGTGGCAGCTGGGCGCTGGTCGGGTAGACGGGGGTCAGCGCCTCGGGCAGCTCGCCGCCGGCCGCGTGAAAGGCCGGGTGCATCATGGTCTTGCCCATGAAGCCGCCCCGCACCTCGCCGCGCACGCGCACCCGCGCGCCCACGGCCAGGGTCTTCTGGTGCGCCGGGTAGAAGCTGAAGAAACGCAGGGTGCAGGTGTCGCTGCCATCGTCGAGCGTGACCAGCAGCTGGCGGCGCGGCCGGTACTGGATGTCCTGCTTCGTCACCGTGCCTTCGACCTGCACCACCTCGCCGTCGCGCGCGTCGTGCAGCCGCACGATGCGGGTCTCGTCCTCGTAGCGCAGCGGCAGGTGCAAGGCCAGGTCGATGTCGCGCACCAGACCGAGCTTGTGCATGGCTTTCTGCGGGGCAGAGAGTTCCTTGCGAGGGGCTGCGGTGGGCGCGTCGGGCATGGGACAATTCTGCCTGTACTTCCATCCATACCCACTTGGAACGGGCCCTGTCCGGCCCTCAAGCGCATGACGTCTTCCGCCTCTCCGTCCGCTCGTCCATTCACCGTCGCGGACTTCGACTTCGAACTCCCCGAATCGCTGATCGCCCAGCACCCCGCCGCCGAGCGCAGCGCCTCGCGGCTGCTCGACGGCACCGGCAACACCCCGGTGGACCGCGTGTTCCGCGAGCTGCCCGCCCTGCTGCAGCCGGGCGACCTGCTGGTCTTCAACGACACCCAAGTCGTGAAAGCCCGTCTGTTCGGCGAAAAGGCCAGCGGCGGCAAGCTGGAATTGCTGATCGAACGCGTGCTGCTGCCGCACGAGGCACTGGACGGCTCGTCCAACGAAATCGTCGGCCACCTGCGGGTGAGCAAAAAGCCCCTGCCCGGCGGCCGCCTGCACCTGGCCGGCGGGCTGAAAGGCGGTGGCTTCGACGCGGTGTTCGTCGGCCGCTGGCCGGACGAACAAGGCCAGCTGTTCCGCCTGCGCGTCGAAGGCCCGGCCGGCGAAGACCCCTACACGCTGATGGCGCGGCACGGCCATGTGCCGCTACCCCCCTACATCACCCACGCCGACGACGCCGACGACGAGCGCCGCTACCAGACCGTGTTCGCGCGCGTCCCCGGCGCCGTGGCCGCGCCGACCGCGGCGCTGCATTTCGACGAAGGTGTGCTGGCTGCGCTCGAAACGCGTGGCGTGCAGCGCGCCAGCGTGACGCTGCACGTGGGCGCCGGCACCTTCGCGCCCATGAAGACCGAGCGCATCGAGGAGCACGTGATGCACCACGAGCGCTACGCCATCCCCGCCGCCACGGTGCAGGCGATGAAAGACTGCCGCGCGCGCGGCGGCCGGGTGGTCGCGGTGGGTACGACCACGGTGCGCACGCTGGAGAGCTGGGCCCAGACCGGCGAGCTCCAGGGCGACACCGACATCTTCATCACGCCGGGTTTCGATTTCCACGTCGTCGACGTGCTGATCACCAACTTCCACCTGCCCAAGAGCACGCTGATGATGCTGGTCAGTGCCTTTGCCGGGTACGAGCACGTGATGGCGCTCTACCACCACGCGGTGACGCAGGGCTACCGCTTTTTCAGTTACGGAGATGCCATGTTGCTGAGCCGGCGCTGAGGCCTGGGCGGCGGCTGTGGGTTCGCCACCGCCACTGTGTGGAACATGACACAGAGTTCAACAAATGCATACCTTTGGACTCACTTCCTGCTTCATTCGCCAGCAACTGCCGACAGAATGGAGCCCTTTGATCAAAACACTGTTCGGGTACATCCGTGGTCGAAATGCTGCTCCGTCTGGGCCTGGCCCTCGTTCTCTCCTTCGGCCTGGCCGTGTTGCTGGCCTGGGGCTGGGACCGGTCCGACCCGTTGCCCGCCCCCGCAACCGCCCTTCAGGCGACCACCCCGCTGATCCCGGCGCGTTGAGCGCCATCCGCCTGACGGCCGCTGGCCTCCTGCTGGCGCTGACGTCCCCCCTGGGGGCCACGCCCCTCTACCAGACCCGCGGTGAATGCGCCGGTCATCCGCGCATCGACCTGCAGGTGCCGCCCGGCTGGTGTGTGGGCCTGGTCGCCGGGGCCGAACAGGGCCTGCGCATGCCCCGCCGCCTGCTGGAAGTGGCCCCCGGGCGCCTCTGGATCGTGGACATGGGCAACTGGGAACCCCGTCGGGGCCGGTTGCTGGAATGGCGCAGCGACACACGCAGCCTGCGCACCCTCGCCCAGGGTCTGGACCGGCCGCACGGCCTGGCACGGGGGCCGGACGGCCAGGTCTACATCGGCGAGGCCGGCACCATCTGGCGCACGCCGGTGGCCGAAGCCGTACAGCGTGAGGACCTGATCACCGGCCTGCCGTCCGACGGCGCCCACCCGCTCAAGGAACTGGCCTTCGGCCGCGACGGCCGGCTGTACATCAACGTCGGTTCGGCCACCGACACCTGCCGGGATGAGCAACAGCGCCAGCCCCTGCCCTGCCCCGAAGTCACCGGCGAACGGCCGCGCGCTGCGGTCTGGGTGGCCACGCTGGGCGGGCCGCGCCACACACTGCAGTCGCTGCGACCGCTGGCCACCGGCCTGCGCAACTCGCTGGGCCTGGCGGCCGTGCCCGACGATCGGGGCGGCGAGCGGCTGTGGCAAGCGGAAAACTCGGTGGATTACCCCGACGCGCAGGCACCGGCCGAAGAGCTCAACGAACTGTCCCCAGGCAGCCAGCACGGCTGGCCCACCTGCGTGAGCGATGCCAAAGGGCGCAGCGTGGTGGCCCGCGGCTACGAAGGCCGCGCACGCTGCGACCGGGCGCCTCACCAGGCGCCGGTTCAGGCCTGGCCGGCGCACGCGGCGCCACTGCAGTTGCTGGCCGTGCCGACGGGGCCGACGACCACGCCCTGGAGCGGCCGGCTGCTGGCGGTCTGGCACGGTTACCGGCCGGGCGGGCAACGCATCGTGGGCTGGCGCCTGGGTGCCGACGGCCGTCCCCGGGGGCCCCGCGAGGACATCGTCAGCGGCTGGACCGCCCGGGCGGGCGTGCGCCCGCTGGGCACACCCGCCGGCGCCACGGTGGACCACCTGGGTCGGCTGTGGATCGTCGAAGACCGCAACCGCAGCCTGCTGGTGGTGGCGCCACAGACACCCGCAGCGTCGCGCTGAACACACAAGACGCGTCCGTCCGGCGGCGCTGTGTCGCAGTTTGAGAACGCCCCCACCGGGTTTGATCAAAATCAAACCTGGCGTGCGGCCAGCTTTTAGGCTGAGACCAGTTCCCGCCATCCCTACAGGAGTTTGACCATGAGACACATCGCCCTGCTGCTCGCCGGCCTGCTGGCGGCGCCCGCCTGGGCCGCCGATGACGCGGCCGCCCTGCAACTGGCCACCAACGCCGGCTGCATGACCTGCCACCACATCGAACCCGGCGCCAAGGGGCCGGGCGGGCTGGCGCCCATTGGCCCTGCCTGGCGCGATGTGGCCGCCAAATACAAAGGCAACAAGGACGCCCAGAAGCAGCTGACCGCCACCGTGCTGGCCGGCTCCAGCCCCTACGAGAGCCACTGGCAGGGCAAGGTCAGCGGCCTGTCCATGCCGCCCAACAAGGTGGCCATCTCGGAAGCCGACGCCGGCAAGCTGGTGGCCTGGATCCTGGCGCTGGAGCCCAAGACGCCGCTGTGACCGGGTAGCGAGCCCCCACGGGGGCGGACCTGCCTTGGGGCGGCCCGGCGGCAGGTCGGCCGCCTTGCTCGGCGACAATCGCCGGCATGCTGAAGTTCGACGTTCTCAAGACCGAGGGCCGCGCGCGCCGTGGCCGCCTCACCCTCAACCACGGCGTGGTTGAGACCCCCATCTTCATGCCCGTGGGCACCTACGGCACCGTCAAGGGTGTCACGCCCGCGAGCCTGGAGGACATGGGCGCCCAGATCATCCTGGGCAACACCTTCCACCTCTGGATGCGGCCCGGCCAGGAGGTGATGAAAAGCTTCGGCGGCCTGCACGGCTTCGAGAAGTGGCACAAGCCGATCCTCACCGATTCGGGCGGCTTCCAGGTCTGGAGCCTGGGCGCGATGCGCAAGATCACCGAGGAAGGTGTGCACTTCGCCAGCCCGGTCAACGGCGACAAGCTGTTCATGTCGCCCGAGGTCAGCATGCAGATCCAGACCGGGCTCAACAGCGACATCGTCATGCAGCTGGACGAGTGCACGCCCTACGAGACCAACGGCCACCTGACCACCGAAGCCGAAGCCCGCAAGAGCATGGAGATGAGCCGGCGCTGGGCCGTGCGCTCCCAGGACGAATTTGCGCGGCTGGAGAACCCCAACGCCCTGTTCGGCATCGTGCAGGGCGGCATGTTCGAGCATCTGCGCCAGGAGTCGCTGGAGGCGCTGGTCGAGATGGACTTCCCCGGCTATGCCATCGGCGGCGTCAGCGTGGGCGAGCCCAAGGAGCAGATGCTGCAGATCATGGCGCACACGCCGCACCGTCTGCCGGCGCACAAGCCCCGCTACCTGATGGGCGTGGGCACGCCCGAAGACCTGGTCGAGGGCGTGGCCTGTGGCGTGGACATGTTCGACTGCGTCATGCCCACGCGCAACGCGCGCAACGGCACGCTGTTCACCCGCTACGGCGACCTGAAGATCCGCAACGCCCGCCACAAGACCGACCACCAGCCGCTCGACGCGACCTGCACCTGCTACGCCTGCGCTGGCAAAAGCGGCGTGAGCTGGGCCGACGGCGGGCGTGACGGCTTCAGCCGCGCCTACCTGCACCACCTCGACCGTTGCGGCGAGATGCTGGGCCCCATGCTGTCCACCATCCACAACCTGCACTACTACCTGAACCTGATGACCGAAGTGCGGACCGCGCTGGACGCCGGGCGCTTCGAGACCTTCCGCCAGCAGTTCAAGGCCGACCGCGCGCGCGGCGTCTGACCGCCCACCTTACGGAGCCGCCCATGCCGCTGATCGCCCGCTCCCTGCTGCTGATAACCCTGATCGCCGGCCTGGCGGGTTGCGCCAGCCGGGTGGACCCAATGGCGATCACCGACGGCCAGACGCCAGTGCGGCTGCAGAACCGCCTGCTGCTCACCCCGGCCAACGGTGGCCAGCGCATCGCGCCAGGCGACCTGAGGGCCGGCGACATCATCCTGTCCAACACCCACGGCATCGTGTCCATGGGCATCCGCGCGCTGACCGTGGCGCCGGTCAGTCACGCCTCGCTCTACCTGGGCGAGGACCGGGTGGCCGAAGCCGTGGGAGCGGGCGTGCGCATCCGCTCCACGGCCGATTTCATTGCCGACGAATCGACCATCGTGGCCTTCCGCCACCCCGGCCTGCAGCCCGAGCATGCCGAGGCGATGCGCCGCTTCGCCGCCGAACACGACGGCAAGAAGTACAACGCCTTCGGCATCGTGCTCCAGGCACCCTTCACCCTGCAGCGCCAGTACTGCGAGCTGCCGCTGATTCCCGGCCTGGTGCGCGACTTCTGCATCCGCGGTCTGGCCGCCATCCAGCTCGGCGCCGCACGCAACGACCGCTTCTTCTGCTCGCAGTTCGTGCTGGAGGCGTATCAGCAGGCGAAGCTGCCGCTGACCAGCGCCGACCCCCTGCTGGTCAGCCCCGCCGACCTGCTGCACATGCGCGAAGGCGACGTGCCCTCGGTGCGCACCGAACAAGCCCTGCTCTACGTCGGCCACCTCAAGGCCGGGCCGGCCGCCACCGACGTGGAAGTGGCCGCAAGCGCCAACCCCTGATCGGCGAGATCACGATCTGCCGCCGGGCCGCCCCAAGGCAGATCAGCCCCCTTGGGGGGCAGCGACCCGCGCAGCGGCGGAGCGTGGGGGTCAATTCCCGACGTGCATCGTGAACACCGCACCGTTGTTCAGGCGGCAGGTCCCCGTGCCCAGCGTGGCCGAGTTCATCGAGTACTGGCAACTGAGGTAGCCGCCACGGTTGCCCGCGCCGTTGGCCACGCCCTCGCGTGACGAACCGGCCTTGCGCGTGGCCTCGCCGACAAAACTCTCGCCGTTGATCAACGCATTGAAGGTGCCGCGGCCGTGCAGGTCGTTGGTGACGGTGGCGTTGATGACGCCGTAACCGCTGGCCAGTTCGTTGGCCGGGTAGAGCCGGGCCGGGAAGCTCACCGGCAGCGCGGGTGCCGGCGCTGCCACCGGCGACCCGCTGGGCGTGGCCACCGGCTGGCCGGTACGCGGATCGATGGGCACCACATAACAGCCGGCCAGACCGGCGGTGAGGGCGGCCAGGCCCAGGGCGGCGATGCCGCGTCGCAGGGCCGAACGGCGGGAGGCGGACACAGTACTCATAAGAACTTTCGTGGCCCCAGCACATGCTGGTGGCGCCATGGTGCGGGGGTCGGGTAAAAAAGTACCGTCTTTCGTGCAAAGAATCATGAAGTGAATCCCCGGGCATCACCAGAAGACACCTGCCCGGCAACCCGATCGGCTGCGCGACAGCCCGCACGGGGGGCCAGCCCTTAGAGTGCGCCCATGACCCAGTCCCCCGTTCCCCGCCACGTCCTGCCGGTGCTGGTGTTCGCCCAGTTCGCCGGCACCTCGCTCTGGTTTGCGGTCAACGCCGTCATGCCCGACCTGCAGCGCGAACTGGGCTGGCCCGCCACCGCCGTGGGCACGCTCACCTCGGCGCTGCAGGCCGGGTTCATCCTCGGCACCCTGGTGTTTGCACTGCTGGCCATCGCCGACCGGTTTCCCGCGCGGCGCGTGTTTCTCTTCTGTGCGCTGGCCGGTGCCGGCTGCACCGTGGCGGCCTGGGCCATGGTGACCAGCTTCCCGGCGCTGCTGGCCTGGCGCTTTGCCACCGGCGTCTGCCTGGCCGGCATCTACCCAGTGGGCATGAAGATCGCGTCGCAGTGGTACACGCGCGGCCTGGGACCCGCGCTGGGCATGCTGATCGGCGCGCTGGTGCTGGGCTCGGCCAGCGCGCACGCGCTGCGCGCGCTGGGCGACGGTCTGCCCTGGCCCACGCTGATGCTGGGCGTGGCCGCGCTGGCCGCCTTCGGCGGTGTGCTGCTGTACGCCGCCCTGCCCGAAGCACCGGGTGCCGTGGCGCGCGTGAGCACGCTGCAGTGGCGGGCGCTGGCGGCCATCGGCACCGATCCGAAGGTGCGCAGCTCGGTGCTGGGCTACTTCGGCCACATGTGGGAGCTCTACACCCTGTGGGTGCTGATGCCGCTGATCCTGGCCACGCGGCTGCAGGGCACGGCCCTGTCGTGGGCAGCGTTCGGGCTGCTGGGCGCGGGCATGCTGGGCTGCGTGGTCGGCGGGCTGCTGGCGCCGCGCTGGGGCAGCGCGCGCGTGGCCGGCGCCCAGCTGGCCACCAGCGGCCTGTGCTGCCTGCTGGCACCCTGGCTGATGGGTGCGCCCGATGCGCTGTTCTACGCCTGGCTGCTGGTCTGGGGCATCACGGTCTCGGGCGATTCGCCCCAGTTCTCCACCCTGACGGCGCGCAACGCGCCGCCGCAGGCGGTGGGCAGCGTGCTGACGCTGACCAACAGCATCGGCTTTGCCATCAGCATCGCCAGCATCCTGCTGTTCGTCGAACTCACGCCCCACGTGCCGCTGGGCTGGCTGCTCACCGGCCTGGCCATCGGCCCGGCACTGGGTCTGTGGGCCCTCCTCCCCCTGTGGAGGGAACGCGCCTGAGGCCGGCCGGCGGCGGCACGCCCATCCGCTACAGTGCGGCATCTTCAAAAACCGCACAGGAGGAGTTCCATGCCCGCACCCATCGTTGCCCAACGCCCCACCGGCGCCTTCATCGGCGCGTCCTGGGCCGCCCTGCTGGTCGGGGCCGTGGTCTACCTGATCGGTCTGTGGAACGCCCAGATGCAGCTCAACGAAAAGGGCTACTACTTCACCCTGCTGATGTACGGCCTGTTCTCGGCGGTGTCGCTGCAGAAATCCGTGCGCGACCGCATCGAAGGCATCCCGGTCACCGGCATCTACTACAGCCTGTGCTGGGTGTCGCTGAGCCTGTCGGTGCTGCTGCTGTCCGTGGGCCTGTGGAACGCCACCCTGGCCCCCAGCGAGAAGGGCTTCTACGCCATGGCTTTCCTGCTGTCGCTGTTCGGCGCGGTAGCGGTGCAGAAGAACATCCGCGACGTGGCGCAGTTCAACCGCGCCCACCCCGAAGCCGAGGCCGGCTCGGCCGAGTGAAGACAACGGGCGGCGCGTGCGCCGCTCAGTGGGTGACCTGCGGATCCGCGGCGCCGGCCACCACCGCCTCGGGCTTGGCCGGCGTGCCGCAGGCAAAGCAGTAGCGGGCGAAGGCGCTCTTGCGGGTGCTGCACGAACCGCAGTGGTCGAACAGGCACAGGCCGCAATGCGGGCAGAAGTCGGTCTTGCCGTCCTTCAGGTCCACCGGGCGCTCGCAGCCGGGGCAGACGTTCTTGGCCAGCCGCGCCTGCGCCAGGTCGTAGTCCATGCCCTGGCGGCGCTGGTTGTCGGGCAGGGCTTCCACCTGCTTCTGCCGCTCCAGGTAACGCTGCAACGCGGCGATGGCATACCGCCCGCCCACCACCGTGAGCACAATGCCCACGATGTAGCGCACATAGCCGCCGTAGCTGGGCAGGTAGGGCACCAGTTCGACAAAGAAGGCGAACAGCGCAAAGAAGATGAAGCCCCACACGAAGGGCCATGAGGCGCCCTTGCGGTGCTTCTTGAACAGCCAGCCGGCCACCGCCAGCAGCGGCAGGGTGAGCGCGAGGCGGTAGCCGAAAACCCTGAGCTCCTGCGCACGCAGGGCCGCGTCGTATTCGCCGCGGGCCGCGTCTTCCAGCGCGCGCAGTTCTTCCTGGGCACGGTCGCGGGCCTGGCGGGCGTCCAGCGCCGCCTGCTGCTGCCGCTCCACCGCCGCCAGCGCATCGCGTTCGGCCTGGCGCAGGGCATCCAGCGCTTGGGTACGGGCGATCAGTTCGCTGTCCTGTTCGGGCTTCTGCGTCACCTGTCGCGTGGCCAGCCAGTTGCTGAAGGTTTCGCGCGCGGCGCGGTTGCTGGCCTGTGCGGTCTGGTGGCGCAGCTGGGCCTGTTCCAGCGCGGCCTGCGCATCGTCGGCGGTGCGGTCCGCATCCCGGATGCTCTGCCGCAGCGCCGGCGTGCGCTGCGGGTCCATGAAGTCGTCGAGGGTGCGCACCTGTTCGACCTGCGGCAGGTCGCCCACCACGGTGCTGCCCAGCCCGGTGAGGAACCAGGCGAACAGGAAGGCCACCAGCCAGAGGCCGCGGCGGAACCATTTTTCAGACAGGCGCAGGGATTTGCTCATGATCGATCTCTCGAGGGGTGAAACCGGGATGGGATTGTGGACCGCCTCACAGCACCACACGCACCGGCGCGCTGCCCAGCCCGCTGCGGTTGAGCCAGTCGAACACCGAGTCCACCGTGACGGTCTGGATGCGGTCGGAAAAGCGCTGGGCGTTGGGGTGGTCGTCGAACCGGATGTGGGCCGACGTGGTGCTGGCGCCCAGGCGCTGCAGTGCACCGATGCGCAAGGTGCTGGGCTGGTAGCCCTTGAAGCCCAGCCAGGCCTGCGCCTGCTCGCGCGTGCCGACCCCCGGCTCGGCCGCCAGCGCCAGGGTTTCGATGGCCCACTGGTTGGACTGCTGGTAGCGCCGGCCCCAGGCGTAGGCCACCATGTTGTAGGCGCGCTCGTTCAGGCGCACGCTGCGCACCGGGTCCTGCAGCAGGGCCAGCAGCGGCGCCTGCAGCGCGGTCGCGGGCACCGACCACACGGCCTCGTGTCGCCACAGGTTGTCCAGGAAGAACTCGCCCAGCCCCTGGCGGTAGAGGGAACCGGTGCCGGTGCCGCAGGCGTTGAGCTTGTGCAGCACGCGCCAGGGGCCTTCGTCGGTGCGGTAGGCCCAGCCCAGGTGCGAATAGCGCAGGCCGTACGGGGTCAGATCCTGCCCGGCCCGGGCCAGCACCACGACGCGGGCGCCGCTGCGGGCGAACTCGGCGTCCAGCGCCTGAGCGGTTTTCTGCGCCAGGTTCAGGCCCTGGACGAGGGTCTGCGGCGTCAGCGGCCGCTGCTCGCAGGAGCGGCCGGCGTGGGCGGTGGTGCCCACCAGCATCAGAACCAGCAGCACCAGCCACGGCATGAGATGCCAGCGGAGGGTTTTCATGGCGCTCACCAGGTCACCCTTTCGTTGTGCAGCAGGGCGCGGCCCAGCGCATTGGGGATGAAGCACAACAGCTCGCCTGCGGCCGACAGCACCACGCCGGCGCCGATCACGCTCACCGCCACCACCGTGCCGACGCCCAGCACCAGCCCGGAGGCGGCTTGCCCCGACAGCGCAACACTGGCGCGTGCGCCGTCCGAGACCCGCTCCAGCACGATGACGGTGCCGGTCACCGAGACCTCGACCGCCTTGACCACCAGCACCGCCCCGCTGACCGCCAGGGCCGCGGGCAGGACGCTGAGCCCCACCGCCCCGGCCGTCGCGCTGCCCGCCGCGGCCGAAGCCGTGCCCACCACCGAGACCACCGGCAGGGCCGACAGCACCAGCGAAGCCTCGCTCTGGGCCTGTGCCGGCAATGCCGCCCACAGACCGAGCGCCAACGCTGTCGCCAACCCGGTATGTCTGAAGAAACTGCGCATCGCCATGTCAGTTCTCCGGCGGGGCGAAACGGGCGGCCTCGGCGCGGTCGGCCTCGTGGCGGTCGCGCAGGGTCTTGGCCAGGGTGAAGGCCGAGGTGACCAGGTACAGCCAGCTCACGCCCAGGTAGGCCTTGTAGGTCTCGTTGATCTCCATGCGGTACAGGCCCCAGGCGGTGAGCGCCATGGCCACGCCGAAGCCACCCCAGACCACGAGCCGCCACATGGGCGTCTCGGCCTCGCCCCGGTGGTGCGCCTGCTGCTGGTCACGCACCGCCTTGGACAGCACGAACACCGAGGACAGGCAGAACACATAGCCCATGACCATGAAGGCCCGGTCCAGCGCCAGCCCCGGCAGCCAGGCCAGGCCGACGGCGCAGAGGAAGACCGCGAGACCGAACGACACCCAGACCTGGAGCTGCCAGGCGCGGGTGTCGCGCATCACGATGAGGGAAGAAGAACGGGAACCGCTGACCATGTGAAACCCCTTCGGGTGGTGGAACATGGCGCGATGCTGGGGCGGCCGGGGCGTGAACGGGTCACGAAAATCCACCCGAATCGGATTTCTGGACCGTTGGTATCGCCGATCGATACCAGAAGCCGTGCCAGCGGTCCGATCTGGCCTTCAGGCCTGGGCGTTCACGTACATCCCGCGCGCCTGCTGCTGCATCAGCAGGGTCTGCAGGCGGCCGTGCACCGCGTGGCCACTGCGCAGCGCACGGCACTGGACCACGGTGAACACGGCGTCGAACCAGGGAGCGATCACACGCGCCACGCCGCCGTCGGGCACCGCCTCGGGGGTCTGCAGCTGCAGGCCGGAAAAGGACAGGTCGCGCAGGCGCGCCGGACGGGCCTGCGCCTCACCGGGCAGCCAGAGCTGGACGACGGCGTCGCGCGCAAAACGCGGGTCTCGGCGGCGCCCCGGCTCGTCGTCCGGCCGCGCCGCGCCCGGCGACACCCGATCGGGCAGCGGCGACAGGGGGCTGTTGCAGCGCATGCACCGGCTGTCGCGCCGCAGGGGCGCGGTGTGGGGCAGGCCGCAGAAGGGGCAGCAACGCGCGGGCCTGGGATCCGAGGCCGGCGGGGGCGGTGGCGGGTCTTCCGCGGGCCGGAAGGCATCTTCCGCCGGGCGGGTACCGCGGCGCAGGCTGTCGTCGTAGGCCGCCCGCCGTACCGGATCGCCCAGCACCTCGTAGGCGGTGTTCAGGTGCACCGCCGCCTCGTGGTCCCCACCCAGGTCCGGGTGCACGCGGCGGGCGCTCATCAGCGCGCGCCAGGCGGCCTTGATCACCTCGGGCGGCGCGTCGGGCTGGACGAACAGGGTGCGGTAGTGGTTTTCAGCGGACATGGGTTTCGACACCGGCGTGCGGGCCCCTGGCACAGCGATGTCGGTTCTCCTGTATCGGCGGCACTGCAACGGGCTTGAGTGCGCGCCCTGCGGCCACCGCCGGCCCTTTGACCATGGCCACATCGGGGTCATGTCGCCAGCGGGGCCTGGCGGCGTACGCTGGCGTCCCGTTTCATTTCAGGAGATGAGCATGCGCCACTGGCTTGCAGCGTTCTTGTTGCCCGGGATGGTCTGGGCCCAGGGCTCCATGCCCACGGAGTTCCCCCCCGATGCAGTGGTACTGGCCGACGATGTGCTGCAGCAGCGCATGGCGGGCAAGGTGTACCGGGCACGGCTGGCCGACGGCGCCACCTGGCGCATCGAATACAAGGGCAACGGCTACGCCTTCCTCAACACCGGATCGGGCTTCAGCGACACCGGCAAATGGTGGGCCAAGGACGGCCAGCTGTGCTCCGAATGGGGGCGTGCGGCGTCCGGTTGCCTGCCCACGCGCGGCACCCCCGATGCGGTTTACATCAAGCGCAACAACACCGGTGAAGTGGTGGCGCTGCGGCCCGACTGAGCGCCTGAGGCTCAGGCCACCAGCAGCCCGGCCACCCGTTCGCGCAGCGCGTCGGGCGTGACGGCCGGCGCAGGCATCGCGTCGCCCACGTTCAGCCCCACCCGGTTGAACAGGCCGCGCCGGAAGGGCTTGACCATCGCGGTCGGACGGCCACCGCTCAGCTCGATGCGGCTGAAGTAGGAACCCCAGAGATTGGTCAGCGCCATGGGCACCACCGGCACATCCAGCCCCTCGGCCTGCGCCTGCTGCAGGATCTTGGCGATGCCTCCCCGGAAGGGCTGCAGGCTGCCGTCCTGCGTGATGGCGCCTTCCGGGAAGATGCCCAGCAGGTCCCCCTCGCGCAGCACCTGCGCGGCCTCGCGGAAGGCGGCCTCGTAGGCTTGCGGGTCTTCCTTCTGCGGCGCGATCGGGATGGCCTTGGCCAGCCTGAACAGCCAGCCGAGCACCGGCACCCTGAAGATGCGGTGGTCCATGAGGAAACGGATCGGGCGCGGGCTGGCGGCCATGAGCAGCACCGCATCCACAAAGCTCACGTGGTTGCAGGCCAGCACGGCCGCTCCGGTGGTGGGGATGTGCTCGTCCCCCCGCACCCGGAAGCGGTAGACCAGGCGCGACGCCATCCACGCCACGAAGCGCAGCAGGTATTCGGGCACCAGCAGGAAGATGTAGGCCGCCACCACCGCATTGGCCAGGCCCACCAGGCCGAACAGCTGCGGGATGCTCACGCCCGCACCGAGCAGCGCACCGGCGATGAGCGAGCTGGCGATCATGAACAGCGCGTTGAGGATGTTGTTGGCCGCGATGATGCGGGCGCGGTGCGTGGGCTGGCTGCGCAGCTGGATGAGGGCGTACATGGGCACGCTGTAGATGCCGGCGAACAGCGAGAGCAAGGCCAGGTCGGCCAGCACGCGCCAGTGCGCGGCCAGGGACAGGAACTGGCCGAGCGTGAGCGCAGTGGCCTGCGGCGGCAACCCGCTGGACGCCAGGTACAGGTCGACCGAGAACACCGTCATGCCGATGGCCCCCAGCGGCACCAGGCCGATCTCCACATGGCGGTGGCTGAGCAGTTCGCACAGCAGCGCACCGACACCGATGCCGACCGAGAACACCACCAGCAACAGCGAGGCCACCTGTTCGTTGCCGTGCAGCACGTCGCGCGCGAAAGCCGGGAAGTTGGCCAGGAAGACCGCGCCGAAGAACCACATCCAGCTGATACCCAGCAGCGAGCGGAACACCACCACGTTGCCGTGTGCCAGCTTCAGGTTGCGCCAGGTCTCGCTGACCGGATTCCAGTTGATGGCCAGTTTCGGGTCGGTCGCGGGCGAGGCTGGCACCGCCTGCGCCAGCACGCGCCCCAGCAGCGCCAGCCCCAGGCAGGCGGCGGCCACATACTGCGGGCCCACCAGCGGCATGGCGATCAGCAGGCCGCCGGCCACATTGCCCAGCAGGATGGCGACGAAGGTGCCCATCTCCACCATGCCGTTGCCGCCGGTGAGTTCCCGCTCGTTCAGGTGCTGCGGCAGGTAGGCGAACTTGACCGGCCCGAACAGCGTGCTGTGCAGTCCCATCAGGAACACGCAGGCCAGCAGCAGCGGCACGTTCTGCTGCATGAAACCCCAGCCGGCCAGCGCCATGATGGCGATTTCCAGGTTCTTCACGAATCGGATCAGCACCTCTTTCGGGTACTTGTCGGCCAGCTGGCCGCTGGTGGCACTGAAGAGCAGGAAGGGCAGGATGAACAGCGCGCCGATGACCAGCCCCGCCATGGCCGGCGGCAGCCAGGCCACCTGCAGCTGGTAGGTGACGAGCACGGTGAAGGCGAACTTGAAAACGTTGTCGTTGCCGGCGCCCAGGAACTGCACCCAGAAGAACGGGGCAAAACGGCGCTGGCCCAGCAGCGCGAACTGGCTGCTGTGGGCCGGGGTGTCCGGGCGGGTGCTCGCGGGGTGCGCAACCGTGGTCATACAGTTCTCCTCCTGGTGGCGGGTGCGGATGTTGTCAGTGTGTGCGGGCGGCACCGGCGCCTGCGGCATTCTGCCGCAGCGGCTGGCGCTGCAAGGCGGCCAGCACCGGGGCCGCGGCCAGCGCGGCGGCGAGGTGCTTGAGGCTGTGCCCCGAGACCAGTTCGCCTGTCGCGTGGAACACGGCGGCATCGCCCAGTTCCAGCGCCTTGGCCAGCGCGTACCAGCCGATCAGCGCGCCGATGCGGACGCCGATCGCGCCATCGACCGGCCGCCAGGTGGCGCACCACACGACGAGCGCCACGCCACCGTACTGCAGCAACGCCCAGGGCAGCACGTTGCCGTGGCTCAACGGCAACAGGGCGGACACCACGGCCAGCACCAGCGTGGTCCACAGGGTGGCCGGAACCGGTGGCTGGCCCACGCGCTCGGCGACGGCCAACGCCAGCGCGCCGGCAAAGGTGACGGCCATGCCCAGCCGGTCCACCACCAGGCCGGCCGCGTCGGGCGCCCAGTGGTAGACGGCGGAGCCCCAGCCGGTGAGCAGCAGGCCGGCGAAGAACACCTGTGCGGCGCTCCGGGTCGCGACCGGGAGCACACGACCACGCAATGCCAGCAGCCCCCACAGCCCCGCCAGCGACAGCAGCACGTTGCTCAGCACGTCCAGCGTGTTCGGTATGCCCCAGAACGTGCGTGCATCCACAAACGGGTGCCCGTGGGCATACAGGTGCGCATGGCCGTGCGGGTTGAGCGCCAGTCCACTGGCCGCCAGCAGCGACGGACCGGCGAATGCGGCGAGCAGCCAGAGCGAGAGCAGGACGATGGCCCAGGCGCGCAGGGCGTGTGTGCGGCGGTCGGGCAGGGGCAGAGCGAAGGTGTGCATGGTGTGTGACAGCGACGAAGTGGAGGAACGGGCCGCAGTCTCGTGTTCACCACCCCACGCCAGCACCGGATTCCGATACAGTGCCCGGCAGCATCACCCTCGGTATCGGCAGGCGATACCCATGCCATGAGCACCACCCTCGACCTGATCACCACCCTCAAGAAGGAACTCAAGGCCGCGCAGATGACCTACGCCGACCTGGCGCGGGCCCTGGGCATGGCCGAATCCAGCGTCAAGCGCATGCTGGCCAAGGGCGACATGCCGCTTTCGCGGGTCGATGAAATCTGCCGCGCGCTCAAGCTGGACTTCGCCGAACTCGCGCGCCGCGTGGCCGACGCGCAGCCCCTGCTCAAGGAGATGACGGCCGAACAGGAGCGCGCCGTGGTGGCCGACAAGAAGCTGCTGCTGGTCGCCATCTGCGTGCTCAGCCAGTGGACGCTGGAACAGATCACCGCCACCTACCGCCTGAGCGAAGCCGAGTGCGTGAAGTACCTGGCGCAGCTCGACCGCATCGGCATCATCGAACTGCGCCCGCTCAACCGCTACCGCCTCAAGCTGGCCAAGACCTTCCGCTGGCGGCCACACGGTCCGGTGATGAACTACTTCCGCGAGCACGCCCTGCTGGACTACTTCGCGGGCGGCTTCGACCAACCCGGCGAGGGGGTGATGCTGGTGCACGGCTCGGTCAGCCGCGCGCTGGCCCCGGTGTTCCTGGAACGGCTGCAACGGGTGGCGCAGGACTTCGCGCAGCAACACCAGACCGACCAGAAGCTGGCCGAGAAAGACCGCGAGGGCTACACCCTCGTTCTCGCCATGCGCAGCTGGGAGTTTGAAGCTTTCAGCCTGCTGCGCCGCTGAAGGCCGACGGCGGTGCTGGCATGATGCGGCCCCTCGCCACCGCATTCCGCAACATGTCCACCCCTGAGAAACGTTCCCCCAAGTCGGCTGCCCCGCGCGCACCCCACCCGGTGCTGGCCCAGCTGGCCACGCTCTACCCGGCGCTGTTCGGCGAGCCGCCCAAGCCGCTCAAACGCGGCATCTACGAAGACCTGCTGGCCGCCCAGCCCGGCGTGCTGGAAGCCGAGAGCCTCAAGGCCGCGCTGGCACAGCACGCGCGCTCCTCACGCTACCTGACCGTGGTCGCCTCGGGCCAGCCGCGACACGACCTGAACGGCCAGCCGGTGGAAGCGCTCACGCCAGAGCAGGTGTTCCACGCGCTGATCGAGGTGTTCCGCAGACGCGGCGCCCGCAGCCCGGTGGACCTGCGACCCAAGCTGCGCCAGCGCATCCTCAAGGCCTGTGAAGCCTCGGGCCTGTCGCCCGACGAGTACGTGCAACGCATGCAGGGCAAGGACGAAGAGGTCAACCAGCTCACCCGGGAAGCCCTGGCCGAGCTCAGTGCCACCGCCGCCCGGGAGGACGCCCTGCTGCGCGCCTTCGACAGCAGCGGCAAGGACGTCAAGGCCTTTGCCGACATGTACGGCCTGCACATCCTGGACGCCAACCGCTCGCTCGAGCGGGCGCGGGCGCGGCGCGAGCGCGCTCAGTCGTCCGGCGCCGTGAACACCGTCAGCACACCGGTGTAACCATAGACCTGCTGGTGTGCGATCTCGCCGCCGGCAAAAAACCCCACCAGCGGCACTTCGCCCAGCGCGCGGCGGATGATCTGCAGTTCGGCACTGGGTGCGCCAAAGTGAGGCCCGCCCCGGCCCGCGCAGCTGACGTAGACCGCGCCCACCATGTGGCGCGCACTCGGCGCCGGATCGTCGCCATGCACGCCGCCATCCGGACCCACCGCTTCGGGCGTGAGCTCTTCGCGAATCTCGCTGCACATGCGCACCAGATCGGCCCTGGCGGCCTGGGGGCTGCGTTCGCAGAAGGCCAGCCGTGCGCCGGGCGCCGGATGCGCCGCCAGTGCCACACCGCGCCGGCCCGGGTCCAGGCCGATCACGTGGCGCACCGTCACCTCGTCGCCGAACTGCCCGCGCACATGGCGGCGCAACGGTTCGTCATCGGTCAAGTGCTGGGGATCGGTCAGCCCCACCAGCTTGTGGCGCAGGGTTTCGATGAGTTCCTGCGGCCGGTCCAGCGAAAGCTGCAGGCGCTCCAGCAGCACGTCCAGCGCCGGCTCACCATCGAGCGCCAGCACCAGGTTGCCATCGACCTCGGTGATGCGGCGTTCGCGGTCGATGGGTTGTGCGCCCTGGCTCACGCGCGAGATCAGCGCCACCTGCGGCCCGAAGGCCACGCCGCTGAGCCCGCCATGGAACACGCCACTGGCCGCGCCCTGGCCGCTGAGGTTGCCGCTGCTGCCCAGTGCGAACTGCACACTGGCCGCGCGGCTGCTGCACAGACCGCCGAACACATGACCCGACGCGGTGCGGCCGGCCACCTCGGCGATGAGTTCACCCAGATCGGGCGTGCCGGCGTCGGCGTGCACCAGCGCGGTGTGGGCCTGAAAGCCCCCAGCCGTGGACGACGCCGGCAACGGCGCGACCCCGCTGAACACGCGGTATTCATCCGGCCCGAGGTCGCACAGCATCACCGCCAGCGCGGGTTCGTCGAAATACTCCACGTTGGTGGCGGCAATACCGACACCGGCCGTGCCCACCCAGTCGGTCACTTCGTGCAGCTCGGCACTGAGGTGCGCGAGGATGTCCTGTGCTGCGTCAGCGTAATGGTCGGTGATGTAGAGCAGCCCCAGCGCCGGCGTGCTGGCATGCCCGGGCAGCGCCATCTGCGCGCGCAGCTGCGCCAGCACCAGGGCAGCGGCCATGCGCCACTGCGGGTGGGTGGCGTGGGCAAACGGAAAGCGTTGCATGGCCGGCCTCTGCGGGGATCAGCGGCGGCGCGGCGCGGCGGCCTTTTTCTTCGCCGCAGGCGCGGGCGCGGCAGCGGCCTGCAGGCCGGGGAAAAATGCGGTGGGCAGCGGCCAGTCACCCGGCGACAGGGTCTGCACGGGCGCCGACGCGCGGGTCGCGCGGGATGGCGGTGCAGCCTTCTTCACGGCCTTCTTCTTGGCCGGCGCCTTCTTGGCAGCCGCCGCCCGGGCAGCCGGCTTCTTCGGTGCGGCGCCGCGCGCCGCATCGCCCACCGCGCGGGCGGCCGCCTGCCCCATGCCGACCGCCGTGCCCACGTTGCGGGCCACGGAGCCGGCGGCCTTGCCGGCCATGCCGGTGGCGGTCTTGACCGCCTGCTCGGTCAGGCCGCTGGCCACGTGGCGTGTGGCGTCCAGCGCGCCTTGCTTGGCCATGTCCTTCATGGCGTTGGCGGCGATGCCCTGGAACTGCTGGGTCAGGGCGCCCCACCACTGCATGGGATCAACCAGGCCATTGGCCGGCGCCTGTTCCGGCGACGCGGTCTTGGCCGCAGACTTGCGGGATTTCTTCTGCACGACGGGCTCCGGCGCGGGTTCAGGCGCCGGCTCGGGATCGGCCGCCTCTTCTTCAGCTGGCGCGCCATAGGTGCGGGCAGGTACTTCAAGCCCGGCGAACGGGGTCTTGCCACCGGCCAGCCCCGACACGGTGTCGGCGGCCTTGATCTTGAGCGCGTTGGCCACGTCGCCCAGGCTGAAGTTCATGTTCTTGAGCGTCGCCAGCGTCATCTTCTGCACCTCCAGCGCCTGGATGGTGGCGGCCAGCGCCTTGCTGTTCTGGTCCAGCCAGAAGTGCACCGCCTTGAGTTCCTCGATGCGCTTTTCCAGCTCTTCGACGTTGAAGGTGGGCGCCACCCAGTGGCCCAAGTTGGGCATCTGCGGCAGGCTGTTGCCCAGGCCCTGGGCCACACCGCTGGCGGCCTGTCCGGCCAGGTTCTGCAGGAACTCGAAGCCGGGTACGAACTTGCCGAAACCGCTGCCTGTTGCGTCGCTCATGTTGTGCTCCTCTGCTGTTGTGGCCGTCTGGAACAGCACACCCGACGGGCGTCCGCACCGCACACAAGGATGCCACAGCTTGCGGGCCAGCGGGGGGCTCCAAAACCGCTTGACGTGCATCAAAACCCCTGCTGGACTGCGGGCGCAAGATGAACCCAAGGGCAGTGCCCGCCACACCACAGGAGACCCGCATGAACCAGACCGTATCCGACACCTTCGCCGTCCAGTTGCAGCAGATGCGCACCGAGTTGCTGGCCCAGTTGCGCGCCCAGCGCGGCGGCAAGGTAGGCCGCGCCGAGGCGGCGGCCGAAGCACGAGAAAACGAGAGCGACGACTGGGCGCAGGCCGAGGCCGAACGCGACCTGTCGATTGCGCTGGAAGAGCGCGAGTCGGCCGAGCTCGTGGCCATTGACGAAGCCCTCCGACGCGTGGCCGATGGCAGCTACGGCCTGTGCATCGACTGTGGCACCGGCATCGCCACCGCACGTCTGCACGCGAACCCCACCGCCCTGCGCTGCGTGGGCTGCCAGGACAAACAGGAAAAGGCCGCCGGCGGCGTGCATGTGCCCGGCTACTGACGGCCCACAGGAACCACGATTTTTTAATCACCCGAGAACAGGAGTTGAACCCATGACCACTTTCCACGCCGTCGTCTGGATGGACCACAGCCAGGCCCACGTGCTGATGTTCGACAAGGAGCACGTCGAGGCGCAACGCGTCAAGGCGCGGCAGCAGCACACGCCCAAGCACGGCCACGTCGGCGCCGACAAGGACTTTTTCCAGCAGATCGCCGGCTCGCTGAGCGGCGTATCCGAGGTGCTGCTGACGGGACCGGCGAACGCCAAGAACGAGTTCCGCGACTTCTGCAAACACCATGCCCACGCGGTGGACAAGGCCATCGTCGACGTGGTGAGCACCGACCACCCCAGCGACCCGCAGCTGGTGGCGATGGCACGCCAGTACTTCCTGAAGTTCGACCAGCAGGCCAACGATCCCTCGCTGCGCTGAACGGCCAAGGACCGGGCATGAACGGCGGCCCGGTCCGCCTATGCTTGCCCGGTTCGCGCGCTGTCGCGCACCGATCCGGAGTCCGCCATGCCCTTCACTTCACCCGCGCGCCAGCCATCCCCAGCACCATCCCTCTCCCGACGCCGTTTTGCCGGCCTGATGGCTGGCTCGGCCCTGCTCGGCGCTCCTGCCTTGCACGCGCAAAGTGGCAACCGCATCCTGCTGGGCCAGTCGGCCGCGTTCAGTGGCCCGGCGGCGCAGCTGGGCATCCAGTTCCACGCTGGCGCCAAGCTGTTCTTTGACCAGCTCAACGCGCGCGGTGGCGTGCAGGGCAGCACGGTCGAGATCCGCACGGTGGACGACGGCTACGAGCCCGACCGTTGCGCCGAGAACACCCGCAAGCTGCTGGCCGATGACGTGTTTGCGTTGTTCGGCTACATCGGCACCCCGACCAGCGTGGTCGCCTTGCCCCTGGCCAGCAAGGCCCAGACGCCCTTCTTCGCGCCCTTCACGGGGGCCCTGACCCTGCGCCAGCCGTTCAATCGCATGGCCTTTCACATGCGCGCCTCGTACCACGACGAGACCGCGCTCATCGTGCGCCAGCTCACCCACCTGGGCTTGAAGAAGATCGCAGTCTTCCATCAGAACGACGCCTACGGCAAGGCGGGCCTGGACGGCGTGACCGCCGCCCTGCAGGCCCAGCAACTGACCCCGGCGGCGGTGGCCACGGTCGAACGCAACTCGGTCGACGTGGCGGCGGCGGTCGCCACCATCAACGCCGCCCGCCCCGACGCGGTGGTGCAGATCAGCGCCTACACCTCCTGCGCGGCCTACATCCGTGCGGCCCGTGCGGCCGGCTACGGCGGCACCTTCCACAACGTGTCCTTCGTCGGCACCCAGGCGCTGGCCGATGCCCTGGGCAAGGACGGGGCCGGTGTGGTGGTCTCGCAGGTGGTGCCCTCGCCCTACAACGCCGCGCGTCCGATCGCGCGCGAATTCAACACCGCGATTGCCGACGGCGGCAAGTCGGTGCAGGCCAACTTCTCCAGCATGGAAGGCTTCATGGCCGCCAAGCTGTTCGCAGAGGGCCTGCGCCGCGCGGGCCCTCGCCCGTCGCGCGACGCCCTCATCTCGGCGCTGGAAAGCATCCGCGAATATTCCATGGGGGGCTTCAACGTCGGCTTCAGCGCCGGCAACCATGTGGCCTCCCGCTTCGTGGAGCTGTCGATGCTCACCGGCGACGGCCGCGTGCGCACCTGACCCCGGCACCGAAAGAGAAAAGCCCGCAGACCGCGGGCTTCTTCATCTGGCCTTCGCCCTGCTCAGTCCGCCGCCACCGGGGATGCGATGCGCTGGTCGATGGCGCCAAAGATGCTCTGGCCATCGGCACCCTTCATCTCGATGCGGATCGTGTCGCCGAACTTCATGAACCCGGTCGAGGGCTGGCCGTCCAGAATGGTCTCGATCGCGCGCTTCTCGGCGATGCAGGAATAGCCCTTGGGCCAGTCCTTCTTGCCGTTGACCTCCACGCCGCGGTTGCTGACCGTTCCCGAGCCGATGATGGAGCCGGCGCGCACGTTGCGCGTCTTGCCGATGTGGGCGATCAACTGGCCAAAGTGGAAGGTCATGTCCGGCCCGGCATCGCACATGCCGACCTTGCGGCCGTTCCAGGTGCTCTGCAGCGTCAGGTGCACGCGGCCGCCCTGCCAGGCGTCGCCCAGTTCGTCGGGCGTGACGGCGACCGGGCTGAACGCGGTGGCAGGCTTGCTCTGAAAGAAGCCGAAACCCTTGGCCAGCTCGGCCGGGATCAGGTTGCGCAGGCTGACGTCGTTGGCCAGCATCAGCAGGCGAATGCCGTCCAGCGCCTGCTCGGGCGTGACGCACATGGGCACATCACCCGTGATCACGGCGATCTCGGCCTCGAAATCGATGCCGTAGTCCTCGCTGGGCACGACCACGTCGTCGCAGGGGCCGATGAAGTCGTCGCTGCCGCCCTGGTACATCAGCGGGTCTTCGTAGAAGCTGGCCGGCACCTCGCTGTTGCGGGCAGCGCGCACCAGTTCCACATGGTTGATGTAGGCCGAGCCGTCGGCCCACTGGTAGGCGCGCGGCAGCGGCGCCATGCACAGCTTCGGATCGAACGGGAAGGCATGGCGCGCCTTGCCGCTGTTGAGGGTGACGTACAGGTCGTTCAGCTGGGGCGCCAGGTAGTTCCAGTCGTCCAGCACCTGCTGCATCCTGGAGGCAATGCCCGTCGCATAATGAGCCGTGCTCAGGTCGCGCGAGACGACCACCAGTTGCCCGTCGCGCGAGCCGTCCTTGTAGGTTGCGAGTTTCATCCGTGTCTCCTGACGGGGCAAGGGTGTTCGATGCCCCCGATACTGCGACGCTCCGGCCATCGGCAGCACCGGAACAAGTTACGATTAGTGAAATGAATTCAGCAATGCGTAACCGGATTCTAGTTCAATCACCCTGATGTCCGCCACCCCTTCTCCCGCCCGGCGCAGCCGGAGCTCCTCCGCCACCGAGCCCGATGACGACAGCCCGGAAGCCTCGCGCGCCGGCATCCAGTCGGTCGAAGTCGGCTTTGAACTGCTGCGCGCCTTGTCCGACGCCCCCGGCGCACTGATGCTGCGCGACCTCGCCGCGGATGCAGGCATGAGCGCCGCCAAGGCGCACCGCTACCTGGTCAGCTTCCAGCGCATGGGCCTGGTGATGCAGGACCCGGTGAGCACGCGCTACGACCTGGGCCCGGCCGCGCTGCGCCTGGGCCTGGCCGGCCTGGCCCGCATCGACGCCGTCCGGCTGGCCCGCGAACGCATTCCCGGCCTGCTGGCCGAGACCGGCCACACCCTGGCCATTGCCGTCTGGGGCAACCAGGGGCCGACCATGGTGCACTGGGCCGAAGCGCCCCAGACCGTGCCGGTCACCCTGCGCCTGGGCGACGTGATGCCCTTGCTCACCTCGGCCACCGGCCGCTGCTTTGCGGCCTTCATGCCACGCGAGGGGCGTGATGGCGAACGCATCCCGGCCATGATCCGCGACGAGCTGGCGCGCCTGAAGCAGCTGCCCGCCACCGGCCTGCCCCTGGTGGACGTGCCGCACACCCAGGCCGACGTGCAGGCCCTGCTGCAGGAGACCCGCTCGCGCGGACTGGGCCGTGTGGTGCACAGCCTGCTGCCGGGCGTGGGTGGCTTCTGCGCCCCGGTGTTCGACGCACAAGGTCGTCTGGCACTCGGCCTGGTGCTGCTCGGCTCGGTGGCCACACTGGACACCAACTGGAACGGCGCGCCCGCCGCCGCCTTGCTGCAATGTGCCCGCCAGCTGGCGGCCGACATCGGCCACCGCGCCGGGCCCTGAGTCGCATGAACACCACCCGGACGTCCGGAGCACCCCGCTGGCCGGTACTGCTGGCGCTGGGGGCACTGGTTCTGGGTGTCCACCTGTGGCTGATCACCGGCGGCGGATGGCCCACCGGGTTCTCGGGTGCCGAAGCGGGCACGGAGCCGCTTGCCGGGGCCCCCGTGGTCACGTCCGTGCCGCACGAGGCCAGCCCCGTCGCCGCCGTCCGGGCGCCGGCCATGGAGGTCAGCCAGGTGCGCTGGGTGCCCTCGGCGCCCGCCACGACCGCGCCACCACCGGCGCAGTCCGTTGCCACACCCCGCCCAGCTCCGGTCGCCGATCCCTCGCCCCCCCGGCCGGCCGACACCACGCCGACCACTGGCGCGGACACTGCCCCGACACCACCAGCGGATGCGGCCGTTCAAACACCGGAACCACCCGCGCACAGCCCCACCGATGTCCCCACCGACATCACGGACACGTCCGAACAGCCACCGGGTCCGCAAGCCCCGGCGGAACAGGTCGCGGCGGCACCCGCCCCGAGCGCACGAACGGGCAACCCAGCCGCCGCCCGCGCCACGGCCACCCCTGCGCCCAGCGCGACCCTGCGCTACGACATCCGCGGCAGGGCCAAGGGCCTGAACTACAGCGCCGACGCGGAACTGCGCTGGCGCAACGACGGTGAGCGCTACAACGCCCGCATGGAAATCAGTGCCTTTCTGATTGGCAGCCGCGTCCAGACCAGCGTCGGCCAGATCGGCGCGGAGGGCCTGACTCCCGAACGCTTCGGCGACCGGCGCCGCAGTGCGGAAAAAGCGGTCCACTTCGACCCGGCCGGGCGGCGCATCCGGTTTTCCAGCAACGCGCCCGATGCCCCCTGGCAACCCGGCGCGCAGGACCGGCTGTCGCTGTTCCTGCAACTGGGCGCCCTGCTGGAGGCCAGGCCCGACGCCTACCCCGCCGGCAGCCGCATCGAGATGCTGGTGGCCGGCACCGGCGGGGCCGAGGTCTGGGGCTTCGAACTGGGCCCGCCGGAGTCCCTGAGCCTGCCCGCCGGGGCTGTCAGCGCGCGGCGCCTGCTGCGCGGCCCCTTGCACGAACACGACAGCACGGTGGAGATCTGGCTGGCGCCGGCCTACCACCACCTGCCGGTGCGCATCCGCATCACCGAGCCCGACGGCAGCCAGGCCGACCAGCAACTGCGCGAGCTGCCCCCGCAGACAGCGCCCTGAAACCCCGAAATGTGCCCAAAAACCCACGCATCTTGAATCTTTGGACGATGTGGCCATCTAAACGCCCAGGCGATTGAAGAAATCGCCCTCCCGTGCCGATATAACTGTCACAGGAACGGGTTTCCTGTTTTGAAGGACACTGAAGCCATGCACATGCTCTACGACTCCGATGCTTTTGCCGTGGTCCACATCCTGGCCAACGCGGCCGAGGACGGTGAACTGGTCCAGACCGAAGACGGCCCGCAGATTCCGCGCCATGGTTTTGAGATCGTGGACAAGCGCTCGGGCAAAGAGGTCTACCTCGACGGTTCCTGGGCCGAGATGTTCCAGATCCAGATCACCGAGTGGCAGAAGAACACCCCTTCGCAGGAAGAGGTGGAAGACACGCTGGAAGGCTACGCCTCGCTGGCGCAGATGCCGGTCGTCATGCACTGACGGCCCCCCCCGCGCCGCGCCTGCGGCGCGTCACCCCTCAGGGGGCGATGCGTGTGGCCCGGCGAAGCCGGTTCCACCGCATCCTGGACTGGCTTCCCTTCGCTCGTTCTGCCCGGCACCTGCCGGGCTTTGTCATTTCTGGGCGCTCACTGTTGGCGGGCGGTCCACCAGCGGAACACGGGTTCGGCCAGGATCAGCACCGCGACCAGGCGGCAGACCTGAAAGGCGGTGACCATGGGCACACCCAGTTGCAGCACCTTGGCGGTGATGGACATTTCGGCGATACCGCCGGGCGAGGTGCCCAGCACCAGAGTCGCCGGGTGCAGGCCGGTCAGCCACGACAACCCCCAGCCGAAAGCAGCACACAACCCCATCATCACGAAGCTGGCCAGCGCCACCGAGCCCAGCCAGCGCGGCGCGGTGTGCACGAAGGCCGGGTTGAACCGCACCCCCAGGCTGACCCCGATGACCAGCTGCGCCCCGGCCGTGAGCCAGCCCGGCAGGGCCGACAGCGTGAGGCCCGAGAGGGTGATGACCATGGTCAGCAGCAGGGAGCCCATGAACCAGGGGTTGGCGCGGCCCAGGCGCTGCATGCCCCAGCCGCAGGCGGCCGTGAGCAGCCCCAGCTGCAGCAGCCCGGCCCAGTGCACCTCGCGCGCGGCGGGCAGGCTCAGGTCCAGCCCGCTGACACCCCAGGCCTGCATGGCGAAAGGAATGGTCAGCGTCACCAGCAGCACGCGCAGGCTGTGGGCAGCGGCCACCAGGTCGGTGCGCGCGCCGTGGCGCTCGGCGATCAGGGTCATCTCCGAGGCGCCGCCGATGGCGCCGGCGAAGTAGCCGGTGCCGAACAGCTGCTGCGGCGTGACCCCGGGCAAGCGACCGGCATGCACCCGGCGCAGCCAGGCGCCGAAGCCCAGACCCAGCGCCAGCGCCCAGGCGATGCCCAGCGCGATGGCCCACCAGAGGCTGGCCACCACCGCCCCCACCTGCGGCGTGAAATACAGCCCCAGCGCCGCGCCGATGATCCATTGCCCGGTGTTGCGCAGCGGGTTCCAGCTCGCCGTCGGCGCGCCCAGCACCGACACCAGGGAGCTGGCCAGCAGCGGACCGATCATCCAGGGGATCGGGGTGTGAAGCCACACGCACAGGCGGGCGGCGGCGTAGGCCAGCAACAGGGTCAGGGCGACACGGACGGCGAACGGAACGCGCGGCGGGCGCGGAACAGGCAGGGACATGGGCACGGGACGGCGTTCCGGAACGGACAGGCCGCGTAGTATCCCGGCATGAACTGTCGACGCGCTGTCACGTCCACCCTGTGCGCCCTGGCCCTGCTGGGCGGCTGCGCGCAGACGCCGCCCCCGGCGGCCGACCTGCAGGGCCTGCTGCCCACGCCCCTGCTGCTGCTGGGCGAGCAGCACGACGCAGCCGAGCACCAGCGCCTGCAGCGCCAGACCCTGACCCAGCTGGCCGGCCAAGGCCAGCTGGCCGCGGTGGTGCTGGAGATGGTCGAACGCGGTCGCGGCACCGCTGGCCTGCCGCGCGAAGCCAGCGAAGCGCGGGTGCGCGAAACCCTGGACTGGACCGCCGCCCGCAACGCCGGCCAATGGGACTGGGCCGTGTACGGCCCGCTGGTGATGGACGCGGTACGGGCCGGTGTGCCGGTGCTGGGTGGAAACCTGCCACGCAGCCAGATGCGCACCGCCATGGGCGAACCTGGCCTGGACGCGACCCTGGGCCCCGACGCGCTGCGGCGGCAGCGCGAGAACATCCGCGAAGGCCATTGCGGCCTGCTGCCCGAAGCACAGATTGGCCCCATGACACGCATCCAGATCGCGCGCGACCGCGCCATGGCGCAGACCGCACAGGAAGCCATCAAGCCCGGTCAGACCGTGCTGCTGGTGGCCGGCCACCAGCATGTGCGGCGCGACATCGGCGTGCCAGCGCACCTGCCGGGTCAGCCGCTGGCGGTGGTGGTGGCGCAGGCGGGCCGGACATCCACCTATGCGGCGAACGCCGACCGCGTGTGGGTCACGCCGCCGGTGCCACCCAGGGACCACTGCGCAGAACTCCGGAAACAAATGGGAAAGTAGCCCCCACGCTCCGCCGCTGTGCGGGTCGCTGCCCCCCGAGGGGGCGGGCCTTGCTTGGGGCGGCCCGGCGCTGCGGCCATCCGGCCGCTCGCTCCAACGAGGCGTTGCGGCTCAGGCGTTGCGTTTGATCGCGTCGGCCAGCACGTTGATCATGGTGTCGATGTGCTCGCGCTCGACGATGTAGGGCGGCGCGAACACCAGGTTCTCGCCCGCGTTGCGCACCAGCACCCCGCGGTGGTAGCAGTCCAGGAAGATGTCGTAGGCGCGCTTGCCCGGCAGCCCGGGAATGGACGCCAGTTCCACCGCCATCGCCAGCCCCAGGCTGCGAACGCTGACCACGTTGGGCAGGCCCTTGAGGGTGCTGTGCGCGGCGTCACCGAGCACCTGGCCCATCTCGCCGGCACGGGCGAACAGGTTTTCCTGCTGGAACAGGTCCAGCGTCGCGATCGCCGCGGCACAGGCCACCGGATGACCCGAGTAGGTATAGCCGTGGAAGAACTCGATGGCGTGGTCCGGCGCATTGCCGTGGGCGCCCATCATGGCGTTGTAGATGCGGTCGCTGCAGATCACGCCACCCATGGGAATGACGCCATTGGTCACGCACTTGGCGAAGTTGATCATGTCGGGCACCACGCCGTAGAAGTCGGCGCCGAACGGCGTGCCCAGGCGGCCGAAGCCGGTGATGACCTCGTCGAAGATCAGCAGGATGCCGTGCTTGTCGCAGATCTCGCGCAGGCGTTTGAGGTAGCCCTGCGGCGGGATGTACCAGCCCGCACTGCCGGCCACCGGCTCGACGATCACGGCCGCCACGTTGCTCGGGTCGTGCAGCGGCAGGATGCGGTTCTCCAGCTCCAGCAGGATGTCCTCGTTCCACACCGGTTCCTGGTTGTGGATGTAGGCGTGGTTGACCGGGTCGTGGATGAACCGCAGGTGGTCCACCCGCGGCAGCAGCGCCGCGCCGTAGACCTTGCGGTTGGCCGGAATGCCGCCCACGCTCATGCCGCCGAAGTTGACGCCGTGGTAGCCGCGCTCGCGGCCGATGAAGATATTGCGGTGGCCCTCGCCGCGGGCGCGATGGTAGGCCAGCGCGACCTTCAACGAGGTGTCCGCCGCCTCGGAGCCCGAGTTGCAGAACAGCACCTTGTTGAGGTCGCCGGGCGCCATGGCCGCGATCATTTCGGCGGCGCGGAAGGCCTTGTCGTTGCTGACGCTGAAGGCGGTCGAGTAGTCCAGCGTGTCCAGCTGCTGCTTGATGGCTTCGTTGATGGGCTTGCGGTTGTGGCCGGCACCGACACACCAGAGGCTGGAAATGCCGTCGATGACCTGCCGGCCGTCGTGCGTGGTGAAATGCATGCCGTCGGCGCCCACGAAGACCCGGGGGTCTTTCTGGAAAGCGCGGTTGGGCGTGAAGGGCAACCACTGGTTGTCCATGCGGAAGTCGTTGTAGGCCATGGGATCTCCGGAAACGCGACGGGGGCGCGGGGTCAAGTGGCCGGATTCTGGCACCGTTGCGGTGGCATCGACAGGTCCACTGCGCCCGCCGCGACGCGGCCCACCCGGGCCGTGCTGCGACAATCCGCCCAACCATGATCCACACCTACGTTCTCACCCTCTCCTGCCAGGACCGCCCCGGCATCGTGCACGCCGTCTCGGGCTTTCTGCTGGAGCGCGGCGGCAACATCGAGGAAGCCGCCCAGTACAACGACCACGGCACCGGCCTGTTCTTCATGCGCGTGCAGTTCACCTGCAACCAGTTGACGCAGGACGACCTGCGCCTGCAGCTCCAGCTGTTTGCCGAGCCCTTCGGCATGCAGTGCCAGCTGCATCCGCTGGCCGAGCCGATGAAGACCGTGATCTTCGTCAGCAAGGAAGGGCATTGCCTGAACGACCTGCTGTTCCGCTGGAAGAGCGGCCTGCTGCGGCTGGACATCCGCGCCATCGTCAGCAACCACCGCGACTTCTACCAGTTGGCCGCCAGCTACAACGTGCCCTTCCACCACATTCCGCTGACGGCCGCGACCAAGGTGCAGGCCGAGGCGAAGCAGTTGGAAGTGATCCGCAGCGAAGGCGCGGAACTGGTGGTGCTGGCGCGCTACATGCAGATCCTGAGCGACAACCTGTGCCGCGAACTCTCGGGCCAGGCGATCAACATCCACCACAGCTTCCTGCCCAGCTTCAAGGGCGCCAAGCCCTACTACCAGGCGCACGACCGCGGCGTGAAACTGATCGGCGCCACCGCGCACTACGTGACCGCCGATCTGGACGAGGGTCCCATCATCGAACAGGACGTGGCCCGTGTGGACCACACCGACGGCGTGGAAGACCTGACCGCCCTGGGCCGCGACACCGAGAGCCAGGTGCTGGCGCGGGCGGTGAAGTGGCACAGCGAGCACCGCGTTCTGTTGAACGGCCACAAGACGGTCGTATTCAAGTGACCACATGACGATCCGGATTCCGCCCATCCAGTGCCTGCTGACGTTTGAAGCGCTGGCGCGCCTGCGCAGCGTGACGCAGACGGCGGACGAACTGTGTGTGACGCCCAGCGCGGTGAGCCACCGCATCAAACAGCTGGAGCAGATCCTGGGCACCAAGCTGTTCGGGCGGGCGGATTTTTCCCTGACGACCGAGGGCAGCGAGTACCTGGCGCAGGTGCGCGAGGGCCTGGCCTCGCTGCAGAAATTCCCCAGCAACACGGCGTCGCCAGGGCGCCGCAAGCTCAAGCTGGCGGTCACGCCGACGTTTGCGCGTTCCATCCTGCTGCCGCGCCTCAAGCAGTTCTCCGACGCCTACCCGGAGATCGACCTGACGCTGCAGGTCAGCATCCCGCTGCTGGACGTGGTGGCCGAGGACGCGGACCTGACGGTCCGCTTCGGCACCGGGCGCTACGCCGACGTGGAGCACGTCTGCCTGATGAAGGACGAGGTCACGCCGCTGGCCTCACCCGCCTTTGTGCGCGAGCACGGCCCCTTCGAAACCCCGCAGGACCTGGAGGGCGAACCGCTGCTGCGCAGCCCGCTGGAGCCCTGGCGCACCTGGTTTGCCGCCCACGACCTGGACTGGCCCGAGCCGGTGGACGGCTCGCAGTTCAACGACATCGGCCTGATGTGCGACGCCGCCGCGGCGGGCATGGGCGTGGCCCTGGTGCGCATGAAGCTGGCCGCACCCTGGCTGGAGAACGGCACCCTGGTGCCGCTCTACCCGCGCCACGTGCCCAGCCCGCACGCGCACTACCTGTGCTGGCGGACCGGCACCATGGACCGCTGGGAATGCGCCGCCTTCGCCGAGTGGCTCAAGAATTCTTTGAGTTGAGCCGGCGTGCAGGCCCCCTGAACAAGGATGCGGTGGAACCGGCTTTGCCGGGCCACACGCATCGCCCCCTGGGGGGTGACGCCGCAGGCGGCGCGGGGGGTTACTCAATATTGAGCCGCTGGCCCGCGAGCGCCAGCTTCTTCGGCAGCGTCAGGGTCAGCACCCCGTTCTCGTACTTCGCCTTCGACTTCTCGTTGTCGATGTCGGTCGCCAGCTGGAAGCTGCGGGCCACGGCGCCGTAGTAACGTTCGGTGCGCAGCACCTTCTCGTCCTGGCTCTGGCTGTCCTGCTGCTTGATCTCGGCGCGCAAGGTCACCACGCTGCCTTCGACGGTGACGTGGATGTCTTCCTTGGCCACGCCCGGCACCTCGGCCACCACGGTGTAGGCCGACGGCGTCTCCTTCACGTCGATCTTGATCTGGGACGGCGAGGGCAGGCTGTCGCCATGCAGGGGACGGACATAGAAACCGGGCGCGACGTCCTTGAAGAAGTCGTCGAACAGGCCGGAACGGGCGATCAGATGGTTCATGGTGGACTCCTGGAAACGGGTGGGTGGTTCAAAGAGGCAGCAACCGCAGCCCCGTGCCCACCAGATAGACGCCGGCGCACGCTTTTCAAGACCGGGCGGCCCTGACGCAGCGCAAACCCGCTCAACCGGACCTGCAGTTTTCTTCAATGCGCAAACGGGCGGCCAGCCGTACACTGCCGCGCATGAACGCCCCCACCACCCCCGCCGAAGTCACCCGCGCCGAACGAGCCGCCCGCCAGGCCGAGGTGGTGCGTGCCCTGCAGGCCGTGCTGCCGGCCCACGCCCTGCTCTGGCAGCCCGAGGACACCGTTCCCTACGAATGCGACGGCCTGACCGCCTACCGCGAGCGCCCGCTGGTGGTGGCCCTGCCGGAGACCGAAGCCCAGGTGTCGGCCACCCTCAAGGCCTGCCATGCGCTGAATGTGCCGGTCGTGGCGCGCGGCGCGGGCACCGGCCTGTCGGGCGGCGCCATGCCGCACGCCCTGGGCGTGACCCTGTCGCTGGCCAAGTTCAACCAGATCCTGTCGGTCGATGCACGCTCGCGCACCGCCGTCGTGCAGGCGGGCGTGCGCAACCTGGCCATCAGCGAAGCCGCCGCTCCCTATGGCCTGTACTACGCGCCCGACCCGAGCAGCCAGATCGCCTGCACCATCGGCGGCAACGTCGCCGAAAACTCCGGCGGCGTGCACTGCCTGAAGTACGGCCTGACGGTGCACAACGTGCTGCAGGTGCGCGGTTTCACCGTCGAAGGCGATCCGGTCAGCTTCGGCGGCACCGCGCTGGACACGCCGGGCCTGGACCTGCTGTCGCTGGTGATCGGCAGCGAAGGCATGCTGGCGGTGACCACCGAAGTCACCGTCAAGCTGGTGCCCAAGCCCATGCTGGCGCGCTGCATCATGGCCAGCTTCGACGACATCCAGAAAGCCGGCGACGCGGTGGCTGCCGTGATTGCGGCCGGGATCATCCCGGCCGGGCTGGAGATGATGGACAAGCCCATGACCGCCGCGGTCGAGGACTTCGTACACGCCGGCTACGACCTGAACGCCGCCGCCATCCTGCTGTGCGAGAGCGACGGCACGCCCGAAGAGGTGGAAGAAGAGATCGGCCGCATGAGCGCCGTGCTGCGCGGCTGTGGCGCCACCGCCATCGCGGTGAGCAAGGACGAGGCCGAGCGCCTGCGCTTCTGGAGCGGCCGCAAGAACGCCTTCCCGGCCTCGGGCCGCATCAGCCCCGACTACATGTGCATGGACTCGACCATCCCGCGCAAGCGCCTGGCCGATATCCTGTTCGCCATCGCCGACATGGAACAGAAGTACGGCCTGCGCTGCGCCAACGTGTTCCACGCCGGCGACGGCAACCTGCACCCACTCATCCTGTTCGACGCCAACGACCCGGATCAGCTGCACCGCTGCGAGCAGTTCGGCGCCGAGATCCTGGAGACCAGCGTGGCCATGGGCGGCACCGTCACCGGCGAGCACGGTGTGGGCGTGGAGAAGCTCAACAGCATGTGCGTGCAGTTCAGCACCGAGGAAAACGCGCTGATGTTCGGCGTCAAGCACGCCTTTGATACCAAAGCGCTACTGAATCCGGGCAAGGTGATCCCCACATCGCACCGTTGCGCCGAATACGGGAAGATGCTGGTGCGGGGCGGCCAGCTGTCATTCCCCGAACTGCCCCGTTTCTGACTGTCATATTTCACGACGGGGTCTGCGGTCCCTCGGGTACAGTCCGCAGCATGAGCGCCTTGCATTCGGTTTCCCCGGCGCGTTCGCCTGCCGACGGGGACGAACGCGCTGCCGACGTGCGTCCGCAGGACATGGCCGCCGAGCTGGCGGCCCTGCGACAGGAAAACGCCCACCTGCGCCAGCAACTGGCCCGCCACCTGACCGGCAACACGCCCGAGGCGGCCACGACGCTGCCGGCACCGCTGGACCTGGCCCTGAGGTCCACCGGACACCACCCGATGTCGGCGGCCCGCCTGGAATACGAAGGGCTGCTGGCCGCGCTGGCCAGCGTGTTCCCCATCGGGGTTTTCCGCATCGACCAGACCGGCCTGCTCACCCATGTGGACGAAGCGCTGCAACGCGTGTTCGGCCTGCCATCGGAAGCGTTTGCCCGTCTGGGCTGGTTGCAGGTGGTCCAGCCACAGGACCGGGAGCGCGTGAGACGCCACTGGTTCAGCAGCGTGCCGCGCGCCGAGAGCCTGAGCATCGAGTTCCGCATCGATCGCCCCAACGGCGAAAAGGCCCACCTGCTGGTTCGCAACGTGCCGCAACTGGGCGAAGACGGCCAGCTGCTCGGCCACCTGGGCTTTGTGCAGGACATCAGTTCGCTGCGCAGCCTGCAGGCCGACGCCCGCATCCAGGAAGAACTCAACCGCCAGATCATCGCCAGCAGTCCCGACTGCACCAAGGTGCTGGACCTGGAAGGTCACGTGCGCCAGATGACGGTGCAAGGCTGTCACCTCATCGAGGTGGACAGTTTCGAGGAAGTCCGGGGCAGCCTCTGGCTCGACTGGTGGCAGGACGACAACCGCCGGCTTGCCGCCGAGGCGGTCGCCGCAGCCCGGGAAGGCCATTCCCGCCGCTTCGTCGCCTTCGCGAGCACCTTCAAGGGCACGCCCAAATGGTGGGACACCGTGGTGTCGCCCCTGCACGATGAACAGGGCAAGCCGGCGATGCTGCTCGCGATTTCGCGCGACATCACCGAAGAACACCAGCAGCAGGAGCGCATCCGGCAGCTCAACAACGAACTGGAACAACGGGTGCTTGAACGCACCGAGGCACTGGCCGACGCCAACGAGCGCCTCAAACGTTCGCTCCAGGAAGGACGGGACCTGTACGACCAGGCGCCCTGTGGCTACCACTCGGTCAATGCGCAAGGCGTGTTCGAACTGGTCAACCAGACCGAACTGGACTGGATGGGCCTGCGCATGGAGGACGTGGTCGGGCGCCTGCGCATCTTCGACCTGTTCCGGCCGGAGCCGGGCGTATCGCTGCAGGACAAGCTGCGCGAGATCATGGAGACCGGCCGTGCTGCCCCGTTCGAGATTGCCTTGCGCGGCGCCGACGGCAGCTTCCGCCCGGTGCTCGCCTCCAGCAAGGCGGTGTACGACGCCGACGGGCACTTCCTGCACACCAACAGCACCCTGGTGGACATCACCCAGCGCAAAAGTGCCGAACTGGCCCTGCGCGAGAGCCAGCGATTCCTGCAGGCCATCACCGACCATGTGCCGGGCATGATCGCCTACCTCGATCCCATGCTGCGGTTCCGTTTCGCGAACGCCGAACACCGGCGCATCTATGGGCTCGACCCGCAGAAGATCATCGGCCTGCACATCAGCGAGTGCATCCCCGCCGACGTCTGGAGCGAGGTTGCCGCCCGCATGCAGGCTGCGCTTGGCGGCCAAGCACAGCATTTCGAATCCTGGCGCCGCCGGGTCGACGGCGAACCGATGTACGCCAGCATCAACTACCTGCCCGACCAGCACGATGGCCTGGTGCACGGCATCTTCGTCCAGATCGTCGACATCACCGAGCGCAAACGTGTCGAAGAGCGCGTCAGCCAGATCAACGACGAGCTGGAGCAACGCATCCAGGAACGGTCACTGGAACTGCTGGAAAGCGAGCAGCGCTTCCGCCTGATGGTGGACAACCTGCGCGACTACAGCATGTTCTTTCTCGATGCGCAGGGACTCATCACCGACTGGACCGACAGCGCACAACGCATGGAAGGGGACTCCCCCACCGAAGTGCTGGGCCGCCACTACAGCGCGCTGTTCAACCGGTCGCATCCCGACGAAGCAAAAGCCAGCGCCGACCTGATGTTGCGCCTGGCGGCCTCCCGTGGCCAGCATGAACAACAGAGCTGGTACCGGCGCAAGGACGGTAGCGAATACTGGGCGCACTCGGTGCTGATCGCACTGCGCGACGACGACGGCGAACTCAAGGGTTTTGCCAAGATCACCCGCGACATGACGGACGCCAAGCGGCTCGACGACCTGATGCGCAACATCAACGACGAGCTGGAAAACCGGGTGGCCAACCGCACCGAGCAGCTGCTGGCCGCCAACAAGGATCTGGAATCCTTCTCCTATTCGGTCTCGCACGACCTGCGCTCCCCGCTGCGCCACATTTCCAGCTTCGTCAGCCTGCTCGAAGAGCACCTGGAAAGTCAGCTCGACGAAACCGCCCGCAAGTACCTGAGCACGATCGGCAGTTCGGCCAAGCACATGAGCCAGCTGATCGATGGTCTGCTGGCCTTCTCGCGCCTGGGGCGTGCGGCGGTCAACCTGACGGCGGTGGATTTCACCCTGCTGGTCGATGCTGTGGTCAGTCAGCTGGCCCACGACACGCAGGGTCGGGTGGTGGACTGGGTGATCGCATCCGATCTGCCGGTGGTGTTCGGCGACCCCTTGTTGCTGCGCGAGGTGTGGGCCAACCTGCTGGGCAACGCGTTCAAGTACACCCGCCCGCGGGAGCGCGCCCGCATCGAAGTGGGCTGGAGCGTGGACCCTGCGGTGGGCTACACCTTCTACGTGCGCGACAACGGCGTGGGCTTCGACACCCAGTTCGCCGACAAGCTGTTCGGCGTTTTCCAGCGTCTGCACCGGGCCTCCGAGTTCGAAGGCACCGGCATCGGTCTGGCACTGACACGGCGCATCCTCGAACGCCACGGTGGTAGCATCTGGGCCGAAAGCCAGGTCGGCCAAGGCAGCGTGTTCCACTTCTCCCTGCCCTTTGAAGGCAGCAGTCCCGCCGACTCGAACAAGGACTCGGTTCCCTCCGTCCTCGAACCATGAACAAGAACGCCGAAGCCATCCTGCTCGTAGAAGACAACCCGGACGATGCCGAGCTCACCCGCCTGGCGCTGGCCCGTCACGGACTTGATGGCCGCGTGACCCACGTCTCGGACGGGATGCAGGCGCTGGACTACCTCTACCGACGCGACGCCTTCGCAGACCGCAGCGGCGGCAATCCCGTGCTGGTCCTGCTGGACCTGAAGATGCCGCTGCTGGACGGCATCGGGGTGCTCAAGGAAATCAAGGGCTCCGACCTGCTGCGCAACATCCCGGTGGTGGTGCTGACCTCATCCACCGAACCGAGCGACCTGCAGCGCGCCTACGACGCCGGCACCAACGCCTACATCGCCAAGCCGACCGAATTCGCGCAGTTCCTCAGTGCGATGAAGCATGTCTGCGAGTTCTGGATCAACATCAACCAGACCGCGCCCCAGTCGACCGGTTCGGGCGTGCGCAATACCGGCTTTGGTGAACTGATGTGACCCGTTGCGGCACCAAAAACAATGCGCTCCTCGGAGCGCATTGTTTTTGGTGCCGGCCCTGTCCGGCCGCGCGTCGGCGGTTCAGGCCGTGTTCCACAGGTCCGAGTCGGCCCACTGCGACGATGGACCATGGTCTTCCACGGTGGCAGGCACTTCGAGATTGAGCACAAACACCACTTCGCCGCCAAAGCGCCCGACACCCAGGGTCTTCATGAGCTGCTGCTCCTGTTCCGGCTTTTCCATGCGCAGGAAGCAGATGGCCTGCTTGGTACCCTCGTGCATGGCCGTCAGAATGTCCAGGCGCGTGATGCGACCGAATTCGCTGCACAACTGGTGCAAGGCTGCCTTGAGACTGTTGACGTCGGTGTGCTGCTTCAGATCTGACAATGCGCTCACGGCTTTCCCCTCTGTGTGGCACGGACTGGCGACCACGAACCGGCAAGCTCCTCACCTGCCTGAGACCATGTTAGACCACGTGCAACAAAATTTAACAGTTCTGTTACATATTGCGTGCCCCGTTTGTGGCATTTGTCCACAAAAGTACCCGGACGCACCCCCTGCCACCCGACCCGCCCACGCATGACATGAGCACCCCTGTCCGACAGGACCCCCTGCCCGATCTGGATCTGACGACCCGTCTGGCCTGCCAGACCGCCGGCGTCTCTGCAGCCCTGCTGGTCGAGTGGTCCCAACCCGCTCCCACCGTGCTCGGCGGGCACGGCCTGGACGCCACCCAGCGCGAGCAGGTGCTGGCGCTCTGCCTGGACGCCAGCACCGGCCAGGCGCAGGCTTCCTTGCCGTTTGATGTCATCCCGACAGCGGATACGGCCGAAGCCGCCCCGCGTTTTCTCCAATCCCTGGCTTTGCCCATGGACGAGCGGGAGCTGGCAGCTTCCCTGATCCTGGTGGACTTCCAGCCACGAAGCGGCCCGGTCGTCACCGGCGAGGCCCTGCAGTCGCTGCTGGACATGGGCGCCGACCTGCTGGGCTTCATCCGCCACCACCAAGTGCTGGTGCAACGCCATGAGCGCCACCCGGGACAGGACAGCATGGCACTGCGCGACAGCCAGAGCCGGCTGAACCTGACCGAACACACGGCCGGGGTCGGCAGCTGGTCGCTGGACCTGGCCAGCCGCCGGCTGGTGCATTCGGACGAGCTGGCCAGCATCCTGGGGCTGCGCCCCGGCCAGACCCTGCTGTCGACCGAGGACATGGTGCTGCGCTGCGCGCCCGAATGGCGCAGTACCTTCCGCCAGCGCCTGGAACTGTGTGAACAGAGTGGTCTGGCGTTCGACGAGGAGCTGCAGATCCAGCTGACCGACGGAAGCCAGAAATGGCTGCGCGCGGTGGGTGGCGCGGAAACCGGCCCGACAGGACAGATCCTGCGCATCCAGGGTGCGATGCAGGACATCTCTGCACAGAAGCAGGCCCAGCAGGAGACCACCTTGCTGGCCATGCGCCTGACCACCACCCTGGCCAGCATCACCGAGGCCTTCGTGACGCTGGACCGCCAGGGCTGCTTCACCTACCTGAACCAGGAAAGCGAGCGCCTGCTGCAGAAGACCACCTCGGAGCTACTGGGCAAGGAGGCCTGGCACGATCTGGCGCCAGCGCTGGCGCAGCGACTGCGGGAACAGCTGATGACCGCCATCGACACCAACCGCCGCGTCGAGCTGGAAGACCACTTCACCACGCTGGGCAAGTGGCTGGAGGTGCGGGCCTATCCGTTCGCCGAAGGCCTGGCGGTGTATTTCCGTGATGTCACCGAGCGCCGTCGCTCGCAGGAGCAGCTGATGCTGCTGGAGACCAGCGTCGCACGGCTGAACGACATCGTGGCCATCGCCGAAGCCGATGAAGATCCGCAGGAGGAACCGCGCATCGTCTTCGTGAACGATGCTTTCGAGCAGCACACCGGTTACAGCCGCTCCGAGGTGCTGGGCCAGACCCCTCGCATGCTGGTGGATCTGGACCCGACCATGTCGCGGCTGCAGGACCTGGTGACGGGTCTGCAGGCCAAACGCCAGGCGCGCACCGAGCTGATGATCCGGCGCAAGAACGGCGCCTGGTTCTGGATCGAGCTGGAGGTGGTGTCGGTGCAGGCCTCGTCGGACGTGGTCACGCACTGGGTGGCGGTCGGCCGTGACATCACCCAGCGCAAGAACGCCGAGGACATGATCCGCCACCTGGCGTTCTACGACGCGCTCACGGACCTGCCCAACCGGCAGCTGCTGCTCGACCGCCTTCAGCGCACGCTGTCTGAAAGCGCGCGCAGCGGGCAGTTCGGCGCCCTGCTGTTCATCGACCTGGACAATTTCAAGATCCTCAACGACACCCTGGGCCACCACATCGGTGACCAGCTGCTGCAGAAGGTGGGACAGCGGCTGACGCAGAGCGTGCGCAAGACCGATACCGTGGCCCGGCTGGGGGGCGACGAGTTTGTGGTCATGGTCGACGACCTCAGCACCGACCCGGAGGCGGCCGCGTACAAGGCGCGCGTGCTGGCGGAGAAGGTGCTCAACACCCTGCGCGACCCGTTCCATCTGAACGGGCACCAGCATTTCGCCACGCCCAGCATCGGCGTCACTTCGTTCTGCGGCCACCGGGCCGAAGTGAGCGAACTGCTCAAGCAGGCCGACCTGGCGATGTACCAGGCCAAGACCCTGGGGCGCAACACGGTCTGCTTCTTCGACCCGGCGATGCAGGACACCATGAGCCACAACGCCGAACTGGGCATGGACCTGCGCGAGGCCCTGCACACGCAGCAGTTCCTGGCGTACTACCAGCCCCAGGTGGACCGTCATGGCCGCGTGCGCAGCGTCGAAGCCCTGCTGCGCTGGAAGCACCCGCGCCGTGGCATGGTGAGTCCCGCCGATTTCATCCCCGTGGCCGAGGACACCGGCCTGATCCTGCCGCTGGGGCGTTGGGTGCTGGAGACTGCCTGCGCCCAGCTGGCCATCTGGGAGAACGAGGCCCACACGCAGAACCTGAGCATCTCGGTCAACGTGAGCGTTCGCCAGTTCCGCCACCCGGACTTCGTGGACGTGGTGATGGAGGCCATCCAGCAGGCCCGCATCCGGCCGCACAAGCTCAAGCTCGAACTCACCGAAAGCCTGCTGGCCGACCGCATCGAGATCACGCTGGAAAAGATGGGCCTGCTCAAGGCCCTGGGCGTGACCCTGTCGCTGGACGACTTCGGCGTCGGCTATTCGTCGCTGTCCCTGATCAAGCGGCTGCCACTGGACCAGCTCAAGATCGACAAGGGTTTTGTCGCCGATGTGCTGACCGACCCCAGCGACGCCGCCATCTCACGTGCCATCATTTCGCTGGCGCAGAGCCTGCGGCTGCAGGTGGTGGCCGAGGGCGTGGAAACCATGGAACAGCGCAACTTCCTGGCCGAGCAGGGTTGCGACCATTTCCAGGGCTTCCTGTTCGCCCCACCCCTGCCGATCGCCGAGCTGGACGCGCGGCTGCGCGGCAAGCTGCCCCTCTCCGCGCCGATCGGTACGGCCTGGTGATCAGCCGGCGAACAGCGCCACGTTGCCACCGGCGGCGGCGGTGTTGATGGTCAGGGTCTGCTCGGCGCAGAAGCGCAGCAGGTAGTTCGGGCCGCCGGCCTTGGGGCCGGTGCCGCTCAGGCCTTCGCCGCCGAAGGGCTGCACGCCGACCACCGCGCCGATCATGTTGCGGTTGACGTAGACGTTGCCCACGCGCGCCGCGGCGGCCAGCGCCTGCGCGCGGCTGTCGATGCGGGTCTGGATGCCCAGCGTGAGGCCGTAACCGAGCGCGTTGATCTGGCGGATCACGCCCAGCGGGTCGCCGCCCCAGCGCACCACCTGCAGCACCGGGCCGAAGATTTCCTGCGTCACCTCGCTGATGCTGTTCACTTCGAACATCTGCGGCGCGATCAGGTTGGGCATCGGATGCGTCGCCGGCGCTTCCGGCAACAAGGCCCTGGCACAGCCGCGCAGGCGAGCGATATGGCGCCGGATGTTGTCGAAGGCCTCGGCGTCGATCACCGGGCCGAGGTCAGTCGACAACTGCGCCGGATCGCCCGCCACCAGCTCCTTCGCCGCGCCCTGGATCATCTCGATCACGCCATCGGCAATCGCCTCGTGCACGCACAGCAGGCGCAGGGCCGAGCAGCGCTGGCCGGCGCTGCGGAAGGCGCTCTGCACCACCGCGTCGGCCACCTGCTCGGGCAGGGCCGTGCTGTCGACCAGCATGGCGTTGATGCCGCCGGTCTCGGCGATCAGCGGCACGATGGGGCCATCCTTGGCCGCCAGCGCGCGCTGGATGATCTTGGCCACCTGGGTGGAACCGGTGAAGACCACGCCAGCGACACCGGGCGCCGCGACCAGGGCCGCGCCCACGGTCTCGCCCGGGCCGTGCAGCAGCTGCAGCGCATCGGCCGGGATGCCGGCGGTGTGCAGCAGCCTGACCGCCTCCAGCGCCACCGCCGGGGTCTGCTCGGCCGGCTTGGCCAGCACGGTGTTGCCGGTGGCCAGCGCGGCCACCACCTGGCCCATGAAGATGGCCAGCGGGAAGTTCCAGGGGCTGATGCAGACCCAGGCGCCGCGACCTTCGAGGCGCAGCGTGTTGCTCTCGCCGGTCGGGCCGGGCAGGGTCTGCGGGGCCATCACGCGCTCGGCTTCGTTCGCGTAGTAGCGCAAAAAATCCACCGCCTCGCGCACCTCGGACACGGCGTCGCCCCAGGTTTTGTGTGCCTCCTTCACCAGCAGGGCGCAGAAGCGGGGCAGGGCTGCGTCCAGCGCGTCGGCAGCGAAGCGCAGCACCGCGGCACGCTGCGCGACCGGCGTGTGGTTCCAGGCGCCGAAGGCGGCGACGGCGCGGGCCACGGCGGCGGTGGCGTCGTCGGCCTTGGCTTCCGCCACCACCGGCACGGTGCAAGCCGCATGCGCGGCCAGCAGCTCGTCGCGCTGGGCGATCACCGTCAGGTCGCGGCCACTGCTGTTGACGCGCGCTGCGCCATACAGGTCCGGCGGCAGCGGCAGCGACCCGACCGGCTCCAGCCGCAGCGGCGAAATCAGCAACTCGTCCATGCCCACCGACTCGTCGGCCAGCTGGTGCACGAAGGACGAGTTGGCGCCGTTTTCCAGCAGGCGGCGCACCAGGTAGGCCAGCAGGTCGCGGTGCGCGCCCACCGGGGCGTAGACGCGGCAGCTCACCAGCGGGTTCTTCAGCACCTCGCGGTAGATGCCCTCGCCCATGCCGTGCAGCCTTTGAAGTTCAAACGGAACCGCCTGTCTTGAACCCATCTGCAGGATGGCCGCGATGGTGCCGGCGTTGTGCGTGGCGAACTGCGGGAAGATCGCGTCGGACGCGTCCAGCAGCGCCTTGGCGCAGGCGAGGTAGCTCACGTCGGTGTGGTGCTTGTGGGTGAACACCGGGTAGGCCGGCAGACCCTGTTCCTGCGCGCGCTTGATCTCGGCGTCCCAGTAGGCGCCCTTGACCAGGCGACACATGAAGCGGATCTTGTATTGCCGGGCCAGCGCCGCGATGTGCGCGATCAGCTCCACCGCGCGGGTCTGGTAGGCCTGCATGGCCAGGCCCAGACCCTGCCACTGGGGGCAGTGTTCGGCCACCAGCGCCGCGAGCGCCTCGAACACGTCCAGCGAGAGTTCGAGCCGGTCCACCTCTTCGGCGTCGATGGTCAGGTTCAGGTTGGCCGCCGCCGCGGCGCGGCACAGCGTCCACACGCGCGGCACCAGCTCGTTCATCACGCGCTCGTGCTGGGCGTCTTCGTAGCGTGGGTGCAGCGCGCTGAGCTTGATGGAAATACCGTCGTTCTGCGCCGGGTGGCGCGCCGGGTCGGCACCCTGGGCGATGGCGGCGATGGCGTTTTCATAGCTGGCCTGGTAGCGCAGCGCGTCGGCCTCGGTGCGAGCGCCCTCGCCCAGCATGTCATAACTGAATTGCAAATTCGGTTGCTTCTTGCGCGCCGTCGTCGCCTCCTTCATGCCTTCGCCAATCGTCTGCCCCAGCACGAACTGGCGGCCCAGCAGCTGCACCGCGCGCAGCGTGGCGGCCACCACGGTGCGGGCGCCCAGCTTGGCCATCAGGCCCGGCTCGTGGCCCGACTCGGGCAGGAAATGCTTGGACATGGCGATGGCCGTGGACGACAAGCGCGCCAAGGTCGAGTCGGCCGCGCCGTCGAAGTCCGCACGGCCCAGCTGGTCGGCCGTCAGTGCGATGGCCGTTTCTGCGTCCGGCACGCGCAGCAGGGCCTCGGCCAGGCGCATCAGGGCCAGGCCCTCGGCACTGGAGATCGGGTACTCCTTGAGCAAGCTCTCCATGGCCCAGAAGGGCGGCGGGTTCTCGCGCACCGCGCGCACCCAGGGGGCGGCCACCTGGGCGGCGGCGGCCCAGTCCAGTGCGCCCTGCAGGGCGGCCAGGCGCTGGGCGACGGTTTCGGCCTCGGGCCGGTAAGGGAAGGGCAGGCGGTCGGTGCTGCGGGGCATGGCGGGTCTCCTGAAACGGGACAGAACAGTGAATGCCCGAAGTCTGAAGAACCCGGCGAAGAATTTTTCTCTGATTTTGGTAGTTCAACCGGATAATTCACTACTCATGAGCGAAACTACCCACGAACTCGACCGCATCGACCTGCGCATCCTGAACGTCCTTCAGGCCGACGGCCGCATCTCCAATCTGAAGCTCGCCGAAGCGGTCGCCCTGTCGCCCACCGCCGTGCTGGCGCGCACCCAGCGGCTGCAGCGCGACGGCTACATCCTGGGCTACGAGGCGAGGCTGAATCCGCTCAAGCTCGGGCGCGGCATGCTGGTCTTCGTCGAGGTGCTGCTGGACCGCACCACGCCCAACGTGTTCAACGAGTTCAAGGCCGCGGTGCAGGTGCGCGACGAGATCCTGGAGTGCCACATGGTGGCCGGCGGCTTCGACTACCTGATCAAGACCCGCATGGCCGACATGGCCGCCTTCCGCGACTTCGCCGGCAGCGTGCTGTGGCAGTTGCCCGGCGTGCGCGAGACGCGCACCTACGCGGTGATGGAAGAGGTGAAGAACAGCAGCCGGCTGCCCCTTTGACAAGCCTGCCGGCGGCGCGACAATGGCCTGAAACCCTTGGAGCACGCCATGTTCAAAACCGCCACCCTGTTCAGCACCCTGCTGGTCTGCGCCACGGCCGCCAGCGCCCAGAGCGTCAAACCCGGCCTGTGGGAGATGCAGCACAAAATGGGCGGCAACCCGCAGATGGATCAGGCCATGGCCCAGATGCAGAAACAGATGGCGGCCATGTCACCTGCGCAGCGGAAACAGATGGAGGCCATGATGGGCCAACAGGGCGTGAGCATGCCCTCGCCCGGCACCGGCGGGGGCATGGCGATGAAGGTCTGCATCACCCCTGAAATGGCCGCGCGCAGCGAGATGCCCAGCCAGCACGAGGGCCAGTGCACCAGCACTGTCACCTCGCGCAGTGGCAACACACTCAAGATGGCGTTCACCTGCCAGAACCCGCCCTCCAGCGGCGAAGGCACCTACACCTTCAGTGGCGACACCGCCTACACCATGAAGATGGTGATGAACACCACCCGCAAGGGCAAGCCCGAGTCCATGACCATGGACGGCCAGGGCAAGTGGCTGTCGGCCGACTGCGGCGCGGTCAAGCCGATCCAGCCGCCGAAGAAGTAGAAGGGTCCTTGCGTGGCCGGTGACCGAACACCGCCCGGCCCACGCGCACCATGGTCGAGCCGGCGGCGATCGCCGCCTCCAGGTCCTCGCTCATGCCCATGGACAGGGTGTCCAGCCCGAAGCCACGGGCGTTCAGGTCGTCGAACAGCGCCTTGGCCCGTCCGAACAGCGCGCGCTGCGCCTCAAATCCTTCGGCCGGCTCCGGGATGCACATCAGGCCCCGCAGCCGCAGGTTCGGCAACTCGGCGACCGCGTGCGCCAGGGCCAGCGCCTCCTCGGGCGCCACGCCCGATTTGTTGGCCCCACCGTCCACATTGACCTGCAGGCAGACCTGCAAAGGGGGCAGGCCATCGGGGCGCTGCTCGGACAGGCGCTGCGCGATCTTGAGCCGTTCCACCGACTGCACCCAGTGAAAGTGGGTGGCCACCAACCGGGTCTTGTTGCTCTGCACCGGACCGATGCAGTGCCATTCGACGGTGGCGTCGGGATGGGATGTCCGCAGCGCCAGGATCTTTTCGACCCCTTCCTGGATGTAGTTTTCACCGAAGGCGGTCTGTCCGGCCGCCAGCGCTTCGGCCACGGCCTCGGGTCCGAAGGTCTTGGACACGGCCAGCAGGGTGACGCTGTTCACGCTGCGCTCCGAGCGGTCGCAGGCCGCCGCCACACGGTCGCGCACGTCTTGGAGATTGTTTTCAATCGTCGTCATAATCAGTCGGTCATACCAACACAGCACGGGACACCGGGATGGATATCACCCAACTGCTCGCCTTCAGCGTCAAGAACAAAGCATCCGATCTCCACCTCTCGGCCGGCCTGCCACCCATGATACGGGTGCACGGCGACGTGCGACGCATCAACGTCGAGCCGCTGGACCACAAGCAGGTCCACGCCATGGTGTACGACATCATGAACGACACGCAGCGCAAGCAGTACGAGGAGTTCATGGAGTGCGACTTCTCGTTCGAGATCGAAGGACTGTCCCGCTTCCGCGTCAACGCGTTCAACCACAACCGGGGCGCCGGTGCGGTATTCCGGACCATTCCAAGCAAGATCCTGACGCTGGAGCAGCTCAACGCACCCAAGATCTTCGGTGACCTGGCCCTGCGCCCGCGCGGTCTGGTGCTGGTCACCGGGCCCACGGGTTCAGGCAAGTCCACCACCCTGGCCGGCATGGTCAACCACCTCAACGAATCCGAGTACGGCCACATCCTGACCGTGGAAGATCCGGTGGAGTTCGTGCACGAGTCCAAGAAGTGTCTGGTCAACCAGCGCGAGGTCGGCCCGCACACCCTGAGCTTTGCCAACGCCCTGCGCTCGGCACTGCGTGAAGACCCGGACGCCATCCTCGTCGGCGAAATGCGCGACCTGGAAACCATCCGCCTGGCCATGACCGCGGCCGAAACCGGCCACCTGGTGTTCGGCACCCTGCACACGTCAAGTGCCGCCAAGACCATCGACCGGATCATCGACGTGTTCCCCGCCGAGGAAAAGGACATGGTGCGCGCGATGCTGTCCGAATCGCTGGTGGCCGTCATCTCCCAGACCCTGTGCAAGGTCAAGGATGGCAGCGGCCGCGTGGCGGCACACGAGATCATGATCGGCACCAGCGCCATCCGCAACCTGATCCGCGAGGCCAAGGTCGCCCAGATGTACTCGGCCATCCAGACCGGCAACAGCGTGGGCATGCAGACGCTGGACCAGAACCTGGCCGACCTGGTCAAACGCAACGTGATCAGCCCGGCCGAAGCCCGCAGCAAGGCCAAGATCCCGGAGAATTTCCCCGGGTAGACGTGACCCACCCCCGTCGCTTGCCCACTGCGTGTGGCCGCATCCCCCATCAAGGGGGCACCGCGAGTGGCCCGGCAAAGCCGGTTCCACCGCGTTCTTGAACAGACAAGGAAAAATGAATGGAACGCGATCAGGCATCGAAATTCATCAACGATCTGCTCAAGCTGATGCTCAGCCGGCAAGGCAGCGACCTGTTCATCACGGCCGATTTCCCGCCCGCGATCAAGGTCGACGGCAAGGTGGTCAAGGTCTCGCCACAGCCGCTGAACGCCACCCATACCCTGGCGCTGGCGCGTTCCATCATGAACGACAAGCAGGCGGCCGAATTTGAACGCACCAAAGAGTGCAACTTCGCCATCTCGCCCCCCGCCATCGGGCGCTTCCGCGTCAGTGCATTCGTGCAACAGGGCAAGATCGGCATGGTGCTGCGGACCATTCCCGCCACGCTGCCGACCATTGACCAGCTGGGCCTGCCGCAGGTGCTCAAGGACGTCGCGCTGACCAAACGTGGCCTGTGCATCATCGTCGGCGCCACCGGGTCCGGCAAATCGACCACGCTGGCCGCCATGGTCGACTGGCGCAACGAAAACACCTTCGGCCACATCATCACGATTGAAGATCCGGTGGAGTTTGTGCACCCGCACAAGAACTGCGTGGTGACACAGCGTGAAGTCGGACTGGACACCGACGACTGGGGGGTGGCGCTGAAGAACACCCTGCGCCAGGCGCCGGACGTGATCCTGATGGGCGAGATCCGCGACCGCGAAACCATGGAGTACGCGATCCAGTTCTCGGAAACCGGTCACCTCTGCCTGGCCACCCTGCACGCCAACAGCGCCAACCAGGCGCTCGACCGGATCATCAACTTCTTCCCCGAAGACCGGCGACCGCAGCTGCTGATGGACCTGTCGCTGAACCTGCGCGGCCTGGTCTCGCAGCGCCTGATTCCGCGCCAGGACAACAAGGGGCGTCATGCGGCGGTCGAGATCATGCTCAATTCCCCGCTGATCGCCGACCTGATCTTCAAGGGTGAAGTGGCCGAGATCAAGGAGATCATGAAGAAGAGCACGCAGATGGGCATGCAGACCTTCGACCAGGCCCTGTTCAACGCCTTCGAGGCCAACCTCATCACCTACGAGGACGCCCTGCGCAACGCCGACTCGCTCAACGATCTGCGGCTGCAGATCAAGCTCAACAGCCAGCGTGCCAAGACGCAGGATCTGGCGGCGGGCACCGAGCATCTCACGATTGTTTGAGCACCCCCGCGCCGCGCCTGCGGCGCGTCACCCCCTCAAGGGGGCGATGCGAGTGGCCCGGCAAAGCCGGTTCCACCGCATCTCTGACCTGACTTCCCCTCACTCCCCATCGCATCCTCATGAGCAGCATTGCCGCAAAAACCTACGAATCCGCTGTGCCCAAAAAGGTCGCTTTTCTCGGGCTGGGTGTCATGGGGTTCCCCATGGCCGGGCATCTGGCCAAAGCCGGGCATGCGGTGACGGTCTTCAACCGCTCCCCGGCCAAGGCCGAGGCCTGGGTGGCCGAGTTCGGCGGTTCGGCCAAGGGCACGCCGCGCGAGGCGGCCATGGGCGCGGACATCGTGTTCTGCTGCGTGGGCAACGACGATGACCTGCGTTCGGTCACGCTGGGGGCCAACGGTGCTTTTGCCGGCATGGTGCCGGGCGCGGTCTTTGTGGACCACACCACCGCGTCGGCCGACGTGGCACGCGAGCTGTACGGGGCTGCAAAAAACCTCGGTCTGGCCTTTGTCGATGCGCCGGTGTCGGGTGGCCAGGCGGGCGCCCAGAACGGCGCGCTGACGGTCATGTGCGGCGGTGATGCAACAGCATTCGAGACCGCCAAACCCGTGGCGATGGCCTTCTCGCGCGCTTTCACGCTGATGGGCGCCAGCGGTGCCGGCCAGCTGACCAAGATGGTCAACCAGATCTGCATCGCCGGTCTGGTGCAGGGCCTGTCCGAGGCCATCGCCTTCGGTCAGAAAGCGGGCCTGGACATGAACCAGGTGCTGGAGGTGATCGGCAAGGGTGCGGCCCAGAGCTGGCAGCTGGACAACCGCGGCAAGACCATGGTCGCGGACCAGTTCAACTTCGGCTTCGCCGTGGACTGGATGCGCAAGGATCTGGGTTTGGTGCTGGACGAAGCCAAACGCAACGGCGCCCGCCTGCCGGTCACCGCGCTGGTGGACCAGTTCTATGCCGACGTGCAGGCCATGGGCGGGAGCCGGCTGGACACGTCCAGCCTGATCAAACGTCTGAAGTAACCCCCTGCGCCGCTGACGCGGCTTCCCCCTGAGAGGGGTCCACGCCAGTGGCCCGGCGAAGCCGGTTCCACGGCGTGTGCTGGATCAGACACCCGCTCCGGTGAGCGCCCCGAGCCGCGGCGCCAGCCACTATCACTTTGCCGGCGTGGCGTCTTTCACCGGTGCGGGCGCCGGCTGGGGCAGCATGCGGGCGAGGTCTTCCTCGCTGATGATCTCCAGCACCCGCACCACGCGCTGCACACCACTGGTGGTCCGCGCGATGTCGGTGGCACGATCGGCTTCACGCTGGGTGACACGGCCCATGAGGTACACGGTACCGCGTGCGGTCACCACCTTGAACGCGTTGGCCGACAGGTCGCGGGCATCGACCATGGCCGCCTTGACACGGCCCGTGACCAGGGTGTCGGCTGAAGTCTGGGAGAACGAAGAAGGGATTTGCACCACCAGCTCGTTGACGATGGCCCGCACGTTGTCCACCCCGGCCACCACCCGCTCCGCCGTGGCCTTGTCTTCCTCGTTGGCAACTTCGCCCGTGAGCAGCACCTGGCGGTTGTAGCTGGTCACGCTCACGTTGCCACGCTCCCCGAGCTGCTCACGCAGGCGGTTGCGGGAACGCAGTTCGATGCCCTGGTCCTCCAGCTGCGCACCCGAGGTGCGGCGATCCGTCGCCACCAGGGCACCACCGGCCATGGCACCGCCAATCACCAGGGGCGCGCAGGCCGACAGCACGCTGGTCAGGCTCGCCACCCCCAGACACAGGGCGGCCAGGCGCAGACGTGACGACGAAGACATACGGACAGAGGCATTCATCAGGAGTTCTCCGGTTCGGGGGAAGGCAGTTCGGGCAGTCCCATGAGCTGGGCATCGACACCGTCACAGATGCAGTGCAGCACCAGGTGGTGCACTTCCAGGATGCGGGCGGCCTGCTCGTGCGGCACGCAGACGTGCACATCGGTGTCGCGCAGCATCTGGCCCAGGCGGCCACCGCGGGCGCCGGTCAGCGCCACCACGGTCATGTCGCGTTCATGGGCCGCTTCGACGGCGGCCAGCATGCTGGCCGAGTTGCCGGTGGTCGTCAGTGCCAGCAGCACATCGCCGGCATGACCGAGCGCACGCACCTGGCGGGCGTAGACGGCACGGGCGTCGAAGTCGTTGGCGATGCCCGAGAGCACGGCCGCGTCGGCCGAGAGGGACAGCGCCGCCAGCTCGGGGCGCTCGCGTTCGTAGCGGCCGATGAAGCTGGCCGCGAAGTGCTGCGCGCCGCCGGCCGATGCGCCATTGCCGCAGGCCAGCACCTTGCCGCCGCCGGTCACACTGGCCAGCACCGCCTGGATCGCGGCTTCCACCACCGGCGCCAGGTTCTGCGCGCATTGGTACTTGAGGTCGGCACTGTCGATGAACTGTTGCTGGATGCGTTGCAAAAGCATGGGGGCGATGATAGCGGCGCAGGATGTATCAGGACGTGGCAGCTGCATCAAATGCAGCACGCAGCCATTGCACGGCGGGCGCCTCGCCGGAGCTGATCGCTCCATCGATGAGCACCACGTCGAAGCGGCATGGGGGTTCCGATCCGAGCCGCAGCAAAAAGTGCCGCGCCGCGAACACGATACGCCGCTGCTTGAGCGGTGTGACGCTGCCGCCCGCCCCACCGCGCGAGGCACTGGCGCGCTGACGGACCTCGACGAAGACCAGCGTGCCGTCGGGCTCCCGCATAATCAGATCGATCTCGCCGCCGCCGCGGCCGGGCGTCTTGAAGTTGCGCTGCACCAGCCGCAGGCCCGCGCGCTGCAAGTGCGCCAGGGCGAGTTCTTCGGCGGCATCGCCGCGCTGCTTGGTCGTGACCGACGACCCCTGTTTCCGGAACGTCCACATGTCTGCCAGCCCCCCCTCCCTGTTGACCGCCGCGCGTGACATCGCGGGGCAGCAGCATTATCCGCAGGGTGCGCTCTACATGGTGGCCACGCCCATCGGCAACACCGCCGACATCTCGCTGCGCGCGCTGCAGGTGCTCGAACTCGCCGACACCGTGGCCTGCGAGGACACGCGCCACACCGCCGGCCTGCTGCAGGGCTACGGCCTGCACAAGCCCCTGCTGGCGCTGCACGAGCACAACGAAGCCGAGGCCGCACAGACCGTGGTACAGCGCCTGCGCGAAGGCCAGCGCGTGGCCTATGTCAGCGACGCGGGCACCCCCGGCGTGAGCGACCCGGGCGCGCGGCTGTGTGCGGCCGTTGTGGCCGCCGGCCTGCGCGCCATCCCGCTGCCTGGGGCCTCCAGCCTCACCGCGCTGCTGAGCGTGGCGGGCACGGGCGGGCATGACGGCCGCTTTGTCTTCACCGGCTTCCTTTCGCCCAAGGCCACGGAGCGCCAGCGCGAGGTGCAGGCCATCGCCGCCGACCCCCGCGCCTGCCTGCTGCTGGAGGCGCCGCACCGCATCGAAGCCCTGGCACGCGAACTGGCGGCGTTGGGCGAGCGCCCAGTGACCGTGGGCCGCGAGCTGACCAAGCAGTTCGAGGAAGTGGCGCAGATGCCGGCGTCGGACCTGCCGGCCTGGCTGCAGGCCGGTCCGCACCGCACACGCGGCGAGTTCGTGCTGCTGGTGCACCCGGCCCCGGCCGACACGGGCGGGGACGCGCTGGACGCGGCCAGCCTGCGCACACTGGACCTGCTGCTGGCCGAGCTGCCGGTGAAAACCGCCGTGAAGCTGTGTGCCGAGATCACCGGCCAGCCGCGCAACGCGCTGTACCAGGCGGCGCTGGAAAGAAAGTAACCCCCACGCCACGCCGCATCGCGGGTCGCGGCCTCCTGAGGGGGTGCGAATTCAGCCAGGGGTGGCCCGGCGCCGAACTCCCGGTTCCAGAAGTCAGCGCAGGCGTTCGGCGGGCGCCTCGGGCACTTCGGTGGCGTCCACATCCACCACATCGCCCGCGGGCCGCGTGGCGCGGCCAGGCCAGACGCCCTGGGTGTAGCGCTGCGACTGTTCGCGCATGCGGCTGAACATCACCACCGGCGCCGGTTTGCGGCCGGTGACGAGCGACCACAGCGACACCCCCAGCACGATGAACAGGGCCGCCAGCAGGAAGCTGAAGACGAAGACCAGCGCGGCCGCGACCAGCAGCAGCTTGAAAACGCCCCGCAGCAGGCGGGCAAAGAAGTCGGTGATGCTGTTCATGAAACACAGAGCCCGGGCGACCGGAACAGTTCCGACCACACGTCCCGGCGGCGGGGCCAATACCCCCGGGACGGGCACGCCAACGGCATGCCCTTTGCAGCGGCACAGCTTGCCACAGAAGCCCGCATCTGGGGACGATGCCCCGTAATGCAAGACGCGCCGGACGTCCGCCTCGTCACACACGCAGGCGCCCGGCGCTGCTATGCTGGTTTCATGATTCCCACACCCCCTCCAGAACCAGCGCTCAAGCGCCTGTCACAGGTTTTCTTCCGCGGCCTCATCACCTTCCTGCCACTGGCCATCACGGTCTATGTGCTGGTGCTGTTCGTCACCTGGACCGAGCGCACCGCCATGGCCCTGCTGCGGCCCATGACCGGCGATTTCTACCTGCCCGGCCTGGGCATCGCACTGGGGGCGGTGCTGATCCTGGCGCTGGGTCTGCTGGTGTCGCTGCCCGCCACCCGGCGGCTGCTGTCGTATGTGGAACTGCCCTTCACCAACCTGCCGGTGGTCAAGAGCATCTACTCGTCGCTCAAGAACTTCGCCGACTACTTCGCGCCGCACGAACAGGACGCGCAGCAGGTCGTGCTGCTCAAGATGCCCGGGCACGATCTGAGCACCGTGGGCCTGGTGACGCGCCAGAGCATGCAAGGCCTGCCCAAAGGGCTGGCCGAACTGGACGACCAGGTCGCCGTCTACCTGCCCATGGGCTACATGATCGGTGGCTACACGGTGTTCGTGCCGCGCAGCTGGACCACGCCCATCGACATGTCGGTGGAAGAAGCCATGCGGCTGGCGCTGATCGCCTTCATGAGTTCGAACAAGAAATGAGCCCCCACGCTCCGCCGCTGCGCGGGTCGCTGCCCCCCACGGGGGCTGACCCGGCTTGGGGCGGCCCGGCGCCGGGTCGTTCAAGGAGTCCCCCATGAGCATCCGCCACCTCGACAGGCTGTTCGCCCCGGCTTCCGTGGCGGTGTTCGGCGCTTCGGAGCGCCCGGGCCGGGTGGGCACCACGGTCTGGCGCAACCTGCACGCGCAGTTCCCGGGGCGGCTCTACCCGGTCAACCCCAAGCACGCCACGCTCGATGGGGTGAAGGCCTACGCCAGCGTCAAGGCCCTGCCCGAGGCACCGGACCTGGCCGTGATCTGCACGCCGGCCGACACCGTGGTCAAACTCATCGGCCAGCTGGGTGAGCGCGGCACGCGCGCGGCCATCGTGGTCACCGCCGGGCTGGACAAGGCCACCAAACAGGCCATGCTGGACGCCGCCCGCCGGCACACGCTGCGCATCCTGGGGCCCAATTGCATCGGCCTGCTGGTGCCGCACCTGGGCCTGAACGCCAGCTTCGCGCACATCGGCGCCCAACCGGGTGAACTGGCCTTTGTCTCGCAATCGGGCGCACTGGTGACGGCCATGCTGGACTGGGCGGCCGCGCGTGGCATCGGTTTCTCGCATTTCGTGTCGCTGGGCGAACACGCCGACGTGGACTTCGGCGACCTGCTGGACTACCTGGGCAGCGATGCGAAGACGCGCGCCATCCTGCTGTACATCGAGAGCATCGACGAGGCTGACCCCCACGCTCCGCCGCTGCGCGGGTCGCTGCCCCCCGAGGGGGCGCAGCCGGCCTTGGGGCGGCCCGGCGGCCAGCTGGCCCGCAAATTCATGTCCGCTGCGCGCGCGGCTGCGCGCAACAAGCCGGTCATCGTGGTCAAGGCCGGGCGTTCGGCCGCGGGTCAGGCGGCCGCGGCCTCGCACACCGGGGCGCTGGCCGGATCGGACGCGGTGTTCGACGCCGCCATCGCCCGCGCCGGCATGCTGCGCGTGCTCACCCTGCCCGACCTGTTCCTGGCCGCCGAGACGCTGGCGCGTTTCCGCGACGGTCCGTCCGAGCGCCTGATCGTGCTCACCAACGGCGGCGGCGCCGGCGTGCTGGCGGCCGACGAAGCCGCCGCCCTGGGTGTGCCGCTGGCCCCGCTGGACGAGGCCATGCTGGCGCGGCTGGACGCGGTGCTGCCGGTCAACTGGTCGCGCGCCAACCCGGTGGACATCATCGGCGACGCGCCAGCCGAGCGGTATGTCGCCGCACTGGACGCCCTGGCGAACGACCCGGCCAGCGCGGTGCTGTTCATCCACGCCCCCACCGCCATCGTGCCCAGCGCCGAGATCGCGCAGGCGGTGCTGCCGCAACTCACCACCGCGCCACGCCGCGTGCTCGGCAGCTGGCTGGGCGAGACCGCCGTGGCCCAGGCGCGGCGCCTGTGCCGCGAGGCCGGCGTGCCCGACTACCCCACGCCCGAGGACGCGGTGCGCGCGTTCAGCTTCCTGCGGACCTACCGCGACCACCAGCAGGAACTGCTGCAGACACCGCCCGCGCGCGATGCCCGGCACACCATGAACCTGCCGGCCATCCGCTCGGTGGTCGAAGCGGTGCTGGCCCAGGGCCGCGAGGTGCTCACCGAACCCGAGGCCAAGGCCCTGCTGGCGGCCGCCGGCCTGCCGGTGGTGGCCACGCAGGTGGCCGGCCCCAGCGCCGAAGCCGCCGTGGCCGCCGCAGAGGCGGTGGGCTACCCGGTGGTGCTCAAGATCCTCTCCCAGGCCATCAGCCACAAGAGCGACGTGGGCGGCGTGCGCCTGGGCATTGCCAACGCCACCGAGCTGCGCCAGGTGGCCGGCGACATGCTGCAGCGTGTGCGCACGCAGCGGCCCGACGCCGACCTGCAGGGCTTCACCGTGCAGCCCATGGTGAAGATGCGCCACGCCCACGAACTGATCGTCGGCGCCAGCGTGGACCGGCTGTTCGGCCCGGTCATCCTGTTCGGTGCCGGTGGCACGGCGGTCGAGGTGCTGGCCGACCGCGCGCTGGCCCTGCCGCCGCTGAACACGCCGCTGGCGCTGGCGCAGATCGCGCGCACCCGCGTGCACCGGCTGCTGCAGGGTTTCCGCGACTGGCCGGCCACCGACGTGGACGCCATCGCCCGGGTGCTGGTGGGCGTGTCGCAGCTGCTGGCCGAGGTGCCCGAGATCGCGGAACTCGACATCAACCCGCTGCTGGCCAACCACGACGGCGTGATCGCGCTGGACGCTCGGGTGCGCGTGTCGGCCATGTGCCCGGGCGGGGCCGGGCACTTCGCCATCCAGCCGTACCCGGAACAACTGGTGGAAGCCTGGACGTGGAAAGACCAGCCGCTGACGCTGCGTCCGATCCGCCCCGAAGACGAGCCGCAGCACCGCGCCTTCCTGGAGAGGCTCGATCCGGAGGACATCCGCATGCGGGTGTTCTACAGCCGGCGCAGCATCGAACACAGCGAACTCGCGCGGCTGACGCAGATCGACTACGCGCGCGAGATGGCCTTCATCGCCACCCGCGCGCTGCCGGATGGCGGCGAGGAGACGCTGGGCGCGGTGCGGGTGGTGATCGACCCCGACAACCGCGACGCCGAGTTCGGCGTCATCGTGCGCAGCGACTGCAAGGGCGGCGGCCTGGGCCGGCGCCTGATGCGCAAGATGATCGGCCACCTGCGCGGCCGCGGCACGCAACGCATGGTGGGCACGGTGCTGCGCGAGAACGCCGGCATGCTGGAACTTGCACGCACCCTGGGCTTCCAAGAGAGCGATCCGCCCGGCGACACCCACGACCCCAGCCTGCGGTTCATCGCGCTCGACCTGCAAGCCCCGCCCCGCGCCTGAACCGGCGGGGCACCCGACCCCACGGAGCCCGCCATGTTCCCTGCACCGACGCCTCCTTCCCGCCGCGCCCTGCTGCTGCGCGGCGCCGGCCTGGTGGCTGCCACCGCCGCCCCGGCCTGGCTGACCCCGGCCCTCGCGCAGGGCCAGACCCTGCGCCCCACGCCCAGCCAGACCGAGGGGCCCTTCTACCCGGTGGCCTTCCCGTCCGACACCGACGCCGACCTGCTGCGCACCGGCAGCGCGGCCTACGGCAAGGGCCAGGCCGCCTGGGTCACCGGCACCGTCACCGACACGCGTGGCACCCCACTGGCCGGCGGTGTGATCGAAATCTGGCAATGCGACCAGGACGGCCACTACCACCACCCCGGCGACGGCGGCAAGGCCGACCCGGCGTTCCAGGGCTTCGGCAAAGTCACGCTGGGCAAGGACGGCCGCTACCGCTTCCGCACCCTCAGACCCGCGCCCTACAGCGGCCGCACCCCGCACATCCACGTCAAGGTCCGGCTCGACGGCCAGGAACTGCTGACCACCCAGTTCTACGTGCAGGGCGATCCCGGCAATCCGCGCGACTTCCTGTGGCGGCGTCTGGGCGAAGCCGGACAGGCTGCGTTGACCCGGCCCTTCGTCAACACGCAGGATGGCCTGACAGCCGAGTACGCGGTGGTCGTCCAGGCATGACCCCGGTGAAGCCGGGTCCACCAGGCGGCCGCTAAGCTCGGCGCATGGATTCCCTCTCGCAAATCGCCCTTGGCTCGGCGGTCGCCGTCGGCGTCATGGGCCGCCGCACCGCGGTCTGGAAAGCCGCCCCCTGGGGCGCCGTCGCCGGCACCCTGCCCGACCTCGACGCGCTCATCGACCACGGCGACGCCCTGCTCAACATGGTGCTGCACCGCGCCGAGAGCCATGCCCTGCTCTACCTCACCGCACTGGCGCCGCTGCTGGCCTGGGCCGTTTCACGCCTGCACGGTGAGCGCCAGCTCTATGGCCGCTGGACCCTTGCGCTCTGGCTGGTCCTGATCACCCACCCACTGCTGGATGCCATGACCGTCTACGGCACCCAGCTGCTGCTGCCGTTCACGAACCACCCCTACGGTGTGGGCAGCGTGTTCATCATCGACCCGGTCTACACCCTGCCGCTGATCGTTGGCGTGGTCGCCGCGCTGCGCCTGAAGGGCAGCGCCCGCGGGCTGCGCTGGAACGCGGTCGGCCTGGTCGCCTCCACCGCCTACCTGGCCTGGAGCGCGCTGGCCCAGACCCATGTGGAACTGCAGGCCCGCGCGTCGCTGCGGGCGCAGGGCATCGCCGCCGAACGGGTGCTGGTCACGCCCGCGCCGCTGCAGACCCTGTTGTGGCGCGTGGTCGCCTTGCCCGACGACCCGTCGGACCCGCATTTCCATGAAACCAATATCTCGGTGTTCGACGGTGCGCGCGCGCCGCGCTGGACGGCGCACGACCGCGGCACGGCCTTGCTCGCACAACACGCCGGCGCCGAACCGGTGGCCCGTCTGAGCGCCTTCAGCCACGGCTTCGTCAAGGCAGCGGCCACGCCGGACGGTCAGCTGCGCATCACCGACCTGCGCATGGGTCAGGAGCCCGACTTCGTCTTCAATTTCGATCTGGGACCGCTGGACGCCGTGCGCTCGGTGCCCGCCGTTCATGTCAGCGAACGCCCGCCCGCCGGCCCCGCGCTGCGCTGGATCGGGCAACGCATGTGGGGGCGGGATGTGCCGCCCCCATGGGCGCCCGCCGGCACCTGACCTGTCTCAGGCCATCAGCAGGGTCAGCACGATGATCACCACGCCGATGGCGAGGTTGACGCTGACCCAGGTGCGGATGCTGGCCAGCGCGGCGCCACCGGCCGGCCAGTCCTGCGCCGCCACGGCCTTGCCCAGGCGCTTGAACAGCGCGAAGCGGATGTGGCCGAAGATGGCCATCATCACCAGACCCAGGGTGGCCATGAGGGTCCAGTCCAGCGGCATGTTGAACGCCAGCCCGGCCTGCACCGTTTCCTTGGCCACGCGGCCGATCATCCACAGGCCGGTGGCCAGCACCACGGCGATGGCCACCAGCACCGCGGCAAAGAAGCGCTGCAGCGCCCCGTGCATCAGCGGCACGCGCTGCGGCGGCGGCAGCTGCAACGCGGCCGGGCGCAGGAAGAAGTGGGCGAAGACCATGCCACCGACCCAGACGACGATGGCGAGGACGTGCAGCAGCTTGAGGGTGGCGTAGAGCATGGAAGGAAAGACTTTCAACAAGGGCTACCAAGATAACAGCGTCGTCAAACCGATGCTGGCGGTTTCTGAAAAAGCCACACCACGTTAGCGACCGCCCTCACGCCCCCCGCCCCCGGCGCCTGTACTGGATTCTCTGCCTGGGAGTCAGCACCCTGATCGACGTGCCCAGAGGCTGTGCGTCTGTCCTGGCTGGCCGGCGTTCGTCACTTCAAGGCCGCATCCGTCACACCGTTACGGACAGACGCGAACACATGGCCGAAGCTGCGCCCATCGATCCACAACGGGAACAGCAGCATGCTAGAAAGCCTCCCTCTACTCACTCAGCGGCGTGCCGTCAGAACCTGCCTGAGCATGGCCGCGGCAGTGGCGTCCTTGGTCGCTTGTGGCGGCGGCGACCCCGACACCGACGACGGTGCATCACTGGCACCACTCGATCAACAGGCACAGGCATTGGCCGTGACCCTTCACGACTACTGCGATGTGGGCCAGCCACTCGTCGCAGCCTCTGGCAACGTCAGCGGATACGACTACTCCCCCTGGAAATACTGGAACAACAACGGGCTCACAGAACGCACCGGCTCCGTGTATGCCTGGGGCCGCGCAGAAGTCAGCTCCATTGGCTGGCTCCGACTGGAAACCGACTATCGCGACTACTCCACCGCCTTGGGTCAAGCGCTGGTCTCCGCTGGCGTTGCCAATGACATCGGCATGGGTGTCGTGCTGTTCGACATGCTGCCCGACCAGGCGGTTGGATGCGTGCACTCGGTTGCCCACCCCGTGTTCGCCGCCAGCGCCGAGTACAACGGCTTGCGAGCCCTCACCGCCGTCGAGTGGTCTGGACGGTCTACGGGGACACTGCCTGATGCCGGTGTTGGCGGCGCGATGCGCAACGGGTTTGAATTCGCGGCCAACTTTTCCGTGCCGGCCAGCCGAGGCTTTGTCTATTTCAATGTGCCGCAAACCGACGTGAGTGCACCGGATCAACTGCACCTCTGTCATTTGCCGACAGGCGAAACGCGCTGGCGTTGCCAGCGCCCCGACATCACCCCCCTGGGCACCAGCTGGTCAGTGCGGGTGCCGGGTGCGCAGCCCGGCGTCTACGCATTGATCTGAGACCCCGTCGCCCTCGCACAAAGAGGGTGCCTCCGCCCGAGCACAACGGATCCCGTTGTCCGCCCCTCAAGTTTTGAAGCCAGCTGCCGAAGGATTTTCGGTGGCCAGTAATGGGATGGCAGCCGGCTTGTCCGTGAAGTTCAACCCGAAAGCCCGAAGTCCATGCGACACGCAAGTTCAGAAACCATGACCCTCGTCAAACGCATCATTCCCTCACTCATCGGCGCCAGCCTTGTCTTGTCCAGTGCCAGCCTCAGCGCGCAAAACCTGACACCCGAGCAATTGCGTCAACTCCTCCAGCAGCAGTTGGGCATGCCCGCTCAGGTGGAATCTGCCCAACCCTTGCTGGCACAGCGCAACGCCCCTGCTCAGTCCAGCGAGGCTGCGCTCGCCCAGCAACTGGCCGCCTGGGCGCCGGCCCAAGGACCGTTTGCCGTCGAGCGGTTCCGGGACGGCTTCTCCATCAACGGCGAGCGCGTGCTCGACCCCGAAGGCGTGATCGTCCAGTACGCCGTGGACAGCAAGACCGGCGACGCCGCCTACCTGATGCGGGTGCAGGCCGATCAGTACCTCATCAAGCTGATGCGCCACCGTGCAGGAACGCCGCTGACCATCGGCTCCGCCAGCCGGCGCATGGGTCAGTGGACTGTGGAGACCATCAGCGGCGTGCGCGCCGCTGGCAACCGCCTGAACCTGACACCCCGCGGCTTCATCGTGGCCCGAGAAAACGCGTTGTTCCGCTACCAGGCCGGCGCCGGGCTCAAGCCCTATGGATTGCCCGAAACCCACATGCTGGCCGCCCACCAGAACGGCGATGTCAGTGGCACCGGCTGGCTGCTGCTGGAGAAACGAGTCGAAACCAAAGAAAACGAAGGCGGCATCCTGGCCCAGGGCAGCCTGGGCGCCTTGTTGGGCAGCATCAAGAAGATCGGCTCCATCGTGGGTGTCAACGCGTCGGACAGCGACTACGCGCTGTTCAACCTGGACACGAACAAACTGTTGCCCCTGAGCATTTCGCTGGCCGACAACAACGCCAACTTCATGAGCCAGTGCCGGGCCCGCAACTACTGGGTGGCCGAATGCGACCGTATGGACACCGTGGCATCGCTCTACGGCCAGGACGGCTACCCGAACCGGCTGCACTACTTCTGGCGCGTGTCCTGGTTCAACACCCAGCGCGGCCCGGTGGCGGTGGTGATGGACCATGGCAGCCGCATCGATGCCATCGAACTGAGCACCGACCGCCGCGTCAACGTGTTCGAACGCGCCCTGGGCATCGGGCAGTGGTCCACCTCGCAGCTGCCGGACGGGCGCATTCAGGTCAAGGCACAGGTCGGATTGGACGCGAGTGTTCAGGAAGACGTCGTCAGCCTGTTCGATTCGGCACAGCCCGTGCAACGCTGAGGTGACGCATGCAATTCACACAACTGATTCAGATGCCCACCCGCCGCCCCGTCGCCCCGGTTCTTTCCGTCGTAGCACTGACCGCCCTGGTGCTGGCGGGCTGCGGCGGCAACGCTGCACCGCCGCCACCCGCAGACCCCATCGATCAGGTGAACCTGTGCGAGGTCAAACACTTCGGCCCGGCCACTTCGTGCCAACCCGGTCAGAAGGTGGTGTTCCTGCCCGCCTCCTTCGGCAACGAACAGCTGCCCATCCTGTTTGCGGCCATCAACTGTGACCTGCGCTACCAGGTGGCGCTGACCAACGGCGCCGTGACCTGCATCCACGCACCGGTCAAGCTGGCAACCCACGATGCGCCACCGGCCAAGCCCTGACGAACGACGGGTTCATCGCGTCTGGCGGGCATTCGTCGGCCATTGACCGGCACCGTCGCAATGCGGTGGAGCGGGCACTACCCACCACGCACAGTGCCTGCACCCACCAACCATTTGAGGAGAATCTCCATGCACACCCCATCGCTGATTCGCGCTTGCCTGATCGCCCTGCCCTTGTGGGCCAGCCAAGCCTGGTCTGCCGACGCGAAAAAGCTCTATGAGCAGCTGGAAGCCGGACAGTGCGCACCGGCACTGAGCACATTGCAAGCAACTGCGAACGGCGGAGACGCGGCCTCACAGGAAGCGCTGGGGAGAGCCACCTTCTTTGGCCACTGCATCAACGAAGACAAGCGAGCGGCTGTCACGTGGCTTCGCAAAGCCGCCGAACAAGGCTATGCGCTGGCCCAGTACAACCTAGGGGTCAGCTACGACAATGGCCTCGGCGTCTCCAAAGACGAGCGCGAGGCCGTCAACTGGTACCGCAAAGCCGCCGAGCAAGGTCATGCGAGCGCTCAATACAACCTCGGCGGCAGTTACGCCGACGGCCGGGGCGTCGCCAAAGACGAGCGCGAGGCCGTCAGCTGGTACCGTAAAGCCGCCGAACAAGGTAATGCGAGCGCTCAATACAACCTCGGTGTCATGTACGGCAACGGCCAAGGCGTCGCCAAAGACGAGCGCGAGGCCGTCAGCTGGTACCGCAAAGCCGCCGAACAAGGCAATGCGAGCGCTCAATACAACCTCGGTATCAGGTACGACAACGGCCAGGGCGTCGCCAAAGACGAGCGCGAGGCCGTCAGCTGGTACCGCAAAGCCGCCGAGCAAGGTCATGCGAGCTCCCAAAACAACCTCGGGGTTGCATACCAGAATGGCACCGGCACGCGCCGGGATGACGAGACGGCATTGCGCTGGTTCGAGAAAGCGGCCCAACAGGGTAACGCCTGGGGGCAAACCAACCTTGGGCGCGCGCTGCGCGACGGCCGCGGTTTCAGTCCCAACCTGATCCAGGCGCATGCATGGCTGAACCTGGCCAGCGCGGCGGACGAACCGCACCCCGATGCGGCCGCTGAACGCGACGAGATCGGTCGCCGCTTGAACGCGGCACAACTGGCCGACGCCCAGCGCCTGGCACGGGAATGGACCACTGGTTCCGCCATGGGCAAGGCTCGGGTTAAGGTGGCCGCAGCGCCTGCCCAGGCGCCGACACCGATCCAGACCACCAGTCTGTACCCGCAGCGCCCAGCCGCCGTGCCCGGCCGCACCACCTGCAACACCCGCTGCGTCAATGGCGACTGCTACCGCACCTACGGCGATGGGCGCAAGCTGCACTTTCAGGCCAAGCAGAAGTTCAACCCTTTCACCAATCAATGGGAATGGGACGCCGGCACCTGCTGATGAAAGCCCAGGACCGATACAGCCACCCCTGACCGAACACCCCCCTTTGAACTGGAGTATTGCCATGAACTTGCGTCTTTCAACCATCCTGGCCACCGTGACGCTGGCCGCAACCCTATCTGCACATGCTGGTACGCCGGTGCTGGGTGTCGAAATCGGCGTCACCACGGTGTCCCAGTTGCAACAGTCGCTGGGCAAAAAGACCCGTCTGGAAAAACGCGGCGTCAACAAATGGTCCGGCGGCGAAATGCTCTCCACCGATGGGTCTGCCCATGGCATTGAAGGGCTCAACAGCGTGCTCTACATCTTTGACCCCGAGCAGAAGCTGGCTGGGGTGGTGATGGATATGGGAAAACACAAGTTCGATACGGTCTACAAGGCCCTGAGCGCGAAATACAAAGTCGTCTCCCAGCAGCGCCCGTTTGTCGGCGACCAGTTCGCGCGCTTCAAGCCGGCGGATGCGGTGATCGAGGTGGACGCACCCCACATGAGCTTCGAGATGGAAGTGCGCTACATGCGCAACGACTTTCAGAAACGATTCGCCACACAGAGCCTGGCCGAACAGGCAGCGCAACAGCAATCTGAGACATCCCAGTTCTGACGCCCTGGCGTGCTCGTAGAGGGAAACATCCCATGACCACCGCCCTGATTTGCGACGACGAACCGCTGATGCGCGCCAACCTGCGTGAGCACCTGCAGCGGCTCTGGCCCGGGCTGCGCATCGTGGCCGAAGCCGACAACGGGGCGGATGCGTTGCGCCTGATCGGTGAACACCGCCCGGACGTGGCGTTTCTCGACATACAGATGCCCGGCCTCACGGGCCTGCAGGTGGCAACGCTCATTGACCCGACCACCCAGGTGGTGTTCGTCACGGCTTACGAACAACATGCGCTGGAGGCCTTCGAAGCACACGCGGTGGACTACCTGCTAAAGCCGCTGGACCCGGCCCGTCTGGCCAGGCTGGTGACACGGCTGCAGCGCCAGGCAGCGCAGCACGACCACCCCGGCCTGGAACAGATGCACCAGCAGATGCAGGCGATGCTGCGCCAGCTGGCCGTGCGCGCCGATCCGCCTGCATCACCGCCACTGGACTGGCTGCAGGTGGACCAGGGACGGCAGGTCCGTATGCTGCACGTGGACGACGTGAAGTACTTCGAGTCGGACAGCAAGTACACCCGCGTGGTGGCCGACGACTGTGACGGTCTCATCCGCCTGTCGCTGAAAGAACTGCTGAACTCGCTGGACCCGCAGGCCTTTGTTCAGGTGCACCGCAGCGTGATCGTCAACCGCCGGTTCGTCCACAGCGTGCACCGGCGCGGTGAACAAATGGAACTGCAAATCCAGGGGCGGGATGAGCGCGTGCGTGTTTCGGAGTCGAACCAGTCTTTGTTCAGGGCCATGTGATGGGGCGCTGGTTCCGGCAACCATTGCACGCCACCGCGCGCGGGGTGTGGAAATTGCTGACTGCAGGCGTCGGTCCGCTGGCGGTGTTGGCCGTGCTGGCTGCGCTGGACCACTGGGTGCAGGGACCGGCACCGTTTGCGGGGGTGCTCATTGGCATGGCGGTGCTGGCCTGGCTGCTGGCACTGGCGTGGTGGGGGCGGGGCGGCGCCAAGGCGCTGCCACCCACCCTGCTGGCGACCCTGCGCAGCACCACAGAAGGGGCGCTCGGCGTGGTGCTGGTGTTTCTGCTGGTGGCCCCGTTGACGCTGTTGTTGCCAGAGCCTTGGATCATTCAGCTCACACGGGACGACCGTGCGACAGACCTCCTGACCATGCTGATGCTGGGGGTGGGTCTGGTGGTCGCGGCGCGTGCCTGGACCGTGGCCTCACGCCAGCAGGCCCGAGCAGCCGAAGCCGAACGCGATGCCGCGCTGGTGAGAGCCGAGCTGGCCGAGCGTGAACGCGCGCTGGTGCAGGCCGAGCTGCAGGTGTTGCGCGCGCAGGTGGAGCCGCATTTTTTGTGGAACACCCTCGCGCATGTGGAGTACCTGACGCGGCACGAGCCAGACCGCGCCGGGGCCATGCTGTCGCATCTGATCACTTTTCTGCGCAGCAGCCTGCCGATGGGGCGCCGGAGTCACTCCACGCTGGCGCAGGAGTTTGCGTCGGTGCAGGCCTATCTGCACCTGATGCAGTACCGCATGGGCGACCGTCTGCGGTTCGAACTGGCTTTACCCGCCGACGCCGGCGACCAGCCGTGCCCGCCGCTGATGCTGCAAACCCTGGTGGAAAACGCCATCAAGCACGGTTTGGAGCCGTTGATCGGCCCCGCCTGGGTAAAGGTCACGGCGGGTTTCGTGGGGCCAACCGCCGACTTCGTATACGTCGAGGTCGAAGACAACGGTGTTGGCCTGAGCCCCGCGCCCGGGACACGCGGCACCGGCCTGGGGCTGCGCCAAGTACGAGAACGCCTGCAGGCCCTGTACGGCCCCAAGGCACGACTGAGCGTGAACAGTCGCGAGGGCGGCGGCGTGCGGGCACGGATCGAGTGGCCTGCGGACGGCCAGCCCCCCATGGCCACATGAAAACGACACGATGAACTACGGAAAACCCATCGCCAGAGGCCTCACGCTGGGGGCCATGCTGCTGTGCGCATCGCTGCCCGCAGCTGCGCAATGGACGAACCTGCCCGTGCCTGGCCAGCCCCCGGCGGGTATGGCGACGCGAACGCCAGACGACAACCCGATCACGCTCGGAAGACGGGCCGAACTGCTGGGCGACCTGAACGGGGCCGCAGGCCACTACGAAGCGGCGCTGAAGACCACCATGGCGCAGATCGCTCAGTACCCGGCCCCGCTCCAGGCCTTGGGTCACGAGAAGTTACGCACCGTGTTGCCCCACTATGCGCGGGTGATGATGCAGCTGGGCCGATTGCAAGAGGCCGAAATTGCCCTTGAACACCTGCGGGCACTGCCCGCCACACCGCCGCCATCGGGTGGTGGTGCCGGGTTTGATGTTGTCCGGCAGGTGCTGGGAGCGCTGGGCAGTGCGGGGCAGCAGGCCTCGGCAGGCATGATGTACCGCACCATGGTGGATGGCGATGCAGCACAGCCACTGGAACAGACCCTGCGCGCCCGACTTCCGCCAACCGATGTGCCGTCGGCCTTGCTGGCCGAACTGCGTGCGCGCCAGGGCCGTTCGGCCGATGTGTTGGCCCTGTGGCAACAGGACTTTCAAAACGACATGCGTAGGCTGCAGCAAAACGATGGCCTGCTGTTCGTCACGGCCGACAACCTGGTCGCCGCCGCATGGCGCATGGCCCTGGCCTTGCAGGCGGTGGGGGCAACGGGGCAGGCGCGGGAGGCGGCCCAGATCGCCCTCGACCAGGACCGACAACGCATCCGGCGCTGGGCAGAAGACGTGGCCCTGGTCGACGTACAGCTGGGCGGCATGCTGCAACACCGGCGGCTGGCAGCTCTGTCTGTGCAGGGCGCCTTGCAGGCGATCGCGAATCGAACCGACGCGGACCGCGCCATGCGACAGGCGCTGGGTGCGGTGGCCGTTTCCAAGGGGCTTCCGCTGCGCCTTGCCATGCGCCGCCGGGCCCTGCTGGCGGAGATCGACGGCATCCGATCGCGTTCGATGCGCGCGGACATCGACCGCCTGGAAACGGAACTGCTGCAGATACCGACCGACGGAGAAACGGGCATGCGGGACTGGGCCGACTGGGCCAACCGGTATGCACTGGCGTGGCAACCCTGGATGCCCCAGCTCAAGCAGGCGGGTTTGGGGCGGGTGGTGGCCGATCCTGAACCGCTGCTGAGCGGCATGCTGGGTGGCCTGGCGCCGAACGAGGCCCTGGTGGGCTTCGTGGTCCATGAACCCCTGTCGTTCGCATCCCCCACGCCAGCTCCCGCGCGACTCGTTCGCTACACACTGGACGCCACCGGCATCAGTCTGCGCGATGTGGGTCCGCTGCGAGACATCGAGCGCCTGGTCTCGGTCTGGCGCAGCAACAGCGACCCCACGCGCCAACTCGCAACGGGGCGGCAGCTGTCCGTACAGCTGTTGAAAGACCTATCGCCTGCCGTGCACGGCGCGACTCGCTGGGTGATCGACCCTGACGGTTTGCTGGCCTTGCTGCCCTTTGAAGCGCTGCCCGATGAAAGCGGCCAGCTGCTGGTGGCGCGCCGAACCATCCGCTACGTCTCGTCGCTCGCCCAGCTCGCAGACACCCGAGGTGCACCCCGTTTGCAGGGACACGCAACAGCGCTGGTGCTAGCGGATCCTGCGTATGCAGACCGGCGGACGCACGTGGACACCACCCCGACCGGGCGCTTGCTGCGTGACGCTGTTTTCACACCACTGACCGACACCCGCGCGGAGGGCGAGGCCGTGCGCGCCAGTCTCAAAGCCACCGGCGCTGACGTGCGGCTGCTGCTGGGCGCACAGGCCACCCCGCAGACGCTGCGCGACGCAGGAACCCCCGCCTACCTGCACGTGGCCAGCCACGCCTTTGTGCTGCCCGCGCTGCCAGCGGCAGATCGTGTGCATCCCCCATGGGTGCGCATGGTGGTGCCCGGTCTCCTGGCCGGTTTGGCCCTGGCCCCCGACAAGCAGGGCGCCGTTTTCAGTGCCAATGAACTGGCCATGCTGAACCTGCGGCAGACCCGTCTGGTGGTGCTGTCCGCCTGCGACACAGGCAACGGGAACTGGGACACACACGAAGGGCTGGTGAGCCTGCGCCGGGCAGCAGAGGAGGCAGGAGCACGGTCCACCATCACCTCGCTCTGGCCGGTGCCCAGTGCAGCGACCACGCAACTGATGAGCAGCGTCTACCAACAAATGGCGACCGGACTCAGCCCCGCCGAAGCCCTGCGCCAAGCCAAATGGCAACAACAGCAACTGGGTCGCCCCGTCCGAGAATGGGCCGGATTCATCCTGGCGGGGGACGGCCGGTGATGCGCGCATGGGCACTGCTGGTTTGCGCTGCCGCCGCTTCGGCACAAGAGACGGTGCCGTTGTCGCCTCTCGCCATGACACCGGCAACCGATCAAGAACTGGTGGCGCTGGTACGCGCGCGACAGCTTCAGATCTGGCTGCAGCAATCCGTTCCCCTGGCGGTCTCGTTGTGCATCCAGGATCGCTATCGAGCCCGCTGGCCTGCCACCGACGACGCGCCACCCGCCGCACACCAGGAGAACGCTATGCGCATGATCCATGAGGGGTGCCGTGCAGAGGCAGAGGACGACCCCAGCCAGATGCGATTCGTCACAGCCGGGAAAGCGCAGTTTCTTGAACGCTTGGCGCGTTTGCGGGCCGTGTCCGTCGCCATGAACAAATGCCAATCACCCACTGCACCCACCGCCCAGGCGGCTGGGTGCGTGCAAAGTGTGGCCGGACGTCCGTTGACAGAACAGGAGCGCCGCTTGCTGCTCGCAGAGAAAGACCCTTCCGCTCAGAACTAGGGGCATCGCTTACTTCTCTGGCGAATAGTAGAGGCGTGTACCGCAATGTCCGCACACGTGTTCGCGGGTGTACGTGTGATTCATGAGGCCTCGCACCCGTATCTGAGCGCCTTTGCATCGGTAGCAAAGAACGCGATTGGCAGACACCAACTCGGGGAAGTGGCCTCGATACCAGTCGTAGTTTTGTGTTTCGTAGATGCGGACCTGTCTCCATCCATACCACCCCGACCAAACCCCGAGTACCACCGCCACCACGGGGATAAAGAACGCGTACAGACCAATGAAGTTTGTCCCCAGCGCGACTCCCACCACAGAAAGCACAATGGCGAGAACGACACCTTGAATCACAGCAGCAACTTTCATCCATCGGTACATGTAAGACCTTTCAAATGGGTTGGAAATCGACCAGACGCGTCGAACCTTGAGATTGAAGTTCGTGCGAAGGCAGCTTTATTTCGGAGTCGTGCCTTCTGCCGAAAATCGTTCGGCAAGGGCCTTCTTCAAACGCTCGGCAGCCATCGACTGCTGAGACGGCAACCCACATACGAGATCTGGCCAGCGGCCGAATGAGCGTTCGAAGACCTCTAGCGCAATGTGTACCTCCGAGCCCTCCCGCTGCACGCAACCATGAAGCGTTCGATCGAACACGCCAGCCCGGACAATGAATGCGTCTGCTGGACACGCGCGCGCTCGGACTGTGCCCTGATGGACGCCCACCTGTGACTCCATGACGTCGAGCGGTGGTATCACATGGACCCGTCCGAACGACGCAGGCGTCACTTCCTCCAGCACGCGAACCACAGCCTCCTGCGTGGAGTTTTCAACCCTCAGCTTTACCGACACCACGTTGGAGGCCGGCTGTTTGGCAGGGGGCAAGAACGCCTGGGCGCTGCCGGAACACACCGTCAAAAGAAGTCCTAGAACGGCGGGTACACAAAACGCTCGCCAGAGCGGCTGGGCGACGGGAGAAGTTGACATGGGGTCGATGCTGGCTGGCCATCACGCGAAGTTGCGAGGACCGCATCTTTTCTCCGGACACCCCATGAATGCGAGTTCAAACCGACCACCACGGGTACAAGCCGACGAACACCCCCTGGAGGCAGACACGCGCCCCTGGGATGAACACCACCTGTCCCCGGAAGGGCTATCGCGCCACGTCGCTCAAAAGCCCTGACGCATCGCGTCGCTGCAGCCGGTACGGCGGCAAGCCCTTGAGCATGCGACGGCCATAGCTCTGGCGCAGCAGGCGCGCGTCGTAGCAGACCACCACCGCCTCGTCGGTCTCGGTGCGCAGGGCGCGGCCGGTCCATTGCAGCAGGCGGGCGCCGGTGGCGGGCACCACCAGTTCGCTGAAGGGGTCGCGGCCCTGGGCCTTGAGCCAGTCGGCCCGCGCCTGGCCCACCGGGTCGCTGGGCGAGGCGAAGGGCAGCTTGGTGATGAACACCCATTCGCACAGCTCACCGGGCAGATCCAGCCCTTCGCCGAAGGACTGCAGGCCGAACAGGATGGACGCGCCGCCGCCGGCCACGCGGTCGGCGTGGCGCTGCAGCAGCGCGGTGCGCGAGGCCTCGCCCTGCACCAGCACACGCTCGCGCAACTCGCTGTGCAGGCCGCGTTCGAGCAGGTCCTGCGCGCGCTTCATCAGCGCCCGGGAGGTGAACAGCACCAGCGCGCCGCGCCGCACCTGGCGCAGGTCGTCCAGCAGCAGGTCCAGCATCTCGCGGCTGTAGCCTTCGACGTCTTTCGGGTCGTTCTGCGTCTGCACCACCACCAGCCGGCCCTGCTGCGCATGGTCGAACGGGCTTTGCACCTCGCGGACCTGCACGTCGTCATCGAAGGCCAGGCCGCTTTCGTGCAGGAAATGGTCGAAGCCACCGCAGGTGACGAGCGAAGCCGAGGTGGCCACCGCCGCGCGCACCCGGTTCCACAGCTGCCCGCGCAGCAGACTGCCGGGGTTGAGCGGGCAGGCGTGGGCGCTGAGGGTGACCAGGCCGTTCTGGATGCCGGCTTCGAGCCACTTGGCCAGCGGCGCCTGGCCGGCCACCGGGTCCTGCAGCCAGAGCTCGGCCGTGGCGGCCATGTGCTGCACGCGCGGCGCGAAGCTGCCAATGCGGCTGTAGAGCTGGGCGCAGCGCGCGGCGTCGCCCGGGTCGTCGCGCGCCAGGGTCTTGAGCTGGGTGGCCAGGGTCTCGAATTCCTTGAGCAGTGCGCTGGCGCGGGTGGCGATCTGGGCCACGGTCTCGCGCCAGTCGGCGGGCAGCTGGCCGCCTTCGAAGCGTTCCGTGGTCTTGGGCACGGTGAAGTCGAAGCCAGCGCCGCCATCGCGCCCGTTGCGCGGGCGCAGGCCACCCTGCTTGCCGGTGATGGCCAGCCACTCAGGCGATTCGGACAGCCGGGCCATGGCCAGTCGGGCCAGCTCGCCCTGGGCGGCCTTGAGTTCACGCGCCAGCGTGGCCACGTCGGCGCCCGGCGGGTGGGCGATGGCACCGGCCACGTCGGCCAGCGCACGCGGCAGTTTGTCCAGCCAGCCGCCGTGCATCAGGTCCATGCTTTCGGTGAACTGGCCTTGCGCCACCGCGCCCAGGTGGTGGGCTTCGTCGAACACCAGGTAGCAGTCGGACGGGTCGGGCAGCGCGTGCAGGCCCAGGGTGGACAGCAGCAGGTCGTGGTTGACCACGATGACCTGCGCCTGCGCCAGGCGGTTGCGCGCCTGGTAGTAGCTGCAGCCGTTGTAGCTGGGGCAGTGGCGTGCGGTGCAGGTGTGGCGCTCGGCCGCCACCGGGGCCCACTGGGCGGCGTCGGGCGGTTCGGGCAGGCGGTCGCGGTCGCCGTCCCAGTCGCCGCCGTCGAGCATCTGGCCCCACTGGGTGTACAGGCGCGACTGTTCGGCCCAGGCCCGTTCCAGCGCGTCGCCCCTGGGTTGGTCCTCGGGCTCGGTGTCGCCGAACAGGTCGGCCGACGCGGCGTCGCCGCCGGCCAGCTGGTCGAGCTTGAGGCGGCACACATAGCGCCCGCGCCCCTTGGCCAGCGCATAGGCAAAGGGCTGTGGCAGCACGGCGCTCAGGGCCGGCAGGTCCTTGGCAATCAGTTGTTCCTGCAGGGCCACGGTGGCGGTGGAAATGACCACCCGCCGGTTCTGCGCCAGCGCCAGCGGGATGACGGTGGACGCGTAGGCCGCCGACTTGCCCACGCCGGTACCGGCCTGCACCACGGCGATGGCGCGTTCGCCGGGCTGCGGCAGGGGCGCGACCTCGCCTTTTTCAGGCTTGGGCGGCCAGACGACGCTGCTCAGCGTGGCAGCGATGTGGGCCGCCATCTCGCGCTGGCCCTCGCGCACCCGGAAACCCGCCATGCGGCCGACCACATGGTCGAACGCGCCCAGGGCCAGCGCCTCGCGCGCCAGCGGCCCGCTGGGCGGGGCGCTGAGGTCGGGCGTGGGGGTGTCGTCGGGGCTGGGCATGGGCGTTGCGGGCAAAGCGCGATTGTCCCAGAGCGTCGGGAACCGCCGCCGCCCACACAGGATGCTTGCGGCACTGCACAATGCATGCAAACCGTTGCAGAGAGGGACCCATGGTCAACCGCAAGACGCCCGCCACACCCGCCCGGACCCGGCGCCCGGTGCACAGGATCCGGCCCCTGCGCGGGAGCCGTCAGCTGATCGATCTGGCCCTGCAGGGCGGCGGTTCGCACGGCGCCTTCACCTGGGGGGTGCTCGACCGCCTGCTGGAGGACGAGACACTGGAGATCTCGGGCATCAGTGGCACCAGCGCCGGCGCCATGAACGCCGTGGCCCTGGCCGCCGGGCTGATGGAGGGCGGGCGGGAGGGCGCGCGCGCCTGCCTGCGCCGCTTCTGGGAAAAGGTGGCCCAGACCTCGCCGTTCACCCATCTGGAAACCGGGCCCATCGGCCAATGGGTGGGGAGCGACAACCCGCTGCTGCAGCAGTTCACCAGCACCTGGCAGCAGGCGGTGCGCTTCGTGGGCAGCCAGTTCTCGCCCTACCAGCTCAACCCGCTGAACCTCAACCCGCTGCGCGACATCCTGGAGCAGACGGTGGACTTCGAACGCGTGCGCGCCTGCCACCGCACGCAGCTCTTCATCGCCGCCACCCATGTGGCCACCGGCGAGCTGCGGGTGTTCCGGCAGACGGAACTCACCGCCGACATGGTGCTCGCCTCGGCCTGCCTGCCGCTGCTGTTCCAGGCGGTGGAGATCGACGGCGAGGCCTACTGGGACGGCGGCTACGCCGGCAACCCCACGCTGATGCCGCTGATCGCCGAGACCCCGGCGGATGACCTGCTGGTGGTGCAGATCAACCCGAGCCGGCGCGACCAGGTGCCCATCCATGCCCACGACATCCTGGACCGCGCGGGGGAGGTCACCTTCAACGCCAGCCTGCTCAAGGAGCTGCGCACCATCGGCCTGATCAAGGAACTGCTGGAAGACGCGGGTCGGCCCGACAGCTGCTACCGGCGCCCGCTGTTCCGCCGCATCGACGATCTGCGCCTGCACCAGCTGGACGCACAGGACCAGCTCGCCGCCTTCGGCCCGGCCAGCAAGACGCAGACGAACTGGGGCTTTCTCTCCCAGCTGCACACCATCGGTCGCGAGGCCGCAGACCATTGGCTGGCGCTGCACCGGCACCAGGTGGGCCGGCGGTCCAGTGTCGATCTGCCACCGACCCTGGCTCCCTGAACACGCCACGAAAGATGGCCCGGTCCTGCGACTCGGGCCTCCTGCACCGGAACGCCGGGGCAGGCATCGCGGTTGCCGTACACCACGCTTGGCGCGGCGGAAGCGGCGGTGCCGGGCTGTCTGGAACGGATGTTCAGTGAGGGCCCGTGGCCGAGTCACCGAACGGGCGCACCGGCTCCAGCGGCAGGCTGAAGCTGAACCGGGCCCCGCGCCCCACCGCCCCCTCGGCGCTGACCGTGCCGCCGTGGCGCTGCACGATGCGCGCCACCGTGGCCAGCCCGATGCCGGTGCCCTCGAACTGCTGGCTGTTGTGCAGGCGCTTGAAGGGCTGGAACAGCTGGTCGGCGTAGGCGGGATCGAAGCCGGCGCCGTTGTCGCGGACCGAGAAACAGACCTGCCCGGCCGGCGCATCGGTCTCGCGGTACAGGCGAATCCGCGCATCCGGCGTGTGGCCGGTGTACTTCCAGGCGTTGCCCAGCAGGTTCTGCAGCACCAGCCGGATGAGGACCGGATCGGCCTGCACCTGGAGGTCGGGCTCGATGTCCCAGTGCACCCGGCGCTGCGGCTCGGCGCGTTCGAGCTCGGCCACGACCGCGTGGGCCATGGCGCTGAGGTCCACCGGCTCGGGCTTGAGGTCGGCCCGGCTGTGGCTCGCCATGCCCAGCAGGTCGTTGATGAGCAGACCCATGCGGCGGGAACTGTCCTGGATGCGGCGCAGGAAACCCTGGCCTTCGGTGCTCAGGCGCTCGGCTTCGGACTCCTGCAGCAGGGTGGCAAAGCCATGGATGCTGCGCAGGGGCGTGCGCAGGTCGTGCGACACGCTGTAGGTGAACGTCTCCAGTTCGCGGTTGAGCAGTTGCAGTTCACGGGTCCGGGCCTTCACCCGTCGTTCCAGACCGCTGTTGAGCTTCTGCAGGGCCAGTTGGGTCTGCCGCAGTTCGGTGACGTCCTGCAGGACACCGTGGTAGGCCGGCCCTTGCGACGACGGCTCGCTCTGGCAGATCAGCCGCACATAGCGGTGTGTGCCATCGGGTCGCACGATGCGGTGCACATCGTCCAGATCACAGCGGTTGGCCAGGGCGTCGTCGAACAGGGTCTGCAGCCGGGCCTGCTCGTCGGGGTGGACCTGGGCCCAGTAGCGGTCGAAGCTGGGCTGGAAACGCGCCGGGTCCTGACCGAAGATGCGGTAGATCTCGTCCGACCAGCTCATGGCACCGGTGCGCGAGTCGAAGACCCAGTGCCCCAGCTGCGCGATCCGCTGCGCCTCTTCGAGCTGGCGCCGGCTGTCCTGCATGGCCTGGTGTCCGAGCAGCACGCACCACTGCAGCCAGCCGATCCAGGCACCGATGGCCACCAGGGCCAGTGACAGCAGGACCGACAGCCGGATCGCCTGGCGCCGCGACTCGGCCAGGGGCTGGAGCACGCCCGCCTCGGACAGGCCGACCACCAGCACCGAGCCCGTGGGCTGCATGCGCTGCCAGCCGAACAGGCGCGGTACGCCGTCGACCACGCCCGTGTCCCGGAACACACCGCGTTCGGCCTGCCGGTCGGCCAGGAAAGGACGCGAAGCCGGCACGCTCTGCTGCATCGCCGCCGGGTTGTCCAGGCTGCGCGCCAGGATGCGGCCCTCGGGGTGCACCAGGGACACCAGGTCCTGCGGCGTCAGGCTCAGGCGCCCCAGGGTGGCCGCCAGGAACTCGGTGGACACCAGGGCGTGCACGGCGCCCGCAAAGCGGCCGTCGCGCAGGATCGGGCGGCCGACGACGAACAGCCACTGGCCGTTCAGGCGGGCCAGCACCGGCTCACCGAGCACCAGTCGGTCGGGGCCCTCCCGCAAGCGATTGAAGTGCGGCCGGTCGGCCACGGACGTGCCTGGCGCCACCCCCAGGCTGTTGTAAACGACGTTGCCGGCAGCATCGACCACCGTCACATGGGACACCAGACCGGGCGGCAGGGCGTCCAGCGCCTTCTGCACCGAACGCCCGAAGGTCTGCGGATCGCCGCTCCACTGCTCGCGCAACTCCAGCAGGGCGCGGTCGGTCAGGCGGCTGAAGGCCTGCACCTGGCCCCCCATGGCATCGGCCAGTTGCAGGGCGCGCTGTTCGGCCTGGGTCAACAACTGCGCGCGCAACTGGGCCTGCATCTGCAGGCTCAGCCCCCAGACCATCGCCACCGCCAGCGAGGTGAACAATGCGACCACGGTGGCCAAGGAACGCCATTGGTTTTTTTTCAAGAAGACTCCTGCTCCCTTGCGTGACGGTCGTCCTGCAGGCGACCGGCCCACACACCGGGTGGCTCGACCCGGTTGTATCCGGCCCCGCTGCGCCAACGGGACCACGCACTGTCAGACCTCGCATCACGCGGCCCTGACGGGACTCAGCGTAACGCGTGACGCCTGGCAAGGGCAGGCGGTCGCACCATGGCCCAAGCCCGCCACCGTGCGGTATCTCACAGCCGGATGCTCTCCGACACACCCCGACCGGGCGCAGCGAGCGCCTACCATCGGTGACACCATGCTCTTTTTCGACCCCACCGCCACCGCCGCCGCCCTGCCCTTGCCCGAACTCGTGCAGGCCTTGCGCGAGCGCTTTTCCGCCGGCTGCGAAGTGCCCGCCCGCCATGTTCACGACATCAGCAACCCGCTGGGCGAAGCCGGGCAGGACGCGGCCAGCCGCCGCATGACCAGCCTGATCATGCCGGCCTGGATCCCCGGCCGTTACTACGGCGTGAAGATCGTCAACATCGCCCCTGGCAATGGGCGCCGCGGCCTGCCCGGCCTGCACGCCACCTACCTGCTGTTCGACGCGCGCACCGGAGCACCGCTGGCCCAGCTTGACGGTGACGTGATCACCGCGCGCCGCACCGTCGCCGCCTCCGCGCTGGCGGGCAGCCACCTGGCGCGCGCCGACGCGTCGCACCTGCTGGTGGTGGGGGCCGGTCGTGTGGCGCGCCTGCTGCCGGCCGCCTGGCGCGCCGTGCGGCCCATCGAACACGTCACCGTCTGGGCCCGGCGCGAAGACCAGGCGCACGCGCTGGCCGCGCAATGGCAGGCCGAAGGCTTTTCTGCCCGTGCCACCACCGACCTGCCGGGCGCCTGCGCGGCGGCCGACATCGTCAGTTGCGCGACCCTGTCCACCGAGCCGGTGGTGCGCGGCGAATGGCTGCCGCCCGGCGTGCACCTGGACCTGATCGGCAGTTTCACCCCCGCCATGCGCGAAGCCGACGACGCCTGCTTTGCCAACGCCCGCCTGTTTGTGGACACCGACGAGGCGCTGCAGAAAAGCGGTGACCTGCTGGTGCCCATGCAGCACGGCGTGTTCCGTGCCGACGAGGTGCGCGGCACCCTGACCACGCTGTGCAAGGGTGTGGCCACCGGCCGCAAGGGTGCGACCGAACGCACCGTCTTCAAGTCGGTGGGCAGCGCGCTGGAAGACCTGGCCGCCGCGGTGATGGTCTACGAAGCGTCCCGGACCTGAGCGGCCAGGCCAGAGCCGCACGGCGCGCAGGGCTTTGTCCGCCGGCCGCAGAATGCGGGCATGTCACCTGATCGTCGCCTGTTCACCCTCGGCGCCCTGGGCAGCGCCACCCTGCTGGCCGCGCCGGCCTGGGCCGCAGCGCCAGCCGCCAGCTGCCCGGCCTTGCTGTCCCACCGCTTCCCGCGCCTGCAGGACGAGGCACCGCAGGACCTGTGCCAGTACGCGGGCAAAGTCCTGCTGGTGGTCAACACCGCCAGCTACTGTGGCTTCACACGGCAGTACGAGGGGCTGGAAGCGCTGCACGCGAAGTACGCTGCGCGCGGTCTGGTGGTGATGGGCTTTCCGTCCAACGACTTCGGCCAGCAGGAACCGGGCGATGCGAAGCAGATCGCGGAGCTGTGCTTCAACACCTATGGCGTGAAGTTCCCGATGTTCGCCAAGACCGTCGTCAAGGGCGCCGGGCGCAACGCCTTCTATGCGCAGCTGGCCGCGGCCACGAAGGACGTGCCGCAGTGGAATTTCCACAAGTACCTGATCGCGCGCGACGGTCGCACGGTGCGCAGCTTCGCCAGTGCCGTGGAGCCCGGCAGCGCCGAGCTGACGAAGGCCATCGAAGCCGCCCTTCAGGCCAGGGCCTGATCCACGCGCCCGGGCTGCACCAGCCCATCCGGCCAGGCCACCGGCAGGGGGTGCAGGCGCTGGCGCAGGGCGGTCAGGTCGTCCGGCGTGTCCAGGTCGGTGGTGTGGGCATCGTGCCCGGTGCGCAGGGCCTGCACCGCGTCACCCGCGCCCAGCCACCATTCGCGCACCCCGCGCGGCCAGGGCTGGGCTGCCACGGCCTGCGCCGCCGCCCATGACAGCAGCACCGGATGGCCGCGCACGCCGTTCACCACCGGCACCTGCGCCTGCACGCCCGCCGGGCGCTGCGCCCAGGCCTGCAGCAGCGGCACGAGGTGTTCGCTGTTCAGCAGCGGCAGATCGGCCACCAGCAGCAGCAGGTCGCGCCCGGGCGATTGCCGCAGGTGGTCGTGCAGCGCCAGCCGTTGCGAGGCCACCAACGGCGCTTCGGCCTGGGGCTGAGCGACCACGCGCACACCGCACCGCTGCGCCAGCGGCAGCAGCACGTCGGCGTAGGGGCCAACCACAGCGCGGATGTCGTCGATACCCGACTCGCGCAGAGCCTGCACCAGCCGTTCAAAGACGCTCTGCCCGCCGATCCGCAGAGCGGACTTGGGCACGCCACCCAGGCGCCGGCCCAGGCCCGCCGCCAGCAGGGTGGCGGCCGGCGGCGCGCCCGGGGTAACGGCTTCGCTCATGCGTTCACCGCACAGGTGGCGGGCAGCGGTGCCGGTGTGCCGCCCGACTGCGCGGCCTTGCCATCGGCCACCGACTGGGGCGCGGGCTGCGGCAAGCCGTTCTTCACCGCCACCACCTCGGCCATGATGGACAGGGCGATCTCGGCCGGCGTCTTGCTGCCGATGAACAGACCCGCCGGGCCGTGCAGCGCGTCCAGCTCGGCCTCGGCCAGGCCGAAGTGTTCGCGCAGGCGCTCGCGGCGCAGGCCGGTGTGGCGGCGCGAGCCGATGGCGCCGACGTAGAAGGCCTCCGACTGCAGCGCGTCGATGAGGGCCAGGTCGTCGAGCTTGGGGTCGTGCGTGAGCGCCACCACCGCGGTGCGGGCGTCGGGCTTGAGGCGCAGGATCAGGTCGTCCGGCATCTCGCGGCTGAGGGTCACGCCGTCCAGCACCCAGCCGGCGTGCTGCTCTTCGCGCGGGTCGCAGACGATGACCTCGAAGTTCAGCCCCAGCGCCATCTGGCACAGAAAACGCGAGAGGTCGCCGGCGCCGATGACGATGAGGCGGTGGCGCGGGCCGAAGTGGGTGACCAGCGTCTCGTCGCCCAGCTCGGGCAGGCCATCACGCCGGCCCTCGTGCAGCGTCACCGCACCCGTGCGCAGATCCAGCCGGCGCTCGGTGCTGCGCCGTGCCAGCGTGGCCTGCAGCAACGCGGGCAGGCGCGTGTGTTCGGCCACCGGCTCCAGCACCAGTTCCACCGTACCGCCGCAGGGCAGGCCGAAGCGGTGCGCCTGGTCGGCCGAGATGCCGTAGCGCAGCGTGGCGGGCCGGCCCTGGGCGCAGACCGCATCCACACCTTCGTCGCGCACGCGGCGGATCAGGTCGTCCTCGATGCAGCCGCCCGAGACCGAGCCCACCGTCTCGCCCCGGCCGTTGATGGCCATGAGCGAGCCCGGCGGCCGGGGCGAGGAGCCCCAGGTGCGCGTCACCGTGACCAGCAGCACCGGCAGCCCCGCGGTGTGCCAGGCCTGCGCCGTGCGCAGGACTTGGGTGTCCAGGTCTTCCATGGCGGCGCTCCTCAGGCCAGCTTGAAGGGCAGTTCGCGCAGCGGCTTTCCCGTCAGGCGGCTGATGGCGTTGGCGAACGCCGGTGCCAGCGGCGGCAGGCCAGGTTCACCCATGCCGGTGGGCGGCTCGGCACTGGGCACGGTGTGCACGCTGAACGCCGGCATGTCGGTGATGCGCGCCACGGTGTAGTCGCCGAAGTTCTGCTGCTCGACCACGCCGTCCTTGAGCGTGATGGCCGCGCCCGGCAGGCACATGCCCAGTCCCATCAGCGCGGCGCCCTGCACCTGCGCTTCCACCGTGCGCGGGTTGACCGCCAGGTTGCAGTGCACCCCGGCCGTGACCTGGTGCAGCACCGGCTGGCCGTCCTTGATCGAGGCTTCGACCACGTAGGCCACCACCGATTCAAACGACTCGTGCACCGCCACACCCCTGGCGCGGCCGGCGGGCAGCGTCTTCTTCCCATAGCCGCTCTTGTCCACCGCCAGCTGCAGGGCGGCGCGGTGGCGCGGGTGCCGGTCGCCCATGAGCTTGAGGCGGTAGGCCACCGGGTCCTGGTTGGTCTCGCGGGCGATCTGGTCGATCAGTGTTTCCATCACGAAGGCGGTGTGGGTGCTGCCCACGCTGCGCCACCACAGCACCGGCACGTTCACTTTGGGGTGGTGCACGGTCAGCCGCATGGGCAGCGGGTAGGGTTCGCGCATGCCTTCCACCGCGGTCGCGTCGATGCCGTTCTTGACCATGAAGCCCTCGAACGGGCTGCCGGTGACGATGGACTGGCCGACGATCACATGGTCCCAGGCCAGCACCTGGCCGGTCGCGTCGAAGCCGATCTGCGCGCGGTGCAGGTGCATGGGGCGGTAGTAGCCGCCCTTGATGTCGTCCTCACGGCTCCAGAGCGTGCGGATGGGCGCGTTCAGCCCGGCGGCCTGGGCCGCCTTGGCGATGGTGCAGGCCTCGACCAGGTAGTCGCTGCTGGGCACGGCGCGGCGGCCGAACCCCCCGCCGGCCGACTGCACCAGCACCTTCACCTGTTCGGGCTTGAGGCCCAGCGTGCGCGCCGCGGCCATGCCGTCCAGCCCCGCCATCTGCGAGCCCACCCAGAGCGTGGCGCCCTGCGCGGACAGCTCTACCGTGCAGTTGAGCGGCTCCATGGGCGCGTGCGCCAGGTAGGGGAAGACGAACTCGGCCTCGATCTTTTTCGGCGCGTTCACCAGCGGCGCCATGTCGGCGTCGAAGTGCTTGGGCCCGGGCTGCGTGGCCAGCGTGCGGTACTGCACCAACTGGCGCGCGCTGTCCACCTTCTCGACCGCGCTGCTGTCCCATTCGAGCTGGAGCGCGTCGCGTGCGGTCTTGGCGGGCCAGTAGCCGTCGGCCACGATGACCACGCCCTCGGCGCCACGGTCCAGCGGCACGCGCAGCACCGCCTTCACGCCCTTCACGGCGCGCGCCGCCGTGTCGTCGATCGACTTGAGCCTGGCGCCGAACACCGGCGGCCGCGCGATCACGGCCGTGAGCTGGCCGGGGCGGCGCACATCGATGCCGAAGTCCTGCCGGCCGCTGCTCTTGGCGGCGGCGTCCAGCCGCGTGGTGGGCTGGCCAATCAGGCGGAACTGCTTCGGGTCCTTGAGCGTGACGCTGGCCGGCACCGGCAGGGCCATGGCGGCCTCGGCCAGTTCACCATACGTGGCGCGCCGGCCACCGGCGCCGATGACCACACCCTTTTCGGTGCGCAGGCTGGCGGCGGCCACCCCCCAGCGCGTGGCCGCGGCCTGCACCAGCATGGCCCGGGCGCGCGCGCCCAGTTCGCGGTACTGGGTGAAGCTGTTCTTGATGGAGTTGGACCCGCCCGTCAGGTGCATGCCGAACAGCGGGTCGGCGTAGGCCATGTCGTTGGTACCGAGCTGGCTGCGCACTTGGCTCCAGTCGGCGTCCAGCTCCTCGGCCAGGATCATGGGCAGCGCGGTCTGCACACCCTGGCCGAATTCGAGCCGGTTGACCGTGACGGTCACGGTGCCGTCGGCCGCGATGGCCACGAAGGCGCCGGGTTGCTGCGTGGGCTTGAGCGCGGCGGGCGCGGCTGCTGCGCCCTGTGCCTGCGACAGCAGCGGGAAGACGCCCAGCGCAAAACCGCTGGCGGCACCGAGTTTGAGGAAGGCGCGGCGCGGCAGTTCGGCCACGGGCGCGGGGGCCTGGTCGCGCGCGAGCATCAGCTGCAGGGCGCGCGGGAGTTCTTGTGTGGAGATGGCGTTGAACATGATGGTCTCCTTCAGGCCAGGGCGCGGGCGGCATCGGCCACGGCGGCGCGGATGCGGGCGTAGGTGCCGCAGCGGCAGACGTTGCCGGCCATGGCGCTGTCGATGTCGGCGGCGCTGGGTTGTGTGCCCCGGGGCAGCGACTTCAGGAAGGCGGTGGCGCTCATGATCTGGCCGCTCTGGCAGTAGCCGCACTGGGCCACGTCGTGTTTCACCCAGGCGTCGCGCACGGCCTTGCCGACGCGGTCGTCACCGGCGGTGACGGCTTCGATGGTGGTGATCTGCTTGCCCGCCACGCTGGCAATGGGCGTGACGCAGGAGCGCACGGCCTGGCCATCGACGTGCACGGTGCAGGCGCCGCACAGCGCCGCGCCGCAGCCGAACTTGGTACCGGTCAGGCCCAGCGTGTCGCGCAAGGCCCAGAGCACGGGCGTGGAGGGATCGACGTCCAGCGACTGGGCGCGACCGTTGACTTGCAAGGGGGTCATGGTTTCTCCTGGGTTGTTGTGGGGCAAGGCATCGGAAAGGGCGCAGTGTGGAACCGAACCCCGGGCCAGCGCTAGCCAGAACCTGCGCGATGCTTGCCCATTCCTGCGACCGCACCACACAAACCGGCCAGCCCCGATACCATGCGCGGCTGCTCCCCAATCGAGGACCGACATGCCCGATCCTTCCACCCTTGATGCCCTGAACGCACCCCGTGCCTCGCTGGCGCGACGCATCCTGGAAAGGGCCAGCAGCAACGGCATGTTCCAGCCGTCCGAGATCCCCGGCCTGATGTTCATGCGCCTGGACGAACCGGCCCTGAACAGCTGCAGCGTCTACGAGCCGTGTGTGGCCGTCATCGTGCAGGGCAGCAAGCGCGTGGTGCTGGGCGATGAAAGCCTGAGCTACGGCGAAGACCGTTACCTCATCACCTCGATGGACCTGCCGGTCAAGACCGCGCTGATGCAGGCCAGCCCCGAACGCCCTTACCTGGCCGTGGCCCTGCGGCTGGACTGGCGCGACATCGCGTCGCTGATGCTGGAGATGCCACCGGCCACGGCCCGGCGGCCCGAACCTGACAGCCGCGCCATGACCACCGGCGCGCTGACCGCGCCGCTGCTCGAAGCCTTCGACCGCCTGCTGGCCCTACTCGACCAGCCCGAGGACATTCCCGCGCTGGCGCCGCTGATCCGGCGCGAGATCCACTACCGGCTGCTGGCCGGCGAAGCGGGTGCCCGGCTGCGCCAGATCGCCACCGTGGACACGCAGAGCCACCAGGTGGCGCGCGCCATCGCGCAACTCAACGCCCGCTTTGCCGAACCGCTGCGGGTGGAGACGCTGGCGCGCGAATCGGGCATGAGCCCGACCACTTTTCACCACCACTTCAAGTCGCTCACCGCCATGAGCCCGCTGCAGTACCAGAAGCAGCTGCGCCTGACCGAGGCGCGCCGGCTGATGCTGTCCGAACGGCTGGACGCGGCGACCGCCGCCTTCCGCGTGGGTTACGAAAGCCCTTCGCAGTTCAGCCGCGAATACCGGCGCCTGTTCGGCGCGCCGCCGTCACGCGATATCGCCGACCTGCGCTGGCAGCCCCAGGCCGCGGCGGCCTGAGCCTGCTCAGACGGCGCGGTGCTGTCGCAGCCCGGGGCGCAGCGCGTAGCGTGTGAGCGCGTCCAGCGCTTCCACCTCGACCTGCGCGCGGCGGCCCCCATAGACCTCAGCCTGGAGCCAGGCCAGTTCAGCCTCCAGCGCCGCTTCGCTGCCCAGGCTGCAGAACCAGACCTTGGCGTCGCCGTCCCAGCGGTAGCCGCGGGCCTTGAGCTTGTCCTTGCTGTCGAACGGCGAACCGGTGGCACGCAGCTTGAAGCTCGGACGCGCGGCGGCGACCATCAGGCGCTGCAGACCGTTGAGACCGTCGTCGCCCACCCGCTGGCCCAGTACCTGCAGCAGGGCCTGGCAGTCCACCAGGGCGCGGTGCGCGTCGTAGAACCAGCCCTGGTCCTGCGCCAGTGCGCTGAGCTTGGCCGACCCGGCGCCCAGGGCCTTCCAGTCGATGTCGGCGAACGAGCAGGCCCAGGGCTTGTGGGCAAAGCCGGGAAAACGCGCTTCGACAAAGGGCCGGTCGAAGCCGGCGTTGTGGGCGATCACCAGGTCGGCGCGGTCGAGCAGGGCCTGCACGCGCACCTCGTCCAGGCGCTGACCCCGGACCATCTCGTCGGTGATGCCGGTGACCTGTTTCGCCACCTCGGGGATGGGCATGCCGGGGTCTTCAAAGCCCTCGAAGGTTTCCACTTGGCCAAAGGGGCGGCCGGTGGCGGTGTCCACCGACACCAGCAGCATCGCCAGTTCGATGATCCGGTCGGTGGCGTGCGACAGGCCGGTGGTTTCGGTGTCGAGGATGAGCACGCGCTGCACGCCCGCACCCGCATCCGCCGGCGCCGGGCCGTGGTCCAGCACCGGCACCAGGCGGCGCAGCACGCGGTAGTCGGGGTGCTGCGACAGCCGCTGGGCCATCTGCTCCGGGCTGGGCTCGACGGCGGCGGTCATCGGCATCGCCGGTGCCGCAGGCGGCGGGGGCGGATCGAAATCGAAGCTGAATTGACTCATGCGGGCGGACCGCCAGAAACAGCAAAGCCGTTGGGACCAACGGCTTTGGAAGGGTGGCGCGGCTGGCGGGGATCGAACCCACGACCCTTGGCTTCGGAGGCCAATACTCTATCCACTGAGCTACAGCCGCGCGACTGAAAACAGCCCTGGATTCTCGCACACCCCGACGGCGGCGCCCGGTGGCCCGGATCCGGTGCCGCCGGACGCCGCCACAGACCACGCGCCGTTCACGTGCGCGCGGGCGAATACCGCGGATGCAAACCTTTGCACCATCCGGGTTTTCCACGGCGTTGCATTCACCACCATTTCCCCGGTTACGTACTGGTTACGGAGTGCCATTTCAGGGTTTCCCCGCAACGCAATCGTTTGCACCGATGTTGCAATTCGTTCGCTTTCACGACCGATCTCGGGCCCTTGCCGGACCGACCTCGGGCGGAAAGAGGACCCCACACACACTACTTCCGGAGAACCTTCATGCAACCGATCTTCAAACTCGCCGCCGTGGCCGCCCTGTGCGCCAGCACCGCCGCCGCGCAGGCCGATGTGGCTTTCGACGCCAACATGGAACTGGACACCACCTACACCAACAAGGTGGACGCGCCCAACACCAACGCCCGTGACAGCGACCTCAACCTGGGCGGCCGCGTGGAAGTGAACGCCGGCGCCAAGGCCACCAACGGTGACGCCTTTGTGGCGGCCCGCGCCAGCCTGCTGCTCAAGAAGGACGGCAACACCGGCGTGGACGACATGTGGGTGCAGTTCGGCAACGCCGCCATGGACGTCAAGCTCGGCCGCTTCGAAGCCATGGACCTGTTCCCGGTCGGCAAGGACACCGTGCTGGAAGAGGCCGGCTACAGCGCCTACAAGGCCAATGCCCTGCGCGGCCGCACGGGCAGCGACACCTTCCACGGCGCCCTGGGCGTGAACGCCGGCACCGGCCTGCGCATCGAGCTGGGCCTGGTGCACAGCAACAACAACGGCACGGTCAAGGGCTTCCGCCCCGCCGTCAGCTACAACGCCGGTGCGCTGACCGTGCGCGCCGGTGTCGAGTCGGTCAAGACCGTGGGCGCCTCCGGTTCCGACACCGGCGTCGGCCTGTCCGTGGGCTATGCCCTGGCCGCCGACAGCAACCTGAACATCAACGTTGCCAAGAAGGAAGACGACAAGGCCTTCGGCGTGAACGCCACCTTCGGTCCGGCCGGCGTGGGTCTGGTGTACGGCAAGGGCGCCACCTCGGCCGACAAGGTCACGACGGTGTACGCGGCCTACACGCTGCCGCTGATGGGCGTCAAGGGCGCCAGCTTCACCCCCGCCCTGAGCTTCTCCAAGGGCGGCACCGGCACCGACAACCAGGTGGCCGCTCGCGTGCGCATCAACTACGCGTTCTGACCGGACGGCCTTGCCGGTCCGACCCGGGTGGTCGCCTCCCGACCACCCGTTGTATTCAAGGCGATCAGAGTTGGCCCGACGCTTCACCGCGTCGGGCTTTTTTTCGTCCGTGTGGCCACTGAGGCCCCGCCCGCCCCTTCTGTGCGGCGGTGAAATAATGTCCCATGCCCGCCAAGCCCCGCCCGCCGTCCACCCCGCACCCTGTCGCCGCCGCCCCGGTTCCGTCATCGCCCGAGCGGGCAGCCCCCAAGAGCCAGCGCCGCGTGCAGATGACCGACATCGCGCGCATGGCCGGTGTGTCGGCGTCCACCGTCTCGCGTGCGCTCAGCGGCAGCGCCCTGATCCCCGAGGCCACGCGGACCCGCATCAGCGAACTGGCGCGCTCGCTGAACTACCAGGTCAACGTGGGCGCGGCCAACCTGCGCAAGCGCGACGTGCAGACCATCGGCGTGGCCTTCCTGGGCGACAGCCTGCAGATGATCTCGGACCCCTTCCTGCTGAGCATCCTCGGTTCGGTGGCGGACGCGCTGGACGAGCGGGGCATGAGCCTGCTGCTCACGCGCATGCACGAGGAAAAGCGCCACCTGATGGCCGGCCTGGTGCACAGCGGGCAGGTGGGCGGCCTGATCGTGATCGGGCAGCTGACCTGGCACCCGTTCCTCAACGAGCTGGCCCGCCAGGGCCTGCCGATGGTGGTGTGGGGGGCGAACCTGGCCGATGCGCTGTACCCCCAGGTGGGCGGCGACAACGCCATGGGCGGCTACCTCGCCACCCGCCACCTGATCGACCGCGGCTGCCGCCGCATCGCCTTCTTCGGCGACACCACGCACCCCGAGGCCGGCCTGCGTTTTTCCGGTTACGCACGAGCGCTGGCCGAGGCGGGCATCCCGCTGGACCCCAAGCTGCAGCAGTCCTTCCTGTTCGGCGACCTGCGCATCCGCGAGGTGATCGACGGCTGGCTGGACCAGCAGCTGTCGTTCGACGGCATCTTCGCCAGCAGCGACGTGACGGCCATCTCCATCATCGGCGCACTCAACGAGCGCGGCGTGCAGGTGCCGCAGCAGGTGCGTGTGGTCGGCTACGACGACATCGCGCTGGCCGAGCATGTGCACCCGCCACTGACCACCGTGCGCCAGCCCACGCTGGAAGCCGGCCGGGCCCTGGTGGAGCTGCTGTTCGAGGCCATGGCCGGTCAGCCGCGGCGCACCGTGACCCTGCCCACCCGCCTGATCGAGCGCGACAGCAGCCGCTGAGCCGGTGCGGCGACCGCTGCCGTTCGTCCGTAACCGGGCGATGTAACCGTTTCGTTTCGGGGTTCTAGGGAAAAACCCGATCATGCAATCGATTGCACTGGTGCTTCAATCGCTTCACTGCCGGTTCCGATCTGCGAACCCGCGCGGCCCGGCAGCCACCCGTGGAACGTCCCACCGCCCACCCGACAGATCCAACGAGACAAGAGGCAAGCACATGACACACAACTCCCGCTCCCTGCTGGCCAAGGCCGCCGCCCTGGCCCTGACCGCCCCCCTGTGGCTGGCCGGCGCCGCCCAGGCCGCCACCGTCACCATCTCCTGCGGCTCGGTCGGCCAGGACTACGAAAACTGCAAGGCCCTGACGGCCCAGTGGGCCAAGAAGACCGGCCACGAGGTCAAGATCTTCACCATCCCGAACAGCACGACCGACATCCTGGCGCTGTTCCGCCAGCTGTTCGCCGCCAAGTCGCCCGATCTGGACGTGGTCAACGTCGACGTGGTCTGGCCCGGCGTCATCAAGGACCACCTGCTCGACCTCAAGCCGTACAGCAAGGGCGTGGAGAAGGACCATTTCCCGGCCATCGTGGCCAACAACACCGTGGACGGCAAGCTGCTGGCCATGCCCTGGTTCACCGACGCCGGCCTGCTGTTCTACCGCAAGGACCTGATCGAGAAGTACAAGCAGAAGCCCCCGACCACCTGGGAAGAGCTGGCCGCCACGGCCAAGGTGATCCAGGACGGCGAACGCGCCGCCGGCAACAAGGACTTCCAGGGCTTCGTGTTCCAGGCCAAGGCCTACGAAGGCCTGACCTGTGACGCCGTGGAGTGGATCCACTCCTACAAGGGCGGCAACATCGTCAACGACAAGGGCGAGATCACCGTCAACAACCCCAACGCCGTCAAGGCCCTGAAGACCGCCGCCTCCTGGATCGGCACCATCGCGCCGCAGGGCGTGCTGAACTACGCCGAGGAAGAAGCGCGAGGCGTGTTCCAGAACGGCAATGCCGCCTTCATGCGCAACTGGCCATACGCCTGGTCGCTGGGCAACGCCAAGGACTCCAAGATCTCCGGCAAGATCGGCGTCTCGGCCCTGCCCAAGGGCGGTGCCGACGGCCAGAACGCCGCCACCCTGGGGGGCTGGCAACTGGCGGTGTCCAAGTACTCGCGCAACCCGGCCGTGGCCGCCGACCTGGTGATGTTCATGACCAGCGCCGAGTCGCAGAAATTCCGCGCCATCAGCGGCTCGTACAACCCGACCATCGCCGCCCTCTACAAGGACAAGGACGTGCTGGCCGCCAACCCCTTCTTCGGCGACCTGTACAACGTCTTCACCAGCGCCGTGCCGCGCCCGGCCACCGTCACCGGTGCCAAGTACCCCGAGGTCAGCTCGGCGTTCTGGAACGCGACACACGACGTGCTGTCGGGCAAGGCCACGGCCGAGGACAGCCTCAAGCGTCTGGAAGGTCGCCTCAAGCAGATCCAGCGCGGCAAGTGGTGAACATGACTCCCACGCTCCGCCGCTGCGCGGGTCGCTGCCCCCCGAGGGGGAGCGAATTCAGCTTGGGGCGGCCCGGCGCTGAATTCCCCACGCTGGCGACAGCGATGACTCCCTGAGCACAGGGCGATCCTTGCGGGGCACGGACGGTCACACCGTCACGGCCCCGCCTTTTCCTTCACGAGGGCGCGCACCATGCAGAACCGAACCCGCACCGCCTGGATCTTCCTCACCCCCATGCTGGTGGTGCTGGCGCTGGTGGCCCTGTGGCCGCTGGGCCGCACCATCTGGTTCAGTTTCACCGACGCCAACATCAACGACCTGAGTGCCACGAAGTTCATCGGCCTCGAGAACTACGTCGGTGAGTACGGCCTGTTCGCCAACCCCAACAACGTCGACGGCTTCTGGGCCAGCGACTGGGGCATGGCCATCCTGAACACGCTGAAGTTCTCGGTGGTCTCGGTCACGCTGGAAACCCTGCTGGGCCTGGGCGTGGCGATGCTGCTCAACCAGGAGTTCAAGGGTCGCAACTGGGTGCGCGCCGCGGTGCTGGTGCCCTGGGCCATTCCGACCATCGTCTCGGCCAAGATGTGGGGCTGGATGCTGCATGACCAGTTCGGCATCCTCAACCAGTACATGGTCGACTGGGGCCTGATCGCCGAGAAGATCGCCTGGACGGCCCAGCCGGAGTACGCGCTGTGGACCGTGGTGGCGGTGGACGTGTGGAAGACCACGCCCTTCATGGCCCTGCTGATCCTGGCCGCGCTGCAGACCCTGCCCAAAGACTGCTACGAGGCCGCCAAGGTCGACGGCGTGCACCCATTGCGCGTGTTCTGGAAGGTGACGCTGCCGCTGATCCGCCCGGCGCTGATGGTGGCGGTGATCTTCCGCCTGCTCGACGCGCTGCGCGTGTTCGACCTGATCTACGTGCTGACCTCCAACAACAACAGCACCATCTCCATGTCCGGCTTCGTGCGGCGCGAGATGGTGGACAACGGCTACATGGGCTACGGCTCGGCCGCGTCCACCGCGCTGTTCCTCATCATCGGCCTGTGCACCATCGCGGCCATCCGGCTCGGGCGCATGCGCCTCTCGGAGGACTGAACATGAAGACCCCGCTGTTCTGGCGCGTCGCGCTCTACCTGGCCGCTGCCCTGGTGGTGGTGGTGTCGGTGTTCCCCTTCGTCTACGCGGTCTCCACCTCGCTCAAGACGGGTTCGGCTCTGTTCGAGCCGGTGCTCTGGCCGTCTGCGGTGACGCTGGGCAACTACGTCTCGCTGTTCACCGTGGCCGAGCAGCCCTTCGGCCGCCACATCGTCAACTCGGTCATGGTCTCGGTGCTGGTGGTGCTGATCTCGCTGTTCCTGGGCGTGACCGCGTCCTATGCGCTGGGCCGCATCAGCTTCAAGGGCCGCGGCCTGCTGCTGACGGCCGTGCTGGCCGTGTCCATGTTCCCGCAGGTCGCGGTGCTGGCCGGCATGTTCGAGCTGATCCGCTTCATGGGGCTGTACAACCAGGCGCTGGGCCTGATCCTGCCCTACATGATCTTCACCCTGCCCTTCACCGTGTGGGTGCTGACCACCTTCATGAAGCAGCTGCCCAAGGAGCTCGAAGAGGCCGCCATCATGGACGGCTGCAGCCCGCTGCGCATCATCTGGAGTGTGTTCATGCCGCTGCTCTGGCCCGCGCTGGTGTCCACCGGCCTGCTGGCGTTCATCGCAGCCTGGAACGAGTTCCTGTTCGCGCTGACCTTCGTGCTGGACAACAACGAGCGCACCGTGCCGGTGTCCATCGCCCTCATCTCCGGCGCCAGCAAGTACGACATCCCCTGGGGCAACATCATGGCCGCCTCGGTGCTCGTCACCCTGCCGCTGCTGGTGCTGGTGCTGGTGTTCCAGAAAAAGATCGTCTCGGGCCTCACCGCTGGCGCGGTGAAGGGCTGATCCCTCTTCCTTCCATCCCCCGACTCCCATGAAAGCATCCAACAACGGCTGGTGGCGTGGCGGCGTGATCTACCAGATCTACCCGCGCTCCTTCCAGGACTCCAACGGCGACGGCATCGGCGACCTGCCGGGCATCACACAGCGGCTGGACCACATCGCGGCCCTCGGCGCCGATGGCATCTGGCTCTCGCCCTTCTTCAAGAGCCCGATGAAGGACTTCGGCTACGACGTCAGCGACTACTGCGACGTGGACCCGATGTTCGGCACGCTGGACGACTTCAAGGCACTGGTGGCGCGTGCCCACGCGCTGGGCCTGAAGGTCATGATCGACCAGGTGCTCTCGCACTGCAGCGACCAGCACCCCTGGTTCGTGGAAAGCCGCGCCAGCCGCGACAACCCCAAGGCCGACTGGTTCGTCTGGGCCGACGCCAGGGCCGACGGCACACCGCCCAACAACTGGCTGTCCATCTTCGGCGGCAGCGCCTGGCAGTGGGACACGCGCCGCTGCCAGTACTACCTGCACAACTTCCTGACCAGCCAGCCCGACCTGAACTTCCACAACCCCGCGGTGCAGGACGCGCTGCTGGCCACGGTGAAGTTCTGGCTCGACCTGGGCGTGGACGGCTACCGGCTGGACACCGCCAACTTCTACTTCCACGACGCACAGCTGCGCGACAACCCGGGCAAGGGCGCGCCGGACCCCGGCAACCCAGACCCGGCGGTCAACCCCTACAACCCCTACGCCTGGCAGCGCCACCTGTACGACAAGAGCCGGCCGGAAAACCTGCCCTTCCTGCAGCGCCTGCGGGCCTTGCTCGACCAGTACCCGGACACCACCATGGTCGGCGAGATCGGCGACGACGACGGCCTGGCCCGCGTGGCCGAATACACCGCGGGCGGCGACAAGCTGCACATGGCCTATTGCTTCGACCTGCTGGGCCCCCTCAAGGACGCCCCCTTCCTGCACGGCGTGCTCAGCCGCTTCAACGAGATCGTGGGCGACGGCTGGCCCTGCTGGGCCCTGTCCAACCACGACTGCGAACGCTCGGCCACGCGCTGGGGCGGCCCGACCCCCGACCCGCGCCAGCTGCGCCTGATGGCGGCCTTCCAGGCCAGCCTGCGCGGCACGGTCTGCCTCTACCAGGGCGAGGAGCTGGGCCTGCCCGAGGCGCAACTCAGGTTCGAGGAGCTGCAGGACCCGTACGGCATCACCCTGTGGCCGCAGTACAAGGGCCGCGACGGTTGCCGCACCCCCATGCCCTGGTCGGCCGATGCACCGCAGGCCGGCTTCTCCGATGCCACCAGGACCTGGCTGCCGGTCGCCGCGTCGCACCGCGCGCTGGCGGTGGACCGCCAGCAGGGCCAGGGCGACAGCCTGCTGGCCTTCTTCACGCAGCTGCTGCACTGGCGGCGCCAGCAGCCGGCGCTGATCCACGGCACGCTGGACCTGCTGCCCCTGCACCCGCAGGTGCTGGCTTTTGTGCGCGAAGACGGCCCGCAGCGCCTGCTGTGCGCCTTCAACTTCAGCGACCAGCCTGCCACGCGGCCCCTGCCCGCTGGCTGGACTGGTGCCGCCCTGCTCGCCGGCAGCGGCCTGACAGGCGCCCGCTTTGAAGGCGGCACGCTGCATTTCGAACCCTGGGGCGGTCTGCACCTGCAGGCCTGATCCCCTTCCAGGAGACCCACCATGTCGCGCATCGAATTCAAGCAGGTCTGCAAGCGCTATGCGCCCAACGTGCCGCTCACGATCAACAACGCCAATCTGGTCATCGAGGACGGCGAGTTCTGCGTCTTCGTCGGCCCCTCGGGCTGCGGCAAGTCCACGCTGCTGCGCATGGTCGCCGGCCTGGAGGAGATCAGCTCGGGCGACCTGTCCATCGGCGGCGAGCGCGTGAACGACCTGCCGCCCGCGCGCCGCGGCGTGGCCATGGTGTTCCAGAGCTACGCGCTGTACCCGCACATGACGGTGCGCGAGAACATGGGCTTCGGCCTCAAGGTGTTCGGCGCCAACGCGGCCGAGATCGACAAGAAGGTCCGCCAGGCGGCCGAGATCCTGCAGCTCACCCCGCTGCTGGACCGCCTGCCCAAGGCCTTGTCGGGCGGCCAGCGCCAGCGCGTGGCCATCGGCCGCGCCATCGTCAAGGAGCCGCGCGTGTTCCTGTTCGACGAGCCGCTGTCCAACCTCGACGCCGCGCTGCGCGTGCAGACCCGGCTGGAGATCGCCAAGCTGCACCACGACATCGGCACCGCCAGCATGATCTACGTGACGCACGACCAGGTCGAGGCCATGACCCTGGCCGACAAGATCGTGCTGCTGCGCGCCGGCGAAGACGTGCAGACCAAGGGCTCGGTGGCCCAGGTCGGCACGCCCATGGACCTCTACCACCGCCCCAACAGCCTGTTCGTGGCCGAGTTCATCGGCTCGCCCAAGATGAACGTGCTGCCTTCGGTGTTCCTGGAGAACACCGAAGGCCGCGCGGTGGTCAGTGTGGCCGGCCACCGCTTCGAGGCGGCGGTGGACGCGGCGCACCTGCAGGCCGGCCAGGCCACCCACCTGGGCCTGCGGCCGGAGCACATGCGCCTGGCCCCGTCGGCCGACAGCCCCAACAGCCTGGCCGCGCAGATCGTGCACATCGAAAAGCTCGGCGAGGCCTCGCTGCTGTACCTGGACCTAGGCCAGGGCCTGAACAACGTCACCCTCAAGCTCGAAGGCACCACCGCCCTGGCCAAGGGCGAGAACGTGCGCCTGCAGGTGGACGCCACCGACCTGCACCTGTTCGACAGCGCGGGCGACGCCCTGCGCCGCACCGTGGACCTGCCGGTGTGAACACCGTCATGGGGGCGTGCGCCTGATCCGGTATGGTTCGTGCTGGTGAATCCGCAACCTCTTCTTCCGGAGCCCCCATGAGCATCCAGTCCGTCGCCACCACCCCGTTTGCCGGCCAGCTGCCCGGCACCTCCGGCCTGCGCAAGAAGGTCACGGTGTTCCAGCAGCCGCACTACCTGGAAAACTTCGTCCAGGCCCTGTTCGACGTGCTGCATGGGGACGCGCCGGCCGCGGGTCAGACCCTGGTGCTGGGCGGCGACGGGCGCTTCCACAACCGCGTCGCGGTACAGACCATCCTGAAGATGGCGGCCGCGCGCGGCTACGGCCAGGTGCTGGTCGGCCAGGGCGGCATCCTGTCCACGCCGGCCACCAGCGCCGTCATCCGCCGCCGGGGCGCCAGCGGCGGCATCATCCTGTCGGCCAGCCACAACCCCGGCGGTCCCGACGGCGACTTCGGCATCAAGTACAACGCCACCAACGGCGGCCCGGCGCCCGAAAAGCTCACCCAGGCCATCCACGAGCGCACGCAGGTGCTCACGCGGTACCGCATCAGCGACGCCGCCGACATCCCGCTCGACACCCTGGGCACGCACGTGATGGACGGCATGGCCATCGAGGTGATCGACCCGGTCGCCGACCACGCCGCGGTGCTGCGCGAGCTGTTCGACTTTGCGGCCATCCGCCGCCTGTTCGCCAGCGGTTTTCGCCTGCGCTACGACGCCATGTGGGCCGTCGGCGGCCCGTACGCCAAGGCCATCATCGAGGGCGAGCTGGGCGCCCCGGCCGGCACCGTGGTGAACGCAGAACCGAAGGAAGACTTCGGCGGCCTGCACCCCGACCCCAACCCGGCCTACGCCGACGACCTGATCGCCCACCTGATGGCGCCCGACGCGCCCGACATGGGCGCCGCCTCGGACGGCGATGCCGACCGCAACATGATCCTCGGGCGCGGCTTCATCGTCTCGCCGTCCGACAGCCTGGCCGTGCTGACCGCGCACGCGACCAAGGTGCCGGGTTACGCCAGCGGCCTGGCCGGCGTGGCGCGCTCCATGCCCACCTCCACCGCCGCCGACCGCGTGGCCAAGGCCCTGGGCATCGACTGCTACGAAACGCCCACCGGCTGGAAGTTTTTCGGCAACCTGCTGGACGCGGACAAGATCACGCTCTGCGGCGAAGAGAGCTACGGCACCGGTTCGAACCACGTGCGCGAGAAGGACGGTCTCTGGGCCGTGCTGTTCTGGCTCAACCTGGTGGCGGTCACCGGCCAGTCGGTCGAGCAGCTGGTGCGCGGCCTGTGGACCGAACACGGCCGTTGCGTCTATTCGCGCCACGACTACGACGGCATTCCCACCGAAAAAGCCAACGCCCTGATGGCCGAGCTGCGAGCGCAGCTGCCGACACTGGGCGGTCAGACCATCGAAGGCCAACGCGTGGCAACGGCGGACGATTTCGCCTACACCGACCCGGTGGACGGTTCGGTGAGCCAGAAGCAGGGCGTGCGCGTGGTGCTGGACGACGGCTCGCGCGTGGTGTTCCGTCTCTCGGGCACCGGCACCGAAGGCGCCACGCTGCGCGTCTACCTGGAACGCCACGAACCCGACGCCAGCCGCCACGATGCCCCCGTGCAGCAGGCCCTGGCCCCGCTGGTGGCGCTGGCCGAGGCGGTGGCCCACATCCGCCGCCACACGGGCATGGACGCGCCCACGGTGATGACCTGAGCCTGCGTTGCGGCACGCGGCGAGACAGGTGCCGGACAGGACCGGCCGCCTATAATCGCCGGTTGCCTGCCACCGGCCGGCACCTTCACGCCGATCCCGCCCCGATTCGCCACCCACCGAGGACAACATGAGCGACCACGCGCACGACGCCCACACCGGCCCCATCAAGACGCCCGCACAGCTGCTGTGGACGTCTTTTTTCTCCTTCGTTCTGCCGGTGTTCATCATCATCGGCCTGGTGTACTACGTCACCTCGGCCGACAAGCCGACCTCCGGCGTGTTGTCGCAGTCCGATCCCGTCAGCGCGGAAATCGCCACCGCCAAGCGCATCGCCCGTGTGGGCACCGTGGAACTGCAGCTGACCAGCGGCCCGCGCGCCCTGGCCACCGGTGAAGAGGTCTACAAGGCCCAGTGCGCGGCCTGCCACGACAGCGGTGCCGTGGGTGCACCCAAGTTCGGTGATGCCGCTGCCTGGGGGCCCCGCCTGGGTCAGGGCTACGACGCCCTGCACACCTCGGCCCTCAAGGGCAAGAACAACATGAACGCCCAGGGTGGCGGCAAGTTCAGCGACTATGAAATCGGCCGTGCCGTGGTCTACATGGCCAACGCCGCCGGTGGCACGCTGGCCGAACCGGCCGCGCCCGAGGGTGCGGCTGCTCCTGCCGCGGCTCAGGCCGCTGCACCGGCCGCCCCCGCTGCTGCCGCCCCGGCACCGGCTGCCGCCCCCGCCGCCGTGGCCGCCGCTCCGGCCGCCGCCGATGGCGAAGGCCTGTACAAGAAAGCCTGCATGGCCTGCCACGCCGCCGGCGTGGCCGGTGCGCCCAAGTTGGGCGACAAGGCCGCCTGGGCCCCGCGCCTGGCACTGGGCGTCGATGGCCTGACCGCCTCCGTCGTCAAGGGCAAGGGCGCCATGCCGCCCAAGGGTGGTTCCAGTGCCTCCGATGCCGAGATCAAGGCCGCCGTCGAGTACATGACCGCTGCCGTCAAATAAGCAGCCGCTCCCGAGCAAAAAGCCGGTCCTGGTGACCGGCTTTTTTGTGCGCGCTGCTCAGACCTGCCAGGGCCGTTGGCCTGCCTGACGCTGCGGGCTGCGCACAAAGCCCCATGCCGCTGGCAAGGCGTCGGCCAGCACCTCTTCGGGCACCCAGTCACCGCGCTCCACCGCGTCGGCGGCCAGAACCATGTCGGCGCTGTGCACGATGCCGATGCCCAGCGGCGTGACCAGGTACAGCCGCCCCGCCTCATCGAGCAGACTGCGCTGCACCGGCCCGGCGTCCTGCCCGCTGTGGGCCAGCACCCGGCCATCGGGCTGCAGGCGCCAGACGAAGGGCGTGGCCTCCAGCTCCAGATAGACGCGCTGCGGCCCGTTCTGGAAGAACCACTGGCCCGCCTCGTCGGCCGCGCAGTTGCGGTGGATGAACTCGATCAGCTTGTCGTGCCGCAGCAGCGAGCCCTTGCTGGGCGTGACCGCCTCGCCCGGCTCGGCGGCAAACGGCCCGCTGCGTTGGCAGCGGTCGTCGCGCATGAACCACTGGCCGCGCGCGTCCAGCCCCAGCCAGCCGTGGCAGTGCGGCACGTTGGGCCATTTGGCCAGGGCGGCCTTGACGATGTCATCCATGGTGCGATCTTCGCTCAGCGGGTGAGAGGGAATGGGGCGTGCCCGAAAGGGCGCCCCAAAGCGCCGCCGGCAAGGCGCAAAGCACAGCCGTAGCTCGGGCTACGGCGCGCATTGGCAACGCAGCTGGCGGTGTTTTGGGGTGTCAAGGCGGGCATGACCGATGTCCTCTCACCCGCTCAGTGCGGCTGCATCAGCCAGTCCAGCACGGCTTCGGGCATGGCCCCCACGTGTCCGGGCACACCCATGGGGCCCAGCGAGGCCGGGAACCCCACATGCCCGCCCTGGTCCGGCTGCCACAGGGTCACACAAGGCCCCACCTCTCCCGGGCGCGGCAGCGAATCGGCTGGCACGAATGGATCGTTGCGCGCGTTCAGCGCCAGCGCCGGCACGCGGATGTCGGCCAGCACCGGCTTGGCCGAGGCGCGGCGCCAGTAGTCGTCGGTGTCGGCGAAGCCGTGCAGCGGTGCGGTGAAGAGGTTGTCGAAGCTGTAGAGGTCGCGCGCGGCCCGCAGCGCGTCACGGTCGAACAAGCCTGGGTGCTGGTCCCACTTTTGCAAGGCCTTGGGCACCATGGTGGCGAGGAACATGCGGGTGTAGACCTGCCGGTTGAAGCCGCGCCCGATGGCGTGGCCCCCGGCGGCCAAGTCCAGCGGCGAGCACACAGCCGCGACCGCGCGCACCACCGGTGCAGCCTGCTGGCCCATTTCGCCCGCCCAGCGCAGCAGCGCATTGCCGCCGAGCGAGACACCCGCCGCCAGCAGCGGCCGTTGCGGGTGTTCGGCCGCCAGGCGGCGCAGGATCCAGTCGATTTCCTCGAAGTCGCCGGAATGGTAGGCGCGCGGTGCATGGTTGAGTTCACCCGAACAGCCACGGAAATGGGGCACCACACAGGCCACGCCCCGCAGCGCCGCCTGCTCGGCAAAGGCCTGGGCGTAATGGCTGTCGGACGACCCTTCGAGCCCGTGGAACATCACCAGCAGCGGGGCGTGATCGGCGCTCCCGTGCCGTGCGAAATCGAGATCGATGAAGTCCCCGTCGGGTGTGGTCCAGCGTTCACGGCGCCAGCGCGGAGGCGCGCCCCGATGGCGCCGGGCCATGCGCGCGGCCCAGATGGTCTGCGCATGGCCGCCCGGCAGCCACCAGGGCGCTCGATAGCCCTGCATGTTCAGTGCAGCAGGGGCGCCGTGCCCAGGGCTTCCAGCGGCAGTTCGCCGGTGCCGGGGCTGGCGTGGTGCGCGACCATGCGCCAGCCCTGGGCGGTCTTGGCGTACACATTGGTGGCCAGCACCCAGGCCTGGGTCGGCCCGTCGTGGCCCATGACCTCCACCCTTTCGATGACGCTGTGCACGCTGCAGCCACCGGCATCGAGGCGGCGCACCTGCTCCGGCACGGCGCGGATGCTGCCGTTCGCAAACAGGGCCTCAAAGGCCGCGCGGACCGTCGCATGGCCCACCAGCCGCTGGCCGCCGGGGTGCACGCAGACGATGTCTTCCTCATCGCTCCAGCAGGCCATGAGGCGGTCGATGTCGCCGTGTTGCAGGGCTTCGTAGAAAGCGTGTTCGGTGTCGTCCGGCGAGCCGGGGGGGAGCTTGGGTTTGCGCATGGTCGGGTCGGGTCGGTCAGACCGCATTGTCGCGCGCAGAGCCGCGCTCGCCGAGCCATTGCGACACCACCGCCACAGGGTCGCCCTGCGCGGCCTCCCAGACCCGCTCGGGCGCAGCCACGTGCAGGCCGGGCGGCACGCGCTCCAGTGCGCTGATCGCGAACTGCGCGACCCGGCGCGCGCTCACCGGCTTTTGCCGTGCCGGCACCAGGTGGTGCAACACACCCAGCATCGCGTTCGCCAGCCGTTGCAGCGCCTGCCGGTGGCGCACCGATGGCGGTGCCTGGGCACTGCGCACGAACACCACGGCCTCGAACCCCAGCGCCGCCACCGCCTGTTCGTCCAGGTTCGCCAGTCCGCGCCTGAGGGCTTGCGGCAAGCGACCCTGCGCGTGCGGCAGCACCACCAGCAGCCGGCGCACGCCGCAACCGAGCATCCAACGCGCCACCGCGGGCAGTTGCTCGGGGCACACCGGCAGCAGGGCTTTCTCGCGCCCGTGGAAGCTGCGCGGCGGATCGAACAGGATCACGCCTTCGTCCGCCGTCACCCGGGGCCAGGGATGCGGGCAGTCGGGCTCGACCAGCAGGCCCTGCACATGGCGCAGGGCCACGGTCACCGGCCGCTGCAGCAGCACGTCCACCCGCGCCACGCGAGGGCTGGCCGCGAGCGCCACCAGCACGGCCTCGCCCGTGGCGCCCGTGGCGCCAGCGATGAGCACCCGGGCCTTGGACGCCTGGGTGGGCGCTGGCCGCCAGGCGGCCTGCAGGGCGTGTTCGGGCCTCAGGGTCATCGCACTATGATAGGTTTTTGCTTTGGAGGAACCCGATGAAACAGCGCGCCCTGCTGAGCGCCGCCCTGCTGGCGGCCACCCTGTCCACGACCGGCTGCGGCTACAACGATTTCCAGCGCCTGGACGAAGAGAGCAAGTCCGCCTGGTCCGAGGTGCTCAACCAGTACCAGCGCCGCGCCGACCTGATTCCCAACATCGTGGCCACCGTCAAGGGCGAGGCCAACTTCGAGCAGGAGACCCTGACCAAAGTGATCGAGGCGCGATCCAAGGCCACCGCGATCCAGATGACGCCGGAAATGCTCAACGACCCGGCCGCCATGCAGAAATTCCAGGCGGCACAGGGCGAAGTGGGCAGCGCCTTGAGCCGCCTGATGGTGGTGGTCGAGCAGTACCCCAACCTCAAGGCCAATCAGGGCTTCTCGGACCTGAGGGTGCAACTCGAAGGCACCGAAAACCGCATCACCGTGGCGCGCAACCGCTACATCCAGAGCGTGCAGGCCTACAACGTGCTCACGCGCAGCTTCCCGACCAACCTCACCGCCATGGTCTTCAGCTACGCGCCCAAGGCCAACTTCACGGTGCAGAACGAGGCCGCCATCTCGGCGCCCCCCACGGTGGACTTCGAGAAGAAATGAACCCGATCGCGCGCCCCTTGCGCGCGCTGATGCTGTGGCTGCTGCTGGCACCCTTGCTGGCCCTGGCGCAAAGCCTTCAGCCGGTGCCCGAACTGCGGGCGCGGGTGATGGACCAGACCGGCACGCTCGACGCCGGGACCCTCGCCACGCTCGAATCCCGTCTGGCCAGCTTCGAGCAGGAGCATGGTGCGCAGGTGGTGGTGCTGATGGTGGCCAGCACCGCGCCCGAAGACATCGCCGACTACACCCAGCGCCTGGGTGATGCCTGGAAGATCGGGCGCAAGGACGTGGGCGACGGCCTGCTGTTTGTCGTCGCCAAGGACGACCGGCGCATGCGCATCGCCCCGGCCAAACGGCTCGAAGGCGCCATCCCGGACCTGATGGCCAAACGCATCCTGGACCAGGCGGTGGCGCCGGCTTTCCGGCAGGGCGACTACGCGGGCGGCATCCGCTCCGGGCTGGACCAGATCCTGGCGGCGATCGCGGGCGAGGCCCTGCCCGCACCGACCGCCTCCCCGGTCGACGAAGGACCGCCCTGGCAGGATCTCTTCATCTTCGGCGTGTTCGCCCTGCCCATCCTGTCCGCCGTGCTGCGCGGCCTGTTCGGCAACAAGCTGGGCAGCCTGCTGACCGGCGCGGCCGCCTCCGGCATGGCCTGGCACCTCACCGCCGTGCTCTGGATCGCCGGAGCGGCGGGCGTCATCGGCCTGCTGGTGGCCCTGTTCATGCAGGTGCTGCCGGTGGTGCAGCCGTCGTCCCGTTCGCGCGGGGGCCACTGGGGCGGGGGCCCCGGTGGGGGATGGGGCAGCGGCGGGGGCGGCTGGAGCAGCGGGGGCGGCGGTTTCGGCTCCGGCGGCGGCGGCAATTTCGGGGGCGGCGGCGCCTCGGGGAGCTGGTGACCATGAAGCGTTTCCTGCGCTGCCTCAAACACGCTTGGAGCGACGTTCGCGACACCGAAAGGGCCCTGCCCCAAGACGCCGCGCAACGACTGGCCGGGCGCATCGCCGCCAGCGAGCAGCACCACAGTGGCGAGGTCCGCATCTGCATCGAAGCCGGTCTGCCGGCGTTCATGGCCTGGCGCATCGACGGCCCCGGGGGCACCCTGCGCCGGGTCACGCGCGAACGTGCCGTGCAATGGTTCGGCCAGCTGGGCATCTGGGACACCGAATACAACAACGGCGTGCTGATCTACCTGCTGCTGGCCGAACGCGCCATCGAGATCGTGGCCGATCGCGGACTGGCCCGCCACGTCGCCGCAGCCGAATGGCAGGCCATCGCCGACCGGCTGGGCGGTCGCCTGCGCAGCGGCGCGTTCGAGGAAGGCCTGACGCAGGCGCTGGAAGAAGTCTCGGCGCTGCTCATGCAGCACCACGCGCTGGAGCGAGGAGCCGCGAACCCGGACGAACTGCCCAATCGGGTGGTACGCACTTGAGACGGGCTCAGTCCGCCTTGGGCGTCTTGCTGCGCGGCTTGTTCTGGTAGAGGCCGGTGCGGTTGTTCATCACCACCTGCAGCTCTTCGTGCATGGCCTTGTTCATCTGCGCGAAGGTGCGCAGCTTGCGGGTGGTTTCGCGCAGGCGCTGTGCCATGCGGGTGGAAATCGCCAGCAGCAGACGCGCACCGACGCGCGGCTCGTCCTTGAGCAGGCGCATCAGCGCGGTGCGCGAGAGGACTGCCACCGCCACATCGGTGTTGGCCGTGCAGGTGGCCGAGCGCGGTGAGCCGTCGAGCAGACCCATCTCACCGATCAGGTGCCCTGGCCCGATCACGTTGACCACCATGCTCTCCTGGTGACCGGGCAGCTCGTTCTCCACCGCAATGTCGCCCTCGAGCACCAGCAGCATGTAGTCGTTGCGCTGGACCTCACCCTCTCGGATGAACACGGTTCCGGCACGGATGATCTTGGGCCGCATGTAGGTCACCACCTTCATGGCATCGGCCACGGTCAGGTCGTCCAGCGCGGTGGGCGTCACCAGCATGCGCGCGGCCAACTCCTCGGGCGCAAGCTCGGGGTTCTCGAACATCGATGAGGCACGGGATTCGGTCATGGGCTCGGTTCCGCCTCACATCATCACATTCCCGCCCATGAGCGCCAACCGCACAGACGAAAAAAGACCGGCTCGGGGCCGGTCTTTTCGGGCGAAACGCACAGGGCGCATCACTTTTTCTGACGGTACTTGCGCAGGGCGGCGATCTGGGCAGCCATGACGGCCAGTTCCGATGTGGCCTTGGCCAGGTCGAGGTCGCTCTTGGCGTTCTTGACCGCTTCCTCGGCCACCTTCTTCGCGTCGTTGGCCTTGGCTTCGTCCAGATCGTGACCGCGGATGGCGGTGTCGGACAGCACGGTCACGCAGTTCGGCTGCACTTCCAGGATGCCGCCGGCCACGAACACGAACTCTTCGCCGCCATCGGCTTTCTCGATGCGCACGGCACCGGGCTTGATGCGGGTGATCAGCGGAATGTGGCCGGGCAGAATGCCCAGCTCGCCCGCTTCACCCGGCAGGGCCACGAACTTGGCCTCGCCCGCGAAGATGGACTCTTCGGCGCTGACCACATCGACGTGGATGGTGCTCATATTGACTCCTGTGAAAAGGGAACGGGATGGTCAGTGGAGGGGCACCGGAGAACGGCACCCCGTTCCATCAGGCCACCTTCTTCGCCTTCTCGAAGGCCTCGTCGATGGTGCCGACCATGTAGAAGGCCTGCTCGGGCAGGTGATCGCATTCACCGGCGGTGATCATCTTGAAGCCGCGGATGGTTTCCGACAGCGGCACGTACTTGCCGGGCGAACCGGTGAACACTTCGGCCACGTGGAACGGCTGCGACAGGAAACGCTGGATCTTGCGGGCGCGGGCCACGGCCAGCTTGTCTTCCGGCGCCAGTTCGTCCATGCCCAGAATGGCGATGATGTCGCGCAGTTCCTTGTAGCGCTGCAGCGTGCCCTGCACGGCGCGGGCGGTTTCGTAGTGGTCCTGGCCCACGACCAGCGGGTCCAGCTGGCGGCTGGTGGAGTCCAGCGGGTCCACAGCGGGGTAGATACCCAGCGCAGCGATGTCACGGGACAGCACCACGGTGGAGTCCAGGTGGGCGAAGGTGGTGGCGGGCGACGGGTCGGTCAAGTCGTCGGCCGGCACGTACACGGCCTGGATCGAGGTGATCGAACCGACCTTGGTCGACGTGATCCGCTCTTGCAGACGGCCCATTTCTTCGGCCAGCGTCGGCTGGTAACCCACGGCGGAAGGCATACGACCCAGCAGGGCGGACACTTCGGTACCGGCCAGGGTGTAGCGGTAGATGTTGTCCACGAAGAACAGCACGTCACGGCCTTCGTCACGGAACGACTCGGCGATGGTCAGGCCGGTCAGGGCCACGCGCAGACGGTTACCCGGGGGCTCGTTCATCTGGCCGTAGACCATGGCCACTTTCGACTCGCCGAGGTTCTCCAGGTTCACGACGCCGGAGTCGGCCATCTCGTGATAGAAGTCGTTGCCCTCGCGGGTACGCTCACCCACGCCAGCAAACACGGACAGACCCGAGTGCGCCTTGGCGATGTTGTTGATGAGTTCCATCATGTTCACGGTCTTGCCCACGCCGGCACCACCGAACAGACCCACCTTGCCGCCCTTGGCGAACGGGCACACCAGGTCGATCACCTTGATGCCGGTTTCCAGCAGCTCTTGCGAGGGGGACAGTTCGTCGTAGGCCGGGGCCTTGCGGTGGATGGGAGCGGTCAGGGTCTGATCGACCGGGCCACGTTCGTCGATGGGCGCGCCCAGCACGTCCATGATGCGACCGAGGGTGGCCTTGCCCACCGGCACGGTGATGTTGGCGTTGGTGTTGGTGACCACCATGCCGCGGCGCAGACCGTCGGAGGAGCCCAGCGCAATCGTGCGCACCACGCCGTCGCCCAGCTGCTGCTGGACTTCCAGCGTCAGGGCGGAGCCTTCCATCTTCAGGGCGTCGTAGACGCGCGGCATCTGGTCGCGGGGGAATTCCACGTCCACGACGGCGCCGATGCACTGAACAATCTTGCCTTGTGCTTGAGACATGACGTTTACCTTTGAGTTTCTTGAGATTTCAGTTGGACGCCGGGATCAGACCGCTGCGGCGCCGGCCACGATTTCCGACAGCTCTTTCGTGATGCCGGCCTGGCGGGTCTTGTTGTAGACCAGCTTGAGTTCGCTGATGACGTTGCCTGCGTTGTCGGTGGCAGCCTTCATGGCCACCATGCGGGCCGACTGTTCGGACGCCATGTTCTCGGCCACGGCCTGGTAGACCTGGGCTTCGATGTAACGCAGCAGCAGCTCGTCGATGACGGTCGCCGCGTCGGGTTCGTAGACGTAGTCCCAGTCGCGGCCCTTGCTGCCTTCCTGCAGGTCGGCGGCCGACAGCGGCAGCAACTGCTCGATCACGGCTTCCTGCTTCATCGTGTTGATGAACTTGGTGTAGCAGACGTGAACCGAGTGGATGCGACCTTCGGTGTAGGCATCCAGCAGCACCTTGACCGGGCCGATCAGCTTGTCCAGATGCGGGGTGTCACCCAGACCGGTCACGCTGGACACGACCTTGGCGCCAACACGGTTGAGGAAGCCCAGACCCTTGTTGCCGATGGCCACCGCCTCGGCACCCTGGCCTTTGGCCTGCAGGTCCTTGAGCTGGTTGGTCAGCGCCCGCAGCACGTTGGTGTTCATGCCACCGCACAGACCCTTGTCGGTCGTGACGACGACAAAACCGGCGGTCTTGGCGTCGTTGGTTTCCATGAACGGGTGCGTGTACTCCGGGTTGGCCTTGCTCAGGTTGCCAGCGATCTGGCGCACCTTCTCGGCGTAAGGCCGGGCCGCACGCATGCGGTCCTGCGCCTTGCGCATCTTGGAGGCGGCCACCATTTCCATGGCTTTGGTGATCTTCTTGGTGTTTTCCACCGATTTGATCTTGCCGCGGATTTCCTTGCCTGCTGCCATTGCTGCTCCTTAGCTCGTCAATGGACGGATCAGTACGTGCCGGTCTTCTTGAAGTCGGCGATCGCAGCGTTGAGCTGGGCTTCGGCGTCCTTGTCCATGGCCTTGTCGTTGTCGAGCTTGGCCACGAGCGCAGCGTGCTTGTCCTTCAGGAAGGCGTGCAGGCCGCCTTCGAAGGCCAACACCTTCTTGACATCGATGTCGTCCATGAAGCCCTTGTTCACCGCGTACAGGGAAGCGGCCATCAGGCTGATGGACAGCGGACTGTACTGGGCCTGCTTGAGCAGTTCGGTCACACGGGCACCGCGATCCAGCTGCTTGCGGGTGGCTTCGTCCAGGTCGGAGGCGAACTGCGCGAAGGCAGCCAGTTCACGGTACTGGGCCAGGTCGGTACGGATACCACCGGACAGCGACTTGATCAGCTTGGTCTGGGCAGCACCACCGACGCGCGACACCGAGATACCGGCGTTGATGGCGGGACGGATACCGGCGTTGAACAGGTTGGTTTCCAGGAAGATCTGGCCGTCGGTGATCGAGATCACGTTGGTCGGCACGAAGGCGGACACGTCGCCAGCCTGCGTTTCGATGATGGGCAGTGCGGTCAGCGAACCGGTCTTGCCCTTGACTTCACCCTTGGTGAAGGCTTCGACGTAGTCGGCGTTCACGCGGGCGGCACGTTCGAGCAGACGGCTGTGCAGGTAGAACACGTCGCCGGGGTAGGCTTCGCGGCCCGGCGGGCGGCGCAGCAGCAGCGACACCTGACGGTAAGCCACGGCCTGCTTGGACAGGTCGTCGTACACGATCAGGGCGTCCTGGCCGCGGTCGCGGAAGTACTCGCCCATGGTGCAGCCGGAGTAGGCCGACAGGTACTGCATGGCGGCAGACTCGGAAGCCGAGGCAGCAACCACGATGGTGTATTCCATGGCGCCGGCCTGCTCCAGGGCACGCACCACGTTCTTGATGGACGACGCCTTCTGGCCGATGGCGACGTACACGCAGGTCATGTTCTGACCCTTCTGGTTGATGATGGCGTCGATGGCCACGGCGGTCTTGCCGGTCTGGCGGTCGCCGATGATCAGCTCGCGCTGGCCACGGCCAACGGGCACCATCGAGTCGATCGACTTCAGACCGGTCTGCACAGGCTGGTCCACCGACTTGCGCGCGATCACGCCCGGGGCAACCTTTTCGATCACGTCGGTCATCTTGGCGTTGATCGGGCCCTTGCCGTCGATCGGCTGACCCAGCGCGTTGACCACGCGACCCACGAGTTCCGGACCCACCGGCACTTCCAGGATGCGGCCCGTGCACTTGACGGTATCGCCTTCGGAGATGTGCTCGTACTCACCCAGAATCACGGCGCCGACGGAATCGCGCTCGAGGTTCAGGGCCAGGCCGAAGGAAGGCACGCCGTCCTTGTTGGCCGGGAATTCCAGCATTTCGCCCTGCATCACGTCCGACAGGCCGTGGATGCGGACGATACCGTCGGTCACGGACACCACGGAACCCTGGTTGCGCACATCGCTGGACGCGCCCAGACCCTGGATGCGGGATTTGATCAGTTCAGAAATTTCGGCGGGATTGAGTTGCATGACTCTTTCCTTCTTTCGTTAAATGGGATGAGGGCGCGTGCGAGCGTCTGGCCAGACAGCCTCAGGCCGTCAGCGCAACTTTCATTTGTTCCAGGCGGGCCTTGATCGAGGTATCGAGCACCTCGTCACCGACCACCACGCGCACGCCGCCGATCAGGTCGGGCTGCAATTGCACCTGGAGGTTCAGCTTGCGGCCGAAGCGCTTTTCCAGCACGCCCGACAGATCGGCCAGTGCGGCGGCGTCCATGTCGAAAGCACTGTGGACCACAGCGTCGAACGTGCCCTGCTGCGCATTTTTGAGCACGCGGAACTGGGCGGCGATCTCGGGCAGCGCGGCAACGCGGCCGTTGTCGATGACGGTGCGCAGGAAGTTCTGGCCCATCGCCGGCAATGCGGTTTTGAGCACGCCGGAAACGACGTCGAACACCTGGGCAGGCGTGGACTGGGGAGCCTCGGCGAACTGGCGCAGCTGCTCGTTGGCGGCAACCGCGGCCAGCTCATCGAGCCAGACGGCAACGCCAGCCGCATCAGCGCCTGCAGCCTTGAACAGCGCTTCGGCGTAGGGGCGGGCAATGGTGGCAATTTCGGCCATGGTCTACCTTTGAGAGCCGGGATTCAGACGAAACGGAGTCGACGCGGTCAGAGCTCGGTCTTCAGGCGGCTGAGCAACTCGGCGTGGACGCCGGCGTTGACTTCGCGCTTGAGGATCTGCTCGGCACCCTTGACCGCCAGGGCAGCCACTTCTTCGCGCAGGGCCTCGCGGGCCTTGACGACCTGCTGTTCGGCTTCCTGGCGGGCAGTGGCGACGATCTTGGCAGCCTCTTCCGTGGCGCGGGCCTTGGCCTCTTCGATCACGGTCTGGGCACGACGCTCGGCGTCGGCCAGGCGGGTGGCGGCTTCGTTGCGCGACTGGCTCAGCTCAGCTTCCACGCGCTTGTTGGCCACGGCCAGCTCGGACTTGGCCTTCTCGGAAGCAGCCAGACCTTCGGAAATCTTCAACGCACGCTCATCGAGTGCCTTGGCGATGGGGGGCCACACGAATTTCATCGTGAACCACACCAGGATCGCAAAGACGATGGCCTGCGCAAAGAGGGTTGCATTGATATTCATCGCAACGCCTTTCTGTGTGTGAACAGGGGTGGAGACGCACTTGCTGCGTGGGCGGACAGCCGCAACACAAGCCGGAATTCACCGGCCGGCCGGGTGCCGCCGCGCACGGCAGCAAGACCCATTAGGCGGCCAGCTGGAAGGGGTTGGCGAAGGCGAACAGCAGGGCGATGGCCACACCGATCAGGAAGGCGGCGTCGATCAGACCAGCCAGAATGAACATCTTGGTCTGCAGGTCGTTCATCAGCTCGGGCTGACGGGCAGACGACTCGAGGAACTTGCCACCCATCAGGGCGATACCGATAGAGGCGCCGATGGCGCCCAGACCGACGATGAGACCGCAAGCCAGAGCAACCAGACCCAGAACGTTTTCCATGATGACTCCTTAAGAGATTGAGAGTTGAAAAGAAAGGAAGGAACCGAAAGAACTAGAGAGCGAGGTGAAACCGCGCAACTTAGTGAGCGTCATGCGCTTGACCCAGATAAATCAGGGCCAGCATCATGAAAATGAACGCCTGCAAGGTGATGACCAGGATGTGGAAAAGGGTCCACACCGTGCCTGCGATCACGTGTCCGACGAAGAAGAGCCCACCCGACAACGACAAGGCAGCGTAGCCACCCAGCAGCGCGATCAGCATGAACACCAGTTCACCCGCGAACATGTTGCCAAACAACCGCATGCCGTGCGAAACCGTCTTCGCCACGAACTCGATCATTTGCATCAGGAAGTTGGTCACGCCCAGCAGCAGTGCCCAAACAGGATTCTTGGAGGTGCCAAAGGGCGCGGTCACCAGCTCGTGGGTCCAGCCGCCGAGGCCCTTGATCTTGATGTTGTAGTACAGGCACATCAGCAACACGGAAACCGACAGACCCAGCGTGGTCGACAGATCGGCGGTGGGCACGACTCGCAGGTAGGCGTGATGCGGATCATGGCCGGTCGCGGCGTAGTACTCGCTCCAGAGGCGGGGCAGCAGGTCCACCGGCAGCATGTCCATGAAGTTCATCATGAAGATCCAGCAGAACACCGTCAGCGCCAACGGAGCGATCACCTTGCGGCTGTTGGCGTTGTGGATCACGCCCTTGGCCTGGCTGTCCACCATCTCCACCAGCATCTCGACCGCAGCCTGGAAACGCCCCGGCACACCGGCATGCGCCTGGCGGGCGGCACGCCAGAGCACAAAACAGACCAGAGCACCCAGCACAGAACTGAAAATGATCGAGTCCAGATTGAACACCGTGAAATCGACGATGAACCCCTGCTTGTGGTTCGTCCAATGGGTCAGGTGGTGACGGATGTACTCGCCAGGGGTGGGTCCGATGCCTTCAGCAGCCATGTCGTTTGCGCCAATCAACCGTTTCGTTTTGAACGCCTGGAGCGGATCCAGAATCCGAACCAGTACACCTTCAGAGTCAACACCAGCCCGACCAACAAGCCGAGCCAGCTGAGTTCCGGGACCACCTTGGGCGCCAGCCACAACATGACCACCGCCACCAGGATCTTGACCCCTTCCCACAACAGAAATCCGGCAAACGCAGCCTGCGCCACGCCCGCCAGCAGCCGGGACACCGCACTGGAGGTCAAGCCATAGGCCATCACAGCCGATGGCAGCACAACCGCCGCCGCGCCATACAGGACCGACCAGGCCACCGGGGCACGCTGCGTCAGCAACCAGCCCAGCGCACCGGCGGACAGCCCCACCAGCATCTGCATCCCCACCAGCCACCACACCGACACCAGCGGCTGCGTGGCCCGCCACTGTTGCGCCTCTTCGCGCGTCAGGGGCTTGAAATCCGCTTCCTGCTCACCAACTTCGTCCCATTCGTCACCCGCCTCGGGCTGCGGTGCTGCCGGTAGAACTTTGACCGGCATTTTGTGCATCGCAGATTACTGGCTGGTTACAAATGTGTGCGGTTTCGCAAAGCCGCTGATTATACGTAGAAACCCGTGCGCGCCACAAGACAGACGCCCAGCCCGAGGGCGGGAATGCGCAGCACGTCGGATAATCTCAATATGCAACAGCCCCGCAACATTCCACCCGAGCAGTCGCTCATCGAGTACCCCTGCCACTTCCCGATCAAGGTGATGGGGGCGAACGTGGATGGCTATGTCACGGCGCTGACCCACGTTGCAAGGTCATTTGACCCGACATTCGATGCCGCCACCATCGAGCTGCGACCGAGCAAGGCCGGCAACTACATGGGCGTGACGCTGTCGGTGTACGTCACCAGCCGCGAACAGCTCGACGAGCTTTACCGCACCCTGACCACGCACCCGATGGTCAAGGTCGTGCTCTGAACGGCACGCCATGCAGATCCGGATGCTCGGGCGTGTCGACTACGCGCCCACTGTCGAGTCGATGGTGGCATTCACGGAAACCCGCCGGACCGACACACCTGACGAGCTCTGGATTTGCGAGCATCCGCCCGTGTTCACCCAAGGTGTGGCGGGACGCGAGGATCATCTGCTCGCGCCAGGCGACATCCCGGTGGTGCAGACCAACCGCGGCGGACAAGTGACCTACCATGGGCCGGGCCAGGTGGTGGCCTATCCGTTGATCGATCTGCAGCGCGCGGGCTACTTCGTCAAGGAGTACGTCTACCGCATCGAAGAAGCGGTGATTCGTACCCTGCGCCAGTTCCATGTGACGGGCCACCGCGTCGGTGGTGCACCGGGCATCTATGTGCGTCTGGACGACCCTTTCGACCACGCGATGCTGCCGCAACGCCCCCAGAAGCGTGAAGCGGGCAGCCCGGCCCCCGCACCCGATTTCACCGGCCTGGGCAAGATCGCCGCCCTCGGCATCAAGGTCAGCCGGCACTGCACGTACCACGGCGTGGCTTTGAACGTCGCCATGGACCTGCAGCCCTACTGGCGCATCAACCCTTGTGGTTATGCCGGCCTGCAGACGGTGGACCTTTCTACAATAGGAGTTGCCGTTTCATGGGATGAAGCGGCCCAGGTCCTGAGCCAGCAGCTCGGTGCCCTCCTCCGCCCCTGAAACCGCGCGCAGTCCGCGCTCCCGCCATGAACCGCCCCACCGACACCGCGGCCCCGCCCGCGAACGATGCCGCCACCGTCCGCGAAGCACAGCCCGCCGCCACCTACGACGCCACGGCCAAGCAGAAAAGCCAGGCCAAAACGGCGCGCATCCCGATCAAGATCGTGCCGGCCGAGGTGCTCAAGAAGCCGGAATGGATCCGCGTCAAGGCCGGCTCGCCCAGCACCCGATTTTACGAAATCAAGGACATCCTGCGCAGCAACAAGCTGGTGACGGTGTGCGAGGAAGCGAGCTGCCCCAACATCGGCGAGTGTTTCGGCAAGGGCACGGCGACCTTCATGATCATGGGTGACAAGTGCACGCGCCGCTGCCCGTTCTGCGACGTCGGCCACGGCCGCCCGGACCCGCTGGACGCCGATGAGCCGGAGAACCTGGCGAAGACCATCGCGCAGCTCAAGCTCAAGTACGTGGTGATCACCAGCGTGGACCGCGACGACCTGCGCGACGGCGGCGCGGGCCACTATGTCAGCTGCATCCAGCGCACCCGTGAGCTGTCGCCCGGCACGCAGATTGAGGTGCTGGTGCCCGACTTCCGCGGCCGCGACGAGAAGGCGCTGGACATCCTGGCCGCCGGTCTGCCCGACGTGCTCAACCACAACCTCGAAACCGTACCGCGCCTGTACAAGGAAGCGCGCCCAGGATCGGACTATCAGTTCAGCCTGAACCTGCTCAAGAAGTTCAAGCAGCGCTTTCCCGGCATCCCGACCAAGAGCGGCCTGATGGTCGGCCTGGGCGAGACCGACGAGGAGATCCTCGAGGTGATGCGCGACATGCGCGCCCACGACATCGACATGCTGACCATCGGCCAGTACCTGGCGCCCAGCGGCCACCACCTGCCGGTGCGCCGCTACGTGCACCCGGACACTTTCAAGATGTTCGAGGAAAAGGCCTACGAGATGGGTTTCACCCATGCCGCCGTGGGTGCCATGGTGCGGTCGAGCTACCACGCCGACCAGCAGGCCCATGGCGTGCTGAACACCACCAAGGCCTGATCGGGATTGGTGGCGGAAGGCTCAGCCCTGCTCGGCCGGCGCCATCTTGTCCCAGGCGGCCATGGCTTCGGCCGCGTACATCAGGGCCGGGCCGCCGCCCATGTAGACACAGACGGACAGCATCTCTTCCAGTTCGGCACGCGTGCAGCCCAGCTGCACCAAGGCCTTGACGTGAAAGCCGATGCAGCCCGAACAACGTTGCGTCACGGCAATCGCCAGCGCCACCAGTTCCTTGTGTTTGGCGCTGAGCGCGCCGTCGGTGATAGCCGCCTTGGCCAGCTGGCCGAAACCGGCCATGGCAGTGCCCTGGGTCTTGCGGAACGGCGCCAGACTGGCGTTGATGTCGCGCATCAGGTCGTTGTGGTTGAAGGTGCTCACGGTTGAATCCTCTTTGACGATTAATACCCCATACAGTATCTGACATGTCGCACCTACCCAGCCTTGTTCTTGATCAAACGCCGACGCCGGTGGCATGGAGGACGGCTTGAGCGCCAACCTGCTGGCGCTGGGCGCCATCGCGCTCTGGGCCTCGCTCGCCGCGCTGGGCGTGGCGCTGTCGCACGTGCCACCCTTCCTGCTGACCGGCCTGTCGCTGCTGATCGGCAGCCTGATCGCGCTGCCGCTCTCGCGCTTCGACTGGCGGCAATGGAAGGTGCCACCGTCCACACTGGCTTTGGGCGTGTACGGCCTGTTCGGCTTCCACTTCCTGCTGTTCATCGCGCTGCGCCACGCACCGCCGGTGCAGGCCAACCTGGTCAACTACCTGTGGCCGCTGGGCATCGTGGTGATGGCGCCGCTGTTCCTGCCCGGCGTGACGCTGACCTCCCGCCATGTGCTGGCAGCGCTGATCGGTTTTGCCGGCGCGGCGCTGGCCATCCTCGGGCGCGGCGGCAGCGGTGAAGCCGTCTGGGCCTGGGGGTACATCCCGGCCCTGGCATCGGCCTTCATCTGGTCCAGCTATTCGCTGCTGACCAAACGGGTGACCCCTTTCCCCACCGCCGCCATCGGCAGCTTTGCGCTGGTCTCGGGCGTCCTGTCACTGGTCTGCCACGCCTTGCTGGAACCGGCGGTGGCGCTGTCGGCCAAGGATGGAGCGCTGATCGCACTGCTCGGTCTGGGGCCGCTGGGCGGTGCTTTTTTCCTGTGGGACGCGGCACTCAAGCGCGGCGATGCGCGGCAGATCGGCGTGCTCAGTTTCCTCACCCCGCTGCTGTCCACGCTGACCCTGCTGGCAACGCGGGGCGAGTGGCCGAACGCATCGGTGGCCGTCGCCGCGGTGATGATCATCGGCGCGGCCGTGATGGCCACCAGGCGCCGTTAGCCCCCACGCTCCACCGCTGTGCCCCACGGGGGCTGATCCGGCTGGGGGGCGGCCCTGCGCCGGATCCCAGTCACGCCCTCCACCAGGCCCGCTCAATCAGCTTCGTATAGCTCCAGCGGCAGACCATCCGGGTCGGCGAAGAACACGAAGCGCCGACCGGTGTACTCGTCCACGCGAACGTCTTCCACCACCACCCCCTGCGCTTCGAGATCGCGCTTGCATTGCGCCACATCCTGCACCGCAAAGGCCAGGTGGCGCAGGCCTTGCGCCTCGGGCCGCGAGGGCCGCGGCGGCGGGCTCGGAAACGAGAACAGCTCGATCTGCGCGCCGTCGGGCAGGGCCAGGTCCAGCTTCCAGCTCTGGCGTTCGGCCCTCAGGTGCTCGGCCACGATGCGCAGGCCCAGGATCTGGGTGTAGAAGTGCTTCGAACGTGTGTAGTCCGAACAGATGATGGCAGCGTGGTGGATGCGCAGCAGCATGGCCCGCCAGCGCTCAGTCGGCCATCAACGCGGCCGGGTCCTCGGCCGCCAGCACGCTCTGCGCCCAGGTGGCGAGCTTGCCCGTGTCGCTGCGCAGGATCTGCTGCTTGACCGCCAGGATCTGCGAAGGGTGCATGGAAAAGCTGCGCAGGCCCAGGCCCAGCAGCAGGCGCGTCATGCCCACATCACCGGCCATTTCGCCGCACACGCTCACGCCCTTGCCAGCGGCGCGCGCCTGCGCAATGGTGGCCGCCAGCAGCTGCAGCACCGCCGGATGCAGCGGGTCGTAGAGGTGTGCCACGGTTTCGTCCGCACGGTCGATGGCCAGGGTGTACTGGATCAGGTCGTTGGTGCCGATGGACAGGAAATCGAAATGGCGCAGGAACAGCGGAATGGTCAGCGCCGCGGCCGGTACTTCGATCATCGCGCCCAGGCGCACGATGCCATGCACCTGCCCGCGGTTGTCGAGCTGCGCGCGCGCCTTGTCGATCAAGGCCAGTGTCTGCCGGATCTCGCTGGCGTGGGCCAGCATAGGCACCAGCAGGTTGATGGGACCAAAGGCCGAGGCACGCAGGATGGCGCGCAGCTGCGCCAGGAACATGGCCGGATCGGCCAGGCTCCAGCGGATGGCGCGCAGACCCAGTGCGGGGTTGAGGTGGTCCTCGCCTGAACGCACCGGCGTGCGATCCAGTGGTTTGTCGGCGCCCACGTCGACCGTGCGGATGGTCACCGGCAGGCCCTGCATGCCCTCGACCGCGCGCCTGTACGCCTGGAACTGCTCTTCCTCGTCGGGCAGCTTGCCGTTGCGCCCCATGAACAGGAACTCGGTGCGAAACAGGCCCACGCCCACCGCCCCAGCCTTGAGGGCGGCCACCGCGTCGTCGGGTTGCTCGATGTTGGCCAGCAGTTCGATCCGTTGTCCGTCCAGCGTGACGGCCGGTGTGTGTTTGAGCCGCGACAGGCGTTCGCGTTCGACTTCGCCCTGGCGCTGCTTGAAGCCGTACTCGGCCAGCAGGATGGGCGACGGATCGACGATCACCACCCCGGCATCGCCGTCGATGATCACCCAGTCGTCCTGCCCGATCAGATGGCTGGCCGAGCGTGCGCCCACCACCGCCGGGATGTCCATGCTGCGCGCGACGATGGCGGTGTGGCTGGTCTTGCCGCCGACATCGGTGACGAAACCCGCAAACACGCTCTGCTTGAACTGCAGCATGTCGGCCGGCGACAGGTCGTGCGCCACCAGCACCAGCGGCACGTTGTGCGCGGCATCGAAGAGCTGACCGCTGTCCCCGTCGGGTGGCGACGGCGCCGACACCGGGGAGGCGACCCCGCGCATCATGCGCAGCATGCGCTCGACCACCTGCTCCAGGTCGGCCTTGCGCTCGCGCAGATAGGGATCCTCCATTTCGTCGAACTGGCGGCTGATCACCTCCAGCTGCGTCGTCAGCGCCCATTCGGCGTTGTAGTGCCGGTCGATGATCCAGTGCTTGACCCCGCCGGTCAGCTGCTCGTCCTGCAGCAGCATGAGGTGCACATCCAGCAACGCGGCCAGCTCGGGATGCGCATCACTGGGACCCAGATCGGCCAGGCCCTGTTGCACACGCCCGATTTCCTCGACCACCGCGTTGCGCGCGCGGCGCAGCCGTTCGATTTCGGCCTCGGTTTGCTCGGGCTTGATGAAGTAGTGCGCAACGTCCAGCCGGCTGGCGGCCACCACCACGGCCCGCCCGATGGCGATGCCGCGGGAAACCGCCAGACCATGGACGGTGAACGTCACTCACCTTCTCCGAACTTGTCGTTGATCAACGCCAGCAGCGCATCCATGGCCTGCTGCTCATCGGGTCCGCTGGTCTCGATCTCGACCTCGCTGCCGAGGCCGGCGGCCAGCATCATCACGCCCATGATGCTCTTGGCGTTGACGCGCCGGCCGGCGCGGGACATCCAGACCTCGCAGGCGTGGCTGCCGGCCAGCTTGGTCAGTTTGGCGGAGGCGCGGGCGTGCAGGCCCAGCTTATTGCTGATGGTGACGGTGGTCTTGATCATGGGTGCTGCGTCGGGCCTGGTTCTGCGGCGCCGTGGCCGCCACCTGGATCACCCCCTGCGTGGCCCCGATCAGGGCGCGCGAGACCAGGGCGTCCAGGGATTCGTGTCGGTAGGAAACGGTGCGCAACAGCATGGGCAGGTTGACACCGGTGATGAGCTTGCTGCGCAGACCATCGACCAGTCGCTGGGCCACGTTGCAGGGTGTGGCACCGAACACGTCGGCCAGCACCAGGGTGTTGGGCTGGTCCAGCTGCCGGACCATGGCCCGCGCCTGCGCCAGCGACTCCTCGGGCGGCACATTGGGCTGCACGTCCAAGGCCAGCACGGCATCGGCGCTGTCCGGGAAGACGTGCAGCACACACTGTCGCAGGGCAGAAGCCAGGGGGGCGTGTGCAATGATGAGGATGCCGTTCATGGGGCTGTCAGTGTAGCCCTCCCGCGCGGCGGTTTCGTGCGCGCAGGAAAGCCAGCCACGAGAGCAGGGCGGCCAGTCCGAACACCGCCACGGCGCCGCGCAGGCGCTGTGGGGCGTCCCACCCCACGTGGACCAGGGCGTCCGCGGTCAGCCCGATGGCCCACTGCATGGCGAACACACCGGCGAAGATGACCAGGTTGTAGGCCGACAAGGCCCGCCCGGCCGCCTGGGCCGGCAAGGCCATGCCCACCGCGGGCTGCGCCAGGGCACCCACGCTGCCGAACACGCAGAACAGCGCCCACAGCGGCCAGCTGGCCCGCTCGCCCAGCATCACGTTCAGCGCCAGCACCGCCAGCGCCAGCGGCACACCCCAGGCGATCAGGCGCTCGGCGCTCCAGCCCCGGCGCGCCAGGTGCGGGTTCACCAGCCCCCAGAGCCAGAAGGTCACCAGCATGCACAGGTTGATGCCGAACAGGCCTTGTGCGGCCTCGGCCGGCGCAGCCCCTGTCACCTGCACCAGCCAGGGCCCGGCCCACAGGGTCTGGATGGCGATCATCCCGGCGTAGAACACGAAACCGATGTAGGCCATCTGGCGGAAGAAGGGATGGCGCGCGATCTGCGCGTAGCCCGGCGCCGGCGCGTCGGAACCGTCCATGCCGTCGTCGTGCGCCGGCCAGCCGGGCACGCGCCAGGCCAGCACCGCCATGGACAACACGATCAACCCGGCCAGTCCCCAGAACAGGCCGCGCCAGCCCACCACGGGCAGCAGCCACTGCACCGGCAGCGTGGCCGCCACCATGCCCAGCGAGCCAGTCATCAGCATCCAGGAGTTGGCCCGCAGCAACAGGTCGGGCTTGAGCCAGCGGCGGTAGCCGGTCAGCGGCGCCATCAGGCAGGCGCTGACACCCATGCCGGTCAGTACCCGCGCGGCCAGCAGGCCCGCGAAGCTGCTGGCCAGCGCGAACGCCACGCAACCCAGCACCGCCACGCACAGAAAGGCCAGGATCACCCGGCGCGGGCCGAAACGGTCCAAGCAGCGGCCCATGGGCAGCTGGGTGAGGGCGAAGCCGAAGAAGTAGCCGCCGGCCAGCAAACCCAGGTCGCTGGCGCTGAGCGCCAGTTCCCGGCTGAGCGCCGGCGACAGTGTGGCCGTGATGGCGCGGATCAGGGTGGAAAAGAAGTACGCCAGCGCAAAGGCGCCGAACACGGTCACCGCCGCGCGCGGCGTCAGCCACGCGGCATCACGCCCGGCCGCGCTCATGGAGCGGCCAATTGCAGGCCGGAGAAGAACGCGTCCAGCACCTCGTCGGGCAGGCGCGGGCCGTACACCGCGGCCTGGAACACCTGGGTTCCGCGCGCGAAGTACAGCGCCCGCGTCTGCACGGCATGACCCTGCGGATCGGTACCCTGGGCCTGCACGCCTTGCAGCGCCTCGGCGCCGGCGAGCGCAGCCGACCAGTCCGAGCCGCTGGCGCGGATGGCCTGCAGACTGGCGCTGCGCCAGGCGCTCAGTGCCGGCGCCACCTGCGTGGCCTGCCCCACATCGGCCCAGGCCACGGCAAACCGCAGGTCACCCGCTTCGCAGCTGTGCATGTGCAACTCGGAGGGTGGGGCGCCAGCACCGGTCAGGGGCACCGGGCGTGTGGCGCTCTCCGCCTTGCAGGGCAACAGGGCCAGCAGGGGCGTACCGTCCACGCGCAGTTCGCGCCAGTTGAAGGTGGGGCTGCAGGCCGATGCGGCCAGCAGCAGGGCGACAGCGGCGGCCGCGCGGTTGAAGCAGGACAAGGGAAATGTCTCCGAAGGGCGGTAGCGGACCCAGTCCGCTGCACCGGCACCGTTGCCGATCAAAGCTGCGGATGGTAGCCGTCCCCCGGCAACAGCGGAGACACCAGACGGCTCGCACGACGCCCACCGCCCCCGCACCGCAGCCGTTTCCAGGTTATGTCCCGCCCGGTTTGGCAGAACGGCCCCGGCGCGGTATCGTGCGCACTCCATCAGCCCAGACTGATATTGCCCGCCGAGGTCCCCATGAACAGCCCCGCCAGCGCCCTCATCCCGCCCGTTTCTGCCACCGCCCTGCCCGCGCCGGCCTCGCTGCGTGCAGCGGCCCAGGCCGCCGCCCTGCAAGGCGAGCCCCTGGTGGTGATGACGACCCTGCCCGGCTGCCCCTACTGCGACCTGGTCCGCAACCACTACCTGCTGCCGTTGCGCCGCGAGGGCAAGGTGCAGGCGGTGCAACTGAACATCCGCGACCGAAAGGGCAACCTGCAGGACTTCAAGGGCCAGACCACCACGCCGGCCGCCCAGGCCCATGCGTGGAAGGCCCGTTTCGCACCCACGGTGCTGTTCCTGGGCCCGGAAGGCCAGGAACTGGCCGAGCGCCTGGTGGGGGTCGCCGTGCCCGATTTCTACGGCGAGTACCTCGACGCCCGACTGGCCGAGGCGCGTCGCAAACTGGGCAAGTGAGCGCCAGCTTGCGCGCGTGAGTCGGGCTTACTTGAGGGCGCCGAACACCTTCTTGAGAATGGCGCTGCCGGTGCCGATCGGGTCCTGGCGAATCTTGAGTTCCTGCTCCGCGATGATGGTGTAAAGCCCGTCCAGCGATTTCCCGGTCACGTACTGCTGAATGTTGGCATCCTGCTGCTTCACCAGCCCCAGACTGGCGGCCTTGCCGGCCACCCGGTTGTACTTGTCGGCCAGACCGACCTTCTCGGTCGCCTTGACCACCACCGGCAGAAACTTCTCGCCCAATGGGTTGCGGGTCTTTTCTTCGAAGAACTGCGTGGCCGCGTTGTCACCACCGCCCAGAATCTTCTTGGCGTCGTCCACCGACATGCTGCGAACCGCACCGACCAGCAGGTCCTTGCCCATCGGGACCGCTGCCTCGGCCGCCCGGTTGAGGCTGGTCACCAGCTCATCCACCCGCTTGCCCTGTCCGAACTTGCGCAGCAGGTCGGCGGCGTCTTCGAGGTAACCGGGCAGGGGAATGCGCACCTTGGGGTTGTCCAGGAACCCTCCGGGCTGACCCAACAGGCCGACCGCTGCCAGCGCGCCTTTTTCGAGCGCGGTCTTCAGGCCGGCGGTGGCGTCCTTGTTGCTCAGATCGGCCAGGGACAGAGCCCATGCTTGCTGTCGGGCGGCCAGCACCAGCAAGCTGGCGGCGGCGATGGACTGGTTAAACTGGCGTCGCTGCATCGTGATCTCCTTGGACTGAGTGAACTCCCGGGGCCGGGGGCACTCCAACGGCCAGACCGGCATGGCCTGCCGCTCCTGGGCTCCGCTTCCGCCCCGTATGGCCTCACACACTATGACACACCCGATTTTCCAAAGCCCATCGCCCCTGCGCCGCAGCCTGCTGGCGCTCGGCGCGGTTGCCACGTTCGGCACATCGCTGTTGCTGGGCGGCTGCGGCACCCGTGATGCAGCGCCCGAATCCACCTTCTTGCTCATCGACGGCAGCAAGACCACCACGGCCGACCTCAAAGGCAAGGTCACCCTGGTCAACTTCTGGGCCACCACCTGCGTCTCCTGCGTCAAGGAAATGCCCATGCTGGCGGAGACCCACCACAAGTACAAGGACCGCGGCTATGAAACCGTGGCCGTGGCCATGAGCTACGACCCGCCCGCCTATGTGCTGAACTTCGCGCAGACGCGTCAGCTGCCCTTCAAGGTGGCGCTGGACAACACCGGCGAACTGGCGAAGAACTGGGGTGAGGTCAAGCTCACACCCACGACCTATCTGGTGGACAAACAGGGCAACATCGTCAAGCGCTTCGTCGGTGAACCCGATGCCGCAGCCCTGCACAACCTGATTGAAGAGCTGCTGGCCAAAGGGTGACACCCGCTGGCAGACATGAAAAAGGCCGACCTTGTGTCGGCCTTTTTCATGTGGGCAGACATCACTCCTTGCGGAAGTCGTCGTGACAGGCCTTGCACGTCTGGCCCGCTGCACCGAACGCGGCCTTCACGCTCTCCAGATTCCCTGTCCGGGCGGCAGCGGCCAGCTTGGCCACCTCGGCCTGCATTTTGTCGGCACCTTCCTTGAACTTGCCCGCCTCGGACCACACCACCGGCAGGGCGCGGGTGTCGCCCTTGTCGGTACCGGCACCGAAGGCCGCCCAGGGCAGCTTGCTCATCGTCTCGACAATCGCGGCGTTGTCCGCCGCCACCTTGGCATCGAAAGGCACACGCCCGTTGGCCATGGCGCCGATGCGGCCAAAGTGGGCCGCCATCACGGTGAAGCTGGCCTTGCGGTACTTGATGGCATCTTCGGGCTTCTGGAACTGGGCCATCGCGGGGGTCGAGAGGGCGGCAGTGGCCAGCACCAGGGCGGCAGAGACGGTGGTTTTCATGGAATCTCCTGAGCGTGGGTTGGGAAGTTGTAGCCATGAAGTGCTACAACCGCGTGGAGTTTAGGGTTTTGCGTTTGGTTCCGCTGAAACTTGCGTATCCGGGTTTGTATCCATCTGAATCCGCCACCGTCCTCCAGGAGTTCTCATGCACAAGGTCCGCGTCTGGGATCTGCCCACCCGCCTGTTCCACTGGGGCCTGGCCGCCTGCGTCGTCGGGCTGGTCATCACCGGCAATGTGGGCGGCAACGCCATGGTCTGGCACGGCCGACTGGGGTACGCCGTGCTCACGCTGCTGCTGTTTCGCGTGGTCTGGGGACTGGTGGGCGGCCATTGGTCGCGCTTCGCCAGCTTCCTCTACGGTCCGGCCAGTGTGATCGCCTACCTGCGCGGACAAGGCCGCCCGGAACACGGCGTGGGCCACAACCCGCTGGGCATGTTTTCGGTGTTCGCACTGCTGCTGGTCCTGCTGGCCCAGGTGGGCAGTGGCCTGTTTGCAGACGACGAAATCGCGTTCTCCGGACCGCTGGCCGGACTGGTCTCGGGCGACTGGGTCAGCCAGGCGACGAGCTACCACAAGAAGGTGGGCAAATTCATTCTGATCGCGCTGGTGGTCCTGCACCTGGCGGCCATCGCCTTCTACCGACTGGTGCGCAAACAGAATCTGGTGCGCCCCATGATCGTGGGCGACAAGGACGTGCCACACCCCGTCCCGGCATCGGACGATACCGCGGGCCGGCGCTGGTTTGCGCTCGTGGTGCTGGTGGCGTGTGCTGCAGCGGTGTACGGCATCGTGTCGCTGGGCGATGGTGCGGTCCCGCAGATGAGCTACGACTGACAGGTGCCTTTCCTCCTCGGTAGCGGCAGCAGCTATAGTGCGCGCTCTGCCCCAGTCTCCCATCCCGCCGTGACCGAACCTTCCATCGCGTTGCGGGTGGCCGAGTCGCCTGACGATCTGGCCGCCATCCGCGCCCTGTTTCTCGATTACCAGGCCGACCTGGGCATCGACCTGTGCTTCCAGGGCTTCGCCGAGGAGTTGGCTCGACTGCCCGGCGACTACGCCGAACCCTCAGGCCTGCTCATGCTCGCCAGTGTGGACGGGGCCCCTGCCGGTTGCTGCGCGTTCCGGCCTCTGGTCAACAGCGACCACCTCAACGCCTGCGAGATGAAGCGTCTGTTCGTGCGCCCCGCCTTCCGGGGCTTCGGACTCGGGCGTCAGCTGGTCGAGCAGATCATGGCGAGGGCCACACTGGCCGGCTACACCACCATGCTGCTGGACACACTCAGCGACATGGAGGCGGCGCGGGCGCTGTACCAGGAGGTGGGCTTCGTCGAGGTCGCCCCTTATTACCACAACCCCCTGCCGGGCGCCCACTACCTCATGGCCGATCTGGGCAGCGGATCGCGCCTCTGAGCCCAAGCACCGACCCCAAAGGCCGGGCACCTGACGGGGCACTGCCTTTTTTCGGGGCTGACAAAAAAGCCGGTCAGGCGGCCTTGGCCTGCGCCAGCAGCGTGGCGGCGTCGCTGACTTCGAACTTGCCCGGACCTTCGACGTTGAGCGTCTGCACCACGCCGTTCTTGATGAGCATCGAGTAGCGGTTGCTGCGCAGTCCCAGCCCTTTGCCGGTGAGATCCAGCGTGAGACCGGTCGCCTTGGTGAAGGCGGCATCACCATCGCCCAGCATTCGGACCTTCACACCGGTCTTCTGGTCGCGGGCCCAGGCGCCCATGACAAACGCATCGTTGACACTCACACACCAGATTTCATCCACGCCCGCCGCCTTGAGAGCGTCGTGCTGCTCCACATAGCCTGGAACGTGTTTGGCAGAACAGGTCGGCGTGAAGGCGCCGGGCAGTGCAAACAATGCGATCGTCTTGCCCGCACTGGCCTTGACCGTATCGACAGGATTGGGACCGATGCTGCAACCGTTGCCTTCCACCTCCACGTACTCCATCAGCGTTGCAGCCGGAATCGTGTCGCCCACCTTGATCATCTTGCGCTCCTCGTGTTGTGGCCCAAAGGCCGGTTGTGTGAGGCCCCCTGGCATTCCGGCGGCCCAAAAGAAAAAAGCGACCGGATTGTCGGTCGCTTTTTTCGAGGGCGCTGCGGACAGCGGGAACAGGCTTACACCAGTGCGGCCTTTTGGACCAGGCGGGTGGCAACCCAGTTCTTCGTCTTGGACAGCGGACGGCTCTCGGTGATCTCGATGATGTCACCCATCTTGTACTCGCCCTTTTCGTCGTGGGCGTGGTACTTGCTGGACTTGGCAACGATCTTGTCGTAGAGCTCGTGCTTCACACGGCGCTCGACGAGCACGGTCACGGTCTTGGCGCGCTTGTCGCTGACGACTTTGCCGATCAGGGTGCGCTTGAGGGATGTTTTGGCTTCCGTCATGGTCACTCCTTACTTGGCGGCGCGTTGCTTCTCGGCCAAGATGGTCTTGGCACGAGCGATGGCGCGGCGGGTGTCGCCCAACGTGGCGGTGTTGTTGAGTTGTTGGGTGGCCTTCTGCATGCGCAGGCCGAAATGGGCCTTTTGCAGAGACTTCACTTCGGCTTCCAGGCCGGCCACATCCTTCTGGCGCAGTTCAGCAGCTTTCATCTATGTTCTCCTGAATCACTGACCCAGCATGCGTGCCACGAACGTGGTGCGCAGGGGAAGTTTGGCGGCAGCCAGGGCGAAGGCTTCACGAGCGAGTTGCTCGGGCACACCCACGATTTCATACAGCACCTTGCCGGGCTGGATTTCAGCCACGTAGTACTCCACGGAACCCTTACCGTTACCCATACGGACTTCGGCAGGCTTGTTGGAGATCGGCTTGTCCGGGAACACGCGGATCCAGATACGGCCGCCACGCTTGACGTGACGGGAAATGGCACGACGGCCGGCTTCGATCTGGCGGGCGGTCAGACGGCCGCGGTCGGTGGACTTCAGACCGAAGTCACCGAAGGCCACGGTGGCGCCGCTGGTGGCGACGCCCGTGTTGCGGCCTTTTTGCTCTTTACGGTACTTGCGACGAGCAGGTTGCAGCATGTTTATTCTCCTTTGCCGTCCGCAGGTGCCCCTGCGGGTGCGTCTTTGCGAACGCGCTTAACGGCGGGTTTGTCGGTGGCCTCGGCGGGCTTGTCGCTGCCATCGGCCGGTGCACCAGCGGCACCCGGACGGCGCACGGCAGCACGGGCGGCCGGGCCAGCGGGACGCTCACGGCGCGGACCACGGGGGCGGCGCTCTTCTTCCGGACGCGGGGTCTCCACCACGGGCGCGTCGTTGCGGCCCAGGGTGTCACCCTTGTAGACCCAGACCTTGACGCCGATGACGCCGTAGGTGGTCTTGGCTTCCGAGGTGCCGTAGTCGATGTCGGCGCGCAGGGTGTGCAGGGGCACACGACCTTCGCGGTACCACTCGGTACGAGCGATTTCGATACCGTTCAGACGGCCGGCGGACATGATCTTGATGCCCTGGGCGCCCAGACGCATCGCGTTCTGCATGGCGCGCTTCATGGCGCGGCGGAACATGATGCGCTTTTCGAGCTGCTGGGTGATGGAGTCGGCGATCAGCTTGGCATCGATTTCGGGCTTGCGCACTTCTTCGATGTTGACGGCGACCGGCACGCCCAGTTTGGCAGCCAGTTCCTTCTTCAGCTTTTCGATGTCCTCGCCCTTCTTGCCGATCACAACGCCCGGACGTGCCGAGTAGATGGTGATGCGGGCGTTCTTGGCCGGACGCTCGATCACGACGCGCGAGACGGCGGCGTTCTTGAGCTTTTCCTTCAGGTACTCGCGCACCTTGATGTCTTCGGCCAGCATGCCGGCGAAGTCACGGTTGGAGGCGTACCAGCGGCTGGCCCAGTTGCGTGCAACGGCGAGGCGGAAGCCGGTGGGGTTGATTTTTTGTCCCATAAGTCCAGTTTCCTCTTCAGTTGCCAACCGTCACATAGATGTGACACGTGGGTTTGCTGATACGGTTGCCACGGCCCTTGGCACGGGCGGTGAAACGCTTGAGGGTCGCGCCCTGTTCGACGTAGATGGTCTTGACCTTCAGTTCGTCGATATCGGCGCCGTCGTTGTGCTCGGCGTTCGCAATCGCGGACTCCAGGGCCTTCTTGACGATGCCGGCGGCCTTCTTCTGCGTGAAGGCCAGGATGTTCAGGGCCTGGTCGACCTTCTTGCCACGAATCAGGTCAGCCACGAGACGGCCCTTGTCCACCGACAGGCGCACGCCGCGAACGACACAGCGGGTTTCAGTAGTCATGGTTGATCCTTACTTCTTGGCTTTCTTGTCGCCCGGGTGACCCTTGAACGTACGGGTCAGGGAGAACTCGCCGAGCTTGTGGCCGACCATCTGGTCGGTGATGTACACGGGCACGTGCTGCTTGCCGTTGTGCACGGCGATCGTCAGACCGATGAACTCGGGCAGGATCATGGAGCGGCGCGACCAGGTCTTGACGGGCTTCTTGTCCTTGGTGGACACAGCCTTCTCGACCTTGGCAATCAGGTGATGGTCAACGAAGGGACCTTTTTTGAGAGAACGAGTCATTTCGTCAACCCCTTACTTCTTGCGACGCGAGACGATCATGGTCTGCGTGCGGCGGTTGTTGCGGGTGCGGTAGCCCTTGGTCAGGTTGCCCCACGGATCCACCGGAGCGCGACCTTCGCCGGTCTTGCCTTCACCACCACCGTGCGGGTGGTCGATCGGGTTCATGGCGGTACCACGCACGGTCGGGCGGATGCCCATGTGACGCTTGACACCGGCCTTGCCGATCTGGCGCAGGCTGTGCTCGGTGTTGGAGACTTCACCGATGGTGGCACGGCAGTCCACGTGGATCTTGCGCACTTCACCCGAGCGCATGCGCACCTGGGCGTAGATGCCTTCGCGGGCCAGCAGCACGGCGGAAGCACCGGCAGAACGGGCGATCTGGGCACCCTTGCCGACTTGCAGCTCGATGCAGTGGATCGTCGAACCGACGGGGATGTTGCGGATCGGCAGGGTGTTGCCCACGCGGATCGGCGACTCGGAGCCGGACAGCAGCGTTGCACCGACTTCGACGCCACGCGGGGCAATGATGTAGCGGCGCTCGCCGTCGGCGTAGCACAGCAGCGCGATGTGCGCCGTGCGGTTCGGGTCGTACTCAATGCGCTCGACCTTGGCCGGGATGTTGTCCTTGTTGCGCTTGAAGTCCACGATACGGTAGTGGTGCTTGGCACCGCCACCCTTGTGACGCACCGTGATGTGGCCGTTGTTGTTGCGGCCAGACTTCTGGTGCTGGGGCTCCAGCAGCGGCGCGAAACCATCACCCTTGTGCAGGTGTTCGCGCGTGACCTTCACCATGCCGCGACGGCCTGGCGAAGTCGGTTTCATCTTGATGACTGCCATGATCAGGCCTCCCCACCAAAGTTCAGTTCCTGGCCCTCGGCCAGCGTGACATAGGCCTTGCGCACATGGTCACGGCGACCCACGGTCTTGCCGAAGCGCTTGGTCTTGCCCTTCTGGTTGAGCACGGAAACACCCTTGACCTGGACCTTGAACATCAGCTCAACGGCGGCCTTGATTTCGGGCTTGGTTGCGTCCTGCAGCACCTTGAACAGCACAGCGTTGGACTGCTCGGCGGCCTGGGTGGCCTTTTCCGACACGATCGGTGCGACCAGCACCTGCATCAGTCGGCCTTCGTCAAATTTCGGCGCGCTCATGCGAACATCTCCTTGAGCTGGTCGATGGCACCCTTGGTGACCAGCACCTTCTTGAAGTGCACCAGCGACACCGGATCGGCGTAACGCGGCTCGACAACCAGGATGTTGGGCAGGTTGCGCGAAGCCAGGTACAGGTTCTCGTCGACTTCCTCGGCGATCACCAGAACGTGGTTCAGGTTCATGGCCTTGAACTTGTCGGCCAGCTGCTTGGTCTTGGGCGAATCCACCTTGATGGAATCAACCACGGCCAGGCGACCTTCACGCACCAGCTGCGAGAAGATGGAGGCCATACCGGCGCGGTACATCTTCTTGTTGAGCTTCTGGGTGAAGTTCTCGTCCGGGCTGTTCGGGAAGATGCGACCACCCCCGCGCCACAGCGGGGAGGAAGTCATACCGGCGCGAGCGTTGCCGGTGCCCTTTTGCTTGAACGGCTTCTTGGTCGAGTGCTTGACCATCTGGCGGTCTTTTTGCGCACGCGTACCTTGACGGGCGTTGGCCTGATAAGCCACCACGAGCTGGTGGATCAGGGCTTCGTTGTAGTCGCGACCGAAGACGGTCTCGGGCACGTCCACATTGGACGCGGCCTGACCCTGGTCGTTCAGGAGTTCAACTTGCATCAGTTAGCTCCCTTCTTGGCCTTGACGGCGGGACGGACGGTCACGAAACCACCGTTGGCGCCCGGCACGGCACCGCGGATCATCAGCAGCTGACGGGCTTCGTCGACGCGGAAGATGTCCAGGTTCTGGATGGTCTTGGTCTGATCGCCCATGTGGCCGGTCATCTTCTTGCCCGGGAACACGCGACCCGGGTCCTGGGCCATGGAGATCGAGCCCGGCACGTTGTGCGAACGGCTGTTACCGTGCGACGCGCGCTGCGAACTGAAGTTGTGGCGCTTGATGGTACCGGCGTAGCCTTTACCGATCGAAGTGCCTTGCACGTCGACCTTCTGGCCGGCGGCGAAGATGGCGTTAGGAGCCACGGTAGCGCCCGGCTGGTACTGGGCGGCCACGTCGGCGGCAACGCGGAATTCCTGGATGATCTCACCCGCTTCAACACCGGCCTTGGCCAGGTGGCCCGCGATGGGCTTGGTGACGCGGGAGGCACGGCGCTGGCCGAAGGTGACCTGCAGCGCGTCGTAGCCATCGTTGGCTTGGGTTTTGACTTGCGTCACACGGTTGTTCGACACGTCGACCACCGTGACGGGCACTGCGTCCCCGTCATCGGTGAACAGGCGCATCATGCCCACCTTGCGACCCAACAACCCGAGGGAGTTGCTAAGACTCATTGTTTTCTCCGTTCCCGACTGCAATTGGCCGGGGCTGATGTTTCGTCCCGGCCTTCCTGAGACTGCCGGGGCTGATGGTGCGCCGCCCATCTGTCGACTGACACAAGGGCGAACGCGGTTAAGGGCCAGAAGCCCGAAAAGCCCGCCAGTATAACCAGCGGGCCTTGTTTGTGCAAGCCTGGCGATTGCCGGGCCTGCGCATGCGATTACTGCAGCTTGATTTCGACGTCCACGCCAGCCGGGAGGTCCAGCTTCATCAGGGCGTCAACCGTCTTGTCGGTCGGGTCGACGATGTCCATCAGACGCTGGTGGGTGCGGATTTCCAGCTGGTCGCGCGACGTCTTGTTGACGTGCGGCGAACGCAGGATGTCGAAGCGCTTCATGCGGGTCGGCAGGGGCACGGGGCCCTTGACAATCGCGCCGGTGCGCTTGGCGGTATCGACGATCTCGGCAGCGGAAGCGTCGATCAGCTTGTAATCGAACGCCTTGAGGCGGATGCGGATTTTCTGCTTGGAAGACATGCTGTGCTCCGTATCCGATTACTCGATGATCTTGGCGACGACGCCGGCGCCGACGGTACGACCGCCTTCACG
>CAZJZD010000002.1:0-180796 GCA_964550405.1 uncultured Hydrogenophaga sp. | reverse complement strand
CGGAAGGCCTGCGGCAGCACGATCAGCTGCATGGTCTGGCCGTAGGTCATGCCCACCGCGTAGCCCGCGTGCACCTGGCCCTTGGGCACACTCTGGATGCCGGCGCGCATGATCTCGGAGTAGTAGGCCGCCTCGAACACCGTGAAGGTGATGATGGCCGAGAGCTCGGCCCCCATGGGCTTGCCGATCATCAGCGGAATCAGCAGGAAGAACCACAGGATCACCATCACCAGCGGGATGGAGCGCAGGGTGTTGACGTAGAACGCGGCCGGCAGCACCAGCCACTTCTTGCCCGACAGGCGCATCAGCGCGAGCACCGTGCCCAGCGCGATGCCACCGATCATGGCCACCAGGGTCAGCTGCACCGAGAAGACCAGGCCCTTGAGCACGAAGCCGGTGACGACGTCCCAGCTGAGGAAGGAAAAGTCGAGGTTCATGTCAGTGGCCTCCGATCATGCCGGGCACCTGCACCCGGTGTTCGATGAACAGGGCGATGCGGTTGATGATGAAGGCGGAGATGAAATACAGGCCGGTGACGGCCAGGTACACCTCGATGCCGCGCGAGGTTTCCTCCTGCGCCTGCATGGCGAACATGGTCAGTTCGGCGATGGACACCGCAAAGGCCACCGAGGAGTTCTTGATGATGTTCATGCTCTCGCTGGTCAGCGGCGGGATGACGATGCGGAACGCCATCGGCAGCAGCACGTAGCGGTAGGTCTGCGGCAGCGTCAGCCCCATGGCCAGGCCGGCGTAGCGCTGGCCCTTGGGCAGGCTCTGGATGCCGGCGCGCACCTGCTCGGCGATGCGCGCCGAGGTGAAGAAGCCCAGCGCGAACACCACCAGGACGAAGCTGGGAAAGTTCTTGAGTGCCGGCACCAGCGCGGGCAGCACGTGGTACCAGAGGAAGACCTGCACCAGCAGCGGGATGTTGCGGAACAGCTCGGTCCATGCATTGCCGATGGCCACCAGCGCCTTGCTCGGCGTGGTGCGGAAGATGCCCATGAGCGCGCCCACCACGAGGGCGACGACCAGCGCCAGCAGGGCAACGGACAGCGTCCAGCCCCAGGCCGAGAGCAGCCAGTCCAGGTAGGTGATGTCACCACCGTCGCCAAAACAGCGCGGCCGGACCTCCCCGTCGATGGTGTCCTTGCAGAACACCTGCCAATCCCATGTAGCCATGGTGAATTCCCAGGTTCAACAAAAAAAGAAGACAAGTCCGACGCCGGAGCGTGACCGACCCGGCGCCGGGCCGCCCCAAGCCGGGTCAGCCCCCTCGGGGGGCAGCGACCCGCGCAAGCGGCGGAGCGTGGGGGCTACATCACTTCTTGGCGTAGTCTTCCATCGGCTTGTCGTTCGGCGTGGCCCAGGCGGCCTTGGTGGCTTCGGACAGCGGCAGACCGATGCGGGCGTTGGCCGGCGGGATCGGCTGCATGAACCACTTGTCGTACAGCTTGGCCAGCGAACCGTCCTTGATCTGGCGCTTGATCGAGTCGTCCACCGCCTTCTTGAAGGCCGGGTCGTCCTTGCGCAGCATGCAGGCGATCGGCTCGACCGACAGCACCTCGCCGACGATCTTGAAGTCGGCCGGGTTCTTGGACTTGGCGATGTTGGCGGCCAGGATGGAGCCGTCCATCACGAAGGCGTCGGCGCGGCCGGATTCGAGCAGCAGGAAGCTGTCGGCGTGGTCCTTGCCGAACACCTCTTCAAAGTTGACGCCATTGGCGCGCTCGTGCTTGCGCAGGGTCTGCACCGAGGTGGTACCGGTGGTGGTGGCCACCTTCTTGCCGGCCAGCTGGGCGATGGAGTTGATGCCCGAGTTGGCCTTGACGGCGATGCGCACTTCTTCGACGTAGGTGGTCACGGCGAAGGCGACGTCCTTCTGGCGGGTGGCGTTGTTGGTGGTGGAACCGCACTCCAGATCCACGGTGCCGTTCTGCACCAGCGGGATGCGGTTCTGCGAGGTCACCGGCTGGTACTTCACTTCCAGCGAGGACATGCCCAGCTGCTTGCGGAGGTCGGAGATGATGCGCTCGGCCATCTCGGTGTGGAAGCCGACGAACTTGCCGTTGCCGATGGTGTAGGAGAGACCGGAGGACTCGCGCACGCCCAGCGAAATGCTGCCGGTGTCCTTGATCTTCTTGAGGGTGTCGGTGGTCTGCGCCATCGCGGTGGAGGCGGCGAGCACGGCGGCAACGGCCAGCAGGGTCTTCTTCATGGTTACTCCTTGGAGTGGGTTGGGAAACAGAAAAGGGGGCGGGGACGCTCTAGGGTACTCAACCTGGAACCTGATCGGTAGGGTACTTCCAGAAGTCCCTGAGCAGATAGTTCATGGGCAGGTTGAGGCTGCGGTTGGCCGGCGGAATCGGGCGCAGGAACCAGCGTTCATAGACCGTGTGGGCCTCGCGACTGCGGATCAGCCGCTTCATCTCGTCATCCACCAGCCGCTTGAACGCGGGGTCGTCGCGCGAGAACATGATCGCCAGCGGTTCGATGGTCAGGAACTTGCCCACCACCTTGAACTGGCCGGGGTCCGCCCGGCCAGCCACCAGCCCGTACAGCAGCACGTCGTCCATCACGAAACCATCGGCCTCGCCAGCCGCCACCATGTCCACCGCCCGGGCATGGTCCGGCGCCTCGGTCAGGCGGATGCCCAGGGCGTATTCGTTGTTGGCCCGTGCCGCTTCCTTCAGTGGCGTGGTGCCTTTGGTCGAGACCAGGGTGCGGCCCTGGAAGTCGCGGATCACCTGCACCGGGCTGTCGGACCGCACCAGATAACGCGCGCCGGCGATGTAGTGCGGCACGGTGAAGGCCACCTTCTGACGGCGTTCGGCGTTGTTGGTGGTGGAACCGCACTCCAGGTCGGCCTTGCCCTGCTCGACCATGGCGATGCGGTTGGCGGGGGTCACCATCACGAAGCGGGGCCGGAGGTCGGGCAGGGCGAGTTGCTGGCGCAGCGCGTCCACCACCTTGAGGCAGAGGTCGATGGCGTAGCCGACCGGCCGACCATCGGGTGCCACATACGAAAACGGCACAGACGATTCCCGGTGGGCGATCACCACCTCCCCGCTGGACCGGATGCGGTCCAGCACCGCGCCGGCCCAGGACAGCGGGACCCACGCGACGGCGAGCAGCACCAACAGGCAGCGGGCAAAAGACCGGCAGCGGGGCATGAGGTGGGACTTGGTCGGCATGAAAGCGGTCTCAGCCCAGCGGCCTGTCGTTGGGTGAGCGGTACAGCTCCAGCAGCGCTTCGGGCGCGGGCCAGTTGAGGTTGATGCCCTTGGGCGGGATCGGCGACTGGAACCAGCGGCGGTAAATCTTCAGCGCTTCACCCGACTGCATCAGCTCCGTCAGGCTGCGGTCCACCAGCGTCTTGAACCGCGGGTCGTCCTTGCGCAGCATGCAGGCGTAGACCTCGGCGGCCATGGGCTGTCCGACCACGCGCCAGTCATCGGGTCGGTCCGCCTTGGCCCGCAGGCCATACAGCATGGCTTCGTCCATCAGGAACGCGGCAGCTCGGCCTTCCTGCACGCTCAGGAACCCGTCTCCGTGGTCCTTGACCTTGAGAATGTCGAAACGTGTGCCCGACGACTCGCTGTACAGCAGCAGGGAACGTTCGCTGGTGGTGCCGGCGGTAACGGCCACGCGGCGGCCCTTGAGGTCGACCAGGTCCTGGATGCCCGAGTCGCGCCGGGTCAGCAGGCGCGAGCTGGTCTGGAAGATGGAGACCGAAAACGCCACCTGCCGCGCGCGCTCGCGGTTGTGGGTGGTTGAACCGCACTCCAGGTCCACCGAGCCGTTCTGCACCAGCGGAATGCGGTTCTGCGAGGTCACCGGCACCAGCTTGACGGTCAGCGCCGGCAGCTTCAGTTCCTGCCGGATGCGCTCCACCACCGCCAGCATCAGGTCGTGCGAGTACCCAACCACCTGGCGCCGGCTGTCGTAATAGGAAAAGGGCACCGACGACTCGCGGTGCCCCAGGCTGATGGTGGCCGTGCGCGAGATTTTCTCCAGCGTGTGCAGGCCGGACGCGTCGGCCCGTGCGCTCAGCGCAAACGGCAACAGCAGCAGGAGAGGGAGCAGGCGGAGGGATTTCATGGGCACGGTGTGGCGTCCATGGCGCAAGGGGCGTGCCAGTCGGTGTTAACCCGCAGGTATCACACCGCCAACCCGGTTTTCCCCCCTTGAAACCCGCACCAGGGCACCGCAGGCGAACGAAAACCCGACCCCGACCACCGGCGGGCAAACGGATTTCCGACCCCCTCCTTCTGGCTCAGGCTCTTCAGGCCCAGTGCGCCTTGAAGTCCTGCGCGTACTGTTCGAAGCGGATCGGCGCCTGGCCGGTGATGCGCTGCACCGCGTCCGTGGTGCGCTCGGCAAAGCCGGCCTTGAAAGCCCCCAGGATCACGAGCAGGAACTCGGTGTAGTCCGCCGGCAGGCCCGCGCCCAGCAGGCCCTGGCGCATCGCGTCCTCCGGAATGTCGGTGTAGCCGATGGGCCGGCCCGCGGCCCGGGACAGGATGGCCGCCACCTGTGTGTGGTCCAGCGCTTCGCTGCCGGTCAGGTCGTGCGCGGCGTTCACGAAATCGTCGGACGCCAGCAGCTTCGCGGCCACGGCTGCGATGTCGCGCGTGTCGATGAAGCTGCCCTTGGCCGCACCGACCGGCAGGAAGATCTGGCCCTGGGTCTGGATGCCGTGCAGCCAGAAGGTGTGGAAGTTCTGCATGAACCAGTTGGGGCGGATCACGTTCCAGGCCAGGCCCGAACGTTCCAGGTGCCGCTCGGCGCGGCGCAGCGGGATGCTGTCGTCGGCGTTGGCGCCCATCGCAGACAGCAGCAGGACCTTGCGCACACCCGCAACCTGGGCGGCGTCGATCGCAGGGATCAGCAGCTCGTGCTGGTTGGCGAAGCCGGGCGGCGCCATCAGGAACAGCTGGTCCACGCCGGCCAGCGCGGCGGCCAGGCCTGCGCCGGTGGCGAGGTTGAGCTGCACTTCGCCGGGTTGGGACGGCGCACGGCTGGTGGCGCGGCGCACGGTCTGGCCCTGGGCGGCGAGCAGGCTGACGAGGGTGGAACCGATCTGGCCGCTGGCGCCGATCACGAGGGTGGTGGTCATTCAGGAACTCCTGGGGTGTGGGAAGGCCTTCAGTGTGTCTCCCGTCAAAAAGAACGGGAATGCATGAAATTCCTCCATTCATGTCTGATCGTCCATAAAATCCATCCGATGGACATCCTCTCAGACATCCTGCATGTCACCGGGTTGAAGCGCCGCCTGCTCGACCTGCACGCCCTCGCCCCCGGAGAAGCACTGCGTTTCCCCTGCGACCGCAGCTTCGGCCTGCACGCGGTGACCCGTGGCCACGCCTTCGTGCACGCCCCCAACCTCGACCGCCCCATCGAACTGCAGGCGGGCGATCTGGTGCTGATGGCGCGCGGTTGCGTGCACCTGCTCTCGCTGGACCACCAGCCGCCCCAGCGCAGCACCACCGTACCCATCGCCCGCTTCGCCGGGGCCGGGCCGGGCAGCACGGTGCCGGCAGCGGGCAACACGCAGGTGGTCAGCGCGGCGTACCAGCTCTGGCATGCGCCACTGCACCCGTTCCTGCGCAGCCTGCCGCCCTGGTTCGTGGTGCGCGGCCACAGCCTGGCCCAGCTCTCGCCCCTGCCGCTGACGCTGGGCCTGCTCGACCGGGAACTGGGCGCATCAGGTCTGGGGGCGGACTCGGCCACGCACGGCCTGCTCGACGCGCTGTTCGCCTTCACCCTGCGGGAGATTGCCGAGCGCGAGCATCCAGGTACCCCGGGCTGGCACCACGCCATCGCCGACCGGCCGATCCGCCAGGTGCTCACCCTGATGCACGGCAACCTGGCCCACGGCTGGACGCTGGACGAACTGGGCCAGCAGGTGGGCCTGTCGCGCTCGGCGCTGGCCGAGCGCTTTCGCAACGCCATGGGCGACACACCCCTGAACCATTTGCGCACCCTGCGCATGCAGAAGGCCATGCAGCTGCTGGCCGACACACCACAGACCCTGGAACAGGTGGCGCGGACCGTGGGCTACCAGGACGCGTTCGGTTTTTCCAAGGTGTTCAAGCGCACCACCGGCCAGTCGCCGCGCCAGTTCCGCGAACAGGACGCGGCCGACCGCCAGACGCCCTACCGCTTCCAGGAGGCCTGATCAGCTCCGCAGCCTCCGGGGCTCAGGTGCTGCGCGCGGCGCGTCCGACCTCAATGCCGTGGCGGCGGGCGCGGTAGAGCAAGGTTGCGCGGGTGATGCCCAACTGCCGCGCCGCGGCTGCGATGTTGCCGCCGGTGCGCCGCAGGGCCGCAACGATCCACTGCAGCTCGGCGTCTTCCAGGGTCTGCCCCGGGACCTGTGGGGCGCCTACGGCTGGACCTTCGGGTGTGCCCACCAGGCGCCCGCCAGCGCCGCCTTCGGCCGGCAGCGAGAGCACGCCGTCGCCCAGCTCCTCGCCGCCGCGGAACAGCTGGTGCACGTCGATCAGCTCGCCGTCGTTGACCATGATCACCGCCCGCTCGATCAGGTTCTGCAGCTCGCGGATGTTGCCGGGGAAGCCGTAGTTGAACAGGGCCTTCACCGCGCGCTGGCTGAAGCCGGGCACGTCGCGCTGGTAGCGCTCGCGGTAGTGGTGCAGGAAGTGCTGCATCAGCAGCGGGATGTCGTCGCGGCGCTCGCGCAGCGGCGGCAGGTGGATGGGGAAGACATTGAGCCGGTAGAACAGGTCTTCGCGAAAGCGCCCCTCACGCACGGCGGCGCGCAGGTTCTCGTTGGTCGCGGCCACCAACCGCACGTTCACGCGCAGGGTCCTGGTGCCACCCACGCGCTCGATCTCGCCTTCCTGCAGGGCGCGCAGCAGCTTGCCCTGGGCCACCAGGCTGAGGGTTCCGATCTCGTCGAGGAACAGCGTGCCGCCGTCGGCGCGTTCGAAGCGCCCGGGGCGCGAGGCACCGGCACCGGTGAAGGCGCCGCGCTCGACGCCGAACAGCTCGGACTCGATCAGGGTCTCGGGGATGGCGGCGCAGTTGATGGCGATGAAGGGCTGGCCGGCGCGGTCGCTGCTGCGGTGCAGGCTGCGCGCGAACATCTCCTTGCCGACACCGGACTCGCCGGTGAACAGCACGGTGGCAGGGGTGGGGGCGACGCGGCGCACCATGTGGAAGGCGGCGTTGAAGGCGGACGACGCGCCGACCAGGGTCGGGTCCTGCCCACCCATGGCCCCCTGGGTGGCCCACGGCCCCAGCGGCGCCGCGGCAGGCTCGGCGTCCGGCCCGTCCTCGCCCAGCTGCAGGTACCTCAGGTCCTCCTGCGGGTCGTCCCAGAGTTCCACCGAGCGGCCGATCACCCGGCACTGGGCGTCGCCGGCCGAGCGGCAGGCGACTTCGCGGAACAGGATCAGACGGCCGAACAGCGTGCTCACGTAGCCGGTGGCGTAGCCGGTCTGCATCCAGCAGGCGGGCGAGCCGCCCACGCCGTAGACCGCGATGTGCTCGTCGTCCTCGCTGGAGTTGTGCCAGAGGAATTCCCCCTGGTAGTCGCCGGTGGCGGCGTCGTAGCTCACGCGCACCACCTCCACCTTCACCACGCCCTCCAGCGCATGCAGCCGCGTGCCCGCCACAGCGGCCACGGGCGGTTCGGCGTCGGGCCACTGGCGGCGCACCAGCTCGGCGTCGCGCGCGCCGCTGAGGTAGCCCATGCGGGTGAGCAGGCCGCGCGCCTTGTCCAGGCCCATGGTCTCGATCAGCTCGCGTCGCAGACCACCGAGCGCGGCAGCGTGCACCAGCACCATGCGCTGGTCCTGCAGCCAGATGCGGCCGTCGCCGGGCGAGAAGAACAGGCATTCGCTGAGGTCGGCCACGGTCGGGTGGCTGCTGCCGTCGACCTGCTGCAGGTCGAAGCGCCACTGGCCGGAGAACGGGGCCTGGGTGGGCGGCACCGGGCGGGCGGCGCCGGTGGCGCGGTGGAGCTGGGCCAGGGAGATGCGCGAACCGGGCATGGAACAACCAAAAATGAATGCAGACATTCAATGGTTGCATTCATGAATGTTTCTTGGCAGTGATGTTTTCCCGCAGCCGAGGGGTTCGCAGGGCCCTTTCCAGCGATCAGGGTTTGTCCGGAGCGCTCCCTCTGGCACAAGGGCCCGTCGAACGGTCGCGGCCTGTGTGCTTGCCCGCGACTGGTACGCCCGTTGCAAAACACGGTGGCACAGCCGGGGCGCACCCGGCGCACAACCCTCAACCAAAGGAGACATCACATGGGTGCAGCGGAACACATCAACTGGGCCGACGCGGCCTGCTGGAACGGCACCGCCTTCGACGGCGGCTGGAGCACGCGCCTGGCCGCCAGCCAGGACGTGGTGGAGCCGGCGACCGGCCAGCCGCTGTGGCGCACCGGCGTGGCCAGTGGCGCCGACATGAGCGCCGCCATCGGCCGCGCCCACGCCGCGCAGGCCGCCTGGGCCGCCACGCCGCCGCGCGACCGCGCGGCCATCCTGCTCAAGGCTGCTGCGCTGTTCGAGCAGCACTTCGACGAGCTGGCGCTGATGATCGCCCGCGAAACCGGCGGCATCATCCCCAAGGGCCAGCACGAGGTGCGTGAGGCCGTGGTGCTGTGCCGCCTGGCCGCGGCCCTGCCCATGCAGGCGCAGGGCCAGGTGCTGCCCAGCACGCCGGGCCGCCTGTCGATCGCGCGCCGGGTGCCGCACGGTGTGGTCGGGGTGATTTCGCCGTTCAACTTCCCGCTGATCCTGAGCCTGCGCTCGGTGGCGCCGGCCCTGGCGCTGGGCAATGCGGTCGTGCTCAAGCCCGATGTGCGCACGCCCGCCAGCGGCGGTTTCATCATCGCGCGGGTGTTCCAGGAAGCGGGTCTGCCGGCCGGCGTGCTGCAGGTGTTGCCGGGCCACGCCGAAGCGGGCGAGGCGCTGGTGACGGACCCGCGCGTGCCCATGATCGCCTTCACCGGTTCGCCCACGGTCGGCCGGCGCATCGGTGCGCTGGCCGGCCAGCACCTCAAGAAGGTGTCGCTGGAGCTCGGCGGCGCCAACAACCTGATCGTTCTGGACGACGCCGATCTGGACGCCGCCGCCAGCGCGGTCGCGTTCGGCGCCTGGTTCCACCAGGGCCAGATCTGCATGGCCAGCAACCGCGTGCTGGTGCAGGCGTCCATCGCCGAGGGCCTGAAGGCACGCCTGGTCGGCAAGGCCACGCACCTGCCGGTGGGCGACGGCGCCAGCGGCCAGGTGGCCCTGGGCCCGATGATCGACCACAAGCAGCTCTCGCACTTCGACGCCGTGGTGAAGGACACGGTGCAGCAGGGCGCCACGCTGGAGGCCGGCGGCACGCACGAGGGCCTTTGCTACAAGCCCACCGTGCTCTCGGGCGTGAAGCCCGGCATGCGCAGCTTCGACGAGGAGCCCTTCGGCCCGGTGGTGAACCTGGTGACGTTTGGCTCCGACGACGAGGCCGTGACCCTGGCCAACACCAGCCAGGGCGGGCTGGCCGCCGCGGTGATCAGCCGCGACGTCGGACGCGCCATGGCCATCGGCGAGCGGCTGAACGCCGGCATGGTCCACATCAACGACCAGACCGTCAACGACGACTGCACCAACCCCTTCGGCGGCCCGGGCCTGGGCGGCAACGGCAGCGCGGTCGGCGGCCCGGCCGACATCGACGAGTACACGCGCTGGCAGTGGTGGACGGTCAAGGCCGCCCTGCCGCAGTACCCGTTCTGACCCCCACCGACGCCCGGTTTCGCACCGGGCGGTGATCCCCGGTTTTTCAACCACACGGACCGGCGCCCCGATGCGCCGGCCAGGAGACAAGCATGACTGTTCAGACACCCCGTTCCGAGGGTGGCGCTTCGCGCCGCCATGTTCTTTCCGCCGGCCTGGCCGCTGCGGGCCTCACCGCCTTCCCCATGCTCGCCCGCGCCCAGGGCCACACCCTGCGCATCGGTGTGGTCAGCCCGCGCTCGGGCCCGCTGGCCCTGTTCGGCGAAGGCGATGGCTTCGTGCTCGACCAGGTGCGCAAGCAGCTGGCCGGCGGCATCGAGGCCGGCGGCAAACGCTACGCGGTCGAGTTCATCGCCAAGGACACGCAGAGCAACCCGGTGCGCGCCGCGGCGATGGCCAAGGAGCTGATCAACAGCGACAAGGTGGACTTCGTACTGTCCACCTCCACGCCCGAGACGGTGAACCCGGTGGCCGACGCCTGCGAGGCCGCGGGCGTGCCCGCGCTCTCGACCACCAGCCCCTGGGAGGCCTTCTATTTCGGCCGCGGCGCCAAGCCGGGTGAGCCCTCGCCCTTCAAGTGGACCTACCACTTCTGCTTCGGCGTGGGCAACTTCGCCAAGCTCTACACCGACCAGTGGAGCAAGGTGCCGACCAACAGGAAGGTGGGCATGCTGCTGCCGGCGGACGCCGACGGCAACGCCATCCGCGGCCTGCTGATTCCCGCGCTGCAGAAGGCCGGCTTCACCGTGGTCGACGCCGGCCCCTACCAGAACGGACTGACCGACTTCTCGGCCCAGATCGCGATGTTCCGCAAGGAAGGCGTGGAGATCTTCAACACCTTCCCGTTCCCGCCCGACTTCGCCGTGTTCTGGCGCCAGGCGGCCCAGCGCGGGCTGGCCAGGCAGGTCAAGGTGGTGCAGATGGCCAAGGCCGGCCTGTTCGCGGCCGAGCTCGAAGCGCTGGGCCAGCTGGGCCACGGCCTGCACGCGGGCGCCTACTGGCACCGCAGCTTCCCGTTCGCGTCACCGGCCACGGGCATGACCAGCACGCAGTTGGCCGATGCCTACGAGAAGGCCAGCGGCAAGGCCTGGAACCAGCAGATCGGCGCCACCGCCTCGCTGTTCGACGCCGCCGTGGCCACGCTGCGCAGCGCGGCCGACCCCAAGGACCGCGCCTCGCTGGCGCAGGCCATGTCACGCCTGAAGGCCGACACCGCCGTCGGCCCAGTGGACTTCACGGCCGGCCCGGTGCCCAACTGCGCCACCACCGGTCTCGTGGGCGTGCAGTGGCTGCGCGGCAAGGGCGGGGCCAACAGGTTCGGGCTGGAGATCGTGTCCAACGCCGATCACCCGAAGGTGCCGCTGACGGCCGCCATGAAGCCGTATCAGCTCGGAGCCTGAACGTGTCGGATCCCGTCATCCTCGAAGCCGAGGGCGTGTGCAAGCACTTCGGCCGCCTGCAGGTGCTGCACGGTGTGGACCTGCGCCTGCACCGCGGCGAGGCGCTGGGCGTGGTCGGCCCCAACGGCGCTGGCAAGACCACGCTGTTCGGCGTGCTGGCCGGCACCCTGCCAGCCAGCGCTGGCCGTGTCGTGTTCGACGGCCAGGCCATCGACACCTGGGACGCCGCGCGCCGCTGCCGCGCCGGCATCGCGCGCACGCACCAGGTGCCGCGGCCCTTCCTCGGCCTGAGCGTTTATGAAAACACCCTGGTGGCGGCCCAGCACGGCGCCGGCCTGCGCGGACGTGCGGCCGAGGCGGCGGTGCGGCACAGCCTGGCGCGCTGCGGGCTGGCCGACCTGGCCCAACGCCCGGCCGCCAGCCTGGGCCTGATGGACCGCAAGCGGCTGGAACTGGCGCGCGCCCTGGCCACGCAACCGCGCGTGCTGCTGCTCGACGAGATCGGCGGCGGCCTGACCGAGGCCGAGCTGCACACGCTCTCGGCCCTGGTGGCCTCGCTGCGCGACGAGGGGCTGACGGTGGTGTGGATCGAGCACGTGCTGCACGCCCTGCTCAAGGTGGTGGACCGGCTGGTCTGCATGGACGCCGGCACCGTGCTGGCGCAGGGCGACCCGCACACGGTGATGGGCGATCCGCGCGTGGTCGAGGCCTATCTGGGCGGGGTGGCGGCATGAGCTTGAAGCCTGTATCCCCTGTGCTGCTGGAGGCTCAAGACCTGAGCGCCAGTCACGGCCAGCTGGTCGCCGTGCGCGAGGTCTCGCTGCAACTGAACGCCGGCGAGGTGGTGGCCCTGGTGGGTTCCAACGGCGCGGGCAAGACCACGCTGCTGCGCACCCTGGCGGGCGTGCACCCCGCCAGCGGCGGCCGCGTGCTGCTGGCCGGTGCCGACGTGACCGCGCTGCCCGCGCACCGCCGGGTGCAGCAGGGCCTGGCCCTGGTGCCCGAGGGGCGCCGCCTGTTCGCCGACATGACGGTGCGCGAGAACCTGTTGCTGGCCCTGGAGCACCGTGGCAAGCGGCACGACGGCCCGCCCGCCTGGACCCTCGACCGGGTGGTGCAGGCGCTGCCCGCACTGGCGCCCCTGATGAACCGGCCCGCCGGGGCGCTCTCGGGCGGCCAGCGCCAGGCCGCCGCCATCGCCCGCGCGCTGATGACCAACCCGCGCGTGCTGCTGATCGACGAGGTCTCGCTGGGCCTGTCGCCGCGCGCGGTGGACGAGGTCTATGCCCACCTGGCCGAACTGCGAGGGCAGGCCGGCACCACGCTGCTGCTGGTCGAGCAGGACCTGGGGCGCGCCATGGCCTTCGCCGACCGGGTGATGTGCCTGCGCGAAGGCCGCATCGTGCTGGCGGCCCCCGCGGCCGGGCTCGACCGCCAGACCGTCACCGACGCCTATTTCGGCATGGAGCACGCCACATGATCGACGCCCTGATTCAAGGCACCCTGCTGGGGGGCTACTACGCCGTGCTGGCGGCCGGACTCTCGCTGATGTTCGGCGTCATGCGCATCATCAACCTCGCCCACGGCGACCTGGCGATGGCGGGCGCCTTCGGCGTGCTGTGGCTGGTCGGCCTGGGCTGGTCGCCCTGGCTGGCGGTGCTCGTCACTGTGCCCGCCATGGGGGTGGTGGGCTGGCTGCTGCAGCGCTGGGTGCTGGCGCGCACGCTGCGCTCCGGTGTGCTGCTACCGCTGCTGGTGACCATGGGGCTGGGTGCGCTGATCCAGAACGGGCTGTACGGCGTGTTCGGTTCCGAGGCGCGCTCGCTGGCCGACGCGCTGGGCGAGCTGTCCTGGGCCAGCTGGACGCTGCCGGGCGACACCGTGGTCGGCCAGCTGCCGGTGCTGACCCTGGCGCTGGGCGTGGCGGTGCTGGCCGGGCTGCAGCTGCTGCTCAACCAGACCCGGCTGGGTCGCTCCATCCGCGCCGCGGCGTCCGACCCGGAGGCCGCCGCCCTGTGCGGTGTGGACGCGGCCGGCGTGCACCGCGCCGCCGCCGCGATCTCGGTGGCGCTGGCGGCGCTGGCCGGTGCCATGCTCGCCACCCGCGCCACCATCGAACCCTATGGCGGCCCGCTGCTGCTGATCATGGCCTTCGAGGCGGTGGTCATCGGCGGCATCGGTTCGCTGTGGGGCACGCTGCTGGGCGGTGTGCTGCTGGGCCTGGCGCAGAGCCTGGGCGCGCTGGTCTCGCCCCAGGGCTTCCAGCTCGGCGGGCACCTGCTGTTCCTGGCGGTGCTGGGCGCCCGGCTGTGGAGCCAGTACCGCCACGGCCTAGGCCTGTCGGTGTGGCCCGTGCCGCGGCCTCGAGCGCCCGCCCGCCCGGCGGCGGCCCCGGCGGTGGAGGTGCAGCCATGACGCGCCCTCTGACCTGGACGCTGGCCGCTGCCCTGGTGCTGGCCGGGCTGCCCCTGTTTCTCGGGGCGAATGCCATCGACAAGCTCACGACGCTGTTCATCTTCATGCTGCTGGCGTCCACCTGGGGCCTGCTGGCCGGGCAGGCGGGTCTGGTCTCGGTCGGCCAGCAGGCCTTCTTCGGTCTCGGCGCCTACTTCGCGCTGCGCCTGGTCGACGGCGGTTGGTCCGCCTACCCGGCGCTGTTCGCCGGCGCCATCGGCGCGGCGGTGGTCGCCTGGGGCCTGTCCTTCTTCGTGCTGCGCCTCAAGGACGGCGAGTTCGCCATCGCCACCTGGGTGGTGGCCGAGGTGATCCGCATCGCGGTGATGCTCGATCCGCTGGTGCAGGGCGAGACCGGCACCTCGCTGCTGGCCCTGAACCAGGTCGAGCCTGAGCTGCGCCGCAACCTCGGTTTCTGGATGGCGCTGGGCTCGCTGGCCTTCATGCTGCTCGTCACGGCCTGGCTGCTGCGCAGCGCGGTCGGCACCGCCACCCGCGCCATCGGCGAAGACGACGAGGCCGCCGCCTCGCTGGGCGTGCGCGTCACGCCCACGCGGCGCCGGGTCTATGTGCTCGCGTCCTTCGGCGCGGCGCTGGCCGGCGTGGCCTGGCTGGCCTCGGCCATCACCTTCCTGCCGCGCACCAACTTCGGCGTGCAGTGGTCGGTGCTGATGCTGTTCATGGCGCTGGTCGGCGGCCTGCGCAGCCAGTGGGGCCCGCTGCTCGGTGCGCTGCTGCTGTTCGTGCTGCAGGAAGGCCTGGGCCACCTGGGTGCCTGGTACCTCGCCGGCCTGGGCGTGGTGGCGGCCGTCTTTGCGCTGTGGCTGCCCCGCGGGCTGGCCGGCGTCTGGGACGACTGGCGCGCGCGTCGGGCCTTGGCCGTCACACCCCTTTCTCCACCCGTTCCCTCACTTCCAAGGAGTTCCACACCATGAGCGTGCAAGGCAAAACCATCGTCATCACCGGCGTCAGCTCGGGCATCGGCAGCGACACCGCCAAGCTGCTGCGCCTGCAGGGCGCCCGTGTCATCGGCGTCGACCGCAACGACCCCATGCTGACCCTGGACGGCTTCGTCAAGGCCGACCTGTCCACCCCCGCCGCCATCGACGCCGCCATCGCCCAGCTGCCACAGCGCATCGACGCGCTGTGCAACATCGCCGGCGTGCCGGGCACCGCACCCGTGGACCTGGTGGCCAGGGTCAATTACCTGGGCCTGCGCCACCTGACGCTGGGCCTGCTGGACCGCATGGCCGGTGGCAGTGTGGTCAACATTTCGTCCATCCTGGGCGCCGAATGGCCGGCCCGGCTGGAGCCGCACCGCGCGCTGGGCCAGACCGCCTCCTTCGCCGACGGTCAGGCCTGGCTGGAACAGCACCCGGTGCCGCAGGCCACCTGCTACCAGTACTTCAAGGAAGCGCTGATCGTCTGGACCCTCACCCAGTCCCAGAAGCTCTTCATGCAGCACAACGTGCGCATGAACTGCGTGGCACCCGGCCCGGTGTTCACGCCCATCCTGGGCGACTTCGTGCAGATGCTGGGCAACGAGCGCGTGGAGAAAGACGCCCACCGCATGAAGCGCCCGGCCTTCAGCGACGAAATCGCGCCGGTGATCGCCTTCCTGTGCAGCGACGCCTCGCGCTGGGTCAGCGGCATCAACCTGCCGGTGGATGGCGGGTTGGCCTCCACCTACCTCTGAGCGGAGACCGGCGTGGGCTCGCTGTTGACCGTGCGTTCGGCGGGGCGGTACCTGGCCGGCGCGCTGCTGGCCGCCGTGGCCACGGTGGCGCTCGCGCAGACCGAGCGCCCCATCCGCGTGGGCGCCGTGAGCGCGCTGGGGGTGCAGGCCGGCTTTCCGGAGTCCTCGCAGGCGGCGCGGCGCTACTTTGACGCCGTCAACGCCGCCGGCGGCGTGAACGGGCGGCGCATCGAGTACGTGTCGCTCGACGAAGGCCCCAGCCCGCAGACCGCGGCCGGTGCCGCCCGGAAGCTGATCGCCGACCCCGAGGTGGTGGCCCTGGTGGGCGGCTCGGGCCTGCTCGACTGCCCCGTCAACGCCACCGCCTACGCGGCCGCCGGCCTGGTGTCGCTGCAGGGGGCCTCGGTGGCGCCCGAGTGCTTTGCGTCTTCGCACATCGTGCCCATGAACAACGGCCCCTACCTGGGCCTGGAGAACGCCGTCGCCTACGCGGTCGAACACCTGAAACACACGCGGGTCTGTCTGTCGATCCTGGACCTGCCGGGCATGGCCAGCGGCTACCAGCGCTCGCTGGGACGGCTAAAGCCGTCGCTGAAGGCAGCGCTGGACGACGTGGCCTTCTTGCCCCCCGATGCCGACTTCGCCGCCGCCATCCGCGAGCGCCTGGCGCGGCGCTGCGGGGCCATCGTCTTCACCGGTCACGAGCCCACCGTGCTGCGCTGGCTGCAGGTGGCGCAGCAGCAGGGCCTGGGCGAAACCGACTGGATTTTTCTGACCCCGGCCTACACCGACCAGGTGGCCAAGGCCATTCGCGACCCCCAGGCGCGCGTGCACGCCATGGCCGAGTTCGAGCCCTGGCAGAGCGCCTCGCTGGCCATGCTGGACTGGAAGCGCGTGATGCGCGAGGCGCGGCTGCCCCTGAGCGCGCTGTCGCAGGGGGGTTATGTCTCGGCGCAGCTCTTCGTGCGCGTGGCGCGTGGCATCAAAGGCCCCGTCACCCGCGCCTCGTTCGCACAGGCCCTGCGCGAGCTGCCGCCGACCGAGCTCTCGTTCCTGGGCATGGCTTTCCACGTCGGGCAGGCCCCGGCCCATGCACCCAACCGTTCCAGCCTGCCCGTCGCCTGGCGCAACGGGCTCTGGAAGATCGCGGCCCCGTTCTGGATCGTGGCGCCGCCACTGTCCGCCGACAGGCCCTGAGACACCGCTTTTTCAACCCCAAGAGGAGACTTCATGAGCAGACCCATCCGTGTCCTGGCCGCCCTGGCCCTGCTGAGCGCAACGAGCGCGAGTTTCGCCACCGAAGGCGGCGGCTCGACCTATCCCATCGGCGCAGAGAACCACCTGGCAGGCGCCGCGCCACCGCCCGGCGTCTATGTGCTGGAGTACGTCAACCACTACAGCGCCAGCCAGCTCAACGACGGCGCAGGACAAGCGGTGCCGGTGCCCGGCTTCAAGGTCCAGGCCGTGGCCGCTGCCACCCGCATCGCCTGGGTGACGGACACACCCGTGCTGGGCGGACAGCTGGTGGCCCACGCCATCCTGCCGCTGGTCCGTGTCAAGGTCAGCGCCGCAGGCCAGTCATCGTCGCGCTCCGGTCTGGGCGACGTGAGCCTGGGAACCGGCGTCGCCTGGCACCACTCGCCCCAGTTGCACAGTGTGGCCGCCGTGGACCTGGTGCTGCCGGTGGGCAGCTACGACGTCAACCGCGCCGTCAACATCGGCCGCAACCACGCGTCGCTGCAACCGGCCTACCTGGTGTCCTGGATCGACCCCAACGGCCTGAACGCCGATGCCAAGATCGCCCTGAACCTGAACCGGACCAACAAGGCCACGGGCTACCGCTCGGGCACCGAGTTCAACATCGACTACGCGCTGGGCTGGGGCCTGGGCAACGGCTGGGTGCTGGGCGTGGGCGGCCACCTGTACCAGCAGATCGGGGACGACAAGCTCAACGGCCAGACGGTGTCCGGCAGCAAGGGGCGCGCCTATGCCGCAGGCCCCAACCTCAAGTACGACGGCGGCAAAGGCTGGTTCATCACCGCCAAGCTGAGCCGGGAGTTCTCGGTGCGCTCGCGCACCGAGGGCACCTCGTTCTGGCTCAAGACCACCATCCCCTTCTGAGGCCATGACCATGAACGACCAGTTCATCACCCCGGACGGCGCACGCATCCGGTATTGGGACAGCGGGGGTCAGGGACCGGCCGTTCTGATGACCCACGGCATCGCCGAATCGCTGGAGTTCTGGCACCTGCAGTTCGAGTCCCTGGGTCAGCAAATGCGGCTGCTGGCCTGGGACCTGCCCGGTCACGGGCTGTCCGACGAAATGCCCCAGGCCCTGTCCCTGGAAGGACAGGCCACCATCGCCTGGCAGTTGCTGGACCAGCTGGGCGTGCAGGACGTGCACCTGATCGGCAACTCCCTGGGCGCGGCCATTTCCTTGCGCATGGCCGCACGGTCGCCGCACAGAGTGCGCTCCCTGCTGATGGCGAACGCGGCCGCACTGGGCAAGGAGGTCTTCGGGCCGTTCAAGGTGATGTCGCTGCCCTTCCTGGGCGAGCTGATGAACCGGCCCGGACCGGCTGCGGCCCAACGGCAGATCCAGGCCATCGTCCATCGCCCCGAGTCCATCACCGCCCGGGTCGGGGCAGCGATCCGGCGCAACGTGGACAGACCCGGTGCGGGTCAGCACTTTCTCGCGCTTCTGCGCCTGCTCACCACACTGGGGGGCCAGCGTCCGGAAGTGGTGGAACGGTCACACCAGATCCTGCGGTCCCTGCAGATCCCGGTGTGCTTCGTGCACGGGGATCTGGATCTCGTGCTGCCGGCCAAACACTCCATGCAAGCCCATGCCATGGTGCCGGGGTCCGAGCTGCACGTGCTGACACCGTGCGGGCACACCCCCCAACTGGAGATGCCGGAAAACTTCAACCGCCTCGTTCTGCGTCAGCTGGAACGCGCCCGGTAGGCGGCAAACCATCCGCGGTTCCCGTGCGGCCGGTCGGGCAGGGTCCGTTTGTCTGGTAGCGTCGGGGGTCCCGGGAGCGATCACGGCTCCTTCACCGACGTCTGCCGAAACCCCATGAGCCTGCCGCCCTGCCCGAAATGCCATTCCGAGTTCACCTACGAGGACGGCGATCTGTACATCTGCCCCGAATGCGCCCACGAGTGGAGCAAAGCCGGCGCCGATGAACCCGCTGAAGCCGCCAAGGTCTGGAAGGACGCCTTCGGCAATGTGCTGGCCGACGGCGACAGCGTGACCCTGGTCAAGGACCTCAAGCTCAAGGGCTCGTCGGCGGTCATCAAGGTCGGCACCAAGGTCAAGAACATCCGCCTGGTGGAAGGCGACCACGACATCGACTGCAAGATCGAGGGCTTTGGCGCCATGCAGCTCAAGTCCGAGTTCGTGAAGAAGAGCTGAGCTTCTTTCCCGTGGGCAAGATCGTCGTCTACTGCCAGCCTGGCGCCAAGCAGACGCAGTGCGTCGGCCTGCACGACGGCAAACCCAAGATCCAGCTCAAGGCCCCGCCGGTCGATGGTGCGGCCAACAAGGCGCTGATCGGCTTCCTCTCGGATGTGTTCGGCGTGCCCAAGTCGGCCATCCGCATCGAGCTGGGCGCTTCGGGCCGCACCAAGCGGGTCGACGTGGCCGGCGTGGACGACGCCGAACTCAGCCGCCGGCTGCTGGCCGCGCCGGCATGAAGGCCGTGCTGCCCGGCCGGCCGGGCAGCGAGAGCTGCGCCTGGGCCGGCGCGGTCTGCGCCAGCAGCTTCCCTTGGCGCCAGACCTTCAGCCGCGTCGCGCGCAGGCGGATCGCCTCCACCGGGTCGCGCGCCTGCAGCAGCACAAAGCTCGCGGCCTGGCCGGGCGCGATGCCGTAGCCCGTCAGCCCCATCACCCTCGCGGCGTTCACCGTCACCGCGTCGAAGCACTGGCGCATGCCGGCCTGGCTGGTCATCTGCGCCACGTGCAGACCCATGTGCGCCACCTCCAGCATGTCGCCGCTGCCCAGGCTGTACCAGGGGTCCATCACGCAGTCGTGGCCGAAGGCCACCGTCACGCCGGCCGCCATCAGCTCGGGCACACGTGTCATGCCGCGGCGCTTCGGGTAGGTGTCGTGCCGGCCCTGCAGGGTGATGTTGATCAGTGGGTTGGCCACCGCGCTCACACCGCTTTCCGCGATCAGCGGGATCAGCTTGCTCACGTAATAGTTGTCCATGCTGTGCATGGACGTGAGGTGCGAGCCGTTGACGCGGCCCTGCAGGCCCAGTCGCTGCGTCTCGTACGCCAGGGTTTCGATGTGACGCGAGAGCGGGTCGTCGCTCTCGTCGCAGTGCATGTCCACCAGCAGACCGCGCTCGGCCGCCAGTTCACAGAGCCGCTTCACACTCTCGGCCCCGTCGGCCATGGTGCGTTCGAAATGTGGGATGCCACCGACCACGTCCACGCCCAGGTCGAGCGCGCGCTTCAGGTTGTCGAAACCCCCTTTCGTGCGCAGCACGCCGTCCTGCGGGAAGGCGACCAGCTGCAGGTCCAGGTACGGCGCGACGCGTTTTTTCACTTCCAGCATCGCGCGCACCGGCAGCAGGCTCGGGTCGCTGGTGTCCACATGGCTGCGGATCGCCAGCAGGCCTTTGGCCACCGCCCAGTCGCAATAGGCCAGGGCACGTTCGACCAGCGCTTCTTCGGTCAGCAGCGGTTTGAGCTCACCCCAGAGCGCGATGCCTTCGAGCAGGGTACCGCTCTGGTTGACGCGGGGCAGCCCGTAGCTCAGCGTCGCATCCATGTGGAAGTGCGGATCGCAGAACGGCGGGCTCAGCAGCTGGCCGGCGGCGTCCACGGTCTCGTGCGCGGGCGCCTGCAGGCCCTCGGCCACGTCCACGATGCGGCCGTCCTGCACCGCAACGGACACATCGGAACGCCCGTCGGGCAGGCAGGCGTGGGTGATCAGCAGGTCGAGCATGCGCTCATTGTGTGCCGAAGATGCGGTCACCCGCGTCGCCCAGGCCCGGCAGGATGTAGCCGTGGCTGTCGAGCTGGCGGTCGATGGCGGCGGTGTAGATGGGCACGTCGGGGTGGGCCTTTTCCATCGCGGCCAGGCCTTCGGGACAGGTCAGCAGGCACACGAACTTGATGGACTTCGGGTTGCACTCCTTGAGCCGGTCGATGGCGGCGATGGCCGAGTGGCCGGTGGCCAGCATCGGGTCCACCACGATGGCATCGCGCTCGTGCATCTCGGTTGGCATCTTGAAGTAGTACTCCACCGCGGTCAGGGTCTTGGGGTCGCGGTAGAGGCCGATGTGGCCCACCCGCGCGCCCGGCACCACGCTGAGCATGCCGTCCAGGATGCCGTTGCCCGCGCGCAGGATGGACACGAAGACCAGCTTCTTGCCGTCGATCACCTGACCGGTCGTGGTCTCCAGCGGGGTCTCCACTTCCATGGGCTGCATGGGCATGTCGCGCGTGACCTCGTAGGTCATGAGCATGGACAGTTCGTTGAGCAGGCGGCGGAAGCTGTTGGTGCTGGCCGTCTTGCTGCGCATCAGCGTGAGCTTGTGCTGCACCAGCGGGTGGTTCACGACGTGGACGTTGCTCATGGTGGGTGCCTTTTGTTGTGGTGATGGATCAGAAGACTTGATCAGAAAACCGTGCCGTCGCTGACGATGTTCAGGGGCGGCACGCCGCCGCGCGCGCGTTGGGCCAGCAGACGACCGGCCGCCCAGGTGCCGCCTTCGAGCACGCAGGCCAGCGGCATCTCCTGCTCGCTCAGGTCCAGCTCGGCGCGCACCAGGGGTGCGAGTTCGTCCAGCAGCGCCACCGTGAGCGCACGCCACTCGACGATGAAAGCGTCGCCCGCCTGCCAGTCGCGTGTGGCCCAGTCGGCCGGGAGCGGGCGCAGCACGCCGGCGTCGATCAGCAGGCCACCGTTGCGGTACTCGGGCAGACCGGTCAGCGCGTCGAGCCCGGTCACCCGTACCCCGGCCCATTCGAAGGGTTCGAGCAGGGAGTAGCTGAGCCACTGCGAGAGTTTGTGGAACGGCATCCAGCCGGCCGTGAGCCCCTCGCCCACCACGGCCGGGTGCGGCCAGCAGTCGCCCAGCGGCTCACCGGCGATGGCGTTCTGTGCCGGCCAGATGCCCGAGAGCGTTTCCAGCAGCAGCACCAGGATGTCGTGAGCGGTCACCGTGCCGCCGCCCTGGGCCTGCAGCACGTCGAACAGGCCCCCGGGCCGGCCCAGCGGGCCGAAGGTGGCCGGTTGGGCCGCGAGCACGCCCCCCAGCCGGCGCAGCAGGGCCGCACGGCCCTCCAGTCCCACCAGCGGGTTGTCGGTCTTTACATGGAAGGCGTGCGCCAGGTGTTCGGCCGTGACCCGCTGCAGGCCGGCCGCGTCCACCCGCAACGGGTGCAAAGGGTCACTGGAGAACAGCCCGCCCGCAAAGGCGTGGAAGCTGGCCACGCCCAGGCCTTCCGATCGCGCAAAGCGCTGACCACTGGCGGTTTCCAGGTACGACCAGTCAGGCCCCGCCCCGGCGTCGAGCAGCACGCTCACCAGCACCAGGTCGATCTGCGCGCGGGCACGGGCCCTGGCGTCCACGGTGCCCAGCCAGGCGTCGAGCCGGGCCTTGCGGTCCACGCCCCCGGCCTCGAAATGCCGCCAGCGGCTGTGGTACGGGATGCGCCCGTCGGGGTAGCGCTCGCGCGTGAGCCTGGCCACGGTGCGCGCCGCGCCGATCAGCGCCTCGTCGGTCACCGCAAAGTGTTCAGACGCCCCTTCGCGTGCTCGGGCCAGCAGCTGGCGCGCGCGGGCTCGGATGGCGGTGGTGGAACGCAGCAACCGGGCAGCGCCGGCGGGGGTGTTCGGGTCGGGTCGGGTCGACGGCACCGTCATCCCCCCAACGCCCGGCCCTTGGCCTTTTTCAGTTCCTCGGCGTCGGGCACCGCGCCCGGTGTGAAGTAGCCGGCCGCCATCTTGGCGTCCATCTCCACCCGCGCGTCGGCCGGTATCAGCTCATCCGGGATGTTGATGCGTTCACCGACCTCAATGCCCGAGCCGGTGATGGCGTCGTACTTCATGTTGCTCATCGAGACCAGCCGGTGGATCTTGGTAACGCCCAGCCAGTGCAGCACGTCGGGCATGAGTTCCTGGAAACGCATGTCCTGCACGCCGGCCACGCACTCGGTGCGCGCGAAGTACTGGTCGGCGGTGTCACCCCCCACCTGGCGTTTGCGCGCGTTGTAGACCAGGAACTTGGTCACCTCGCCCAGCGCGCGACCCTCCTTGCGCGAATAGGCCACCAGGCCCACGCCGCCGCGCTGCGCGCCCTGGATGCACTCTTCGATGGCGTGTGTCAGGTAGGGCCGGCAGGTGCAGATGTCGGAGCCGAACACATCCGAGCCGTTGCACTCGTCGTGCACGCGCGCGGTCAGCGTGACGGCCGGGTTGGCCAGGTCGCGCGGGTTGCCGAAGATGTAGAGCGTCTGCCCGCCGATGGGGGGCAGGAACACCTCGAGGTCCGAACGCGTGACCAGCTCCGGGTACATGCCGCCGGTCTCCTCGAACAGCACACGGCGCAGGTCGGCCTCGCTGCAGCCGAAGCGCTTCGCCACGCCGGGCAGGTACCAGACCGGTTCCACCGCCACCTTGGTCACCACCGCCGCGCCCCCCGCGGTCAGCAGTTGCCCGTCGGGCTGAAGGCGCCCTTTCTGCAGCGCGTCGATCACTTCCGGCAGCAGCACATGGGCCTTGGTCACCGCGATGGTCGGGCGGATGTCGTAGCCCGCGGCCAGCTCCTGCGCATAGACGTCGGCCACCTCGGCGCCCCAGGGGTCCAGGCTGACGATCTTGGTCGGGTCGGCCCACTGCGGGTAAGGGCCGATCACGTCGGTGGGCGCGGTGTTGGTCAGGTCGGCCTTGTGCTCGCGCTTCAGGGCGCCGGCCGCCACCGCCAGCGCACGGTAGACGCTGTAGCTGCCGCTGTGGGTGCCGATCACGTTGCGGTGCGCACGGTTGGTCGTGGTGCCCACCACCGGCCCGCGTTCGCGCGCGGTGGCCGCGCCCCAGACGATGGGCAGGGCGCCGAAACCGCCCGAGTGCGAGGTGAGCCGGATGTGACGCGGGTGCGGTGTCTGGGGCGAGGCCGGGGCCTCGCCGGAAGGCGTGGGAGCGTCTGCGGACATGAAAAAGTCCCGTGGTGAAAGCCCCTGAGGGCGAACCGGCGGCAGTGGCACAGGCCGCTGCCGACACCCGGTCAACGTTGTAGCAAGGGCAATGCCAGCCGTCCACCGGCGCGCCCTCCGTACAATCCCGGCCCTTCCCTTCCCGAGCCACCGTCCCGCCATGCATTACGCCGTTTCCCACCACAAACTCCAACTCATCCTCAACGGCGCCGGCCTCAAATCCGGCGACGCCGCCGGCATCGACCAGCTCTTCGGCGGCAAGGACGGCTACTACTGGTACGGCACCCTGCGCGACATGTGTCCCGAGGGCAAGACCCTGAGCTGGGACAACCAGTACGCGCTGGTCGCGGCCATCCAGGCGCACGAAGACGCCAGCGCGGCCGAAGACGAGATGCCGGCCGAAAAACCAACGCCGGCCCACATCGCCGCCATTTGCAAGTTGTTGGCCATCTGACCATGACCACGCCGACCATCCCGCTCCAGGTCGCCGTGCTCGGTGCCGGTGCCGTCGGCTGCTTCTACGGCGGCATGCTGGCGCGCGCTGGCCACCGCGTCACCCTCATTGGCCGGCCGCAGCATGTGCAGGTGATCGAAGCGCAGGGCCTGCGCATGCAGACCCTGGCCTTCGACGAGACGGTGCAGGTGCAGGCCAGCACCGACGCCTCGGCCGTGGCCGGCGCCGATCTGGTGCTGTTCGCGGTCAAGTCGCCCGACACCGAGACGGCCGGCGCCCAGATGCGCGAGCACCTCCAGCCCGGCGCCCTGGTGCTGTGCCTGCAGAACGGCGTGGACAACGCCGAACGCCTGCGTGCGGTGCTGCCCGGCGTCCATGTGGCCGCCGCCGTGGTCTATGTGGCCACCGAGATGGCCGGCCCCGGCCACCTGCGTCACCACGGGCGGGGTGAACTCGTCATCGAGCCCTCACCCTCCAGCGGGCATGTCGCCCAGGCGCTGATGGCGGCCGGTGTGCCCACCGAGGTCAGCGACAACGTGCGCGGCGCACTCTGGGCCAAGCTCATCCTCAACTGCGCCTACAACGCGCTCTCGGCCGTGGGCCGCATCGCCTATGGCGAACTGGTGCAGCAGCCGGGCGTGACCGAGGTGATGCGCGACGTGGTGGCCGAATGCCGCGCGGTGGCCGCGGCCGATGGCGTGAGCCTGCCCGGCGACGTGGACGCCGCCGTGCGCCGCATCGCCGAAACCATGCCCTCGCAGTACTCGTCCACCGCGCAGGACCTGATGCGCGGCAAACCCACCGAAATCGACCACCTCAACGGATACGTGGTGCGCCGCGGTGAAGCGCTGGGTGTGCCCACGCCGGCCAACCGCGTGTTGTGGGCCATGGTCAAACTGGTTGAAACCAAAGACTTAAAGCGCTGAGCCCAAGGGCCGACAAGCGTCATTTCTCACGTCCGGAACGGGAAATGCCGGGCTGATTTCCGGTACAACGGGTCCGTTGTCCGTGCCACGGCCGCGCAGGGCGAACCACGGTTCGCCGGCCTACCCTCCCATCGTGTTCACGCGTTTGCGCCAACGTCTTCGTCTGCAGCTGTTGCTGCTTATCGGCGGTCTTGCCACGGCCATCGCGGGTGGTTATGTGCTGCTGACCATGCACCTGACGCAGCAGCAGATCGCAGAAGACCAGTTCCAGCTGCAGCGCATCCTGGTCACCCGCATGGCCTCGCAGCTGGACCAGGACATGCACAACCGCACCGTCGAGCTGAAGTTCCTCGCCGGTCTGCAACGGCTGCGCGATCCGGCACGACCACCGCAGGACAAGCAGGCCCTGCTGCTGGAGAAGAAGGCCGCCTACCCGATCTATGCCTGGATCGGGGTCACCGACGCCGAAGGCCGCATCCTGGCCAGCACCGAACCGCGCATCAACGGCGCGGATGTATCGAAGCGCTCGTGGTTTGTCGGTGGCCGCCAGCGCCTGCATCAGGAAGACATCCACGACGCCGTGCTGCTGGGCAAGCTGCTGCCACCGCCCCAGCTGGACGAACTGCCGCTGCGGCTGATGGACATTTCCCTGCCCCTGCAGGATGCGCAAGGCCGCTTCATCGGTGTGCTGGCGACCCACCTCAGCCTGGACTGGACGTACCAGCTGCGCAACCAGTTGCTGGACCAGATCGAAACCCCGGGACTGGAAATGCTGCTGGTCAACCGCCACGGGGACGTCATCGTCGGCAGTCCGACGCTGCCCGTGCGTGCGGCGCCCAACCTGTCTTCACTGGGTGTGCTGCGCGACGGCCTCGCCGGCCGTGTCGGCACCGCGGTGGAGACCTGGCCCGATGGGCGGCGCTACCTCACCGCCGCCGCACCGGCGCTGGGCACCTATCCCTACCCCGGTCTGGGTTGGGCGGTGGTGGTGCGGCTGGACGAAGCGTATGCGTTTGCAGCCTCGCGCCGCATCGCCTGGATGACCTTGCTGGCGGGGCTGTGCGCAGCCCTGGCCTTCGCCGGCGTCAGCTGGTGGGTGGTGGGCCGAAAACTGCGACCCATGGAACGGCTGAGCCAGGCGGTGGCACAGCTCGACACGCAACGACCGCAGGTCGCCCTGCCCGATGTGGACGGCGACGGCGAGGTGGCGGTGTTCGCACGTTCCATGGCGCGCGTGGTCAACGCCCTGGGCGAAAGCCGGGCGCGCTTTCGCACCTTGTTCGACCACGCTCCCGTGGCCATGGTCTTCGTCGCGCCGGATGGCGGTCTGCTCTTCCTCAATGCCCGCTTCACCCAGCTGTTCGGCTACGACACGCGCCACCTGCCACACATCGAACAGTGGCTCAACCAGGCTTTCCCGGAAGGCCCGGACCGCGAAGCGTCACGCCAGCGCTGGCGCCGTGCGCTGGAGCAGGTGCCGCAGGCACCGGTGGCACTGGCCCGGGTCGAACACGAGGTGCGCTGCTTCGACGGTTCGGTCCGGATCGTCGAGGCCACCGGCATCGTCCTGCCCGACGGGGTGCTGGCCTCGTTCCACGACCTCACCGAAGGCCGCCGGGCCGAAACCAGCCTGCGCCTGTGGGCCGAGGCCTTTGCGCGCAGCGAGGTCGGCCTGCTGATCGCCGACGTGAAGACCAACACCGTCGTCGCCGCCAACCCCGCCTTTGCCCGCCAACGGGGCTACACGTCCGAAGAACTGGTTGGCCTGCCCGTGCCGCGCCTGTACCCCGAACGGGCACAGGCCGGACTGGCGGCCGCCCTGGCGACCGTGCACCACCAGGACCACCTGGTCTTTGAAACCGAGCACATGACACGGGACGGCCACTGCTTCCCGGTGCTGATCGACGTGACCGTGCTGCGCGACGCCCAGGGAGCGCCCGTGCGCCGGGTGGCTTATGTGCAGGACCTGACCGAGCGCGAGCGCGCGGCGCAGGAGATCCGCCGTCTCAATGAGGAGCTGGAACAGCGCGTGATCGAACGCACCGCCGAACTCAGCGCCGCCAACCGCGAGCTGGGCAGCTTTGCGTCCGCCGTCACCCACGACCTGCGTGCACCGTTGCGCACCATCAACGGTTTCGTGCAGATCCTGCAGAGCGAGTTCGCCGATGCGCTGGGCGGCGAAGGACGTGAGCACCTGCAACGCATCCAGAGCGGCACGCGCCGCATGGGCGAACTCATCGAGGGCCTGCTGGCCCTGTCCCGCCACACCAACAAGCCGCTGGAACGCGAAAGCGTCGACCTGTCCGCCATCGCACAGCGGCGCCTGGCCGAACTGGCCGCGGCCGAGCCGGCGCGCCAGGTGACGGTGGAGATCCAGCCCGACCTGGTGGCCGACTGCGACGCTGCCCTGGCCGAAGCGCTGATGGTCAACCTGCTGGACAACGCCTGGAAGTACAGCGCCAGGACAGCCGACGCCCGCATCTGCTTCGGTCTGGGCGAAGTGGACGGCCTGCAGGGCTTCTGCGTCAGCGACAACGGCGCCGGCTTCGACATGGGCCGGGCCGAACGCCTGTTCGAACCCTTCCAGCGCCTGCACCATCCCAGCGAATTCCAGGGCACGGGCGTGGGCCTGGCCACGGTGCACCGCATCGTGGACCGGCACGGTGGCCGCATCACGGTGCAGGCTGCGCCGGGCCAGGGTGCCCGCTTCTGCTTCACGCTGCGGGCCGAGGCCTGACGGTGTGCTCAGACCCCGTCGCAAGCGTCAGGGCTTCTGCGTGCCCACCACCTCGACCTCCACGCGGCGGTTCTGCGCGCGGCCCTCGCGGGTCTGGTTCGACGCCACCGGGTCGGCCTCACCCTTGCCTTCGGTCTTGATGCGGTCGGCCGGCACACCCTTGCTCACCAGGTAGGCCTTGACCGCCTCGACCCGGCGGATCGACAGACCCTGGTTGTAGTGGTCGCTGCCGGTCGCATCGGTGTGGCCGACGGCGATGACGGTTTCCACGTCGAGCTTGGACAGATCGGCCACCAGACCGTCCAGGGCCGCCTTGCCGGCCGGCTTGAGCACGGCCCTGTCGAAATCGAACAGCGCCGAGGCCTGCAGCGTCCTGGCCTGGACCGCGGGTGTCGCCACCACAGGCGCCGGGGCGGGCATCGGGGCTGGAGCCGGCGCCGGAGCGGGCGTCGTGACGGGCGCTGGTGCCGGGGCAGGCGCCGGCGCCTGCGCCACGACAGGGGGCAAGGGCTTGATCGCGCCATCGCAGTCGGGATGGGCCGTGGCCGGTGTCCAGTTGCTGTCGCGCCAGCACAGCTCGTTCGTGCCGTTCTTCCAGACCAGGGCGCCGTCACCGCTCTTCCAGTTGTCCACGGTCTGGGCGCCTGCCGACCAGGCCAGGCCGACGGTCGTGGCCAGCAGCAGCGTGCGGGGGAGGTAACGCTTGTTCATGAAGGTTCCTTTTTCTCGATGCTCCGGCGGAGCGGGTGGGAAGGACTCTGGCGGGTCGAGCCTCTACCCTGCCGAGTGGAACCATTGTGTTTTTCGCCCCCCGCAGCGGGCATCGGAAACCGCCTCATCGCGGTGTAGGACAACACGCCATCGCACCCCGGCGGGTCACGGCCGGCTCATGCTTCAGGGCAGCGTCATCGCCAGCTGCGTGTACAGCGGAATGCCCAGCAGCAGATTGAGCGGGAAGGTCAGCCCCAGCGACAGACCGAAGTACAACGACGGGTTGGCCTCCGGTATCGCATAGCGCACCACCGCCGGCACCGCGATGTAGGACGCACTGGCCGCCAGCGTCATCAGCAGCGCGGTGTCGCCGGCCGGCAGCCCCGCTGCCCGTGCCAGCCCCCAGGCCAGCGACGCGTGCAGCAGCGGCGCCAGCACGCCGTAGGCCAGCAGCACCGGCGAACGCCCACGCAGACCCGGCAGGTTGCGCGCGGCCATCAGGCCCATGTCCAGCAGGAAAAACGCCAGCATGCCCTTGAACAGATCACTCGAGAACGGCTGCATGGCTTCGCGCCCGGCCTCGCCCGTCATCAGGCCCACCGCCATGGCGCCGATCAGCAGCAGCTGCGAGCCGTCGGTGAAGGACTCGTGCAGCAGCTTGCGCCAGTCGGTGGGCGCACCCGCAGGCGGCCCCGACAGCACCGCGGCGCCACCGCCCACCACCACGCTCGCAGGTGCCGCCTGCTGGCGCAGGCGGTTGGCCATCAGCACCGCGAGCACGATGGCGGGCGACTCCATCAGCGCCATGGCCGCCGCCATGTGCCCGCCATAGGGCAACCCGATCTTGTCGAGGTGGCCGGTGGCGGTGATGAAGGTCACCGCGCTGACCGAGCCGTAGGTGGCGGCCAGCGCCGCGGCGTCGAAGCCCGACACGAAGCGCCGCAGCAGCGTGTAGCCGATCAGCGGCACCACCACCGCCAGCAGCACGGCGATGCCCAGCCCCGCGACCACCTGGGTGTTCAGGCCCGAAGCGGCCAGGGCGAACCCGCCCTTGAGGCCCAGCGCCATGAGCAGGTACATGGACAGAAAGCGGGAGATCGCTGGCGGGATTTCCAGGTTCGACCGCACCAGGCCGGCCAGCACGCCGACCACAAAAAACAGGATGGCCGGATCGACCAGGTTGTTCAGGTTCATGGAATGTTCCTCCGTCGGTCGCGGATTGTGGCGATGCATATGCATTACGTAAAATCGATTCTTGTGCACCACAACATAGATAAAAGTCTATGAATATCACGTTTCGCCAAATGCGACTGTTCCTGGCGCTCGCCGACACCGGCAGCGTGAGCGCTGCCGCGCGTGCCCTGCACGTGACGCAACCGACCGCGTCCATGCAGTTGCGCGAGGTCTCCGACTCGGTCGGGCTGCCGCTGTACGAGGTGATCGGCCGCAAGGTCTTCCTCACCGACGCGGGTCGCGAGCTGGCACAGACCGCGCGCGCCATCGCCGGGGAATGGGACCGCTTCGGACAGCGCGTCAGCGCCATGAAGGGCCTGACCAGCGGCCGACTGAGCGTGGCCGTGGTCAGCACCGCCAAATACTTCGTGCCGCGCCTGCTGGGCGGTTTCTGCGAACAACACCCCAGCATCGACATTGCGCTCGAAGTGCTCAACCGCGACGGCGTTGTGCAGCGCCTGCGTGAGAACCGCGACGACCTCTACGTCATGTCGCAGCCACCGGCCGACATGGACCTGCAGGACCAGGTCTTCCTGGACAACCCGCTGCACCTGATCGCACCGGCCACCCACCCGCTCGCCCAGCGCCAGCGCGTGGCGCTCAAGGCCCTGGCGGGTGAACGCTTCATCCTGCGCGAGCGGGGATCGGGCACGCGACTGGCGACCGAGCGGCATTTCGCTGGCGCCGGCTTCACCCCAGCGCTCACGCTGGAACTGGGCAGCAACGAAGCCCTGAAAGAAGCCGTGGCCGGCCACCTGGGCGTGGGCATCGTCTCGCGCCACGCCCTCAAGGCCGACGAAATCGGTCGCGATCTGGTGCTGCTGCCGGTCAGCGGCTTCCCCATCCGCTCGCAATGGCACCTGGTGCACCCGCGTGCCAAGCAGCTGTCACCGATCGCGCAGGTGTTTCGGGAGCACCTGCTGCGCAGTGCGGTGCAGTGGGCGCCCAGCTGAGCGGTTCAGGGCGGCGGCGTGGCCGCAAAACGCTCGGCCACCGCCTGCATGCGCGAGCGGTTCTTGCCGAAGTCGTAGTACCCCAGCAGCGAACGCGAACGGAAGTGGATGACCGGCTGCGCCGGGTCGAAAACGAAAACCACCTCGTCCCGGAAACCGAGCAAGGTGGTGAAGATGGTGGTGATCGACTGCCCGTCGGCCGCTTCGATGCGCGCTTCGCCGAAGCTGACCAGCGTGGCGCGCAGCCGCGCCATGCCTTGCGCCACATCACCGCTGTAGGCCAGCGGCGGCAGGTTGCCCACGCCCAGCGTGTTCACGCAATTGGGCGAAGCGGGGCAAGCCAGCCGCGCGGCCATGGTATCGGCTTCGGCAGCCGCTGCGGGCGTCTGCAGCGCGGCAGCCAGCAGCAAGGGGAACATCCGTACGGGTGTGGTCATGTTGTGCCGGACCGACGCTCATGGCGCGGCCCAGGTGACCATTCTGCCGGCAGATACGGGACTCTGCCGAGCCCGCGAAGGCTCAGTAAGCGCGACGCTCGCCGCCAAAGCGGCTGCCACCGGAACGCGGTTCCGGCGGGCGGGCAACGTTGACGGTGACGGCGCGGCCTTGCACCTGCATGCCGTTCAGGCCGTCGATGGCGGCCTGCGCTTCGGCGTCGCTGCCCATTTCGACGAAGCCGAAACCCTTGGAGCGGCCGGTGTCGCGGTCCATCACGAGCTTGGCGGAACGCACGGTGCCGAATTCGGAGAAGTTGTGGGTCAGGGCGGTTTCGTCAACGGTGTACGGCAGGTTGCCGACGTAGAGACGGTTGTTCATGGTGTGGGTCTTTCGAAGTGACTGGCCGGATGGCCAGGGTTGGGAAAAGGAAACGGAATCAGGCGACGCCGTGCTGCAGGGCGAGGGCACGGCCCTCGCGGGCGGCATAGCGCAAGGCGGCGTGGTGGGTGGCAAAGCGCGGCACCAGGCGGAAGACGCGATCGTGCGTCCCCATGCCGCGCCCGCTGCGCAGCGAAATGCTGGCGCTGTAGTCACCGGCATCGGTGAGGCGGCTCAGGGGTGAGACAAGGTACTTGCCCACCGGGAAGGAATTTTCAGTATTGGAGATCATGGGTGATTGCGCAGCCTTCCTGGCGGGCGCGCTGGGATAACGGGCACCGGACGCCGCCATGGCGATCGGGTGCGCTTGCTGGAACAACAAGCCAGGAGGAGGTCCGAACAGAAGGGACCGGAGTGAAGCTCGCCGAGGGGGGAGTTTGATCACCAGGCGAGGCCGTGGGAGAAGGCCTGCTGGTTGGCTGTGCGGTGTTGAGGAATACCGCGAACCGTGTCGAACAACGGAGGCTGCGATGGCGAACAAGTCGCAGCGAACCCGCGCAGTGTACCCGGCTTTGCCCAGGCGCGCTACACTCGCGACCGCTCCGGGGTGCACGTATGGCGTGCTGAGATGGCGGACCTGACCGCCGGAACCGCGAACTTGATCTGGTTAGTACCAGCGTAAGAAGAGCTGCAGCGCCGTTGGCGCGTGCGTCCGTCCCTCTGTGGCGGGCGTCCGCGCCTGCACCACCGGCGTCGAAGCGGGGCACCCATCCAACCACACTGGAGACGGCCCCCATGAATGCCCCCGACAAGCTGCAGCAACTGCTCTCGCTCACCCGCGAACCCTTCCCCCAATCCCGCAAGGTGTACGTGCCCGGCGCTCAGCCCGGCGTGCAGGTGCCCATGCGCGAGATCGCGCTGACCAACGGCGAGACCGTCACGGTCTATGACACCTCCGGTCCCTACACCGACCCGGCCGCCGACATCAACATCCGCCAGGGCCTGAAGCCGGTGCGCAGCGAGTGGGTGGCCGCGCGCGGCGACACCGAGGCCTACGAAGGCCGCGCCCGGATGGCGCTGGACGATGGCGGCAAACACGGCGAGGTGGTGGATGCGCGCATCGAAGCCCTGCGTGCCGAGGCTGCCGGCCTGCAGCGCCGGCCGCTGCGTGCGAAGCCGGGCCAGAACGTCACGCAGATGCACTACGCCCGGCAGGGCATCGTCACGCCCGAGATGGAATACATCGCGATCCGCGAGAACGGCAAGCGCGAGTGGATGCGCGAGTACCTGGGCGACGCCGAGCGCGAGGCGCGACTCAAGGGCAACCCCATGGGTGCGCGCATCCCCGACGTGATCACGCCCGAGTTCGTGCGCGACGAGGTGGCGCGCGGACGGGCCGTGATCCCGGCCAACATCAACCACCCCGAGGTCGAGCCGATGATCATCGGCCGCAACTTCCTGGTGAAGATCAACGCCAACATCGGCAACTCGGCCGTGACCTCGTCGATCGAGGAAGAGGTGGAGAAGCTGGTGTGGTCGATCCGCTGGGGCGGCGACACGGTGATGGACCTGTCGACCGGCAAGAACATCCACACCACGCGCGACTGGATCGTGCGCAACGCGCCCGTGCCCATCGGCACGGTGCCGATCTACCAGGCGCTGGAAAAAGTGGGTGGCGTGGCCGAGGACCTGACCTGGGACATCTTCCGCGACACGCTGATCGAGCAGGCCGAACAGGGCATCGACTACTTCACCATCCACGCCGGCGTGCGCCTGCCCTTCATCCACCTCACGACGAAGCGCCGCACCGGCATCGTCTCGCGCGGCGGCTCCATCCTGGCCAAGTGGTGCATCACGCACCACAAGGAGAACTTCCTCTACACGCACTTCGAAGAGATCTGCGAAATCATGAAGGCCTACGACGTGACCTTCTCGCTGGGCGACGGCCTGCGCCCCGGCTCGGGCGCCGACGCCAACGACGAGGCGCAGTTCGCCGAGTTGCGCACGCTGGGCGAGCTGACGCAGATCGCCTGGAAACACGACGTGCAGACCATGATCGAAGGCCCCGGCCATGTGCCCATGCACATGATCCAGGCCAACATGGACGAGCAGATCAGGCACTGCCACGAAGCGCCGTTCTACACCCTGGGCCCGCTGACCATCGACATCGCGCCGGGCTACGACCACATTGCGTCAGCGATTGGCGCGGCCATGATCGGCTGGATGGGCACGGCCATGCTGTGCTACGTGACGCCCAAGGAACACCTGGGCCTGCCCGACCGCGACGACGTGAAGCAGGGGATCATTGCCTACAAGATCGCTGCGCACGCGGCCGACGTGGCCAAGGGCCATCCGGGCCAACGCGCGCGCGACGACGCGATGAGCAAGGCGCGTTTCGAGTTCCGCTGGCGCGACCAGTTCGCGCTCGGCCTGGACCCGCAGACGGCCGAGGCGTACCACGACGAGACCCTGCCCAAGGACAGCAGCAAGGAAGCGCACTTCTGCTCGATGTGTGGCCCCAAGTTCTGCAGCATGAAGATCACGCAGGACGTGCGCGACTATGCCGAAAAGGGCATGGCCGCGAAGTCGGCTGAGTTCAAGGCGGCGGGTGGCGAGTTCTATGTGCCCGTGGACACCCTGACGAAGAGGGTCTGAGCCATGGCCCGCATCGGTATTGCCGGGGCCGGCGTGCTCGGTCGACTGCTGGCCTGGCAGCTCGGTCGCGCCGGCCACGCGGTCACGGTGTTCGACCCGGCGCCCGGCCCGCAGGCACCGGACACCGGCTCGTTGACCCCTCGGCCTGCACACGCTGCCGGCTTCACCGCCGCCGGCATGCTCAGTCCCATCGCCGAACTGGACAACGCCGGTCCGGCCATGGCGCGGCTGGGCTGGCGTTCGCTCGCGCTCTGGCGTGACATCGCCGAGCAGCTGCGCGCCGATGGCTGCACCGCGCCGCTGTTCGCCCAGCACGGCAGCCTGCTGCTGGCCCATGGGGCCGATCTCGGCACGGCCAGCCGCGTGCTGTCGCGCCTGCAGGCGGCCACCACCCTGGCGGCCGAGCTGCCCGCCCCACAGCCGCTGGACCGCGCCGCGCTTGCCGCGCTCGAACCGGCGGTCACGCCGGGCCTGCACGCCTGGCTGCTGCCCGGCGAAGCCCAGGTCATGTCGCGCGACATGCTCACCGCGCTGGCGGTGCACGCGCCGAACGTGCACTGGTGCTGGGGCGAACGGGTGGACCGCGTGGAGCCGGGCCGGATCACCCTGGCCGATGGCGATCCGCTGTCGTTCGACCTGGCCATCGACGTGCGGGGCGTGAACTTGGCGCCCCCCCGCGCCGCCAGCGGCGTCACCCCCCCAAGGGGGCGCCAGCAGCGGCCCGACGAAGCCGGTTCCGCGCTGGCGCCCGATGGGGGAATGCCCATCAGAGGCGTGCGGGGCGAGGTCGTCTGGCTGCACGCCCCCGGCGTGCGCCTTGAGCGCCCGCTGCGCCTGCTGCACCCGCGCCACCGCGTCTACATCGCGCCGCGTCCGGGCGACCTGTTCGTGGTCGGTGCCAGCGAGATCGAGAGCGAAGACCGCTCGCCCGTGAGCCTGCGCAGCGCGGTGGAGCTGATGGCCGCCGCACACAGTGCCGTGCCCGAACTGGCCGAGGCGCGCATCGTGCACCTGGAGGCCAACCTGCGCCCCGCCCTGCCCGACAACGAGCCCCGCACCGAACACCAGGCAGGCCTGCTGCGCATCAACGGCCTTTACCGCCACGGCTGGTTGCTCGCGCCCGCGCTGGTCGAAGACGCCTTGCAGCCACTCTTCTCTCCCGTCACACCATGCTGACCTTCAACGACCTCACGCTGCCCTGCCCCGAGGGCCTGACGCTGGCGGCGCTGTTGGCCGAACAGGGCGTGAACGCCGAGCAGGTGGCCACGGCCGTCAACGGCGAATTCGTGCCGCGCGACCAACGCGCCACCACCTTCCTGCAGCCCGACGACACCGTGCTGACCTTTCAGGCCATCGTCGGCGGCTGACCCTCACCCATTCACCGAACCCGGAGAACCCATGTTCCGCACCCTGCTCAAATCCAAGATCCACCGCGTCGCGGTGACCCAGTGCGAGCTGCACTACGAAGGCTCCTGCGCCATCGACGAGGACCTGCTGGACGCCTCGAACATCGCCGAGAACGAACAGATCCACATCTGGAACATCAACAACGGCGAGCGCTTCATCACCTATGCGATCAAGGGCGAGCGCGGCAGCGGCATGATCTCGGTCAATGGCTCGGCCGCGCGCCGCGCCTGCGCTGGCGACCTGCTCATCATCGCGGCCTTCGCGCAGGTGCACGAGGACCAGGTCGCCACGCACCGGCCGCAGCTGGTGTTCGTCGACGAACACAACCGCGCCAACGGCTCGCGCGATCACGTTCCGGTGCAGGAGGCCTGAACGTGTCCGATCTCACCGTCTACGGCATCACACTGTCCAGCCGCTTCCTGCTCGGCAGCGCGGGCTACCCCTCGCCCCAGGTGCTGGCCGAGAGCATCACCGCCAGCGGCACGCAGGTGGTCACCGTCGGGCTCAAGCGCACGCTGGCCGCGGCGGGCGACAACGGCTTCGTCGCCGGCATCTTGCACAGCGGCGTGCACCTGCTGCCCAACACCGCCGGCTGCCGCACGGCGCGCGAGGCGATCACCCTGGCGCACATGGCGCGCGAGCTGTACGGGACCCCATGGATCAAGCTGGAGGTGGTGGGCGACGAGCACACGCTGCAGCCCGACCCCTGGGGCACGGTGGAGGCCGCGGCGCAGCTCATCCGCGACGGCTTCGCCGTCTTCCCGTATTGCACCGACGATCTCGTGACCTGCCAGCGCCTGCTGGACGCGGGCTGCGAAGTGCTCATGCCCTGGGGCGCGCCCATCGGCTCCGGCCAGGGCCTGATCAACCCCTTTGCACTGCGTACCCTGCGTGCACGCCTGCCGGGTGTGCCTCTGGTGGTGGATGCGGGCATCGGCGCCCCTTCGCACGCGGCAGCGGCGATGGAGCTGGGCTTCGACGCCGTGCTGCTGAACTCGGCCGTGAGCCAGGCGGTGGACCCGGTGCGCATGGCGCGTGCCTTTGGTCTGGCCATCGAAGCGGGCCGCGCCGCCTTTGAAGCCGGCGTGATGGCACCGCAGGACATGGCCGTCGCCTCCACGCCCGTGTCCGGACACCCTTTCCTGGTGGGATGACCCCATGACCACACCCATCATCTGGAGCATCGCCGGCACCGACAGCGGTGGCGGCGCCGGCCTGGCGGCCGACCAGCGCGCAGCCGACGCCCTGGGCGTGCACTGCTGCACCATCGTCGGCGGCATCACGGCGCAAAGCACCACCGAGGTCACCCACATCGAGGCCACGCCACCGGCGGTGCTGCGGGCACAGCTGGACACGCTGGCGGTCGACATGCCGCCACGCGTCATCAAGACCGGGCTGCTGGGCAGCGCCGCCAATGTGCGCGTGCTCGCCGACTTCATCGACCGCCTGCGAACCCGGCAATCGCTGGCGCTGGTGGTCGATCCGGTGCTGCGCGCCAGCACCGGTGCCGCGCTGGCCGACGCCGAGCTGCGCGCCGCCTACCGCGACCTCCTGCTGCCGCGCGCCACCGTGTTCACCCCCAACCAGGCCGAGGCGGTGGCCCTGTTGGGCGACAACGCCCCGAACGACATCCCCGCGCAGTCGCGCGCGCTGCGTGCACGGGGTGCCCAAGCGGTGGTCATCACGGGCGGTGACGCGGCGCGCATCGAACACCACGACAGTCTCTCGCTGGACTGGCTGGACAGCCCGCAAGCGACGGGCTGGCTGAGCCTGCCGCGCGAGCGCACGCCGCACAACCACGGCACCGGCTGCACTTTCGCGTCGGCCCTGGCCGCAGCGCTGGCGCTGGGCTGGGTGGTGGCCGACGCGGCGGTGCTGGCCAAGATGGCCGCCACCTTCGCGCTGCGCCACGCGCGCGCCGTGGGTCGTGGGGTGGGGCCGGTGATCGCGCGGCCCGGCTTCGCCTCCGAGCCTTCGCTGCTCCCGCAACTCTCGCTGGACGAGCAACCACCCGCCCTTTGGTGCACCCGCGTGCGCGGCCGGGATCCCGGCGTCTACGCCATCGTCGACAGCGCCGATCGGGTGCAAGCGGTGCTGGCGGCCCGCCCGACGGTGGACACGGTCCAGCTGCGCCTGAAGCGGCCGGTCGGCCTGGACGAAACAACCTGGCAGGCGCAACTGCACGACACCATCACGCGCAGCCAGCGTGCGGCCGACGCGGCCGGTGTGCTGTTGGTGATCAACGACCACTGGCAGGCCGCCCTGCAAGCGGGCGCGCGCGCCCTGCACCTGGGGCAGGACGACCTGATGGCCCTCACGCCACACGACCATGCCCAACTCGCCGCCGCCCGCGCACAGGGTGTTCAGCTGGGCATCAGCTCGCACAGCCTGTGGGAACTGTGCCGCGCCGCCGGCCTGCAACCCGACCTGATCGCCTGCGGCCCGGTCTGGGCCACCACCACCAAGGACATGCCCTGGCGGCCACAGGGCCTGGACAACCTGGCCTGGTGGGCGCACATGGCGCCCGCGCCGGTGGTGGGCATCGGCGGCATCCTGGAACCCGCGCAGCTGCAGGCCGTGGCCGCTGCCGGCGCTGCCGGCGGCTGCGTGGTGCGCGGGCTGGGGGATGACCCCGCGTCCACCTTGCCCACATGGCGCGCCGCCTGGTCCGCCGGACGGGCCCGACCGGAGCGGCCCACCGTGCCCGAACGGCCCCACCCCACCCTGCCCTGGCCGGGGTCGTCAGCCAAGTGATAGGGGTTAACCCTGATCCACTGCTATGGTGGCAGGCGCCGGGCGACCGGAGCGCCTGACGTTCCGGGGCACCGGTGCTTCTTTCATCCCCGGAGAAAACACATGGATCGTCGCTCCCTCATCAAGAACGCCGGCATCGCTGGCGTGCTCTCTGCCGGCCTCGCCCCCGCTGTTCATGCCCAGGCCGCCGTGCGCTGGCGCCTGGCGTCCAGCTTCCCCAAGTCGCTGCCCACCATCTTCGGTTCGGCCGAGAAGTTCTCGGAAACCGTCAAGGCCCTGTCGGGCGGCAAGTTCGAGGTGTCGGTGCACCCCGGCGGTGAACTGGTGCCGCCCTTCGGCGTGGTCGATGCGCTGCAGAACAGCACCATCGAAATGGCGCAGACCGCGTCGTACTACTTCACCGGCAAGGACCCGATCTTCGCCTTCGGCTGCGCCGTGCCCTTCGGCCTGACCGCACGCCACATGGACGCCTGGATGGAACACGGCAACGGCCGCAAGTACATGGACGCGTTCTACGCCCAGTACAACATCGCCTCCATGAGCGCCGGCAACACCGGCACCCAGATGGGCGGTTGGTACCGCAAGGAAATCAAGACCGTGGCCGACCTCAAGGGCCTGAAGATGCGCATGGGCGGCGGCCTGTTCGGCGAGGCCATGGCCAAGCTGGGGGTGATCTCGCAGAACATGCCCGCGGGTGAGGTGTACCAGGCGCTGGAAAAAGGCACGCTGGACGCGACCGAATTCGTCGGCCCGTTCGACGACGAGCGCCTGGGCTTCCACAAGGTGGCCAAGAACTACTACTACCCCGGCTGGTGGGAAGGCGGCGCCGAGCTGGAGTTCTTCATCAACAAGAAAGCGTTCGACGCGCTGTCGGCCGAGAACAAGGCCATCGTGCGCGCCGCCGGTGCCGTGGCCGCGCGCGACATGACCGCCAAGTACGACGCCCAGAACCCGGCCGCCCTGCGCCGCCTGGTGGCGGCCGGCACCAAGTTGCGCGCGTTCGACAAGGCCATCATGGACGCCGGCTACAAGGCCAGCATGGAAGTGTTTGCCGCGCACGAGGCCAAGTCGCCCGAGTTCAAGAAGATCCACCAGGACATGCGCGCCTTCCAGCGCGACCAGGTGCTGTGGAGCAAGTTCTCGGAATGGCGCTACGACAGCTACATCGCCAACGTCAAGCTCTGAGCCAGACGCGAGACCAACGAAAAACGCCCTGCGGGGCGTTTTTTCATGCGCGGTCGATGTCAAGCGCTGCGGTCAAGCCCCGGGCCGGCGGCCGTTTCTAGAATGAAACCATGCACGCCGCCCCCTTCTCCGAATTCGCCCTGCTGCTCATGGCCGCCGCCTTCGCCGGCGCCCTGTTCGTCAGGCTGCGCCAGCCGGTGCTGATCGCCTACATCGTCATCGGCATCGCGCTCGGGCCGGCCGGGTTCGGCCTGGTCAAGGCACACGACCAGATCGAGCTGCTGGCCCAGATCGGCGTGACGGTGCTGCTGTTCGTGGTCGGCCTCAAGCTGGACCTGCAGCACGTGCGACACATCGGCCCGGTGGCGCTGGCCACCGGCCTGGGCCAGCTCACCTTCACCATCATCTTCGGTTTCGTGCTCATCCTGCTGCTGGGCAAGACGCCGGTGGAAGCGCTGTACGTGGCGGTGGCGCTGACCTTTTCCAGCACCATCATCATCGTCAAGCTGCTGAGCGACAAGCGCGAGCTCGACAGCCTGCACGGCCGCATCGCGGTGGGCTTCCTGATCGTGCAGGATCTGGCCGTGGTGCTGGCCATGATGGCCATGAGCGCGCTCAAGAGCCCCGAGATGAACGCCAGTGGCGAGGTGGCCTGGTTCAGTGTGGGCCTGTCGCTGGTCGGCCGCGTGCTGGCCGCGGGCGTGCTGCTGGCGGTGGCCATGCGCTACATCATCCCGCGCGTGGTGGCGTCCATGGCCAGGAGCCAGGAACTGCTGCTGGTGTTCGCCCTGGCCTGGGGCGTGGCCCTGGCGGCGCTGGGCGAATGGGCCGGCTTTTCCAAGGAAGCCGGCGCCTTCATGGCCGGTTTCTCGCTGGCGTCCACGCCGTTCCGCGAAGCCATCAACGCCCGCCTGACCGGCATCCGCGACTTCCTGCTGCTGTTCTTCTTCATCGATCTGGGCGCCAAGCTGGAGATGTCCACCCTGGGCGCCGAGCTGTGGCCGGCCGCCGTGCTGTCGCTGTTCGTGCTGATCGGCAACCCGCTGATCGTCATGGCCATCATGGGCTACATGGGTTACCGGCGCCGCACCGGCTTCCTGGCCGGGCTCACGGTGGCGCAGATCAGCGAGTTCTCCATCGTCTTCGTGGCCATGGGCATCACCCTGGGCCATGTGGGCGTGACCGCGCTGGGCCTGACCACGCTGGTCGGGCTGATCACCATCACGCTCTCGACCTACATGATCCTGTACTCGCACCCGCTGTACGACCGCCTGGCGCCCTGGCTCAGGTGGTTCGAGCGCAAGACACCACACCGCGAGCTGGCGGTGGAAGATGTGGACGACCGCCGGGTGGAAGCCGACATCCTGGTGTTCGGCATGGGCCGCTACGGCAGCCGCCTGCTGCAACGCCTGCGGGCCGAGGGCGTGAACGCGCTGGGCGTGGACTTCGACCCCGAGGCGGTGCGCGACTGGCACCACAAGGGCGTGCCCATGCGTTTTGGCGATGCCGAGGACCCTGACTTCCTCGAATCCCTCCCCCTGAAAGACGCCCGCTGGGTGGTCAGCACCTTGCCGGAGGCAGCTTCCAACCAGGCGTTGCTGCACGCCCTGCGCGCCAACGGCTACGCCGGCCGGGTGGCGGTGGCGGTGCGCGACGAACACCAGGCCCGGTTGCTGGCCGACGCCGGCATTGACCGCATCTTCAACCTGTTCGACGATGCAGCCGAGCAGGCCACGCGCCAGGTGTGCGAGGCCCTGCTGAAGGATCAGCCGCTGGCGCCCGCCCCCAACCGCACGGAGACCCTGCCATGAGCCCACACCGCGCCGCCGCCCCCCACGCCCTGCTGGTCGCCACGGATTTTTCGGCGCCGGCCGAGCGGGCGGCCGAACGCGCAGCCAGTCTGGCGCGGGCACTCGGTTGCCCGCTGCACCTGCTGCACGTGACCCAGCACAGCCTCATGGACGAGATGCGCGCCTGGCTGGACAACAGCGGCCTGTGGCAGGAGCGCCTGGCCGGCCAGACCACGCTGGCGCTGAACGAGGCCGCGGCCCGCTTGCAGGCTGGCGCCGACCACCCGCTGGCGGTGCAGACCCACGCGCTGGAAGGCGCCACGGTGGCCACCGTCTGGGCGCAGGCCGAGGCGCTGGACGCGGGCCTCGTGGTCATCGGACGGCGTGGCAGCAGCCCGCTGCACCACCTGGTCATCGGCACCACGGCCGAACGCCTGCTGCGCAAGGCGCCCCGGCCGCTGCTGGTGGTGCAGAACGAGGCGCAGCAGCCCTACCAGCGCGTGTTGCTGCCGCTGGATTTCTCACCCTGGTCGGAGCAGGCGATCGCCCTGACCCGACGCCTGGTCCCGCAGGCCCACCTGGTTCTGCTGCACAGCTTTGCCATTCCGTTCGAGGAGAAGCTGCGCTTTGCCGGCGTGGACGACGCCACGCTGGACCACTACCGCGAACGTGCGCGGCGCGACGCACGCGACCATCTGGAAGCCCTGGTGGACCGTCACGGCCTGCAGCCGGACGAGTTCACCCTCTGCCTGACGGAAGGCGACGCGCCGCTGCACATCCTGGGCACGGCGCGTGAGCGCGTGTGCGACCTGATCGTGATCGGCAAACACGGCCGCCAGGCCGCCGAAGAGCTGCTGCTGGGCAGCGTCACCAAGCACGTACTGGCCGAGGCCGAATGCGACGTGCTGGTCTCCACCCACCGGCAGGACTGAGCGGCCGGGCTGGCCGGCCATCGGGGACAATGCCTGCCCCATGAGCGCCCCGACCGACCACGACCTGCCCCCGCTGAACGCCACGCCGCCCGGCCTGTACCGCCACTACAAGGGGGGTTGGTACGACGTGCTGGATACGGTGCGCTGCAGCGAGACCCTGCAAGGCATGACGCTGTACCGCGCGCTCTACGGCGGCTTCGGTCTGTGGGTCCGGCCGGCGACCATGTTCGCCGAGCGAGGTGTGTTCGAGGGCCGGGAACAGCCGCGCTTCACGCCACACGACCCGGCCCTGGTACCGCTGGGTGACCTGGCCACGGCGCGCGCCCTCATCGCCCACCTACGCGGTCGGGCACAGCGCGAACGCGGGATCGACCTCGATGCCGCCCTGCGCCCGCCACCACCCGAGCCCGACAGCTGCTGCGGCCGCGGCTGCAACGGCTGCGTGTGGGAAGGCTTCTACGAGGCACTGCACCACTGGCGGGTGGACGCCATCGCGCTGATCGAAACCTAGAACAGATCGCCCTGCCCCCGCAGCGCTGCGGGCCGGAAACGGCTGGTGTCCATGGGCTGGCGGTCGCGGTTGAAACCGAGCCGGTCGCAGGCTTTGGTGAAGCGCTGGTGCAACAGGTCGGCCCAGATGCCCTGGCCCTTCATGCGGGTGGCGAAGTCGGCGTCGTAGTCGCGGCCACCGCGCAGGTCCTGCACCCGCGCCATCACGCGTGCGGCCCGATCGGGGACGTGCAGATCCAGCCACTGGCGGAACATGGGCGAGAGCTCCCAGGGCAGGCGCAGCACCTGGTAGAAGGCCCGGCGCGCGCCGGCCTCGTACGCGGCCTCCAGCACCTGCTCCATGTCGTCGTTGATGAAGGGAATCTGCGGCGACACGCTCACCCCGGTGGGCACGCCCGCTTCGGCCAGCGTGCGCAGGGTGCGCAGGCGCCGATGCGGCGCGGCGGCACGCGGTTCGAGGATGCGCGCCAGCTTCGCATCGAGCGTGGTGATGGTCACGTACACCGCGGCCAGCCCCTGCTGCCCCATGGGTGCCAGCAGGTCCAGGTCGCGCTCGACACCGCTGCCCTTGGTCACCATGCCCAGCGGGTGCCGCGCGGCCGACAGCACTTCCAGCACGCGGCGCGTGAGCCGCAACTCGCGCTCGATGGGCTGGTAGGCGTCGGTCACGGTGCCGACCGCGATCATCTCGGGCACGTGGCGCGGGCTCAGCAGTTCGCGCCGCAACACATCGGCCATGCCGCGCTTGGCAATGATCTTCGTTTCGAAATCCAGCCCCGGCGAGAGGTTGAGGTAGCTGTGGCTGGGCCGCGCGTAGCAGTAGATGCAGCCGTGTTCGCAGCCGCGGTAGGGGTTGAGGCCCAGGTTGAAGCCGATGTCCGGCGAGGCGTTGCGGGTGATGGCGCTCTTGCAGTCCTCCCACATCACCTCCATGACCGGGGGCGCAGCGCCGTCACCCGTGGCCACGTCCAGCGTGCCCCAGCCGTCGTCGAAGGCGGCGCGCTGGTCACGCTCGAAGCGATGGGGCTGGCGATGTGCCACGCCGCGCCCTTTGAGGGCGTGCAGGGGCAGGTGGAATTCGGTCATGGCCCAGAGACTGTACATAAAAACAGTATCCATGCCAACGTGCGGGCCACCAGGCCCGAACGCTCGGCCGCCCGCTTCAGCGGGAGGTTGCCGCGCCGTCGGCGTGAGCGCTCGCTCGCGCTTTCTCCGCCAGGTTGCCCAGGATCAGCGCGCGACCGGCGAACAGGCCGCCGGCCAGTTCGAGGTCGAAGCGCTCGGCGTCACGGCGGCGCACGCGCGCCATCACCTCATCGGCCTCCTCGTCGCTCGCGCCGGTGGCCAGCACGGCTTCACGCCCCAGCACCATGGCCGACTCGAAGGTCTCGCGCACGAACACGTCGGCACCCGCCTTGGCCAGCGCCAGCGCGTGCTCGCGGTCGAAGGCGCGCACCAGCACCCGCGCCTGCGGACACACATGCTTGGCCACCTCGGCGATGCGGGTCACCACCGCTTTGTCGTCGATGCACACCAGAATGGCGCTGGCCGCGTAGGCCCCGGCTGCGTGCAGCACGTCCTCACGCCCGCCGTCGCCGTAATAGACCTTGAAGCCGTAGCCCTGCGCATCGCGGATGACCTGGGTGTCGTTGTCGATGATGGTCAGCGTGGCGCCCCGCGCCAGCACGCCCTGGCTGGCGATCTGGCCCACGCGCCCGAAGCCGATCACCAGAACATTGGCGGTGCGTTCACTCACCGCCTCCACGCCGTCCATGGACACCTCGGTCGTGCGGGCCAGGCGTTTGTGCAGCAACACCACCAGCGGTGTCAGCGCCATGGACAGCACCACGATGGCCGTCATGTTGGCGTTCACCACCGGGTCGATCACGCCCGCCGCCAGCGCCGCCGCGAACAGCACGAACGCAAACTCGCCGCCCTGGGCCATCAGCACGGCCCGGTCCAGCGCGTCGGCGTGCGGGCTTTTGGCCAGCCGGGCCACACCGTAGATGCACAAGGCCTTGGTCAGCATCAGCGACAGCACGCCGGCCACGATCAGCGGCCCGTTGCGGGCCACCACCGCCAGATCCAGCGACATGCCCACGCCCAGGAAGAACAGGCCCAGCAGCAGGCCGCGAAAGGGTTCGATGTCGGCCTCCAGCTGGTGGCGGAAGGTGGACTCCGACAACAGCACACCCGCGAGGAAGGCGCCCATGGCCATGGACAGGCCGCCCAGTTGCATCAGCAGCGCCGCCCCCAGCACCACCAGCAGCGCGGCCGCGGTCATGACCTCGCGTGCCTTGGACCGGGCCAACACGCGGAACAGCGGGTTGAGCAGCCACAGCCCCACCGCCACCAGCACCGCCACCGCACCGGCGGCCATGCCAACGGCCAACCAGCCCGAACCGCGGTCTGCCACCTCGCCCGCCACCGGCGGCGCGAGCAGGGCCACCAGCGCCAGCAGCGGCACGATCAGCAGGTCTTCAAACAGCAGGATGGCCACGATCCGTTGCCCGCGTGGCGCGGCCACGTCGCCCCGCTCTCCCAGCAGCTGCATCACGATGGCGGTGGAGGTGAGCACGAAGCCCATGCCGCTGACGAAGGACACCGTCCACGAGAAGCCGAAGGCCACGCCGACCAGGGTCAGCAGCGCGCCGCAGACCACCACCTGCAGACTGCCCAGACCGAAAATCGCGCGCCGCAGGCTCCACAGGTGCGACGGTCGCATCTCCAGGCCGATGAGGAACAGGAACATCACCACCCCGAGCTCGGCGGTGTGCAGGATGGTCTGCGGGTCGTTGAACCACCCGAGACCAAAAGGCCCGACCGCCAGGCCGCCGGCCAGGTACCCCAGCACCGCACCCAGACCCAGGCGTTTGAACAGGGGAACCGCCACCACGGCCGCCCCCAGCAGCATCACCACCGGCAGCAAGTCACTGCCCGCACTCGTTCCGGCCATCGGTGAGACACCTTCCGTGAAAAAGTCGCATGATCGCCGATCCGCCCTTACCCCGAATCGGAATGGGCTTGCCAGGGTGCCGGCATTCCATCTGCGCGATCATCGTCGGCCTGACCGGGCGACCGGCAAGGCCGCCCCTCCCGAAATGAACATTCCATGTCCCAGAACCCACAGCTTGTGAACGCCGACGCCATCGTGCGCATCCGCGGCGTGAGCAAGACCTACGCCGGTGGCTTTCAGGCCCTGAAGAACGTCCACCTGGACATCCACCGCGGCGAGATCTTCGCCCTGCTCGGCCCCAACGGTGCCGGCAAGACCACGCTCATCGGCACCGTCTGCGGCCTCACCATGCCCACCGAAGGCCAGATCACCGCCGACGGGCACGACGTCGTGCGCGACTACCGCCTGGCGCGCGCCCTCATCGGGCTGGTGCCGCAGGAACTGCACACCGATTCCTTCGAGACCGTGTGGGATACCGTGAGTTTCAGCCGCGGCCTGTTCGGCAAGGCGTCCGACCCGGCCCTGATCGAACGCATCCTCCAGGACCTGTCGCTGTGGGACAAGAAGGACAACAAGATCATGACGCTCTCGGGCGGCATGAAGCGGCGCGTGCTGATCGCCAAGGCGCTGTCGCACGAACCGAAAATCCTGTTCCTGGACGAGCCCAGCGCCGGCGTGGACGTGGAACTGCGGCACGACATGTGGCGCCTGGTGCGCCAGCTGCGTGACGCGGGCACCACCATCATCCTGACCACGCACTACATCGAAGAAGCCGAGGACATGGCCGATCGCATCGGCGTCATCCGCAAGGGCGAGCTGATCGTGGTCGAGGAGAAGGCCACGCTGATGCGCCAGCTCGGCCGCAAGGAACTGGCGCTGACACTGCAGCAGCCGCTGACGGCCGTTCCCGCGTCGCTTGCGCGCTGGCCGCTCACGCTGTCGGCCGACGGGCTCACGCTCACCTACACCTTCGACACCTGCGAGGAAGACACCGGCATCGCCGACCTGCTCGCCGCCCTGGGGGCGCAGGGCATCGCCTTCAAGGACCTGCGCAGCAGCGAGAGTTCTCTTGAAGACATTTTTGTCAGCCTGGTACACGAGAAAAAAGAGGTCAGCGCATGAGTCTGAACATCCATGCGGTCAAGGCCATCTACCGCTTCGAGATGAACCGCGCCCTGCGCACCTGGATGCAGAGCCTGCTGGCGCCGGTGCTCACCACCTCGCTGTACTTCATCGTCTTCGGCTCGGCCATCGGTTCGCGCATGGGCGACATCGGCGGCGTGGACTACGGCGCCTACATCATCCCCGGCCTGCTGCTGCTGTCGCTGCTGTCCGAGAGCATTTCCAACGCCGCCTTCGGCATCTACATGCCCAAGTGGTCGGGGACCATCTACGAACTGCTCAGCGCCCCGGTCAACTGGGTCGAGGTGCTGCTGGGTTATGTGGGCGCCGCCGCCAGCAAGAGCCTGATCCTGGGCGCGCTGATCCTGGCGACCGCACGCTTCTTCGTGCCCTACTCCATCGCCCACCCGGTGTGGATGGTCGGCTTCCTGCTGCTGACCGTGGTCTCGTTCTGCCTGTTCGGTTTCATCATCGGCCTGTGGGCCGACAGCTTCCAGAAGCTGCAGGTCATTCCGCTGCTGGTCATCACGCCGCTCACCTTCCTGGGTGGCGCCTTTTACAGCATCAGCATGCTGCCCGAGCCGTGGCAGACCGTCTCGCTGTTCAACCCGGTGGTCTACCTCATCAGCGGCCTGCGCTGGGCCTTCTACGGTCAGGCCGACGTGCACATTGGCATCAGCACCGGCATGACACTGGTCTTCATGGCCGCCTGTCTGACGGTGGTGTGGTGGGTGTTCAAGACCGGCCAGCGCATCCGGCGCTGACGGCGGGTCAGGCCTGGTCCACCACCGTGGTCAGGATCAGCAGCCCGCCGGGGTCTTCGCTCAACTCGCTGCTCACCAGCACCGCCTGCACCCGGCCGTCGGCACAGCGCCAGCGCGCGGGCTGCCAGTCGGTGCGCCCCTTGTCGAACAGCACCTGGCAATGCGCCCGCCACTGTTCGGCGTCCGCCCAGAACTGCTGCCCGGGCTGGCCTTCGATCTGGTCGCTCCGGTAGCCCAGGCTGCGCTCGAAGGCCGGGTTGATTTCCACCACCGCCTGCGTGCCGGCGGTCTGCACCAGCAGCGCTGTCGGGTTGAGCAGGAAGATGCGCCGGAAGCGCCGCAGCGACTGGTCGCGTTCGTGCTCCAGCCGGATGCGGTCCTCCACCTGGCTGAGGTGCCGCAGGTACACCTCCTCGGTCGCCTTGCGCGACTGGTAGAGCTGCATGCCGATCACCATCGCCAGGATGCTGCCCATCAACCAGTAGCGCAGGTCGACACGCATATCCGCCGCACCCAGATGTCCGCCCGCCTCGGCCCAGGTCAAGGCGCCCAGCAAAGCCATACCGGTCAGGGTCGCGATCCACAGGGCGCGCAGGCTCTGGTAACTGCCCGACACCACCACCACGGCCAGAAACGCCACGGTCGAGGCCGAACGCACCGAACCGTCGCTGTACACCGCCCAGGCCGACACCAGCAGCGCCCCGGTCATCAGCAGCGGGCCCTCCCACCAGCGCCGGCTGGACCGCAGCAACAGGTGGGCCAGCAGGGCCAGGCTGCACATCGACAGCGACACCAGCACCCGCGACGCGCCAGCCGGCGACAGCAGGTGGTCGGCCAGGGCCATGGCCAACATCATCAGCGCCACGCTCAGCAGCACCCAGCGCAGGCCGCGGCTCTGGCGCACGCGGTGGCTGCGTTCGATCTCGGCCGGATCCTCCAGCTCGAGCGAATCAAGCATGGCCAGACGCCTCCAGCGGGGTGTACTGGGTCGGCAGCACGCTGGTGGTCTGGCCGGGCAGGCGCAGCACCGTGATGCGCAGGCCCTCAGGGCTGTCGTCGCGCTCGCTGCAAATCTGCAGGTCGATCGGCCGCCCGTTGCGGCCAATGGCCGTGATCGGCAACCAGTCGGTGCGCGGCCGGTTGCGGCGCTGCTGGGTGAACGCGTCGTACTGCTCGTCGCGCTGCCACAGGAACCCGTCGCGCTGGTTCAGCACATCGGCACGCGCATAGCCCAGCATCTGCTCGAAAGCCCGGTTCGCGTCCACGATGGCACCGGTGCGCGACGACTGCACGAAGATCGGCGTCGGGCTCGCCCGGAACAGGCGCGAGAACCGGCTCTGACCCAGGTCACGGTCCAGCTGGGTCTGCAGGCGCTGCGTGGCTTCGCGCAGGTGCAGTTCCTGCGCCAGGCGCATCTGCGTGCGGTTGAGGGTCATCATCGCGGCCACCCCCACCAGGCTCATCGACTGGGTCAGCCAGGTCCGCCAGCCCACCACAAAGCGCGGCTGCCCGGCCAGCAGCCCCGCCGCGTCGGCCCAGGTCAGCAGGCCCAGCAGGGCGATGGCGGCGGCGGTGGTCCACAGCAGGCCCCGGCGGCTCAGGAAGATGCCCGCAGCCACCTGCCCCATGAAGATCAGCACGATGTTGATGGTGCGCACCGACCCGAAGAACCAGGACGAGGCCGCCGCCATGCCGAACAGGAACACCACCAGCAGCCACACCACACTGGTGTAGCGGCGGATGCGCAGCAGCGCCCAGGACAGGGCCCCCATGATGGCCAGCACCAGCGTCATCAGGCTGTCGGCCGTTACCGGCACGCCGGTGAAGCGGTCCACCGCAAACAGGCCAAGCCCGAGCGCTGCCGTCATCCACGACAGGCGCATGGCCATCCGGGAGCGGGCTGCCACGATGGACGGCGGCTCCGGCGAGGCAGAACGGTGAAGCAGACGGGCGAAAGGGTTCAAGGCAAGTGGCGTGAGATCCGGCGTTTCACACGGCCACCGATGAAAGGCACCGCGCGGCCGGCAGCATAACCCCACCCAGCGCCGTCAGCGCCCCACCCGGACGGCCCGTGTGGCCGGCCGTCAGCCCACGGCCACGAACAGCCCGGTGCGCCACAGCGCCAGGCGTTCGGCATCGCTCAGGCCGGTCACCTCTTCACCGGGCAGGGCCAGCACGCGGCGCGCACCGGCCGGCAGGCTCAGCGGCCGCGGTCCGGCAAAGCGCAGACGCGGCGGTGCCTGGGGTGCCGGCACCGGCGGTGTGGCCACCGCGGTCCAGCGGGCATCGGGTGTGCGCGCTTCAGCGGCGCGTTGGCAGCAGCTCATGGCTCACCTCCATGGGGCAACAACAACTCGATGACGCTGGCCCCGCCGGCAATGGCCAGCCACAGCAGCACACCGTGCGCCCAGCCCGGGGCCAGCCAGGCCGCGGGCAGCAGCGCCAGCCACACCGCCACGCAGTGCGGGCAGGCCAGCAGCTCGCCCAGTGGCCGGCCGGCCAGCGCCGCGTGCAGGCGCGAGACCAGGTCCCACGGACCGCGTTCGCGGGCCAGCAGGTGCGCCACACGCCACACCGCCAGCACCGCGAGCACGGTCTCGAACCACGGCGCCGGGGCGCCGAAGCCGTTCATGCGGATCAGTCCGCGTTGAACACCGAGAACGACAGGCTGATGTCACGCCACACATGCGCGCGGTCGTGCTCGAAGGCGGCGGCCGGCGGCGGGTTGGCATCGTCCGGATCCACCGCGCGCGAGAAGCTGCGCCCCCAGAAGCCATAGGTGCCCTGCAGCGCACTGGCCGGCAGTTCGTAGATGGCCGTCATCAACCCGCCCTGGTCGGCCGTGCTGGTGTGCCAGTGCTCGAAGCCACGCGCCGTGAGCGCACCGCCCGCGCCACTGAGGAAGTTCATCGCCGTGCCGCCACACACCGTGGGGTGGAAGTACGCGTCGCGGAAGTGCCGGCTGTGTGCCGTGAACTGCACGCGGAACTGCACCGTCTGCGGCACCGCACCGCGCCGCACCACCGGGCATTCCCCGCCGATGGGCAGCCAGTCCCCGCTGCTGCCCTTGCGCCACTGCACGGCCAGGCTCATCTCGGGTGCGCGGTTGTCCACCGCCACCACCACCGCGGCCGACGAGGCCACCGGCGCGCCCCCCGCGCCCACCTGCAGGGTCAGGCGGTAGAGGCCGTCCGGGTAGGTGCCGCCCGTGGGCCAGTCCAGCAGCAGCTGCTCGCTGGGCAGCCAGGGGTTGGGGCCGGCGGGCAGGTTGATGGGGTACCAGCCGTTGCTGTCGCTGGTGGGGGCGTGCCATTCACCGATGCCCGCACCGTTGAGGCGGTAGAGCCACCAGCTCACGCCCACAAAGGGTGCAGCACTGCTCCAGCTGCCGGCGCCCGGCGCCTGGTACTCGTACAGCACTCGGTAATGCGTGGCACTGGCGTGGGTGCGGTTGCAACCGAACAGCGACAGCAGCCCGTGCAGCGGCGCCTGCGCAGGGCCGTCGCCCGTGCCGCCGGCCACACCGCTGGCACGGGGCCGGTTGGCCGTGAGGTTGTAGCCCGTGGCGTTGTTGAACACCGCCGGGGCCCCTGTCAGCGGCATGCGCCCGGCCGTCACCAGCGCCGGCTGGTTGCCGCAGGGCACCAGCGCCGGGGTCGCGTCGCACAGCGGCCCGGTGCGCGCGATGGCACTGGCCTCCAGCACCACCTCGCCCATGCTGCCGGCGTTCCAGCGCACGTCGAAATGGCTCTCGCCGTAGATCTGCTCTTCCACCCCGTCGCCGTTGACGTCCTGCAGCACGCGGAAGGTGATGTCCGGCACGTCCAGGATGGGCGTCCACTCCGGCGTGTACACGTCCACGCAGCGCCGCATCGGGCCGATCCAGCGCTGCGGCGAAAAGCCCTCGAACGCCTTCGGGTCGATGCGCAGCTGCGCGGCGATGCTCTCCAGCCCGATGCGCGGGGCCTTGGCGCCCACCGCCGCATCCAGAAACTCCGCCGGCAGTGGCGGCGCAATGTCCAGGCTGGCCGGGCGGTCCAGCTCGCGCTGCAGCGCGGCGCCGTCTTCACCGAAGCTGCGGCCCGGCAGCTTCTGCAGCCGAGTCAGCACGCGCGTCAGGCGCGAGTCCTTCGACAGCCGCGCCAGCTGGGTGAAGTCCGGCGCCGGGTCGGGCCCGCCGGGAATCGGTTCCGGGATGCGCGGCACCAGCGAATCGCGCAGGTTCTCGATCAGCTCGCGCCAGTTCGGCCGCTCGAACAGCACCGGGTAGCACACGCGCTGCTTGCGCCAGTGCAGCACCCAGTCGATGTCGAAGCGCGGCACCCAGACGCAGAAGTTGCCGCAGGCGTCGGTCTTGACGGTGGCGATCACCTCGCGCCGGCAGTTGAACGGAAACAGCCAGCTGAACGGCGAACCCACCGGGTGGTAGGCCAACAGCGAACAGTCGGTGTCTTCCACCTGCACGGTGGCCAGCGGCACCGGGTGCTGAACGCCGTGGGCATCGGTGCGCACCACCTTGCCGCACACGCGCTGCATGAACAGCGCGCGCGGGTCCAGCACGTGGCCCAGCTTGGCCGTGAGGCTGGCGATGGGCTGGCCCGCCAGTCGCTTGACCGGCGCACCGCTGAGCGCGGCCAGCCGCTCGGCGCCGAGCTTGCCGATCACGGCCGACTCGGCCGCTTCAAATCCGCCGTCCACACGCACCGCCAGGGTGGTGGGACGAACGGGCTGGGTGGGAACGGTGGTGATGCGGGCCTTGCTGCCCGCACCCGTCTTGCTTGACTTGGCCATGGCGACTCCTGGGTGGTGGTGGATGGACGACCGGTCCGCATGTGCCTCAAGCCACACGCGAATCGAGCGGGGTCAGTGTGTTCCCCGCCATCCGCCACCGCATCCCCCGCTTGGGAGTTGGCCGTCCCCCCCATGGGAGACGTTTTCCGCCTGGCCGCTTCAGTCCGCGTCGTGCACAGACATCACCCGCGCCACCACCATGTCCAGGCTGGGGCGCACCACGCCCTGCTTGTCGGTCCACACCTTGGGCGTGAGCGCGCCGGCCAGCGACAGCGCGTCGCCATCGGCCAGCGCCAGCAGCGCCTTGCCCGGCGCGTCGTCAAACGCGATCACGTTGACGATGATTTCCTCATCGGCCCGGTTGCGCGCCAGCACCCGCGCCACCACGTAGCCACGGCCGGTCTTGTCCACCCGGCGCGAGGCCTCGCCCATCAGCCGCCCGGCCACGAGTCCATCGATCATCGGCGCGGCCTTTCAAAGCCCGCAGCCACCCAGGCCTCGGCGCTCGCCGCGTTCAGCTTGAAGTTGGGCGGCACCGGCACCAGCGCCAGTTCCTCGCCGTACTCGTCGGTCGCGCACAGCGTGGCGGTGGCGCCCTCCTCGTCGGGCACGATGGCCAGCGCCACGCGGATGCGGCGCCCGTCCACCACCACCGTCACGTTCTTGTTCAGCTCGGCATGGCGCTGCTGTTCGGAGCGGCGGATGAACTCGCTGGCGGTCTTGACCAGCGTGTTGAAAGCGTTCACGTCCAGCGGCTTGGGGTTCTTCTTGTCGCGCCCCATGGTCCAGGGCCCGACCAGCGCCGGCTCGGCCTGACCATCCAGATACATGGCCACCGCCCAGCCGTCGTCGTCTTCGTTCTTGATCACGCGCGCCGTCCAGCGCTCGTCGCTCCACACGCGGTCTTCGTGGATGGGGTCCTGGGTGTCTGGGGTCATGGGGGGATGGTAAGTGCTGCGCCCGCCGCCAGCACCAGGTCCGATTCCGGCCAGACAGCCGTGCATGCCCTTCCCACAATCCAGGGCCAAGCACCACACCCCCAGGGACAGACCATGCACCAGGCCATCGAACCCGCCATCCACTACTGGGGCACACCCGTCGCCCTCATCAGCAGCCTAAATCAAGACGGCAGCACCAACATCGCGCCCATGTCATCGGTGTGGTGGCTGGGCTGGAGCTGCATGCTGGGGCTGGACGCCAGCTCGCGCACCGTGGAGAACCTGCGCCGCCACCGCGCCTGCGTCATCAACCTGCCATCCGACGCCATGGCCACCCAGGTCAACGCCCTGGCGCTGACCACCGGCAGCCCCAACGTGCCCCTGCACAAAAAACTGCTCGGCTACCGCCACGCGCCCGACAAGTTCGGCACCGCCGGCCTGACGCCCGCGCCCATGGCCAACGGCTGGCCGCACGCGGTACGCGAATGCCCCGTGCAGCTGGAAGGCGAAGTGGTCAGCCTGCGCCCCTTTGCCCCCCAAGACCCGCGCATGGCCGTGCCCGCGGTAGCCGTTGAAGTGCGCCTGCTGCGCGTGCATGCTGACCCGTCACTGCTGAAGCCGGAGCACCCCCACCGCATCGACCCCGACCGCTGGCGCCCGATGTTCATGAGCTTCCGCCACCTGTTTGGGCGCGGCGACCGGCTGGACAAATCCACCCTCGCCCGCGGCCCGGAAGAAGCCTATGCGCCGTGGAAGCAGGGGCCGGCGCGCCGCGCAGCGGGGGCGATGTTGTCGGCTTGGTCGAAGCGGCGGTATGCGGTGGCGGGCGATGACGGCGAAGGGGACTGATCGCTGCCGCGGTGCGGTGCGGTTGGTTGAACGACTGTTTTGCAGCGTTTCCAGTCTTTGGTCTGATGCTGTCGAATATCCGCTGGCACGCGAAAACCCGTCACGTGCGTGTTCGTGACCGAGAAATCCGCATAACGTGCTCCTCTTGACGAGTTAGGCAGTCCTTGCTGGGGAAGCTTCGCCTTCCTGAGTGAGAAATGGATTGCAGTTAAAACAACACACCTAATATCTTGTCTAGCACTAGATTCACCAGGCCTACTGCGATTTTCTCAACGCGTGCGCGCGCTTGAATTTGAAGCGTATTCTTATATTGGCGCAGCACCTGATCCCGCGAGTAGAGGAGCGCCTCGAGTTCGCCGTCAGAAAGCTTCCCGTTGGCCCGAAGCACAAGCCAGTCGGCAATCTTGTCGCCAGTTTCCTTTACGATCGTATCGGCATCATTCTTGGCGCTTGTTAGCAGGTCCTTGAGTTCATCCTTAACTAACTTAAGCGCATCGTCTCCAATAGCTTTTACGGCAGCAGACACACTTGTCATTGTGAAACCTGAGATAGTTTAGTTTGAAGGTGCGCCAACGCGGGCTACTTCGCCGGCAATGGCTAGGTCATAGTTTTTTTCTAATTCGGCGGTCTGCTCAGTACTGTAGGTCGCGCCAAATAGTTTCTTTTCACGGAGTAGCAGGCGGCAGTTCCTTATGAACACGTTTGAAAGATACTCGACGGCCCTAACACGCGTTTCATCCTTCTTTCCTGAGGCGTACTCTCGAGCTTCGCGAAACTTCAAGTCACCAGTATCACACGCTTCATTGGCCATAACCTCGGAAAAGGTTCGACTTTCTGCAGCCTTAAAATCCTCCAAAAACTTCATATGAAAAGCCTTTAGGGCAGTGAACTGCTGGTAGGCGCCCGCGTCATAGTGGCTTACGAACAAGGCACAGCCTGGTAGCAACATTGCCATCAACAACGATGCGCTCAGTGCTGTGGTCCGCAGTGTATGGAAACGATTTAACGAACTCATGGCGTTTTCCTGCAGTGGTAAAAGCAACAAACTATTTTAGCGATCTGATTGCGGTGCTGCTTGTTGAGCCGGTTTTGGCGATCATCAAAAATAGGAAAGTGAATTCTTGTAAACTTCCAAGTCCTAGGCCGCCTGAATTATATCTGCTCCACGTTCGGTGACCAAACTGACCGCCTCTATCTTGAACTCTCGGTTGAACATGCTTTTTCTCGATGAACCACATTTGGTTTCTTTTCCCATCCCAACAAGGACTCTGTGAAATCAGAAGGAACTCAGAGGCAATAATTGCATTTAAAGGAAACTCAACTCCTTCGTAGTATCGGGCGGGACCTGAAACTGAAAGTAGTCAATAGCCTATCCGATTTTTTTCTCTTCGGTGCTTACTTTAATTCGAACGGTTTTGTCGTCTTCCCAATCTTCTGTAAGGAGCGACCCTGTACTGGAACCTTGGCTAGTGTCATTCTGCTTGACCGATGACCTGCTTACAAAGACGCCATCGAGCTTTAGCGTCGAAGAAATCCACGACGCTAACGGATACGAGAAAAGGCCGATCAATACACCACCGGTGAAGTCCTCAACAGACAGGCTGACAGGAGAGCCTCCGCTCTGGGTCGTACTTCCCAAAAGTAGAGCGAATATGGCCATGAGACCACCACGCAAACCCATCACAGTTGTGACCCACATCGTTTGCCCCCACTTTTCGCGATCAGCCGGGTTCTTAAGAATGCGCTCGGCAGCGACGAAGAATGCAAGTAACAATGCTCCGACAATGCCGCCTACAAAGATTGCCCACTCAGGCGACTTGACCGAAATCGGCTTTAGAAAGAAAGTCGTTTGATCATCTGCTGTAGTGATAACTACCTCTGGAATCAAGTCGACATCGAATAGATTCTGCCACCATGCTTGGTTTTCCCAGCCCAAATCCTTCGGCTCTTTCGTTCTGGCTGCGCCCGTCTCAGGTTGGGGGAAGCGGCAACGCTGGCTAAAGGTTTCATTGGGCTGGAGTGTCACCCCGCCCTGCCTGGTAACAGCAAGCCTGCATTCGTGCACGCTCTTGAAACGTGCATTGGCACCGCTCTCTAGATAAACCGCTAATCCGTCAATGGATTGGGTTTTGGTGGACACATTCTTCAGTGTTACGGTTATATAAATTGGCCCCCCCGTCCGATTGGTTGGGTCGCCTGTGACTTCCGGAACGACTGGTCTATTGGGTTGAACTACAGTCTCATTTTTCTGCGGTTGAGTATTTCCCTTAATGGAGCTCACTGTGGCTTGAGCCGCAACGGCATTGAAGCAGAGCAAAAGAACAAAGGAAGCTGCCACCCTCGTACACAACCAATTCATTGGGTTGCTAAGCATTTGGCGTCCTTGGTTTTTTCTTTGAGTTGTGCGATATCGCGCTCTAGTCGTCGCGGATAAACGCGCCCCGTCATTTGTTCAATAGCCTCGAAAAAATAGCTGATTTTCTGGCCGCATGCCTGCGTGTTCTCAGGACGGCAGAGCTTTTCAAGGCTACCTAAGCCATCAAAGCTATTACATGAGTATAGAGCCTGAAGCCACACTCCAACAGCCACCTCGTCAATCGCTGTGGGCTGGACGTCTGATAGAAACTCATCTACGTCTTTGAAGCGTTGACGTAGAGCTAACGCTGAAGAACGTTCAGACACATGAATGATCGTAGCTTTCCGAATAGGTCCTTGGGGAAGTTTTGCGCCAGGCCTGAGTGCGACATCAATCCAGGCCTTTCGGAGCGCTATCTCCTTGTCGAGGAAGCGTGCTGCGTCTTCTTCGAGGCCCGTTTTCTTGCGAATATCACTCGCTTTGCGATAAAGATAACCAGCATCACGAAAGAACTCAATAACGTTAGGGTCGCTTATGTTATCTTCATCTAATGTAATGATTGAAGCACGCTCATCCGCACAGCGAGCGGCAAAGGGCAGAAAGCCGGCATCTACAATCTTGCGGATCTTCTCTCGTGCGTTGGCTAGCGACTCATCTAACTTGGGGCACACTTGTGCGGATGCGCATGACGCAACGAGAACGGACAACACTGCAACCACGAGACGTTTCACTTTCAGATCCCCCTGAACAAGTAAACTTTTCCACAGAATCTTGTGATTGCAAATAGCCTATGAAACCTACTAAGGGAAGGTTTGCTGAGGCCAACTAGAGTTAGAGGCAGCTTCAGATTCAGAAACTAAGTACCTTCAACAGCCTTAACGGTGGCGTAGACCAACCGACCTGTTTACTGAGCTGCTCGCTGATCTGGCGGCCTGGGCCTACTTCTTCGTCTTCAGCGCAGAGTCCAAGGCGTTCCACGTGTCCCGCCCAACTATGCCGTCGATGTCCAGCTTTTGGGCACGCTGGAAGGCGGCCACCGCCACCTCGGTGCCAACGCCAAAGTCGGCGTCCACCGCGACCATGAATCCCAGCTTTTGTAGCAGGCGCTGAAGGTCCACCACGGCAGCTCCCTTGGAGCCGCGGCGCAGCACAGAACGGTCCGCGCTTGGTGGGGCTTCGCCAGACAGCTGAATGCCCTCCAACCGCGCGATCGCGGTCTTGGCCTTCGCGGTAAGGTGACGCCGATCGGCCAAGCCATTGGCGCCGCCGTTGATCAGCTTCGTTACTCGCACAACGTCGTCGGCATCACAGGCTACATTGACCTTCCTGCGCTTCCAGTACTCGCAAGCGATTCTCAGGGAAAGCACCGGTTCGGCCGCGCGTTCAGGGTCAGTTTCCAATTCCACGCCCAGCTTCTTGCCGAATTCGCGGTAGTTGGCGCGGCCGGTCAGTTGGAGAAGGCCTCGACCTTTGTATCGGCGTCCGTCGCCGGGTTTGACGTTGCCCAAGTCGGCGCGGCCCTCGTAGCGGTCGCCACTGGCGAACTCTTCTGTGGTGCGGAAGCCCGCGCTCTCGTGGCAGGTCTGGCCCAGGAAGTGCGCGATGCGCAGCCGAGTATTGATGTCGTATTCGTCCAGCGTGGCGGCCAGCACCTCGCCCACCGCGGTGATGATCGCGTTCTGGTGTTCGGCCAGCTCGCCGCTGAAGTCTGGCGCCACTTCGTGCATAGTCTGTGCATCGACTGGGATCATGGAATCCTCCGAGAGCTGGGCTAGTGGCCGCCGGGAGATACTGACGTGCAGCGTATCCGGGCGCCAATTATTTTGCTCGTGAACGCGCCGCTTGCAAACAAAAAAACGCGGAAGATCCTTTGGGGCCACACCCGGGCGCCGCCCAGTGTCTGGCCGGAAGCGCTCGCCAATACGTTATGGCAGCGTGAATGTGTCGCCTTCATCGGCTAGGCCGGCGCGCTCAAATAGCGCCGGGCCAAGGTCAGAGCGCGGCGCGGCGCGGCAACGGAGGTGCGCCACCCGCTGACCGCCCTGCTCGACCATCACCCCGGCCTTGGCGCGCCAACCATGTCCTACCGCGGTGTATACCGTGTAGCGATATGGTTTCTTGGCAAATGCCAGCCAGGCCCCGCCGCCGCCGGAAAAGGTCCAGGTGCCAGCATAAGTCAACGTACGCCAGTCCACTCCTTCGGCGGGATGCACCAAGAACTTGCTTGGACGGCCGAAGCGGTACTGCAGCGTGCCCGCAGAGGCAGATAAGTCGGTACTGCTGCAAACCGACACCAGGTTGGCCCCGGTGCTGCAACTGAACAGCGTGGATTGCTCCGACGCACACAGAGTTCGCAAGGCTGCGGGGGCCGATGACGCGTCGACTGCCAGAGCTGCCGCCGTCACCGCCAAAAGATTCTTCAGCATTCCAAATTCCTTTAATCGCGCCGACGGGCGTAGCTTAAGGCTAGCCCAGTGTGGCTGTCCTCCTGGCGCCGACGTCGCTCGAGACGGAGCAACTGATCACTGCCCAGGTTTCCGCCGTTCTCTTAGTCAATCTAACGTCGACGATGACGCGCCTGCATTGGGGCGTAGGGTCCTGTTCTGTGAATTCATGTCTTCGCTAAGGCGACTAACCTCGAGAGCATGGCTGGCGGTGACATGTGACCCTGTCTCTGGATTTCTAGCTGTTAGGTCACAGAGAGGCCTGGCTTGAAGACGACCCAAGCGGGCAGGAGCAGGTCAAGGAGAGGCTTGGCACCTCGCGCGATCCATCTCTGTGAACTTGCCGCTGCTGGAGTTGCAGCGGTGAGATGCTTAGCAGGATGATGAATGGCAGGTTCCGGCGGCAGCTGTCATTGGGCTGCAAGACTTGACCGGCCGCAGTCAGCCTGAAGCAGCCCTTTGAAACTACGGCCCCTCCCAAAGCCTTCAAACGGCAGCCCACACCCCCCCGGGGGCATCAGGCTTCAAAAATGTTCTTCTAAGAACAAAACCGAGCCCTGTCGGGATGAAGAATGTCCTTAAAAGAGCAAATCAGGCCGCCGGGGCACCCGGGCGGAATGTGAGCCTGTTGCTCACCTGCTTGTCCGCCCCTGCTTTGCCGGTGGCACCCGTCAATGCACGATGGCACCGGCCAGCGCGCACTCGAAGCGGAGCAGCCGGTCTCCACCGCCGGTGGCGTTCCAGTGGTCGAGCACCGTCCTGGCTTGGTCAGGCGACGTGGTGCTGATGCCCAGCACGTGGCTGTCTGGCCAGGCGGTCGCCGGTTCGTCCTCGCCGTGATGTTCGTGCGGCGTTCCCTCGCTGCATTGCTTGCAGAGAACCCGCACATTGCTCGTCCACACCTCGTGGGTGATGTGCGCCTCATCGAGTGCCGATGTCAGCGCCTCCAGATCGGCGGCATCGCGTGCGCGCACCTCGATTTCAAGTGTGCTGTTTGCCGATGCCTCGAACAGCGCCAGCACATTGAAGACTGGGTAGGTCCGACCGTTGGCTTGACGTTCACCGACGGGCGCACCGTCGTGCAGAACGATGTCGCCAGCCCTGAAACCGGAGCTCGGGTAAGGAATGTTCAGCAGGATGACCCGCACAGGGTCGATCCGGCGCCCCCAGACCACCTCGCCGCTGTCATCCGGGTTCAGGCGGACGGGGGTGACGCCAAAGTCCTCTTGGATCGGCCCCTCACCTTCTGCCATCTGGATGCCAGCGCGGCGCCATGCCTCACGGGCCATGGACCAGTCCCGCAGGGCCGTTGCCGCAATGCCCATGTTCCAGTGGGAGGCCTGGTCATCGGGTGCCAGGTCTGAGGCGCGTTGGTTGTGGTGCAGCGATTCGACCCATGCGCCCCGGTATTTGTGCACCAGACCGATGTTGTAGTGGGTGGCGGCACGATCTGGATCGAGCGCCAAGGCTTGCTCGTAAAGTGGCAGCGCGCGCTCAAGATCATCGAGCGCCTGCGCCTCATCGAGGAGCCGGTCCACCAATAAGCGAACGTCTGGATCGATTGGTTCGGTCAAGTGCGCCTCCTGGTGGAAGTGGTCTTGGTCGTGGGCTTCGCCGGTTTGCTGCCTGTGCCCGCCTTGCCCGCCGTCGCGACCTGCTTCAGCTGTCCCTGCGCCTGTTCCAGCCACAGCAGCGTGTCGGTGTGGGCCAGGAAGCGGCGCAGGTAGTGGGGCGAGAGTTCGCCCATGCGGGCCAGGGTCTCGATCATCAGGCGCTGGGGGTTGAGCGGGCCGGCGTTCTGCGGCGCGCGGGCGCGGGCCTGTTGCACCTGCACTTCGGCGCCCAGGCGTTCCCAGGTTTCGCGGAAGCGCTGTGCGCTGCGCAGTTCGGGCCAGGGCGCACCGCCGCTGCCGCGCACGGCCACGCCGCTTACGCGTTCGATGTGGGCGTTGAGCGCGGCCAGCGGTGACGGTGGGCGGGCGGCCTTGGGGGGCATCACGGTGTGGCGGGGCTGGCCGCCGGTGCAGCGGGTGTGGCCGGGGCGCTGCGGGTGCGCGGCACGGGTGCCATCTCCACGCGGCGGTTGAGGGCGCGGCCCTTTTCGTCGGCGTTGCTGGCCACGGGCTGTTCGGCGCCGAAGGCGGCGCTGAACACGCGCGAGCGGGGCATGCCTTCGCGCACCAGGGTGCGGGTGACGGTGAGGGCGCGCTGGGCCGAGAGTTCGAGGTTGTCCTGGAACTGGGTGTTGCTGCGCGGCACGGGCACGTTGTCGGTGAAGCCGCTGACCATGAGCATTTCGTCGCGCTCGCCCAGGTACACCTGCAGCGGCGGCACCAGGGCCTTGAGCAGTTGTTCGCCTTCGGGGCGCAGCTGGTCGGAGTTGAGGTCGAACAGCACGCTGCCGCTGATGCCGATGCGGCCGTTGCTGAGCGTGACGCGGCCGCTGGCCAGCGGCACGGCCAGGGCTTTTTCCAGCGCCATGCGGCGGGCTTCTTCCTGCTGGCGTTTGGCAATTTCGCTCTGCAGGTTGTTGACCAGGTCGATCTGCGAGAGCAGCACGCCGATGAAGACCAGCACGAAGGCGCCGACCAGGCCGGCCATGAGGTCGCCGAACACGGCCCAGATGGGCGCGGTGATTTCGGCGCTGTCGTCGCCCTCGGCGTGGCTGTCGTGCGCGTCGTGGAAGGCGTTGGCCATCAGGCGGCTCCGGCCGTGGCGGTGGCACCGGCGCTGGCGTTTGCGCGGGCGCTGTTGCGCAGCTGGCGCAGGTCTTCCACGATGCCTTGCTGCGCGCTGATGGACAGGTCGATGACCTCGCGCGCCTGGGCCACGTAGTAGGCCAGCTGTTCGTCGCTGCGCGCCATCGATTCACCGATGGCGCCTTCGACGCGCTGCAGGCTCTGCACCAGCTGTTCGTGGCTGGTGGCCAGCTGGGCCGTGCCCTGCTGGAAGGCTTCGCCCAGGCTGGCGAGCTGCGCCGCGCTGGTGGCGGCCTGTTCGGCCATGGCTTCGGCGCGGCCGGCCTGCGCGCCCACGGTGTCGGCAAACTGCTGGCCCACGCGGTTGAGCACATCGGTGGCGGAGCCGACCAGGTGTTCGATGGCGGCGCGCTGTTCGCCCGTGGTCTGCTGCACCTGCTGCAGCAGGCCGCCGATCTGGCCCACGAGTTCGGCGCGCTCGCCCAGGGTCGCGTTGTCGCGCTCGGCCAGGCGGCTCATCTGCTCGCGCAGCTGGCCAATCACTTCGGCCGCGGCCTTGGGCGCTTCGGACGCGGTCTGCATCAGGCGGGCCATGGGTGCTTCCAGCGCAGTGCCCAGCGTGGCCAGCTGGGTGGCCAGGGCGGCCTGCAGATCGGCCAGGCGCTGCACGGCGGCGTCGCCGCGCGCGGCCTCGTCGTTGCGCAGGGCCTGCAACTGCTCGGCGAGGGACGCGAACGACTGGCGTTGCTGTTCGGCGGCGGTCTGCTGGTGCGCCGCTTCGGCCGCGTGCAGCGCGTCCAGCCGCTGCGCCACGCTGGACTGCAGGGCGTTGATCTGTTGTGCGGCCTCGGTCTGGAGCGCGGCCAACTGCTGCGCCGCACCCGCCTGCAGGCTGGCCAGCTGGGCGGCCACGCCGGCCTGCGTTTCGGCGATGCGCCGCGCGGCGGCTTCGCTGCGCTGGGCTTCGTCACTGCGCAGGGCGGCCAGTTCGCTGCGCCACAAGGCGGCCAGTTCGTCCATGCGCTGGCCGTGCTGTTCGGTCCAGGCGGTTTCGCTGGCGGCGCGGGCCTGCACCAGGGCTTCCGTCTGCGCGATGAGACGGGCCACGCCGTCCAGGCTGCGGGCTGCCTGCTCGGCGCCACGCTCGGTCAGGGTGGTGGCGGTGGCTTCCAGGGCCTGCAACACGGCGCGCTGCTGGGCCAGGGTCTGCTCGCCGGCGTGCTGCCACTGGCCCTTGAGGTCCTGCGCCATGCGTTCCAGCGCGTCCGTCAGCGCGGCCTGCTGTTGCTGTTCGGCCTGGGCGCGCTGGGTCTGTGCGTCGGCCTGCGTGGCCTGCACGCGGGCCAGCAGCTGGGCGCTGCGCTCTTCAAAGCCGCTGTTGAAGGCGGCCAGCGATTGCGACAGGCCTTGCAGCAGTTGCTGCCCGCCCTGCTCGTGCTGGGCCAGCGCGCGGGTCCAGGTGTCGGCCACGGTGGCGGTGGTGGCGCCGAACTGCGCCGACAGGCCGGCCAGCTGGGCCTGCACCGCGGCGCTCACGCCTTCGTGCAGGCGGGTGGATTCGGCCGCGATGCCGGCCATGGCCTGCTGCACCACGGGCTGCAGGCTCTCGGTGGCGGCGCGGGTGCTGGCGGCCAGGCTGTCGCACAGCGACTGCTCGACCGACTGCGCCAGCTGCGCGTAGGCGGCCACGGCTTCGCGCTGGAAGTGTTCCTGCCGCGCGAGCAGTTGCTCGTCGAGCTGCTGGCTGCGCTGCTCCATGCGCTCGATGAGCGTCTGCAGGTGCTGCGCGGCGGCGGGCATGGCGTCGGCCTGGCGCTGCAGGGCCTCGAAGCTCTGCTGGCGCTGGTGCGCGGGGGTGAAGGCGAAGAAGGTGGTGCCCAGCAGCGCGTCGAGCCGGCGCAGCGCCAGCGTGCGTTCGCGCCGCACCAGCGTGGCCATCAGGCCGAGCATGGCCGAGGTGGCGACACCGGCCACCGAGGTGCCGAAGGACAGGCCCAGGCCCTTGATGGGCGCGGCCAGCGCGGCACGGATGGCGTTCAGGTCGGCCGAGCCTTCGAGTGCGAACACGGCGCCCTTGAAGGTGACCACCATGCCCAGGAAGGTGCCGAGCATGCCCAGCATGACCAGCAGGCCGATCAGGTAAGGCGTGAGGGCCAGGCCGGGGAAGGCGCTGCGTTCGGCCTCGATGCGCTGGCGCACGGCGTTGCGCAGGCCGGCGGGCACCTTGGGCAGCCAGTCGGCCAGCTGGTTCAGGGGTTGCGGGATCTGGTCCAGCGCGGTGTTGAGCGCGGTGGTGGTCTGCGCAAAGCGCCGCAGCTCCCACGCACCGGCCAGATAGACGGCGGCGATCAGCAGCGTCATGCCCAGCGCGAAGGCGCCGGTGCCGACGAAGCCGCTGGCCACCCAGAGCACGACGGCCAGGCCGGTGACGAAGGCACCCACGGTCAGGGCACGGTAGGAGGGGGTCTTTTCAGGGGTCATGCGTCCAGGGATTCAATGAGGCCGGTCACGGGTTGCAGACGCAGGTCGAGTTCGGCCAGCAGCAGCTGCTCGAACTCGGACTCGAAGGTCTGCAGCCAGGACGGGCTGGCGGGTGTGGCGGCGGCCGCGGCTTCGCGCCGCAGGGTGGCAAAACGCGCCTTGAGGAAAGCGGGCAGGCCGGCCAGCAGGCGCTGCTCGCGCCCGCCGAACAGCGGCTCCATCTGCGCGTCCAGCGCGGCCAGCCGGGCCAGCGCGGGGCCGGCGGTGGCCAGCTGCTGGCGCACATGGGCGCGCAGGGCGTCCACACTCATTTCCATGCGGCGCTGCTGGTCGTTCAGGCGCTGGTGGAAGAGCGCAAATTCGGTGTCGGGGTCGTTGGGGTCGGGCTTGTGCGAGGGGTCGCGCGCGCGGATCGACTGGGTCAGCACCGCGCGCACGCGCTGCAGTTCGGCCTGCAGGGTTTGGTGCAGCGCGGGCTTGTCCACCTTGCCCGGGCGCCGCTGCGCCGCGGCACCGGCCGCCGCCACCGCGGCCTGCGCGGTGTGCAGCGTGATGGCTTCCTTCACGTTCAGCCACTGGCCCAGGCGCTCGGCCACGTCCTGCCGCGGCGCGTCGGCGGCCGCGGGCACCCAGCGGGCGAGCTGGCGCGCCAGGGCAGAGGCGGGAACGGACGGGAATGTGCTGCGCAAAACGGACCACGGCGCCCGGCGGGCGCCCAGAACAGGTTGGAGGGAAAAAAGCCCGGCCATGAACGGGGCGGGCGGCCCGCCAGCGGGGGCGCCGGCGGCAAGGCCGTTATTAGAAACCATCCCGCCGACCGCCCGTCGGGGCGGCGGCCAGCCGGGTTCAGCCGCTGGCGGCCACCGGCGGTTCGGCCCGCAGGACCTGCGTGCCCTGCTTCGCCAGGGCTTTCAGGAAGGCGAAGTCGGCGTCGTGTTCGACCACGAAATGATCGATCTCGCGCGTGGGGGTGACGCGGTGCGGCAGCAGCAGGCCGAGCTTGTCGTTGGTGGCCATGGCCACGCAGCGCCGGCTGGCCGCGCGCAGCGCGCGTTTGAAGGCGGCGTCGGCCGCGTCCACGGTGCAGACGCCGGTGTCCACCAGCACGCCACAGGTACCCAGGAAGCAGCGCTGGATGTTCATCTGCCCCACGGCCAGCACGGCGGTGGCGTCGATGCAGCCACCCACCAGGGGGTCCACCGCGCCACCGACCATGATGAGGTGCACGTCCTGCCGGCGCAGCAGCGCGGCGGCGATGTCCACCGAATTCGTCGCGACAGTGAGTGCGTACTCCGGCGGCAGGCACTGTGCCAGCGCCAGGTTGGTGCTGCTGCTGTCGAGGAACAGGAACTCGCCCGGCTCGATGGTGGCGACCGCCGCCCGGGCGACTGCGGCCTTGCGTTCGCGCCGCTCGTCCATGCGCACGGCCATGGGGGTGGCGCCGGGCTGCGGTGGCAGCGCGCCGCCGTACACGCGCCGGCAGCGGCCTTCGGCGGCCAGCGCGCGCAGGTCGCGGCGGATCGCGTCTTCCGACACGGCGAACTCGGTGGCCAGGGTGGCCGCCACCACGGCCTGACCTGCGGCCAGGCGCTGGGCGATCCGGTCCCGGCGGGCCAGCGGCAGCGGGGTGGGTTCGGTGCTCATGGCGTCATCGTATCGTGCATAAACAAGATTTCATTCGTGCACAATCATGCAGTCACAAAAAATTCATGCTTCATTTCAATAATTCTTGTATTGTTGAGCCATGCAAGAAACCGACGTCATCCGATCCCTCGCCGCCCTGGCCCAGGACGTGCGCCTGCGGGCCTTCCGCGCCCTGGTGGTGGCCGGCCCCGACGGGCTGACCCCGACCGCGCTGTGCGAGCAGCTGGGCGTGGCGCCCAACGCCCTGTCCTTCCACCTCAAGGAGCTGACCCATGCGCAGCTGGTGACACAGGAGCGCCAGGGCCGGAACCTGATCTACCGCGCCGCTTTCGACCGCATGAACGACCTGCTGGGCTACCTCACGCTCAACTGCTGCCAGGGCCAGCCCTGCGCCGCCACCGAAACCCCGTCCTGCGCCTGCTGACCCCCAAGGAGACCCCCATGAAACGCTTCCATGTGCACCTGCACGTCGACAACCTCGCCCAGAGCATCGCCTTCTACTCGCGCCTGTTCGCGGCCGAACCCACCCGCGTGGAGAGCGACTACGCCAAATGGATGCTGGACGACCCGCGCGTGAACTTCGCCATTTCCACCCGCGGCGCGCAGGCCGGCATCGACCACCTGGGCTTCCAGGTGGACGAGGCGGGCGAACTGGCCGACCTCAAGGCCCGTGCCACCTCAGCCGACATGGCCCTGCTGGACGAAGGCGAGACCACCTGCTGCTACGCCCGCAGCGAAAAGCACTGGGTGACCGACCCGCAGGGCATCGCCTGGGAGCACTTCCACACGCTGGACAACATCCCCGTGTTCCGCGAGGCGGCGGCCGCCCCGTCGGCATCGGCCTGCTGCGCCCCGGCGCCGGCACCAGCCGCCTGCTGCGCACCTTCGCCGGCGGCCCAGGCGTGCTGCACCCCGGCCCCCGCCACCGGCGGCCGTTGCTGCGGCTGATGGCGGGCGCCGCCCCCGCCACGCGGCGGCTGTCACGAAACCGTCAAAACGCCACGCGACAATTCAACTTTTATTGAAGTATCAGACAGGACGACACCACATGAAAGTCGGTATCAACGGCATGGGCCGCATGGGGCGGCTGGCCCTGCGCGCGGCCTTCGGCGCCATCGAACGCGAAGCCATCGACCCCCGCCAGGGCAACCGCCTGGAGGTGGTGCACCTCAACGAAATCAAGGGCGGCGCCGCGGCCACCGCCCACCTGCTGGCCTTTGACACGGTGCAAGGCAAGTGGCGCGCCGACATCGCGGCCGAGGGCAGCGACGCCATCCGAATCAACGACCGCCACCTGTCGTTCAGCGAACACGCCACCGCGGCCGAGATCCCCTGGGGCGACCTGGGCGTGGACGTGGTGCTGGAGTGCACCGGCAAGTTCCTCACGCCCGAGACGCTGCAGGGTCACCTGGACCGCGGCGCCAAGCGCGTGATCGTGGCCGCGCCCGTCAAGGTGGGCGATGTGCTGAACATCGTGGTCGGCGTCAACGAGCACCTGTACAACCCGGCGCGCGACCGCATCGTCACCGCCGCCAGCTGCACCACCAACTGCCTGGCGCCGGTGGTGAAGGTGGTGCACGAAGCCATCGGCATCCGCCACGGCCAGATCACCACGCTGCACAACCCGACCAACACCAACCTGGTGGTGGACGCACCGCACAAGGACCTGCGCCGCGCGCGCAGCGCCATGGTCAACCTGGCACCGACGACCACCGGCAGCGCCACCGCCATCGCGCTGATCTACCCCGAGCTCAAGGGCAAGCTCAACGGCCACGCGGTGCGCGTGCCGGCGCTCAACGCCTCGCTGACCGACTGCGTGCTTGAACTGAACCGCGCCACCACGGCCGAAGAGGTGAACGCCCTGTTCGACGCCGCCGCCAAGGGCCCGCTGGCCGGCATCCTGGGCTTTGAAAACCGCCCGCTGGTGAGCGCCGATTACGCGCGCGACACGCGCAGCTCCATCGTCGACGGTCTCTCGACCATGGTGACCGACGGCACGCTGCTCAAGGTCTACGCCTGGTACGACAACGAGATGGGCTACGCGACCCGCATGGTGGACCTGGCCTGCCATCTGGAAGCCGTCGGCATCTGAACGCGCCCCGATGAACACCGCGACCCGCAACTACGCCATCGTCACCGCCGCCTACTGGGGCTTCACGCTCACCGACGGCGCGCTGCGCATGCTGGTGCTGCTGCACTTCTACAAGCTGGGCTATTCACCGTTCACCCTGGCCTTCCTGTTCCTGCTGTACGAAGCGGCCGGCGTGCTGGCCAACCTGATCGGCGGCTGGCTGGCCACGCGCTACGGCATCCAGCGCATGCTGACCGTGGGCCTGGCGACGCAGATCACCGGCTTCACCCTGCTCTCGCTGCTGAACCCGGCCTGGACGGCGGCCATGTCGGTGGCCTGGGTGGTGGTGGCGCAGGGCATCTGCGGCGTGGCCAAAGACCTGACCAAGACCGCCAGCAAGTCGGCGATCAAGGTCACGCAGGCGCAGGCCAAGGCCGAGGACGGCGGCAACAACCAGCTCTTCAAGTGGGTGGCCTGGTTCACCGGCAGCAAGAACGCCATGAAGGGCTTTGGCTTCTTCCTGGGCGGCGTGCTGCTGCAGGCGCTGGGCTTCCAGCATTCGCTGTGGGCCATGGCCGGGCTGCTGGTGCTGGTGCTGGCGGGCGTGGTGCTGTCGGTGCCGCCCATGATGGGCAAGGCCAAGGCCTCGAAGTCGGCCCGGGAACTGTTCGCCAAGAACCAGGGCATCAACTACCTGGCCGCCGCACGCGTGGCGCTGTTCGGCGCGCGCGACGTGTGGTTCGTGGTCGGCGTGCCGGTGTTCCTGTATTCGCAGGGCTGGAACTTCACCATGGTCGGCGGCTTCCTGGCGGCCTGGACCATCGGCTACGGCTTGGTGCAGGCGCTGGCGCCGAACCTGGTCAAGCGCAGCCCCGACGGCCTGAGCAGCGAGGTGCCGGCGGCACGCGGGTGGTCGCTGGCGCTGGCGCTGATTCCCGTGGGCATCGCGGCCGCCGTGTGGCTGGGGCTGCCGAACCTGCAGTGGTGGGTGGTGGGCGGTCTGGGCCTGTTCGGCTTCGCTTTTGCCGTCAACTCCTCGGTGCACTCCTACCTGATCCTGGCCTACGCCGGCAGCGAGAAAGCGGCCGAGGACGTGGGCTTCTACTACGCCGCCAACGCCCTGGGGCGCTTCTTCGGCACGCTGATGTCGGGCCTGCTCTACCAGTGGGGTGGCCTGCTCTACGCGCTGGTGGGCTCGGCCCTGATGCTGCTGGCCTGCTGGCTGGTCACGCTGGCGCTGCCCACGCGCCTGGCCCTGCCGGGCGCCTCGCCCTCCACACCCTGACTCCCCCCACCCCCTGCAAAGGACGCCTCATGAACGCCCCCAAGGTCTACAACGTGCTCTTCCTGTGCACCGGCAACTCGGCGCGCAGCATCATGGCCGAAGCCATCCTCAACGCCCAGTCCGCCGGGCGTTTCCGCGGCTTCAGCGCCGGCAGCCACGCGGCGGGTACGGTCAACCCGCGCACCATCGAACTGCTGCAGCGCAACCACTTCAAGACCGAGGGCCTGCACAGCAAGAGCTGGGACGCGTTCTCCGGTCCCGGCGCGCCGGTGATGGACTTCGTGTTCACCGTGTGCGACCAGGCCGCGGCCGAGGTCTGCCCTGTCTGGCCCGGCCAGCCGATCTCGGCCCACTGGGGCGTGGCCGACCCGGCGGCCGTGACCGGCAACGAGGAGAAGATCCACCGCGCGTTCAATGACGCCTTCAGCGTGCTCTCGCGCCGCATCTCGCTCTTCCTGTGCCTGCCCATCGACAAGCTCAGCCGCCTCGCGCTGACGCAGGAGGTGCAGAAGATCGGGCAGGAACAGCCGGCCACGGTCTGACCGGCATGGGACTGTTTGAACGCTACCTCAGCGTCTGGGTCGGCCTGGGCATCCTGGCGGGCGTGGGCCTGGGCCTGCTCACGCCAGCGACCTTCGCCACCATCGCGGCCATCGAGTTCGCGCACGTCAACCTGATCGTCGCCGTGCTCATCTGGGTGATGATCTACCCGATGATGATCCAGATCGACTTCGCGGCGGTGCGCGATGTCGGCAAACGGCCGCAGGGCCTGCTGCTCACCGTGGTCATCAACTGGCTGGTCAAGCCCTTCACCATGGCCGCACTGGGCGTGCTGTTCTTCCGCGTCGTGTTCGCGGACTGGGTGGACCCGCAGTCGGCCAGCGAGTACATCGCCGGCATGATCCTGCTGGGCGTGGCGCCCTGCACCGCGATGGTGTTCGTCTGGAGCCAGCTGACCCAGGGCGACCCCAACTACACGCTGGTGCAGGTGTCGGTGAACGACCTGATCATGGTCTTCGCCTTCGCGCCGATCGCCGCCTTCCTGCTGGGGGTGACCGACCTGACCGTGCCCTGGCAGACGCTGCTGCTGTCCACCGTGCTCTATGTGGTGCTGCCGCTGGCGGCCGGGGTGCTGACGCGGCAGGCGCTGCGCGCACGCGGCGGCGAGGCGGCCGTGGCCGGCTTCGTGAAACACCTCAAGCCCTGGTCGGTGGTGGGCCTGATCGCCACGGTGGTGCTGCTGTTCGGCTTCCAGGCCGGCACGATCGTCGAAAAGCCCGGGGTCATCGCGCTGATCGCGGTGCCGCTGATCCTGCAGACCTACGGCATCTTCTTCATCGCCTGGTGGGGCGCCCGCTGGCTGAGACTGCCGCACAACATCGCCGCCCCGGCCTGCCTGATCGGCACCTCCAACTTCTTCGAGCTGGCGGTGGCGGTGGCGATATCCCTGTTCGGCCTGCACTCGGGCGCCGCGCTGGCAACGGTCGTCGGCGTGCTGGTGGAGGTGCCGGTGATGCTCTCGCTGGTGGCCATCGTCAATGCGTGGAGGCCGCGCACGGCGGCCTGACACGGGCGGCACCGACACCGGCAAGGGTCCGACAGGGGCCGCCGGTGGTGCCTAGCGGCGCCGCATCACGCCCGCCAGATCGGTGCCCGGTGCCACCGTATTGAACACCGTGCCGTACTTCTTCACGTTGTCGTGCAGCAGGTCGATGCGGCGATCGGTTTCGTCGGTGTCCACGATGATCTCGTAGCGGATGCTTTCCATCTTCGGTGGCACGTCCTGGCGAACGCCATCGACGATCACCTGCACCCCACGCAGCTGAAACTTGAGGATGGGCACCACGCGTTCGATGCCCTTGATCATGCAGGCCGACAGCGCCGCCAGCAGCAACTCGGCCGGGTTGAACGCGTCCGGGTTGCCGCCCAGGTCGGTGTCCAGCGTGATCCGGGCCGACTTGCACCGCGACTCGCTCTGGTGGGCATCGATGCGCCCTGACTCGACGTGAAAGCGCATCCGGGTGGGGGTGTCGGTCATGGTGGGTGTCCTTTCATCCGTGGCGCCTGGGGGTGCTGCGCGGTCAGGCCGACAGCCACTGTTCGATCTTGTCCCGGCTGGGCACGCCACCGGCGTGCACCACCTGGCCGTTGATGACCACACCGGGCGTGCTCATGATGCCGTAGCCCACGATGTCACGCATCTCTTCCACTTTCTCCAGCGTCACGTCGACGCCTTTGGCTTTCGCCACTTCGTCGATCAGCGCGATGGTGTTCCTGCAGTTGGCACAGCCTCTGCCGAGTACCTTGATGTCCATGGTGTTCTCCTTGTCGGTTCAGGTGGGTGGCGGTTGACCTGCCCGGGCAGGCGGTCGTCCGCGCGTGGAAATCGGGAAAGCCGGCTCACAGAACGGCGTTGAAGATGAAGCCCACGGCCAGGATGCCGCAGGCCACCACGCCCGCGAAGGTGGCGACCAGCCGCAGCTTGAGCACCTTGCGCAGGATGATCATCTCGGGCAGCGAGAGCGCGATCACGCTCATCATGAACGCCAGCACCGTGCCCAGCGCCGCGCCCTTGGCCAGCAGCGCCTGCACGATGGGAATCACGCCGGCCGCGTTGGTGTACATGGGCACACCGAGCAGCACCGCCAGCGGCACCGACCACCAGGCGTCCTTGCCCATGAAGCTGGCCATGAAGTCCTGCGGCACCCACCCATGGATGCCGGCGCCCACGGCAATGCCGGCCAGGATGTAGGGCCAGACCTTGCCCACGATCTCGCGCACCGCGGAAAAGCCCGCCTGCACCCGGTCGGCCAGGGTGGTCCGGGACGCCTCGTAGCCGGCCGACCGCCGGGGCATGTCGCGCACCCAGTCTTCGAGGTGCGCTTCCATCTTCAGCCGGCCGATGACCCAGCCCGCCACGATGGCCACCGACAGGCCCAACCCCAGATACAGCGCGGCGATCTTCCAGCCGAACAGGCCGAACAGCAGGGCCAGCGCCACCTCGTTGACCATGGGCGCGGAGATCAGGAACGAGAAGGTCACACCCAGCGGCACGCCCGCCTGCACGAAGCCGATGAACAGCGGCACCGCCGAGCAGGAGCAGAACGGGGTGACGATGCCCAGCAGCGCCGCCATCACGTTGGCCACGCCTTCGCTGCGTCCGGCCAGCAACGCACGGGTGCGCTCGGGCGTGAAGTAGCTGTTGATCATGCCCATGACGAACACGACCCCGGTCAGAAGCAGCAGGACCTTGGGCGTGTCGTAGAAGAAGAACTGCAGCGCGCTGCCCAGGTGGCTCTGGCGGTCCACCGGCAGCCTGGCCACCAGGGCTTCGGATGCCGGGATCAGCGACTGGTAAAGACCCCACCAGAGGGCGGCGGCGGCCAGCAGAAACGCCACCGGCTGCTTCTGCGGCCAGCGGATCAGGTTCGATGTGAGGGTGTTCATACCCCGGAAGACGGGGCAGCCCGGAAAAAGACGCAGCCTGATGACGCTTTTTTTGCGTCGGTGCGGGTGATGGCCGATCAGGAGGGCTGGCTGGAGCCCTGGGCCGCTGGCGGCGGACAACAGGCATCGCGCACCGGCTCACGGGGCACGAAGTCGTCCACACGCCCCGAGGGGTCGAACCGCACCTGGCAGGCCTGGGTCATCCGGTCGCGCATGCGTTGGCGCGCCCGCTGCACGCGCGACTTGGCCGCGGAAAGACTGAGGCCCGTGAGCCGGGCGAACTCGGCCTGGGGCATGCCCTGCAGATCGCACAGGGTGATCGCCTCCCGGTCCTGGGCGGACAGTTCGGACAGCACCCGCGGCAGACAGGCCTGGGCCAGCGCGTCCACGGCCTCGGCCGCCTCTGCGGGTGCCGGCAACGCGTCCAGATCGACCGGCGTCGGAGCCATTGCATGGGAAGCCCGCAGGCGGTCGATCAGGGTGTTGCGGGCGATTTCGTACAGCCAGGCGCGGGGGTGTTCAACGCTGTCGAACCGCCGGGCCTGGGTCATGGCCTTGAGGAACACATCCTGCAGCAGATCGTCCGCCTCGCTTCCGGCCGGCAGGCGGAACGCCAGCCAGTGCCGCAGCTTGGCCTCGTGCCGGCTCCAGGCCGACATCAGAGCGTCCGAAGGGCTTCTTTCCGGCATGGAGGCAGCGCTCAACCGATCAGCAGCGCGCGAAAGTCGTTGACATTGGTGTGCGTCGGGCCGGTGATGACCAGATCGCCGAGCGGTTCGAAAAAACCATAGGCGTCGTTGCGGGCCAGGTGCTCGGCCAGCTTCAGGCCCTGCGCGGCCGCCCGCGCCAGCGTGTCCGGCGCCACCAGCGCGCCGGCGTTGTCCTCCACGCCGTCGATGCCATCGGTGTCCGCCGCCAGCGCCCACACGTTGTGCTGCCCGCCCAGCGCCTGCGCCAGGCCCAGGCAGAACTCGCCCGCGCGGCCGCCCCGCCCTCTGGGCTGGCCCTCGGCGCGCGGGCGCACCGTCACCGTGGTTTCGCCGCCGCTAAGGATGACGCAGGGCGCTTCAAAGCTGCTGCGACCCAGCGCTGTTGAACGGGCCAGTGCCGCGTGCACCTTGCCCACCTCGCGCGACTCGCCTTCGATCTCGTCGCTGAGCACGTAGGCGCGCAGGCCCAGCGCACGGGCCGCATCGGCCGCCGCGTCCAGGCTCTGCTGTGGCGTGGCGATCAGGTGCGTCTCGCAACGCGCCAGCCGCGGGTCGCCGGGCTTGGGGGTTTCGAGCCTGCCGGCTTCGAGTTGTTGCTTCACCGACGCGGGGACCTCGATGCCGTAGCGCCGCAGGATGTCCAGCGCGTCGGCGCATGTCGTCGCGTCGGCCACCGTGGGGCCGCTGGCGATCACGCTGACGTCGTCGCCCGGCACGTCGCTGATGGTCAGCGTGACCACGCGCGCCGGCGCGCAGGCCGCCGCCAGGCGCCCGCCCTTGATGCGCGAGAGGTGCTTGCGCACAGCATTCATTTCGCCGATGTGCGCGCCGCTCTCCAGCAACTGGCGGTTGATGCGCTGCTTGTCTTCCAGCGTCAGCCCTTCACACGGCAGCGTGAGCAATGAAGAGCCCCCACCCGAGATCAGACACAGCACCAGGTCGTCTTCGGTCAAGCCCTGCGTCAGCGCCAGCATGCGCTGCGCGGCGTCGAGGCCGGCCGCGTCGGGCACCGGGTGCGCCGCCTCGACCACCTCGATGCGCTGGGGCAGACCGGCGGGCCGCGGCGGCGTGTGGCCGTAACGCGTGACCACCAGTCCCGAGAGCGGTGCGTCCTGCGGCCACAGGGCCTCGACCGCTTGCGCCATCGCCCCGCCCGCCTTGCCCGCGCCCAGCACCAGCGTGCGCCCTTTCGGCGGGTACGGCAGGTGGGCGGCGGTGTTGTGCAGCGGCAGCGCGCGCTGCACCGCCACGTCGTACAGATGGCGCAGCAGGGCGCGGGGGTTGTTCAGGCTGGGCTGTGTCATGGTCGCTGCAGTCTAGCGGTGCCTCAGGCGGCGGGCACCGTGGCGATCTCGTGGTTGGCCATCATTTCCAGGCTGCGGCACAGCGCCGAATGGTCCAGCCCGGCCATGCCGTGGGCCGCGCAGCTCTGCATCAGCTGCGCCGCACTCGCGGTGTTGGGCAGGCTCACCCCCAGTTCCTTCGCGCCCTGCAGTGCCAGATTCAAATCCTTCTGGTGCAGCTCGATGCGAAAGCCCGGGTTGAAGGTGCGCCTGACCATGCGTTCGCCATGGACCTCCAGGATGCGGCTGGCCGCGAAACCACCCATCAGCGCCTGGCGCACCTTGACCGGATCGGCGCCGGCCTTGCTGGCGAACAGCAGGGCCTCGGCCACAGCTTCGATGTTCAGCGCCACGATGATCTGGTTGGCCACCTTGGTGGTCTGGCCGTCGCCGTTGCCGCCGACCAGGGTGATGTTCTTGCCCATGGCCTCGAACAGCGGCTTGACGCGCTCGAAGGCCGCCTCAGGGCCGCCGACCATGATGGTCAGGCTGCCGGCCTTGGCGCCCACCTCGCCGCCACTGACCGGCGCGTCCAGGTAGTCGCAGCCCAAGGCGTTGATCTGCTGCGCGAACTGCTTGGTGGCCATGGGGCTGATGGAGCTCATGTCCACCACCACCTTTCCAGCCGACAGACCTTTGGCCACGCCGGTATCGCCGAACAGCACGTCCTGCACGTGCGGCGTGTCCGGCACCATGGTGATGATCACGTCGGCGCGCTTGGCCACCTCGGTGGCGTTGGTGCAGACCGTCGCCCCCGCCTCGGCGAGTTCGGCCGGGATCTTGCTGCGGCTGGACACAAACAGGGTATGCCCGGCCTTGATGAGGTTCAGCGCCATGGGCGTGCCCATGATGCCCAGGCCGATGAAACCGACCTTGGTGCCGCTCTTGGTCATGTGTCTTGTCTCCTCGAGGGTTCTGTTCAAAGCTGTTGTCCGTGCGCGGCGACCCACGACAGGCCCCGGTCGGTACCGCCCGGCGCGGCGTCTTTCGGCTTGTATTCGCAACCGATCCAGCCGGCGTAGCCCAACGCGTCGATGTGGTCGAACAGGTTGCGGTGGTGGATCTCGCCGGTGCCCGGCTCGTGACGACCGGGCGTGTCGGCCAGCTGCATGTGCGCGATGCGCGGCAGCAGGTCCCGGATGGTGTTGCACAGCTCGCCTTCCATGCGCTGCGCGTGGTAGATGTCGTACTGCAGGAACACGTTGTCAGCACCCACCTCGTCCATCAGCGCAATGGCCTGGCGCGGGCGGTTGACGAAATAGCCCGGCATGTCGAAGGTGTTGATGGGCTCGATCAGCAGCGGCAGGCCCAGCTGCTTCGCCGCGGCCGCGGCAAAGCGCACGTTGGACACCCAGGTGGCGCGCCCCTGCGCCTCGCTCACGCCCGCCGGCATGAGACCTGCCATGCAGTGCCAGCGCTGCACGCCGATCACCGGCGCGTATGCGGCGGCCTTGGCCACCCCGGCGCGGAACTCGTCTTCACGGCCCGGGATGCAGGCGATGCCGCGTTCGCCCGCGGCCCAGTCGCCCGGCGGCAGGTTGTGCAGCACCAGCTGCAGGCGGTTGCGCTGCAGGCGTTCGGCGATCTCTTCGGCCTTGAAATCGTAGGGAAACAGGAACTCCACAGCTTTGAACCCGGCCTTCGCGGCCGCGTCGAAGCGGTCGAGGAATGGCAGCTCGTTCCAGAGCATGGAGAGGTTGGCAGCGAATTTCGGCATCTTTTTTCCTTCTGTGTCGAGAGACACCGCCGGGCCGGCTTTGCCGGACGGCTGGTGTCGCCCCCTTGAGGGGGTCGCGCGCAGCGCGGCGGGGGTGATACAAAGTTCTAGTCCAGAAGCCCTGCGGTTTCCGGGCCCTGGGCGGCGCGACAGTCGATGTCCTCGAACTCGACCACCTTGTCGATCTCGGTGCCCATGGCGATGTTGGTGACCCGCTCCAGTATGCATTCCACGACGACAGGAACGCGGTGCTCGGCAGCCAGTTGCTGCGCCTGTCGCAGCGCGCCCTGCAGCTGTTCGGGGTCGGTCACGCGCAGGGCCTTGCAGCCCAGTCCTTCCACCACGGCCACATGGTCCACGCCGTAGCCGCGCAGCTCGCCCGCTTCCTCGGGCACGTTCTGGTTCTCGAAGGCCAGCTGCACGCAGTAGTCCATGTCAAAGCCGCGCTGGCTCTGGCGGATCAGGCCCAGGTAGCTGTTGTTCACCAGCACGTGCACATAGGGCAGGCGGAACTGCGCGCCCACCGCCAGCTCCTCGATCAGGAACTGGAAGTCGTAGTCGCCCGAGAGCGCGACCACCTGCTTCGTCGGGTCGGCGGCGACCACGCCGAGCGCGGCCGGCAACGTCCAGCCCAGCGGTCCGGCCTGGCCGCAGTTGATCCACTGGCGCGGTCCGTAGACGTGCAGGAACTGCGCCGCCGCTATCTGCGACAGGCCGATGGTGCTGACGTACACCGTGTCGCGGCCGAAGACCTGGTTCATCTCCTCGTAGACGCGGTGCGGCTTCATCGGAACCTGCTCGAAGTGCGTCTTGCGCAACATCACGCGCTTGCGCTCGGCGCAGCGCTCGGCCCAGTCGGCATAGCTCGGCCAGGTCCTGGCGGCCACGCGCTCGCGCGCCACCTGCACGAACAGTTCCAGCGCGGCCCTGGCATCGCTCACGATGCCGAAGTCGGGTTCGAACACGCGGCCGATCTGCGTCGGCTCGATGTCCACGTGCACAAACTTGCGCCCCCGGGTGTAGGTCTCGACGCTGCCGGTGTGGCGGTTGGCCCAGCGGTTGCCGATGCCCAGCACGAAGTCGCTCGCCAGCATCGTCGCGTTGCCATAGCGGTGGCTGGTCTGCAGGCCCACCATGCCGGCCATGAGCGGGTGGTCGTCGGGGATGGCGCCCCAGCCCATGAGCGTGGGGATCACCGGCACGCCGGTGACTTCCGCGAACTGCACCAGCAGATCGGCCGCGTCGGCGTTGAGGATGCCGCCACCGGCCACAATCAGCGGCTTCTGTGCAGCGGCCAGCATGTCCAGCGCCTTCTCGATCTGCCGGCGCGTGGCCGCGGGCTTGTAGACCGGCAGCGGTTCGTAGGTTTCGATATCGAACTCGATCTCGGCCATCTGCACGTCGAACGGCAGGTCGATCAGCACCGGGCCGGGCCGGCCCGAACGCATGAGGTGGAAGGCCTGCTGGAACACGCGCGGCACCAGGGCCGGTTCGCGCACCGTCACCGCCCACTTGGTCACCGGCTTGGCGATGCTCTCGATGTCCACCGCCTGGAAGTCTTCCTTGTAGAGGCGGGCGCGCGGCGCCTGACCGGTGATGCAGAGAATCGGTATCGAATCGGCGCTGGCCGAATACAGGCCGGTGATCATGTCGGTGCCGGCCGGCCCGCTGGTGCCGATGCAGACACCGATGTTGCCGGCCCGGGCGCGGGTGTAGCCCTCGGCCATGTGCGAGGCGGCTTCCACATGGCGCGCCAGCACGTGGGCGATGCTGCCACGTTCACGCAGCGCGGCGTACAGCGGGTTGATGGCCGCCCCCGGCACACCGAAGGCCTGGGCAATGCCTTCCTTCTCCATCACCAGCACCGCCGCCATCGCTGCCTTCATCTTTGCCATGCCTGTCTCCAGTGGTTTGTGGACTGGGACCGATGCTATGGAGACCATACGGTCTTGTGAATGCCACCGGCGGTCAGTTGATTCGATACTTGCGGTATGCAATCGCGCCGATAACATGCCCCCATGGACCGCTACAAAGAGATCGAAGCCTTCGTGAACGTGATGGAGCACGGCAGTCTGGCCGCGGCCGCGCTGCACGCCGGCATCACGCCGGTGATGATGGGCCGGCGCATCGACGCACTGGAAAAGCGCCTGGGCACGCAGCTGATGCACCGCTCCACCCGTCGCCTGGTGCTGACCGATGCGGGCGCGCGCTTCCTCGACGAATGCCGGCCGCTGCTGGTGCAGTGGGCACAGGCCGAGGCCAGCGTGGCGGCGCAAAAGCACCAGGCCAGCGGCCACCTCATCGTGTCCGCGCCCGCGGCCTTCGGGCGGCTGCACGTGGCGCCGCACGCCAGTGCCTTCCTCAAGGCCAACCCCGAGGTCAAGCTCTCCTTCAACCTGACCGACCGGGTGGTGGACCTGGTGCGCGAGGGCTACGACATGGGCATCCGCATCGGCGGTGCCATCGACCCGAACTTCGTCGCCATCAAGCTCGCCACCAACCAGCGCGTGGTCTGCGGCACCCCGACCTACTTCCGCAAACACGGCAAACCGCAGACGCTGGACGATCTGGCCCAGCACAACTGCCTGGCCTTCAACCTGCAGGGCGGCCAGCAGCGCGGCTGGTATTTCCGGCAGGACGGCAAGACCGTGACCGTGCGGGTGGAGGGCAACCTGGACTGCAACGACGGCGAGCTGCTGCACCGCTGGGTGAGCGAGGGCCTGGGCCTGGGCTGGCGCAGCACCTGGGAGATCCAGGCCCAGCTGCAGCGCGGCGAACTGGTGACGGTGCTCGACGACTACGCCCTGCCCGCCTACGACATCCTGGCCGTCTACCCGCAGCAGCGCCACCTGCCGGCCAAGGTGCGCTTCTTCATCGAGCACCTGAAGAAGACTTTCTCCAAACCGAACTACTGGTTGAAGTGACATGAATCCGAAGACCCTGCTGATCCACAACGCCACCTGCATCGCCACCTTCGACCACATCGAACCCGACCAGGGCCGCGAGCTGAAAGACGCCTCGCTGTTCGTGCGTGGCCACCGCATCGAATGGATGGGACCGGCCGCCGAGCTGCCGCCCGCGCTGCGCGCCGAAGCCGACGAGGTGATCGATGCGCGCGGGCACCTGGTCACACCCGGGCTGGTGAACACCCACCACCACATGTACCAGTCGCTCACGCGCGCCATCCCCGGCGTGCAGGACGCGGAACTCTTTTCCTGGCTGCGCGGGCTGTACCCGATCTGGGCCGGCCTGACGCCGGAGATGGTGCAGGTCTCGACCCAGGTCGCGATGGCCGAGTTGCTGCTGTCCGGTTGCACCACCAGCAGCGACCACCTCTACATCTACCCCAACGGCGTGCGGCTGGAAGACAGCATCGAGGCGGCGCAGCGCATCGGCATGCGTTTCCTGGCCACGCGCGGCAGCATGAGCGTGGGCCAGTCACAGGGCGGCCTGCCGCCGGACCGGGTGGTGGAAAAGGAAGACGCCATCCTGAAAGACAGCCAGCGCCTGATCGAGACCTGGCACGACGCCTCGCACGGCGCCATGGTGCAGATCGCGCTGGCCCCGTGTTCGCCGTTCTCGGTCAGCCCCGCGCTGATGAAGCAGAGCGCCGAGCTGGCGCGCAGCTTCACGGGTCAGGGTGTGCGCCTGCACACCCACCTGGCCGAGAACGACCACGACATCGCCTACAGCCGCGAGAAGTTCAACCGGACCCCGGCGCAGTACGCGCAGGAACTGGGCTGGCTGGGCGACGACGTCTGGCACGCGCACTGCGTCAAGCTCGACGACGAAGGCATTTCGCTGTTCGCCGCCAGCCGCACCGGCGTGGCGCACTGCCCCTGCAGCAACATGCGCCTGGCCAGCGGCATCGCGCCGGTGCGCCGCATGGTGGACGCTGGCGTGCCGGTGGGCCTGGGGGTGGACGGCTGCGCCAGCAACGACGGCGCGCACATGGTGAACGAGGCACGGCAGGCGCTGCTGCTCGCGCGTGTGGGCCGCGCCCTGTCGGCGCCCGAAACCGTGAACGGAAAAACCTTCTTCGGCTGCGACCTGGGTCCGGCCGAGATGACGGCGCGCGACGCGCTGCACATCGCCACCCGCGGCGGCGCGCAGGTGTTGGGCCGCGCCGACATCGGTCACCTGGCCTTGGGCATGTGCGCCGACCTGGCGCTGTTCGACCTGCGCACCCTGGGTTTTGCCGGCGGCGCGGTGCACGACCCGGTGGCCAGCCTGCTGCTGTGCGCCAGCCCGCAGGCGGCGTACACGGTGGTCAACGGCCGCGTGGTCGTGCGCGAAGGCCGGCTGGCCAGCGTGGACCTGGGACCGCTGCTGGAGCGGCACAACCGGCTGGCACGGGACCTGGTCCAGTCCGCCGGCTGATCACGCCCGCGGCATCAGCCCACGAACTGCCGCACCGTCTGCACCAGGCGTGCGGACTGCTGCTGCAGCGCATCCGCCGCGGCAGCGGCTTCTTCCACGATGGCGGCGTTCTGCTGCGTGTTCTGGTCGATCTCGCCAATCGCACCCGTCACCGACTGGATGCGGCCCGCCTGATCCCGCGTCACCTGGCTCACGTCCGACAACAGCTGGTCCACCTGGAGCACCGCGTCCCCCAGCTGGTTGAGCGTGGTCTCGGCCTGGCGGATCAGGCTGGCGCCGGAGGCCACGCGATCCACCGAATCGATCGTGAGTTGGCGGATGTCCTTGGCGGCGGCGGCGCTGCGCTGCGCGAGGGAGCGCACCTCGCCGGCCACCACGGCAAAACCCCGTCCCTGCTCGCCGGCACGGGCCGCCTCCACCGCCGCGTTGAGCGCCAGGATGTTGGTCTGGAAGGCAATACCGTCGATCAGGCCGGTGATGTCGGCGATGCGCCGGCTGGACTCGTTGATCTTGTCCATGGCCTCGCGTGTCTCCAGCATCACCTGCTGGCCGTTCTGCGCCTGGGTCACCGCCTGACGCGCCAGCTGGACCGCGTGGTCGGACGATTCGGCGCTGTGGGCCACGGCCTGCGAGAGCTCGCGCAGGGCGCCGGAACTTTGCTGCAGATGCGAAGCCTGCTGTTCGGTGCGCACCGACAGATCGGCGTTGCCGCTGGCGATCTCGCGCGCCGCATCGGCCACGCCGCTGGACACTTCACCCACTTCACCGAAGGCCTTGCGCAACTTGCCGGAGAAGCCGTTGAAACCGCGAGCGATCACCGTCAATTCGTCGTTGCCCCGGACCGGCAGTTCGACCCGCAGGTCGGTGCTGCCGGTGGCCAGGCCTTGCATGGTGACGCCCAGCTCGCGCAGGGGTTTCATCAGCGAGCGGACCAGCAGCACCATGAACACCGCGGCCAGCAGACAGGCGATCGCCGCGGCCGCCATGGCGGTGTACAACTGTTGCGATGCCGCCGCTGCGGCCAGTGCCGTGGGATAGGACACCACCACGCTCCAGGGGGCCGTGCCTTCGAGCACGACCACCGGTGTGAACAGATGGGCCCAGCCCAGGGTGTCCTCCCACTGGTGACGCTCGCCGCGGGCGATCCTGGCCAGCACCTCGACCGGCAGGTCATCGGCCATCTTGCCCAGCCGCGACGGCTCGTGGTGGGCCACATACAGGCCGCTGTTGGACACCAGCGAAACCCGGCCACCCGGCACCGGCTCCAGTGCGCCCAGGCGCCCGGTCAGATCCGACAGCGGCAGGTCGGCACCGGCCGCCGCCACGAACTTCCCGCCGACCAGCACCGGCGACACCATGGTCGTCATCAGCACGTCCTTGCCCCCCACCGGGTAGACATAGGGTTCGATCAGCGCCGGTTTGAGGGTCCGGCGCGGAATGTCGTACCAGTCGTTGGCACCCGCCTTTTCGTAGTCCAGCAGCGCTTCGACCGCGATCTGGCCGCTGCCGCGGTTCCAGTAGGCGATGTAGCGACCGGTGTCGTCGTAGGCCGGCGTCTTCTTCACGTAGTCGGCGTCCTTGCCGTCCAGCGCGTTCGGCTCCCAGATGGAGTAGGTGCCGATGAACTCCTTGCGCTGGGTCAGCAACTGCCGGGCCATGTCGTCGAGCTGGTCGCGGCTGGGTGGGTGTCCGGCCACGCGCATGCCTTCAAGGCCGGACGCAAACGCCAACACCGCCGAAAAGCTGTTGCCCAGCTCGCCTCCGACCTGCGCCGCCGCCTGGTCTGCGGCCAGTGCCGCCTCGGTGGCGGCCGACGCCCGGGCCTTGTCGCTGGCCTGCAACCCCACCACCGCACCGGTGGCGACCACGCACAGCACGCACAGCAGCACCGCTGACAGGCTGAGTTTGGTGGTCAGCGACCAGCTGGCCGGATGCAACCAGGATGATGTTTCAGCTCGGGACATGAAGGGCCTTTGAAGGACGTTGAGTGAAAAAGGGACGAAGATGGGGAGGCTATCGACCACTGCGGGCCGATCTGAAGTCTCGAAATGGCCACTTCGACCCCTTTCATCTGCCGGCCGACAGATGACCCGACAGCTGACCGCGGTCAACCCCGAGCCCCGACCGGTCCCCCACAATCCCGCCGCCCGCAACGAGAAAGCGGCGCCGCGCCTTCAGGGTTTTTGGCGCCTGCGCCGCTCGCGCGGGCACAATGGCGGGTTGAGCGCACGCGCTCGGGCCGGGATCCCCGAGTCACGCCCCCTGCCCCTTTTTTCCCTTTGAACCCGTGGCAGCACTGAGAACGCACACATGAAACGTCTGGACGATTACCGCCTGCAGCTGGGCAAGAGCGAACTGGTGCCCATCATGATCGGCGGCATGGGCGTGGACATTTCCTCCTCGGACCTGGCCCTGGAAGCGGCCCGCCTGGGCGGCGTCGGCCACATCTCCGACGCCATGATCAAGACGGTGACCGACCGCCGCTACAAGACCAAGTTCGTCAAGGCCAAGCAGGCCCTCTACAAGCTCAACGTCAATTCCGAAGACAAATCCATCGTCAAGTTCAACCTCGGCGACCTGGCCGAGGCCACCAAGCTGCACGTCGAACACACCATGGCCCGCAAGCAGGGCCCCGGCATGGTGTTCATCAACTGCATGGAAAAGCTGACCATGAACGGCCCGAAGGAGACGCTCAAGGTCCGCCTGGAAGCCGCACTGGACGCCGGCATCGACGGCATCACCCTGGCGGCCGGCCTGCACCTGGGCAGTTTCGCCCTCATCGAAGACCACCCGCGGTTCCGTCATGCCAAGCTGGGCATCATCGTCTCCAGCCTGCGCGCGCTGCAGCTGTTCCTCAAGAAGAACGCCCGACTGAACCGCCTGCCCGACTACGTGGTGGTCGAAGGTCCGCTGGCCGGCGGCCACCTGGGCTTCGGCATGGACTGGGCGCAGTACGACCTGGCCACCATCGTGGCCGAGATCCGGAACTGGCTCGACGCCGAACAGCTGCAGATCCCGCTGATCCCGGCCGGCGGCATCTTCACCGGCAGCGATGCGGTGCGCTTCATGGAGATGGGTGGCTCGGCCGTGCAGGTGGCCACGCGCTTCACCGTCACCAAGGAATGCGGTCTGCCCGACGACATCAAGCAGGAGTACTTCAAGGCCAACGAGGACGACATCGAGGTCAACGAGATTTCGCCCACCGGCTACCCGATGCGCATGATCAAGAGCAGCCCCGGGATTGGCGACGGCATCCGTCCCAACTGCGAGGCCTACGGCTACCTGCTCGACGCCAACGGCAAGTGCGCCTACATCTCGGCCTACAACCGCGAGGTGCTGGCCCATCCGGGCGAAAAACGCATCCAGGTCTGGGACAAGACCTGCCTGTGCACCCACATGCGCAACTTCGAGATCTGGACCTGCGGCCAGCTGACCTGGCGCCTGAAGGACACCACGCTCCAGCACGCCGACGGCCAGTACCAGTTGCTGAGCGCACAGCACGTGTTCGAGGACTACCAGTTCAGCATCAACGACCAGGTCGCGCTGCCGCAGGCCGAGGCCGTCCCGGCCTGAGCGTGATCAGGGCGCCAGCCGGCGCAGCAGCCAGGCCTGCAGGTCCTGCAGTTCGTCCATGCTGACCTCGTGTCCCATCGGGTAGTCGAACCAGTCCACCGGCTGGCCCAGTGCGCGCAGCGCCTCGCGCGCAGCCTCGCCGCGCGCCGGCACCACGATGTCGTCGAACCGCCCATGCGCCATGAATACCCGCGTGCCGGCATTGGCCGCGTGCCGCTCGGTGGCGGTCGTGTCCGCCAGCGGAAGATAGCCTGAAAGGGCCACCAGGCCAGCCAGCCGCTGCGGTGCGCGCAGACCGGCCAGCAGGGTCATCGCGCAACCCTGTGAAAAACCCATGAGCACGGTGCGCTCCGGCGTCACGCCGCGCTGGGCTTCGCGGTCCAGCAACTGCTGCACGATGGCCTGGCTCTGGCGCAGACCGGCTTCGTCTTCCAGGCGGCTGCCGTCGGGGCGCGGTGGATGGATGTCGTACCAGGCCCGCATTTCGTACCCGCCGTTGATCGTGACCGGCTGCACCGGCGCGCTGGGGAAGACCCACCGCACCGGACCGACGGCGGACAGGTCCATGGACTGGGCCACCGGCACGAAGTCGTTGCCGTCGGCACCCAGACCGTGCAGCACGACGATGCTGGCGGCTGGCGCGGCGTCGCGCTCGCCACCGGTGGTGAGTTCAAGGAGTTCGATGGAGGTGCTCATCCGGCCAGCATAGCGCGGCGAGGCCCCACTCTCAGCCCCACTGCACGCAGCGCATCGACAGGGTGCCTTCGTGAAAGCCCTCGAACACATGCCGGGGCTTCTCGCCCGCCTGTGCAGCGCCGGCGGCGTACAGCAGGGGGAAGTAGTGGTCCGGGAACGGCACCGCGGTGGACGCCTCGGCGGACAGGAACTCCCAAGCAGCGAGCGCGTTCAGATCGCCCGCGTCCATCGCGGCCCGTGCGGCCGTGTCGAAATCCTGCGCCCAGGCGGTGCCGGCCCGCTCGGTCTCGCCGGCCCCGCGGTCGAGCATGCGCAGGTTGTGCACCACGTTGCCGCTGCCCACGATCATCACGCCTTCGGCGCGCAGCGCCGCCAGCGCACGCCCCATGGCCAGATGGAACGGGCCATCGCGCGTGATGTCGATGGAGAGCTGGAACACCGGCACGTCGGCCGCCGGGTACAGGTGCTTGAGCACGGTCCAGGCGCCGTGGTCCAGCCCGCGTACCGGGTCGTGCCCGGCCTGACGCGGGGCCAGCCGGGCCGCCGCCTTCAGCGCCGGTTCGGGCGCACCGGGTGCGGGGTACTGCACGCGGTACAGCGGCGCCGGGAAGCCGCCGAAGTCGTAGATCAGGTCCGGCCGGGCGGTGGTGGACACGCGGGTGTCGCGCTCGGTCAACCAGTGGGCCGACACCATCAGGATGGCCTTGGGCCGCCCGAGGACCTCGCCCCAACGGGTGAGGGTCTGGGTAAACCGGTTGGTCTGGATGGCGTTCATCGGACTGCCATGACCGATGAACAGCGCCGGGGCCGGCCCGGTCATGGGCGGCAAGCTGCTGCGCGGCACGGTCTGCGCCTGTGCGCCCGGGTCCTCGCGCAGCCAGGCGCCCAGTGCCAGCAAGGCCGCACCGGCTGCCGAGGCGGTGGCCAGTGTGCGGCGGTTCAGGATCGGTGAAGGGGTCATGTTCTGTCAATTTCAATGTTTGGCCTGTGTGAACGCCCGCGGGCACAACAGTTCCCCGGATGACGCCCCGCCATCACCAACGTGGTCTTGATCCTGGTCAGCGCGCCGGCAGGCTCTGGAGCGCAAGCTCTAGAAAACCCGCGGGAAAGCCCGCTGCCCGGGTGCAGACCTGCGCCGGTAGATTCACCGCACATCAACGGAGACAGACATGCCCAAGATCGCGCCGGAATTCCTTGCCCTGCAACGCCTGTACCACTGGGAGAAGACGGCCCCCAACCGGGTCGCCCTGACCCAGCCCATGGGCGGCGATGTGGTGCAGGACTTCACCTGGGCCCAGGTGGCCGACCACTCGCGCCGCATGGCAGCCCACCTGCGGTCGCAGGGCTGGGCGCCCGGCAGCAAAGTGGCCATCCTGTCCAAGAACTGCGCCTGGTGGATGATGAGCGACCTGGCGATCTGGATGGCCGGCCACGTGTCGGTGCCGCTCTACCCCACGCTGGCGCCGGACACCATCACCCAGATCCTCTCTCACAGCGAAGCCAAGGCCTGCTTCGTCGGCAAGCTCGACGGCTGGGAACACATGAAGCCCGGGGTGCCCGCCGACCTGCCCTGCATCAGTTATCCGCTCTCGCCCGCCGACGCGAAACAGGCCTACGAGGGCTGGGACGCCATCGTCGCGCGCACCGCGCCGATGCAGGAATCGCCCACGCGCGGTGAAGACGAGCTCGCCACGCTGATCTACACCTCGGGCACCACCGGCATGCCCAAAGGCGTGATGCACTCGTTCGGCAACTTCGCCTGGGCGCTCGACCGCGGCCTGCAGCGCATTCCCCTGAGCCAGGACGACCGCATGCTGTCCTACCTGCCGCTGGCACACGTGGTCGAGCGCATGCTGGTCGAACACGGCTGGCTGCGCACCGCCATGCATGTGTACTTTGCCGAATCGCTCGACACCTTCACCGCCGACCTGCAGCGCGCACGGCCCACGGTGTTCTTCTCGGTGCCGCGCCTGTGGGTCAAGTTCCAGCAGGGTGTGCACCACAAGATGCCGCCGGCCAAGCTGCAGCGCCTGCTGGGCATTCCCATCCTCGGTGGCATCGTGCGCAAGAAAGTCAAAAAGGCCCTCGGCCTCGACCAGTGCACCTTCGCGGCCGGCGGCGCCGCGCCCATGCCTCTGGCCCTGCTGCAGTGGTACGGCCGGCTCGGCCTGCCCATCAACGAGGGCTACGGCATGACCGAGAACCTCGCGCTGTCGCACATCACCGTCAACGGCCAGAACCAGCAGGGCACCGTGGGTCCGACCTACCCGGGCGTGGAACACCGCATCGACCCGGCCACGGGTGAAATCCAGATGCGCAGTCAGGCGCTGATGTCAGGCTACTACAAGGAGCCGGAGAAGTCCGCCGAGATGTTCACCGCCGACGGCTGGCTCAAGACCGGCGACAAGGGCAGCATCGACGCCCAAGGCCTTCTGCGCATCACCGGCCGCGTCAAGGACCTGTTCAAGACCGGCAAGGGCAAGTACGTCTCGCCCGCCCCCATCGAGGACAAGCTGGTCATGCACGAGGCGGTCGAGGCCTGTGTGGTCACCGGCGCCAACCTGGGCCAGCCGCTGGGCATCGTCATGCTCAATGCCGAGTTTGCGGCCAAAGCTGCGGACCCAACCGACCGGCAGGCGCTGGAAACCTCCCTCGGCGAGCACCTCGCACGCATCAACGCCACGCTGGACCCGCACGAACGCCTGCAGACCATCGTGGTCACCACCACCGCCTGGACCGTGGACAACGATGTCATCACACCCACCTTCAAGGTCAAGCGCAACCGCATCGAAGACCTCTACGCCCGCCACTACGAGGCCTGGGAGGCTTCTGGCCGACGCGTGATCTGGCAGTGAGCCTGGATCAGCGGCGCGCGGACACCACGCGGTCCAACACGCCGCGCGCACCCGCCTCGCACAGCGCCAGCACACGTTCGAAACCGGCCGAACCACCGTAGTACGGGTCGGGCACCTCGCCCGCGGCCTCCACACCCGCGTAGTCCAGGAACAGGTGCAGCTTGTGACGGTGCGGGGCCGGGCACTCGTGCTGCAGGTGCATCAGGTTGTCACGGTCCATGGCCAGAATCAGGTCGAAGCGCTCGAAATCATCGTCCCGCACCCGGCGCGCGCGCTCCTGGTGGATCTGCTGGTACCCTGCCGCGACGGCCACGCGGACGCTGCGGGGGTCCGCCGGTTCACCCTGGTGACCCGCGTAGGTTCCGGCCGAATCGATCTGCACCACCTGTTCGAGCGAGCGACGCTGAACTTCACCCTGCAACACCGCGCTGGCGGTGGGGGAGCGGCAGATGTTGCCCATGCAGACGACGAGGATGCGGATCATGGCGGAACCCGGGCGGGAAAGTGGACAAAAAAGCCCGCCGGGTGGCGGGCTTTCAGCGGGATGCGGGGCGACCGCTCAGATGCGGTAGTCCTCGACGCTCTTGCCCGCGGCCAGCACGGCGCGCACCCACTCGGGCTTGCGGCCCGGGCCGCCGGCCCAGAGCTCGCCGTTGGGGCCGCGGTACTTGGCCGGTGCGGCCGATTTGGATTTGCCGGCCTTCTTGGCGCCGCCAGCGGCGGCACCGCCCAGGTCGGCCACGGTGATGCCGTATTGCTTCATCTTGGCCTTGATGTCGGCAATCACCGACGCCAATTCATTTTTGCGCGCCTGTTCGGCTTCCGCCATCAGCTGTTGCGCCTGGGCCATCAGTTCAGAATACGTTGCCATTGATTGTCCTTGTGGATTCAGGTGTAAACAATTGTATTAATCAAAACTGCATCCTGAAGATGCTGCCGCGATTCTAATCCGGTTTCACCGGCGGAAGCCAGTTCTGCAGATCGGCCGGCAATTCCGACTGCAAATTCATGGATTCTCCGGATATCGGGTGTTGCAGTTGCAGACGCCAGGCGTGCAGGAACATCCGTTTGAATCCGAGTCGCGCCAATTGGCGATTGAGTTCGAAATCCCCGTATTTGTCATCACCCACGATCGGGTGCCCGGCGTGCGACAGATGGACCCGGATCTGGTGGGTTCGGCCCGTTTTGATGGTGACTTCGAGCAGGCTGAACCCATCCGCAAGGTTCAGGCCTGAGGGTGCCGGGATGCGTTGCGCGACCTTGACCAGGGTGATCGAGCGCATGCCGTCCGGATCGTCCGGCGTGGTCACCCGCACCCGGCGCTCACCGTCGGACAACAGGTATTTGTGCAACGGTTGGTCCAGCACCTTGCGATTGGCCGGCCAATGGCCACGCACCAGCGCCAGATAGGTCTTGCCCGTCACCCGTTCTCGAAACTGGTCCTGCAGGTTCTTGAGTGCGCTCTTCTTCTTGGCCATCAGCAGCAGCCCGCTGGTTTCGCGGTCGAGCCGGTGCACCAGTTCGAGCAATTTGGCCTGCGGACGCGCCTGGCGCATTTGCTCGATCACGCCAAAACTCACACCGCTGCCACCGTGCACCGCCACCCCGGCGGGTTTGTCGATGGCCAGAAAGGCCTCGTCTTCGAACAGCACCGGAAATTCGCGCGCCGGCGCGGGATGGGCCGCTTTTTCCTCGGCACGCTCGGACAGGCGGATCGGCGGAATGCGCAACACATCACCGGCCTGCACCCGGTCGTCCGCCGACACGCGCCCTTTGTTTCGCCGCACCTCGCCCGAGCGGATGATGCGGTAGATGTGGGTCTTGGGAACGCCCTTGAGCACCCGGATCAGGAAGTTGTCCAGCCGCTGACCGGCCGATTCTTCGTCCACCGTCAGGTGCTGCACGGCCGCGGGCGGCGTTGTTGAAACCATGGGATTGCCGGGTTGCCTGCTGCAAATAAGGCCCCACGCGGGCGGGGCAGCACACTATAATGACGCGCGTCAGACGTGCGCCGTAAGTGATTGATTTGCTTGAGTTTAAGCCAGTCACCGGGTGCAGCCCCCTGCAGTGGATGCCGGGGCAGCGGCTGACACAAGAGACGGCCACCTGCCCGATCTGCCCCGCGGCCTTGTCTGCCACGCTCCTCCTGCGAGCCCGGACAAGGCGCCAGCCCGGCAGGCCGGCGGCGAGAACCCGAACGAAAAACAGCCAAACCGAATACGGAATACCCCCATCGACCAGCCCCCCAGCAGGGACGGCTGATCGAGGATGCCAGTGAAGTCAGTGATGTTCCCGGCGCGATCCATGTCCAACCCGACAGCCATCAAGCCCAGCCTGCTCACCCGCGTCCACGCGCCTACGCCCTGACCCGGTGGACCGACGCGGCGCTCCACGCGAGCGCCAGATGTGTCGATCGCCTTGTCTGCGGCTCTCCGGCAATTCCCTCCCCGTTTGCGTTTTTCCTCTGGTTCGCGGCCCACCGCCGCCCGGCGCCCTGTGCGCCGGGTCCATGACGTCAAGTCACCAGCGAAGGAAACGCAAACATGAAGCGCATGCTGATCAACGCCACGCAGGCCGAAGAACGCCGCCTGGCGATCGTGGACGGGCAGAAACTGCTCGACTACGAAATCGAAATCGAAGGGCGCGAGCAGCGCAAGGGCAACATCTACAAGGCCGTCGTCACCCGCGTCGAGCCCTCGCTCGAAGCCTGCTTCGTCGACTACGGCGAAGACCGCCACGGCTTCCTGCCTTTCAAGGAAATCGCCAAGCAGTACTTCCAAGGCAACGTCTCGCCGTCCCAGGCCCGCATCAACGATGTGATCAAGGAAGGCCAGGAACTGCTGGTCCAGGTCGAGAAGGAAGAGCGCGGCAACAAGGGCGCGGCGCTGACCACCTTCGTCAGCCTGGCCGGCCGCTACGTGGTGCTGATGCCCAACAACCCGCGTGGCGGTGGCGTCAGCCGCCGCATCGAAGGCGAGGACCGTCAGGAACTCAAGGCCGCGCTGGACCAGCTCGAATACCCCAACGGCATGAGCATCATCGCCCGCACCGCCGGCATCGGCCGCGACGCGGCCGAGCTGCAGTGGGACCTGAACTACCTGCTCAAGCTCTGGACGGCCATCGACGGCGCGGCCAAGGGTGGCAAGGGCGCCTTCCTGATCTACCAGGAATCGAGCCTGGTGATCCGCGCCATCCGCGACTACTTCAACAGCGACATCGGCGAGATCCTGATCGACACCGATGACATCTTTGAACAGGCGCACCAGTTCATGAGCCACGTGATGCCCGAGCACGGGCACCGCGTGAAGCGTTACCGCGACGACGCGCCGCTGTTCAGCCGCTTCCAGATCGAACACCAGATCGAGACCGCCTACAGCCGCATCGTGAACCTGCCCAGCGGCGGCGCCATCGTGATCGACCAGACCGAAGCCCTGGTGGCCGTGGACGTGAACTCGGCGCGCGCCATCAAGGGTGGCGACATCGAGGAAACCGCGACCCGTACCAACCTGGAAGCTGCCGATGAAGTGGCCCGCCAGGCCCGCCTGCGCGACCTGGGCGGCCTGATCGTGATCGACTTCATCGACATGGAAGAGTCGAAGAACCGCCGCGAGGTCGAGAACCGCCTGCGCGACGCGCTGCGCCAGGACCGCGCCCGCGTGCAGTTCGGCTCCATCAGCAAGTTCGGCCTGCTCGAAATGAGCCGCCAGCGCCTGAAACCCACGCTCAGCGAAGGTTCGTCCATCCCCTGCCCGCGCTGCGGCGGCTCCGGCCACATCCGCGACACGGAAAGTTCGGCCCTGCAGATCCTGCGCATCATCCAGGAAGAGTCGCTCAAGGACAGCACCGCCGCCGTGCTGGTGCAGGTGCCGGTCGAAGTGGCCAGCTTCCTGCTCAACGAGAAGCGCACCGAGATCACCAAGATCGAACTCAAGCAGCGCATCAACGTGCTGCTGGTGCCCAACAAATCGCTGGACACGCCCAACTACAAGCTCGAGCGCCTCAAGCACGACGACCCGCGCCTGGACAACCTCGACTCCAGCTACAAGCTGGCCGAGGAAGTGGACGACGTGGCCAGCTTCACGCGCCGCAGCCAGGAGCGCACCAACAAGCAGGAACCGGTGATCAAGGGTGTGCTGCCCGACGGTCCGGCGCCCGTGGCGGCGCCCAAGCCGGAAGCGGCGCCCGCACCGGTCGCTGCAGCCCCCGTGGTGACGGCACCACCGGTCCAGGCCGCCGCGCCGACCGAAAAAGGCTTTTTTGGCTGGATCAAGAGCCTGTTCGGCGGTGCACCCGCCGCCGCCCCTGCGCCCGCCCCAGTGGTCGAACCCGCCAAGTCTGCCAAGGCCGCCGGCGAGGCCCGTACCGAAGGGCGCCGTGAAGGGGGCCGGGATGGCCGTGGTCGTGGGGGTCGTGGCGAACGCCAGGCCGGACCGGATGGCCGAGCCCCGCGCGAGGGTCGTGAACCGCGTGAAGGCGGTCGCAACGCCGGTGGCCGCGATGCCGGTCGCGGGGGTGAAGCGCGTGGCGAAGGCCGCGGCGAAAATCGTGGCGAAGGCCGCGATGCCAACCGCCCGCCGCGTGGCGAAGGTCGCAACGGCGGTCGACGCGACAACCGGCGTGAGGCCGCACCGGCCGATGCCAGCGCCGACAACACCGAGCTGCTGCAGAACGCCGCACCCGTGACCGATGCCGCCACCCCCGAAGCCGGTGAAGGCCAGCGCCGCGAGCGCCGCCCGCGCAACGACAACCGCCGCCGCAACGAGGCTGGCGAAGCCACCCCCCAGGGTCAGGCCGATGCCGTCGCACCGAATCCTGAGCAGGACAGTCCGGTGAACACGGCAGAAGGCGTTGAAGGCGACAGCCAGCAGCGCGCACCGCGCGAACGCCGCAGCCGTGACCGTTATGGCCGCGACCGCCGTGAGCGCGGCCCGCGCGAGGACGCGCCCGTCGAAGGAGGCGTGACCGAAGCCGCTGCACCGGCTGCGGCAACGGACGAGGTGACCTACGAAGCACCGACGCGCAGCTACTTCACCATGCCGGTGGAGGTCCAGCCCGCGGCCACCGCCCCTGCCGAAGAAAAGCCGACCCCCCGTCCCCGCGCCCCTCAGCCGGTGGCAGCGGCACCCGTGGTGCAGGCGCCCGCCCAGCGCGGCATGCCCCAGGTTCAGGCGTACACCGTGTCAATCGAGGAACTCAACGGCATCGCACAGTCCAGCGGACTGGAATGGGTGAACTCGGACGCCGGCAAGGTGGCCGCGGCGCAAGCCGCGATCGCAGCCGAGCCCAAGCCGATCCACGTGCCGCGCGAACCCAGGCCCGTGCCCGTGATTGACGAAGGCCCGCTGGTGCTGGTGGAAACGCGCAAGGACCTGCGCAACATGCCGCTGCCCTTCGAGGCCCGATGAGGCCGGCCACCGCAACGGTGGCTGCATCCCATACCAAAAAACCGCCGGTTCTCACCGGCGGTTTTTTTAACCTTCAGATCGGTGGCTCAGGCCAGCAGGGCTGCACGCTTCCAGGCCGCCTGTGCGGCAGCAGCATCCCCGCGCTCCTCGGCCAGCCGGGCCAGACTGCCCCAGGTGCGTCGCAGCAGCACCGGGTCCTGCAGGGTGTGGCTGGCCTGCCCGAGCAGCTGGGCCGCTTTGCCCCAGAGCTGGCGCTGCATGAAGGCCTGACCGGCCAGGTACTGCAGAAAGGCGCTGCCGGGCATCTGACGCTGCGTCTGCTCCAGCCGGGCCAGCCAAGTGGCGTCGAGTGAGGGCAGCCCCGGTTCCAGCACCAGCACCAGTTGCCGTTGCTGGGCCGCATCAAGTTCGGCCACACCCGGCCACACCGGCTCCAGCCATTGACGCACCAGTTCGGCCGCCTGCAGCAAAGCCTCACCACCGTCCAGCAGGGCCAGCCGGTTGGCCTGTTCGCCCGCAGCCAGCGCCAGTTCGGGCATGGCGCGTTCGCGCGCATCCAGACGCGCCCAGACGGACTGCAACTGCGCCAGATCGTGGGCCTCACGCAGGGCACTGAGGGCCAGGCCACGCAGGATGCTGCGCGAGGCCTGGGGCGAAAAGGCCCGGTGCTTGGCCAGCAGGCGGGCCGTTTCCAGTGCTTCGCCTGTCGCGCCGCCCAGGCGGGCCGCACGCAGCTTCAGGCGCAAGGCCTGGGTGCGTCGCGCCGCCCCTTGTGGCAGCTCGGCCAGCCGGCTGCGCGCGAGATCGGCGTCCCGGTCCTCGACCGCCCAGTGAACCGCACGCAACAGCGCACCTTCGTGCGCCACGGGCGCCTGGCGGGCCAGTTTCGGATGCAGGGCCGCCTGCAGGTGTTCGTCACGCGCGCTGCGGTTCTGCAGTGACTGCGCGCTCTCGGCCACCAGCAGGTGGGCCAGCAACTGAAGTTGCTCGCGCTGCGCCCACTGCGCAGCGGGCATGGCATTGAGCCGCTCCAGCGAGGACAGCGCCGCCGACTGGGCGCGCACAAAGCGACCGGCCAGCTGGTGGGACAGGGCATCGAGCAAGGCCCCCACAGCCGCGCGCTCGATCTGCTGGAGTCGCCAGCGCTGCGCCTGAGCCGGCAGCTCACGCAGCATTGCGATGGCCCTCAGGGCAAGGTAGAGGAGGACGAACAGCGCGATCAGCGCAAACAGCACGAAATTGAACGCCAGGTCATAGCGGTACGGCGGCCAGAACAGGGTGACCGTAGCCTGGTTGTGGCCCATGAGCAGGGCCAGGGCCACCGCCACGGCAGCCAGACCCAGCAGCCAGAAGACGCTGCGCATGGCGCCGCTTTGTGATCGCCCGGTCATCAGCGCCCTCCGGCCGCAGCCGCCAGCGCGGCCAGACTCTCATCGGGCCGTGGCAGGTCGAGCGGGACCAACTCGGTGCGCAACTGCGCCAGTGCGGTCTGGGCGCCCTGTACCGCCGGCGCAGCCGGATCGAAGTAGCGTCCCAACAGGGTCTGAACAGCTCGCACGTCGGCCTGGGCGGTGCCGGTCTGGCGCGCCAACAGACCGAGCCGGGCATTGAGCAGGTGCAGCTTGACGTTCTCGCGCAAAAAGAAGGCCTGCTCGGGCGCCAGCAGGGCCGCTTCGGGGTGGTCGATGCGGCTGACCCGCACCAGGTCACGCCCACTGCGGATCACATCCTCCTGCAGCCGTGTCCACCAGCCCTGCCATCCCGAGGGCGACTCCGATCCAGCCTGGGTACCGGCCGTCGCCACGGTGGCGGTGGGCGTGCCCGATGCGCCCGATGCAGCGGCCTTCGCCTTTGCGGGGCGGGCGGGTGAGGCCGCGCGCGGCCCCACATCGTTGAGCAGCGGCCATTGGTCCACCTGCCGGGCCAGCTCGTCCAGGCGCTGCACCAGAGCGGGCACATCGGTGAGCACGGCCGCCTGGATGCGTTGCAGGTCGCGCGCCATCGCACGCTGCAGCGGATTGAGGCGGGGCTGGGCGGCGCGGGCGATGCGCTGGTCGGCCGCCTGCAGGGCCGACACCAGGGGCTGCGCGCTACCGGTGAGCTGGGCCTGCTGCTGCGCCAGCCGCAGGGCCGATTCAATGTCCTGGACCAGGGTGTCGTCGCGCGAACGCGAAAGCGTGAGCATGAGTTCTTCGAGCTGGCTGCGCTGCAGCACCACTTCGGAGAGCCGGACCTCGGCCACCGCCAGCCGGGCCTGAAGCTCCTGCGTCTGCGCCTCGGCCTGCGCGGCCAGCGTGCGGGCCTCGGTGACCTGGGCCGCGCTGTCCTGCGCGCGGCGCGCCAGTTCCTGCTGGGTCAGGCTCAGGCGTTGCCACAGCAGGCCGGCCATGAGCAGGGCCAGCGCGGCGAGCGCCAGCGCCAGCAGTTGCACCCAAGACGACGCTCCCCGGCGCAGTGCGGCCGGGGTCACCGGTTCAGGCGCAGGGGCAGGGATCGGCGGTTCAGAGGGTGTGACAGCGTCGCTCATGGTCGGGTCCAGTGGGATTCTAGGGCGCTCGACACGTCGGCAAGGGCAGGCCGTGTCTCGACCACGTACCCGAAGCCGGCTTCGCGCGCGCGGGCCGCGATGCGCGGATGGGTGACCAGTGCCTGGGCCATCGACCAGTCGGCACCGGGCTCGGCCTGCAGCAGGTGGTCGATCGCCTGCGAACTGCTGAACAGCCACACGCTGCCCGGCGCACGGGCCTGCTGGCGCAGGGCGTGCGCCGCAGCGGACCAGTGCGGCGGCTGGCGTTCGTAGGCGGCCACGGTCTGCACCCGGGCGCCGGCCTGTTCACACTGGCGGATCAGCCAGTCGCGGCCATTGCCGGCGACGGCAGCGGGCTCGGCATCGTCGGCCACGCTGGCGCCACGCACGATGAGCACATGGCAGCCGGGTCGCAGCTGAGGCGCGACCACCGGCCACAACGCTTCGGAATCGAACTGACCAGCATCGGCCGGCGGTGCGTCGATGCGATCGGACGGCAATCCCAGTCGCGCCAGCGGTTCCACCAGGGCACGCGCCGTGCCGGGGCCGGGTGCCCAGAAGCGCGTGCGGGTGGCCGCCGTGGCCTGCGGCAGATCATCCGCGGCAAAGAAGTGCCGCACCGCGGCACCACTGACAAAAAGAATGGCATCGCAGTCCGACCACCGCGCCCGCTGCTGGTGCAGCGCGTGCGCGGCCTCGGCGTTGCGCGGCTCGCTGATGTGGATCAGCGGCAGGGCCTGGGCTGGCCAGCCTTTCGCTGCAAGCCGCGCAACCCAGTCGGCCGCTTCTTCGGCCGGCCGGGTGACGATCAGGCGTTGCAGCGCACCGCCGGCGGCAGGCGACGGCTGGTCCGGCGCCGACAAGGGATCAGGCCTCCGCCGCGGGCGGCTGGGCACCAGCCGCGCGCAGGGCCTCGGCCACGCGCTGGCCCAGCGCTTCGGCCTCGGCCTGCGTGCGCACCACGGCCTGCTCGCCCACACGAACCAGGGACAGGCGGCCCTCCGGGTCACCCCAGGCCGCCTGCAGGTGCAGGGTATCCGCCGCGCCGTCCACCCACTGCGCGTACGCGGCCAGCGGCATGGAGCAGCTGCCGCCCATGGCGCGCGAGACGGTGCGTTCGGCCGCCACACGCAACCAGCTGGGCATGTGCACCAGGGGCTTGAGCGCTTCGATCAGGTCGGCGCGGTGTGAGCGCACCTCGATGCCCAGCGCACCCTGCCCCGCTGCCGGCAAGGATTGACCGTGCTCGAAGATGGTGCGAATGCGCGAGGACAAGCCCAGGCGCTTGAGCCCGGCAGCCGCCAGCACGATCGCGTGGTATTGGCCTTCGTCGAGTTTGCGCAGGCGGGTGTCGAGGTTGCCTCGCAGGGGCTCGATGCGCACGTCGCGGCGGCCCAGCGCATCCAGCGCGTCGCGCAGCAGCACCACGCGGCGCAGGCTGGACGTGCCGACCACGGCGTCGGGCGGCAGGTCGGCCAGGCCGGCGCAATGCGGCGAGACCCAGGCATCGCGCGGGTCTTCGCGCTCCATGACGCAGGCCAGGGCAAAGCCCTCGGGCAGGTCCATGGGCACATCCTTGAGCGAATGCACCGCGATGTCGGCCCGCCCTTCTTCCAGCGCGACTTCGAGCTCCTTGACGAACAGGCCCTTGCCACCGACCTTGGACAGGCTGCGGTCCAGGATCTGATCACCCTTGGTGGTCATGCCCAGCAGGCTGACGCGGTGGCCCAGGTCTTGCAACAGGGCCTGGACGTGTTCGGCCTGCCACAGGGCCAGGCGGCTTTCGCGCGTGGCGATGGTGATGTTCAGGCCGGTGGGAGTTTGAGAAATCGACACGATGAGGATCAAAAAAGATCAAGCGCGCCGCGGTCTGCGCGGGCGATTTGGTACCCGTTTGGTAACGGGACGAGCGACTTTGGATGCTAGCATGACCACTGCCCAAAAAATCAGCAACACCACCGCGACCACCATGAGCAAAACCGCCGTCCGCAAGCCCACTGCCCCCACCCGCCGAACGGGTGTCGCCGACAAGGAGCAGCCGCTGGTGGACGACATCCGCTTGCTCGGGCGCATCCTGGGCGATGTGATCCGCGAGCAGGAAGGCAAGGCGATGTTCGAGCTGATCGAACTGGTCCGCCAGCTCTCGGTCGCCTTCCGCCGGCACGCCGACGAATCGGCCGACAAGACGCTCAAGAAGCTGCTCAAGGGCCTGTCGGGCCAGCAGACGGTAAGCGTGATCCGCGCCTTCACCTACTTCAGCCACCTGGCCAACCTGGCCGAGGACCGTCACCACATCCGCCGCCGCGCCATCCACGAACGCGCCGGCGACGTGCAGCCCGGCAGCCTCGACATGGCGCTGCAGCGCCTGCAAAAAGCGGGCATCCAACCCTCCACCATCGTCGAGACCCTGGCCGGTGCCCACATCTCGCCCGTGCTCACCGCCCACCCCACCGAGGTGCAACGCAAGAGCATCCTCGACGCCGAGCGCGACATCGCCCGCCTGCTGGCCGAGCGCGAGCACCTGCTGCCGCGTGAACTGGCCGACAACGAGCTGCAACTGCGCGCCCGCGTGACCCAGCTGTGGCAGACGCGCCTGTTGCGCTACACCAAGCTCACCGTGGCCGACGAAATCGAGAACGCACTGAGCTACTACCAGTCCACCTTCCTCGAGCAGATCCCGCGCCTGTACCGCGACCTGGAAGAAGGCCTGGGCGAAGCGGCCCACACTGGCGTGCCCCCCTTCCTGCGCATGGGACAGTGGATCGGTGGCGACCGCGACGGCAACCCCAACGTCACGGCCCAGACGCTGGATCTGGCGCTGCGCAGCCAGGCCGACATGGTGCTGCGCCACCACCTGACGCAAATCCACCTGCTGGGCGCCGAGCTGTCGGTCTCGGCCATCCTGACCCAGGTCAGCCCTGCCATGCAGGCGCTGGCCGAACGCTCCCCCGACCGCAACGCCCACCGCCAGGACGAGCCCTACCGCCGCGCCCTCACCGGCATGTACGCCCGCCTGGCCGCCACGCTGCGCGAGCTCACCGGCGGGGAAGCCGCGCGCCACGCCGTGGCGCCCCAGGACCCGTACACGGGCCCGGACGAGCTGCTGGCCGACCTGCGCACCATCGAAGCCTCGCTGCTGGCGCACCACGGCGCCCATCTGGTGCGCGGCCGGCTGCGCCCCATGATCCGGGCAGTCGAGGTGTTCGGCTTCCACCTGGCCACGGTGGACCTGCGCCAGAGTTCGGACAAACACGAAGAGGTGGTGGCCGAGCTGCTGGCCAAGGCCCGCATCGAGGCCGACTACAGCGCGCTGGACGAAAACGCCAAGCGCAACGTACTGCTGCGCCAGCTCAACGACGCGCGTCCGCTGCGGGTGCCGGGCATGGCCTATTCGGACCATGCGCAGAGCGAGCTGGCCATCTTCGACACCGCGCGTCTGGCGCGCGAGCGCTACGGCAGCGCCGCCATCCGCCACGCCATCATCAGCCACACCGAAACGGTGAGCGACCTGCTGGAGGTGCTGCTGCTGCAGAAGGAGGTGGGACTGGTGCGTGGTCTGCTGGCCGAAGACGCGGTGGCCGATCTGATCGTGGTGCCGCTGTTCGAAACCATCGAAGACCTGCGCAACGCCGCGCCCATCATGCGCGACTACTACGCCCTGCCCGGCGTGCGGGCCATGGTGCAGCGCGGTGCGGCGGACGGCTACGGCGAGCAGGACATCATGCTCGGCTACTCCGATAGCAACAAGGACGGCGGCATCTTCACCAGCAACTGGGAGCTTTACCGGGCCGAGATCGCGCTGGTGGAGCTGTTCGACAGCCTCAACAGCGGTGCCGACAAACCCATCCAGCTGCGCATGTTCCATGGCCGCGGCGGTACGGTGGGGCGCGGCGGCGGCCCCAGCTACCAGGCCATCCTGGCGCAACCGCCGGGCACGGTGCGTGGCCAGATCCGCCTGACAGAGCAAGGCGAGGTCATCGGCTCCAAGTACGCCAACCCTGAGATCGGCCGTCGCAACCTGGAAACCCTGGTGGCCGCCACGCTGGAGGCCACGCTGCTGCAACCCACACGCAACGCGCCCAAGGCCTTCCTCGAAGCCGCGGCCGAACTGTCGTCGGCCAGCATGAAGGCCTACCGCGCACTGGTGTACGACACCCCGCGCTTCCCCGAGTATTTCTTCGCCGCCACGCCAATCCGTGAAATCGCGGAACTGAACATCGGCTCGCGCCCCGCCTCGCGCAAGGCCACGCAGAAGATCGAAGACCTGCGCGCCATTCCCTGGGGTTTCAGCTGGGGCCAGTGCCGGCTGACGCTGCCGGGCTGGTACGGCTTCGGATCGGCGGTACAGGCCTTCCTCAAGGGTGATGGCGCCAAGGGGCAGGCACAGCGCAAGGAGCTGCTGCAGAAAATGTTCCGGCAGTGGCCCTTCTTCAGCACCTTGCTGTCCAACATGGACATGGTGATGGCCAAGAGTGACCTGGCGCTGGCCACGCGCTACGCGGAGCTGGTCGAGGACAAGAAGCTGCGCAAGAAGGTGTTCGACGCCATCGAGGCCGAGTGGCACCGCACGGCCGAGGCCCTGACCCTGATCACCGGCGAGAAGCAGCGCCTGGCCAGCAACGAGGCCCTGCAGCGCTCGGTGCGGCACCGCTTCCCCTACATCGACCCGCTGCATCACCTGCAAGTCGAACTGGTGCAGCGCCACCGCAGCGGCGACCTCGACCAGGAAGACGAGAAAGTGCGCCGCGGCATCCACCTGGCCATCAACGGCATCGCGGCCGGCCTGCGCAACACGGGCTGACCCCGGAGCCACCAGGGTCGTCGCGGGTTTGCACCCCGGGTCAGCGAGATCGTCTGGTCAAACCTAGAATCGGCTCGTGACCCACCTTCTCAACGCCGACCTGCACTGCCACTCCGTGGTCTCCGACGGAACCCTGACCCCGGAGGCCCTCGCGCAACGCGCCAAGGCCAACGGCGTGGAGCTGTGGTCGCTGACCGACCACGACGAGGTGGGCGGCCAGGCGCGTGCCATCGCCGCCGCCAGGTCTGCGAACCTGCCCTACGTCACCGGTGCGGAGGTGTCGGTCACCTTTGCCGGCATCACGGTGCACATCGTCGGCCTGGGCTTTGACCACACCCATCCGGCCTTGGTGGAGGGCCTGCGCCGCACGCGCGGCGGGCGTGAGGAAAGGGCCCGTGAGATGGCCGACGACCTGGCCCGGCGCGCCGGCATACCGGGCGTCTACGAAGGCGCACTGAAGTACGTGGGCAACCCGGAGCTCATCTCCCGCTCGCACTTCGCGCGCTACCTGGTGGAGATCGGTGTCTGCCAGGACACCGGCGAGGTGTTCCGCAAGTACCTCACCGATGGCAAACCCGGCTTTGTGCCGCACCGCTGGGCCACCCTGCGCGACACTGTGGGCTGGATCACCGGCGCCGGTGGCGTGGCCGTGATCGCCCACCCGGGCCGCTACGCCTTCACAGCGAACGAGGAATACGCCCTGTTCACCGAATTCAAGGCCCTGGGCGGCCGGGGCGTCGAAGTGGTGACGGGCGCACACAACGCAGCCGACGTGCTCAAGTACACCGGCTACTGCGACGAGTTCGGCCTGCTGGCCTCGCGCGGCAGCGACTTCCACAGCCCCGACGAGAGCCACACCGACCTGGGCCGGCTGCCCGATCTGCCGGGCAGCGTGACGCCGGTGTGGACCCTGCTGACCGATCGCGTGCACTGATGGACCGCACCGACGGTTCGCGCGCGGCGCTGGGCGTCGCCTTTCTGGTGCTGGCCGTGGCCTGCTTCGCGGTGCTGGACACCGCGGTCAAGTACGTCGGCGCCTTCGTGCCGGTGCTGATGGCGGTGTGGTTCCGCTACGTGTTCCAGGCGGTGGCGGTCACCGCCTTCATGCTGCCGTTGCGCGGCCGCAGCCTGCTGCACACCGGGCATCCGCGCTTCCAGCTGCTGCGCGGGGCGCTGCTGCTCACGGTGAGCGCGCTGTCGTTCCTGGCGGTGCAGTTCATGCCGGTGGGGGAGTTCACCGCCTTCGTCATGACCACGCCGCTGGTGGTCACCCTGCTGGCAGCGGTCTTCCTCAAGGAAAAGGTGCCCCTGGTGCGCTGGGCACTGGTGTGCGGCGGCTTCCTGGGAGCTCTGCTGGTGGTGCAGCCGAACGGCGCCACCTTCGGCTGGGCCACGCTGCTGCCGCTGGCCATGGTGGTCACCTATGCCTGGTTCCAGATCCTCACCAGCCGGATGGCGCGCACCGAAGACCCGATGACCATGCACTTCTACACCGGCTGGGTCGGCGCGCTGCTGGCGTCGCTGGTGCTGCCGCTGGTCTGGCAGGCGGTACCGGACGCCACCACCTTCGCCCTGTTGTGTCTCGTCGGTCTCATGGGAACGGTGGGCCATTTCCTGCTGATCCTGGCCTTTGCCCGCGCCCCGGCATCCACCCTCACGCCCTATCTGTACGCCCAGATCGGATTCGCCATGCTGTGCGGCTGGCTGGTGTTCGACCACATCCCGGGCGCGCTGGAGCTGGCCGGCATCGCCCTGATCGTGGTCTGCGGCGCCACGGCCAGCTGGCTGACGGCGCGCGAACAGCCACGGCCCGTCCTGCCACCCGAGCCCTGACCCGCAGGTGTCCGCCAGCGGTTGGTACGCCGACAGCCACGTCGCACAATACCGGTATGTCGCTGTTCTTCGAGGTCCATCCCGACAACCCGCAACCGCGCCTGCTCAAGCAAGCGGTGCAACTGCTCGACAAGGGTGGCGTGCTGGCCGTGCCCACCGATTCGAGCTACGCCCTGGTCTGCCATCTGGACGACAAGGCGGCGGCCGACCAGCTGCGCCGCATCCGCCAGGTGGACGACCGGCACCACCTGACCCTGCTCTGTCGCGACCTGAGCGAACTGGCGAGCTATGCAAAGGTGGACAACCGTCAGTACCGCCTGCTCAAGGCCGCCACGCCGGGTGCCTACACCTTCATCCTCGAAGCCAGCAAGGAAGTGCCGCGCCGGCTGAGCCACCCATCGCGCAAGACCATTGGCCTGCGCGTTCCGGACCACAACACCCTGCTGTCCCTGCTGGACCTGCACAACGCACCGCTGCTGGCCACCACGCTGATCCCGCCGGGTGAGGAGCACCCGCTCAACGATGCGCAGGACATCGCCGAACGGTTCGCCAATCTGGTCGACGGCGTGGTGGACGCTGGCGCCTGTCCGATGGAGCCCACCACGGTCATCGATCTCACGCCCATGGGCACCGGCGGCGATCCCGAGGTGGTGCGCGAGGGCCGCGGCTCACTGTCCGCGCTGGGCCTTTGAACCCGCCCTCCGGGCACCTGCCCGCCATCTGGGACAATAGCCCGTTGCCCTGACCGCCATGGATTTCGCCCAGATCGTCCAGACCATTGCCATCTACGCCCTGCCCGTGCTGTTCGCCATCACGGTGCACGAGGCGGCGCATGGCTACGCGGCGCGTCACTTCGGCGACAGCACGGCCCACATGCTGGGCCGCATCACGCTCAACCCGCTCAAGCACATCGACCCGCTGGGCACGATCGCGATGCCGCTGATGCTGTATTTCGCGACCTCCGGCGCGTTTCTGTTCGGCTACGCCAAACCGGTCCCGGTCAACTTCGGCCGCCTGCGCAACCCGAAGAAGGACATGGTCTGGGTGGCCCTGGCCGGACCGGGCGCCAACCTGTTCCAGGCCATTGCCTGGACGCTCGCGCTCTACCTGCTGATCTTCCTGGGCATCGATGAACGCTTCTTCACCGAGATGTGCGAGGCCGGCGTGCTGGTCAACCTGGTGATGTTCGCCTTCAACCTGTTTCCGCTGCCCCCGCTGGACGGCGGCCGCATCCTGGTGGGCCTGCTGCCCCACCCCCTGGCCTGGCAGGTCTCGCGCGTCGAGCCCTTCGGTTTCTTCATCGTCATGGCCTTGGTCATCACGGGCGTGGTCAGCAGCCTGTGGATGCGTCCATTGATGGCGATCACCAGCCAGGCCATCCAGCTGCTGCTGACCCCCTTGCGCTACCTGCTTTTCTGAAGCCCCCCTCATGAGCCTTCGTCGCGTCCTCACCGGCATCACCACCTCCGGCACCCCACACCTGGGCAACTACGTGGGTGCCATCCGCCCCACGGTACGCGCCAGCCGCCTGCCCGACACCCGCAACTTCTACTTCCTGGCCGACTACCACGCGCTGATCAAGGTGGGCGACCCGGCGCGGGTGCAGCGCTCCACCCTGGAAATCGCCGCCACCTGGCTGGCCTGTGGCCTGGATCCGGACAAGGTCACCTTCTACCGCCAGTCCGACATCCCCGAGATACCCGAACTGACCTGGTTGCTGACCTGCGTCACCGGCAAGGGCCTGCTCAACCGCGCCCACGCCTACAAGGCATCGGTGGACAAGAACAACGCTGCCGGCGACGACCCGGATGCGGGTGTGAGCGCGGGCCTGTTCATGTACCCGGTGCTGATGGCCGCCGACATCCTGATGTTCAACGCCCACCAGGTGCCGGTCGGGCGCGACCAGGTGCAGCACATCGAGATGGCGCGCGACATCGCGTCCAGCTTCAACCACCTCTACGGCGAGCACTTCACCCTGCCCGAAGCGGTGATCGAAGACCATGTGGCCACCCTGCCGGGGCTGGACGGCCGCAAGATGAGCAAGAGCTACGACAACACCATTCCCCTGTTCGCCCCCGTGGGACAGTTGCGCAAGCTCATCATGGGCATCGTGACCGATTCGCGCGCGCCCGGCGAACCCAAGGACACCGAAGGCTCGGCCCTGTTCCAGCTCTTCCAGGCCTTTGCCACACCCGAAGAAACCACCGAACTCGCCCAGGCCTACGCCAACGGCATCGCCTGGGGCGAGGCCAAGGAACGCCTGTTCGAACGGCTGGACCGAGAGATCGCGCCCATGCGCGGTATCTACGAGGAGCTGATGCGCGATCCCGCGCGCATCGAAGGCATCTTGCGCAACGGCGCCGAGAAGGCACGCGCCGTCGCCACGCCGTTCACGGCCCAGTTGCGGCACGCAGTGGGTTTGCGCCCCCTGGTCAGCGCACCCAGCACGGCACAGGCCGCGCGCGCAGGCAAGGCGACCAAGGCTGCCGCCCCCAGCTTCAAGCAGTACCGCGAAAGCGATGGTCTGTTCTACTTCAAGCTGCTGGACGCCAAAGGCATGACGCTGCTGCAGAGCAAGGGCTTCACCGCGCCGAAAGATGCCGCCCAGGCGATCGGCCGTCTGCAACGCGAAGGCGTTTCGGCTCTGGCGACACTGGCCAGCATGGTTCTCACGCAAGCCGACGAGGCCAGCCTGAGCGTCGCGTTCGAGCACTTCCAGAACCTGGGCTCCCCGGCGACCTGACCACCCTACCGCCAGGAAGGGCCTGCCTGCCCGCTGTTATGCTTTCGTGCCATAGTTGCAGTTCGAGCGTATTCAGGGCGAAGAAAGCAAAAACAAGGTCCGCATTTGGGCACTGTTCTCTATCGCCAAACCCGGCTGATGCCGATATGCTCTCCACTGTCGCCGCCTGACCTGTCGTTCCATAAGAATTGCCATGAGTATTTTTGTCATTGACGATCACCCGCTGATGCGGGAAGCCGTCGTCATGCTATTGCGCCGCTTGCGCGCGTCAACCCAGGTGGTGGAGCTCGAGCGCATGGCGTCCGTGGGCAAGGCCATCTCCGAGCACGGTGACCCTGAGCTGGTCTGCCTGGACCTCAAGCTGCCCGACACCAACGGCGTCTCTGGCGTGCGCGAGATCCGGCAGATGCTGCCCGACACTTCCCTGATCGTTCTGTCCGCCTCCCCCGCTTCCGACTACGAGGACCTGGCCCGCGAGGCCGGTGCCGATGCCTATGTCGAAAAGTCTGCCGGTGCCGCGCAGATCGCCAAGGTGCTCAAGGAATTCCTGGCCGACGAACCGGAAGACGAAAACGCCCCCACCATCCCCGAAAAGCTGTCCAAGCGGCAGAAGCAGTTGCTGGTCATGCTGGACCGTGGTCTGTCCAATCGCGACATCGCCGAACAGCTGCAGATCAGCGAACACACGGTGAAGGTGCATCTCTGGCGCCTGTTCCGGCGCCTGAACGTCAAGAGCCGTTCACAGGCCAGCCACCTGGCCCGAACCGCAGGACTTCTGGACATGTAAGACAAGGCCCGCGATGCGGGCCTTGTTGTTTTGCCTGCTCAGCGCAGCGGCATCAGCTCGGAGTTCAGGACCACGCTCGGACCCGCCTCGTGTTCTTCGTCGCGCTGGGTGTAGGCCGGCAGCATCACCCTGAACACGCTGCCCCGATTGGCCTCCGACGACAGCGCGAGCTGGTAACCCATCATGGTGGCCAGACGCGAAACGATGGTCAGCCCCAGCCCGAGGCTGTCTTCCGTACCCTGGTGCTGGGACACCCGGAAGAACTCCTGGAAGATGGCCTGCTGGTGCTCACGTGCAATGCCAACGCCCGTATCCCAGACCTCGAATATCAGAGTGTCCGGACGACAACGCAGCCCCAGCAACACCCCACCCCGACTGGTGTGCTTGATGGCGTTGGACAGGAGATTGCCCAGGATGCGTCTCAGCACCACCGGATCGGCCCAGATGGTCATGGGTGGCGAATGGGTACGCAACCTGAGCGACTTGGCCGCCGCCACCGGCTCGAATTGCAGCGCGAGATCGGCAAACAGCTGCCGCACATCCACATGCTGCAAGCGCACCTTGTAATTGCCGGCGTCGATACGCGTGAGATCGAACAGCGAGTCGAACAGTTCGTTGATCGCCCGTGTGGACTGCAGGATGCGAGGCGAGATGTCACGCGCCATTTCAGGCTCTGTGGCCAGCCAGTCGGCGTACAGGCTCAGCGCATGCACTGGCTGCCGCAGGTCGTGCGCGGCCGAGGCCAGGAAGCGGTTTTTGGTGGCGATCGCCCGCAAAGAGGCTCGCGTCTGCTGGGTCAGAGAGTCGATCAACTCCTGATTGGAGAACTGCAACTCCAGGCTGGAGCGGTGGACGGAGTGCAGTCGACGGCCCGCGACCAGGAGCAGCACCCAGAAGATGACAAGCAAGATCATCATGGCAGCGGTGTGCCGCCAGACCACCGGATCACCCGAGAAGATCAGACCTTGCGTCATCAGTCCCAGGGCGGTGGCCCCGAACAGGGCGGTGGTGTAGAGACGGAATATCGGCAGGTAGGCACTGAACGAGGTGAGCGACACCATGCCGTGCCCCATCACCACCACGGCGCAGACGAACTGGGTCTGCAAAGAGGCCTGCTGGTACACCAGGGCGATCGAAGAGCCCCAGCAGAAGCCCACCAGGCCCCAGGTCCATCGGTACTTGCGCACAAAAGTCTGGCGCATCGGGCCACCCACGCTGTCGTAGCGCAGGTGGTAAAGCCCGATCATGCGATAGCGCCCGATCAGCAGGACCACCACCACCGCGCCCCACAACCACAGGGAAGGTGCATGAACCTCGCCAGCCATCATGAACAGCAGCACCGGCAAGGCCAGGCCTGCGGCGATGAGGGACTGCATGGCCTGTCCCATGAAGACGCCGATCAGTTGGGACTCCACCCACTCATCCCGCACTTCTGGCGTGGCAGGCATGTGTTGATGGGTGGCAGGCTGGGTATCGACGAGCATGCAAGGCTCTGTTGAAAGGGTTGCACGATTGTCGCACCGCCCGTTTTTGCGTCGATACACCAAAAGCAGTAACGGCGCACCTGCTAGAATGCAGGGCTTGACCGCGGAGAGGTGGCAGAGTGGTCGAATGCACCGGATTCGAAATCCGGCATACAGGATCTCCTGTATCGAGGGTTCGAATCCCTCCTTCTCCGCCACAAATTGAAAAGCCCGGCACCGCCGGGCTTTTTCTTTGGGCGCTCGCCGGCGTCAGGCCGACAGGCGCTCCACCCCGCCCATGTAGGGCCGCAGCACCTCGGGCACGGTCACGCTGCCGTCGGCGTTCTGGTAGTTCTCGAGCACCGCCACCAGCGCACGGCCGACGGCGAGGCCGGAGCCGTTGAGGGTGTGCACCAGTTCGTTCTTCCCTTGGGCGTTCTTGAAACGCGCCTGCAGGCGACGGGCCTGGAAGGCCTCGCAGTTGGAGACCGAGCTGATCTCGCGGTAGGTGCCCTGGGCCGGCACCCAGACTTCCAGGTCGTAGGTCTTGCTGGCGCCGAAGCCCATGTCGCCGGTGCACAGGCTCATCACGCGGTAGGGCAGACCCAGCTTCTGCAGGATGGCCTCGGCGTGGCCGGTCATTTCTTCCAGCGCTTGGTAGCTCTTGTCGGGGTGCACGATCTGCACCATCTCGACCTTGTCGAACTGGTGCTGGCGGATCATGCCGCGCGTGTCGCGCCCGGCGCTGCCAGCTTCGGAACGGAAGCACGGGGTGTGCGCCGTCATCTTGATCGGCAGGTCGGCTTCGGCCAGCACGGTGTCGCGCACCACGTTGGTCAGCGTCACTTCCGAGGTCGGGATCAGGTACAGCGACTGGTTCTCGTCCGCGCCCTCCTGGCCGCCCTTGTTGGCCGCGAACAGGTCGGCTTCGAACTTGGGCAGCTGACCGGTGCCCCGCAGGGTGTCGGCGTTGACGATGTAGGGCGTGTAACACTCGGTGTAGCCGTGATGCTGCGTCTGCGTGTCCAGCATGAACTGGGCGAGCGCACGGTGCAGGCGGGCGATGGGACCGCGCATGAAGGTGAAGCGCGAGCCGGCCAGCTTGGTGCCGGTGTCGAAATCCAGTCCCAGCTTTTCGCCAATGTCCACGTGGTCGCGGACCGGGAAGTCGAAGGTCTTCGGCGTGCCCCAGCTGCGCACCACCACGTTGCCCTCTTCGCCCGCGCCCACCGGCACGCTGTCGTGCGGCAGGTTGGGCACGGCCAGCAGCAGGGTCTGCAGCTCGCCCTGGATCACGTCCAGCCGCGCGGCGGACGCTTCCAGCTCGGCCTTCATCTCGCCCACCTGTGCCATCACGGCATCGGCCTCGGCGTGCTGGCCTTTGCCCTTGAGCATGCCGATCTGTTTGCTCAGGCTGTTGCGCTGCGCCTGCAGGCTTTCGGTGCGGGTCTGCAGTGCCTTGCGCTCGTGTTCCAGCGCCTGGTAGGCGGCCACATCCAGGTAGGGCTGGGGGTTCTTGCGGGTTTCCAGGCGCGCGACGACGGCGTCCAGGTCTTTGCGGAGTTGAAGGATGTCAAGCATGGGGGAATTGTAGGGACCGGGTTCAGTGCAGATGGTCGATGGCGCCGTCGCCGTCGATCTTCAGGCCCTTGGGCAGCGGGAACTTGATGGTCTCGGTGATGCCGTCGAGGTTTCGGACCGAGATCGCGCCGAGTTCCCGCAGACGGTGGATCACCTGCTGCACCAGGATATCGGGCGCCGAGGCACCGGCCGTCAGGCCCACGCGCTGCTTGCCCTCGAACCACTCGGCCTTCAACTCGCCCGCGTTGTCCACCATGTAGGCCTCGGTACCCAGGCGGTGGGCCACTTCACGCAGCCGGTTGCTGTTGGAACTGGTCGGGCTGCCGACCACGATGACGATGTCCACCTGCGGGCTCAGCAGCTTGACCGCGTCCTGGCGGTTCTGCGTGGCGTAGCAGATATCCTGCTGCTTGGGCTCGCGCACCTTGGGGAATCGCGCCTTGACCGCAGCCAGGATGCCGGCCGTGTCGTCCACGCTGAGCGTGGTCTGCGTCACCACGGCCAGCAGCTCGGTCTGCTTTGGCTGCACCCTGGCCACGTCGTCGATGTCCTCGACCAGGTGGATGCCTTCGCTGAGCTGCCCCATGGTGCCTTCGACCTCGGGATGGCCCTTGTGGCCGATCATGAGGAACTCGTAGCCTTCCTTGAACAGCTTGGCCACTTCGACGTGCACCTTGGTCACCAGGGGGCAGGTGGCGTCGAAAATGCGGAAGCCTCGGCGCTCGGCCTCGCGCTGCACCGCCTGGCTCACGCCGTGGGCGGAGAAGACCAGCGTGGCGCCGGGCGGCACCTCATCCAGCTCCTCGATAAAGATCGCGCCCTTGTCCTTGAGGTCGTTGACCACGTAGGTGTTGTGCACGATTTCGTGGCGCACATAGATGGGCCGGCCGAACTTGGCCAGCGCGCGCTCGACGATCTCGATCGCCCGGTCCACGCCAGCGCAGAAACCGCGCGGCTCTGCAAGAAGAATCTCGCTCATCAGAGCACCCCGATCAACTGGACCTCGAACGTCACCGGCTGGCCCGCCAGCGGGTGGTTGAAGTCGAAGCGCACCGCGCCGTCCGGCGCCACTTCCACGGCCGAGCCGGCGTAGCTGCCCAGACCGTCGGGCGTGGGGAACTGCACCACGTCGCCCACGGCGTACTGTTCGTGCGGATCGCCCAGCTGGTTGAGCAGCTTGCGCGCCACCCACTGGACCATCTCGGGCTGGCGCTCGCCAAAAGCCTCGCCGGCGGCCAGTTCGATCACGGTGGTTGTGCCCTCCTCCAGGCCCACCAGGCGCTGCTCCAGCGCGGGCGAGAGTTCGCCGCTGCCCAAGCTCAGCGTCGCGGGCTGACCCGCCGCGAAGGTGTCGATGATGACCTGGCCCTGCGGCCCGGACAGGCGGTAATGCAGGGTGAGAAAGGAGCCTTCCTGGACGTGCGGCATGGACGGAATGGGGATGAAGTGCAGCCCGGCGACGCTGCCGGGGGGCGCAGGCACCGGAAACGGCGCTGCGGGGACGGACCGCTATTGTAAAAAGCGGACGGACACAGGGAGGACAACACCATGGATGGCCCCGCCACCACCCCGAACGCCGCGCCGGCCACCGGCCTGAAGAGCCTGCCCAGCGACGCACGCCCACGCGAAAAGCTGCTGGCTCGCGGCCCCTCGGCCCTGAGCGATGCCGAACTGCTGGCCCTGCTGCTGCGCACCGGCATGGCCGGCAAACACGTGTTGCAGCTGTCGCAGGAACTGCTGGACCGCTTCGGCGGTGTCGCCGGGCTGCTGCACACCGGGGCGGATGCGCTCAAGGTCATCAAGGGCCTGGGCCCGGCCAAACGCGCCGAGGTCGTGGCGGTGCTCGAACTGGCCCGCCGCGCACTGGCACAGGAGCTGCAAGCCCGGCCACTGTTCGACAGCCCCCAGGCCGTGCGCCACTACCTGCAGCTGCAGCTGGGTGCGCGCACGCACGAGGTGTTCTGTGTGCTCTTCCTGGACAGCCAGAACCGACTGCTGGCCCTGGAAGAGCTGTTCCGCGGCACGCTGACCCAGACCAGCGTCTACCCGCGCGAGGTGGTGCTGCGCGCCCTGCACCACCATGCCGCGGCCGTGGTGCTGGCGCACAACCACCCCAGCGGCGAAGCCCGCCCCTCGCGCGCGGACGAATCGCTGACGCAGTCGCTCAAGGCGGCGCTGTCGCTGGTGGACGTGCGCGTGCTCGATCACTTCATCGTCACGCGCGACCAGGCTGCGTCGATGGCAGAGCTGGGTCTGGTCTGAGGGGATTGGGTCCTGCGCGAGAATCGCCGGACCATGAAAGTCCGCTCGCTCACCGACCTCCAACCGCTGCGGCAGCAGATCGCCCAGCAGGCGGCTGCCGAGGCGGCGGCGCGCGAGGCTGAGCGCCAGCGCACGCAGCGCATCGAGCGAGAGAAACGGCTGTTCGAACTGACCGTCGGCCCGGTCCAGCCGCTGAAGACCGCCCGCCGCGTGCACCACCCGCTGCGCCCGGTGGAGCCCACGCCGCGCCAGCGTCAGCTGGACGAACAGGCGGTGATGCGCGAAGCCCTGTCGGACGAGTTCGACGTGGAAACCCTTCTGCACACCGACGAGGCGCTGAGCTTTCGCCGTCCCGGCCTGGGGCCGGACGTGGTCCGCAAACTTCGCGAAGGGCACTGGAGCATCCAGCGCCAGATCGATCTGCACGGCCTGCGCACCGACGAGGCACGCGAAGCCCTGGGCGCCTTTGTCCGCGAGGCGCACCAGCTGGGCCTGCGCTGCGTGCGCGTGGTGCATGGCAAGGGCCTGGGCTCGCCGGGGCGCACCCCGGTGCTCAAGGGTCGGGTGCACCGCTGGCTGGTGCAGAAGACCGAGGTGATGGCCTTCGTGCAGGCCCGGCCGGCCGAAGGCGGGGCCGGAGCGCTGGTGGTGCTGCTCAAACCGGTGGGGCATCGAAGTCTGAAGGCTTCACACCACTGAACAGCCCGTCTGCGGCTCCAGCCCTTACAGTGTTGACCGATCGACACACCACAGGGGAGGACACATGATCTGGCTTCGACGCATCGCCGCTGGCCTTTTGCTGCTGACCAGTGCGGCCGTGCAGGCACAAACCGACACCACCACGGCAGAACAACTGTTGCGCCACAGCGGCCTCTGGGATCAGCTCGGCACGTTGACCCGCTCCTACCCGGACGACGTGGTCGCCGAGGTGGCCCAATCGAGCCCCGGAACCAGCGAGACGGAACAGACCCGCCTGCGACGCCTCATGGCACGGGCTTTTGCGGCCGACAGGCTCCAGGCCACCGCCCTGCGCGTCATGTCCCAGGGTATCCAGCCACAGCATGCCGGGACCATTCTCGACTGGTACCGCACGAGCGCAGGGCAGGCGATTCGTCAAGCGGAAGTCGTCGCGGCTGAGGAGCAGAGTCGGTTGCCCATGGACCAGGTGAAACAAGCCGGCCATCAGGTGCTCAGCCGCCTGCCGGGGCCTCGGCGCCAGCTGATCGACGACATCGTCACAGCCACCCGGGCGGCGGAGGCCATGCTCCAGATCACGGAAGGCTCGCTGCTGGCGATGCAGCGAGGGCTCGCCTTGGCAGTACCCGACCGACCTGCCCTGAGCGAACAGCAGATCGGTCGCATGCTCCGGTCTCAGCAAAAGGCCATGCTGGACTCGTTCACCGACTTCGCCCGTGCGTCAAGCGCTCTGGCGTACCACGGCGTCTCCGACAACGATCTGCGCGCCTACGTCGATTTCTGCAACAGCCCGCAGGGCAGCCACTTTTTCCAGGTCGGCGTGCTGGCCTTCGAGCAGGCAATCTCCGCAGCCATGCAAGACATGATGCAAGGATTGCCGGGCACCCGCGACCAGCAGAACCTTTGATCCTCTCTCCACGCCCGGCATCAGGGCGGTGTGTTGCGCATCCAGTCGGCGGTCTTGAAGAAGCTCTCGCGCAGGCGGGCGCGCAGGTCCTCGGGCACTGCGGTTTCCCCCATCGCCTGGTCCATGCAGGCCAGCCACTGGTCGCGTTCGAGGATGCCGATCTTGAACGGCATGTGGCGCATGCGCAGGCGCGGGTGGCCGAAGCGGTCTTCGTAATGCGAGGGGCCGCCGAGCCAGCCGCAGAGGAACCAGAACAGCTTCTGGCGCGCGTCGTCCAGCGTGCTGCCGTGGCTGGCGCGCAGTTCGGTATACCCGGGCTCGATGTCCATCAGGTCGTAGAAGCGGTCCACCAGCGCACGCACGCGGGCTTCGCCGCCGATCCATTCGAACGGGGTGGCGGGTTTGGTTTCGGGTTCAGAGGCGTTCATGGTCAGGCTGCGGCTTTGCGCAAGGTTTCAATGACGGGGGTTTTCAGCACGCTGCGCAGGCCCCACCAGCCCGCCGCCAGTGCCAGCACGCCGCCCGACAGGCTGCCCAGCAGCGGCACCAGCAGCGGGGGCTGCCAGCTGAACTGGAACGCATATTTGGCCAGCCCCCAGCCGACGGCCATGGCCACCAGCGAGGCGACGAAGCCGGCCAGCAGACCCACGCCCAGCAGCTCGATGCGCTGCACGTCGCGCAGCAGCTTCGACCCGGCACCCACAGCGCGCAGCACGGCGAACTCGCGTTCGCGCTCGCCGCGCGTGGCGGTGATGGTGGCCAGCAGCACCACCAGGCCGGCGGCCAGTGCGAAGCCGAACAGGAACTCCACCGCGCGGATGACCTGGCCCAGCACGCGCTGCACCTGGGCGATGGTCTGGCTCATGTCCACGTTGGTGATGTTGGGGAATTCGCGCACCAGCGTGTTGTCGAACTGCGGCTGTCCATCGGGCGCGCGGAAGGCGCTGATGTAGGTGACCGGCACGTCGTTCATCTGCGCCACCGGGTACATGACGAAGAAGTTCACCCGCATGGACGACCAGTCCACCTTGCGCAGGCTGGTGATGCGCCGCTCCACCACCTGGCCGGCGATATCGAAGCCCAGGCGGTCGCCGAGCTTCAGGCCCAGCTCTTCGGCCAGGCCTTCTTCCACGCTCAGGCCATCGGCCTCGTCGGGCGTCCAGCGGCCCGCCACCACCTGGTTGTGCACGGGGGCCTGCGCGCTGTGCGAGAGGTTGAACTCACGCTCCACCAGGCGCTGTGCGCGGTCGGTGGCGTACTGCTCGGGCACCACGGCGGCACCGTTGACGGTGACCAGACGGCCGCGGATCATGGGAAACCAGTCGTACTTCTGCACCCCGGCGGCCTGCAGTGCCTGCTGGAAGGGCTCGGCCTGCTCGGGCTGCACATTGATGACGAAGCGGTTGGGCGCATCGGGCGGTGTGGCGTTGCGCCAGCTGGCGATCAGGTCGGTGCGCAGCAGCACCAGCAACACCAGGGCCAGCAGGCCGACGGCCAGCGAGCTGATCTGCACCACCGCATAGGCGGGGCGGGCCGAGAGCTGGCGCGTGGCCAGCACCAGCGCGCGCGGCGCGGTGTTTTCGTTGACGCTGGCGCGCAGCAGCCTGACGGCGCCCCAGCTGATGAGCGCGAACACCGCCACCGCCGCTGCAAAACCGCCGACCGCGATACCGCCCAGCACCAGGTCGCGGCTGGCGGCCAGCAGCAGCGCGGCAAAACCGGCCACGCCCAGGCCCAGCACGGCCAGCGTGGCGGGCTTGAGCTGGCCGACGTCGCGGCGGATCACGCGCAGCGGCGGCACCCGGGCCAGTTGCAGCACCGGCGGCAGACCAAACGCCACCATCAGCGTGAGCCCCATGCCCAGGCCCAGCAGCGCGGGCCAGACGCTGGCGGCCGGCAGGGCCGTCTCCACCAGCCCGGCCAGCAGCAACACGAAGACGTGGTGCACCGCCCAGCCCAGGGCCACGCCCAACGCGCTGGCGGCCAGACCGATGACCAGAAACTCGAACGCGTAGGCCCGTGCCATGGCGCCCTGCGACAAGCCGAGCACACGCAGCATGGCGCAGTCGTCCAGGTGGCGCTGCGCAAAGCCGCGCGCGGCGATGGCCACCGCCACGGCGGACAGCAACGCGGCCAGCAGGGCCACGAGGTTGAGGAATTTTTCGGCGCGCGCCAGCGTCTGCTGCATCTCGGGCCGGCCGCCCTCCAGCGATTCCAGCCGCAGGCCCCGCACGCCGGGTTTGTCGATCTCGGCCTGCGCCCAGTCGGCAAAACGCTTGACCTGCGGGTCGGCGCCGGCCACGGCCAGGCGGTAGGTCAGGCGGCTGGCGGGTTGCACCAGGCCGGTGGCGGGCAGGTCGGCGGCGTTGATCATCACGCGCGGCGCGAAGCTCATGAAGCCGCCCCCCCGGTCGGGCTCGACCACGATCACGCGGGTCAGCTGGAAGCTGGCGTCGCCCAACAGCAGGGGTTGGCCCATCTTCAGATCCAGCTGCACCAGCAGCGCCGCATCCACCCAAGCGGTGCCGGGGGCGGGAATGTCTTGTGTGGGCGTGTCGGGCTGGTCCGGCCCCGGCGCCACGCGCAGGCTGCCGCGCAGCGGGTAACCGGGTGCCACGGCCTTGAGCGCCACCAGCTTGGCCGCGCCGCCTTCTTCGTCGCGTGCACGGCCCATGGTCGGAAAGCCCAGGGTCTGCGCCGTCTGCAGCCCCAGCGCGCGCGCCTGTTCGGCAAACGCCGGGGCGGGTGGGTTGTCGCTGCTGATGACGGCGTCACCGCCGATCAGCGCCCGCGCGTCACGCTGCAGGCCGTTCTGCAGCCGGTCGGCAAAAAAACCCACGGACGTCAGCGCCGCCACCGCCAGCGTCACCGCGATCAGCAACAGCCGCAACTCACCCGCACGCCAGTCGCGCCAGAGCGAGCGCCAGCCAAGCGACCAGAAGGAAACGGGGAGCGGAGCAGGTGCGACAGCCATGCGCGGACCATACCGCAAGCCCATCAACCGCGCAGGAAGGTGCGGTTTGAGCCATCAAGCAACCGGAGCACGTGACCGATTCCAGAATGCCGTGGGTCCGGCTCCGCCGGCCCGCAGGCATTGCCCCTTGAGGGGCGGAGCCGGCTACACGCAGTGAGCCGGCGATGGGGGTGGGCCTTATTTCGTGCCGAAGATCCGGTCACCCGCGTCGCCCAGGCCCGGCACGATGTAACCGTGGTCGTTGAGCTCGCGGTCCACGGCCGGGGTGTAGATCGGCACATCCGGGTGGGCGTCGTGGAAGGTCTTGATGCCTTGCGGGCAGGTGACCAGGCAGACGAAACGGATCGAGCGCGGGTTCGTCGCCTTCAGGCGGTCCACCGCGGCCACCGCCGAGTTGCCGGTGGCCAGCATGGGGTCGAGCACGATCACGTCGCGCTCTTCCATGCCGCTGGGCATCTTGAAGTAGTACTCCACCGCCTTGAGTGTGGCCGGATCGCGGTACAGGCCGATGTGGCCGACGCGCGCACCGGGCAACACCTGCAGCATGCCGTCCAGGAAGCCGTTGCCGGCGCGCAGGATGGAGGCCAGCACGATCTTCTTGCCATCGATCACCGGCGACATCATTTTTTCCAGCGGCGTCTCGATCTCGATCTGCTGCATGGGCATGTCGCGGGTCAGCTCATAGGCCAGCAGGGCCGAGAGCTCGTGCACCAGCTCGCGGAAGCTCTTGGTGCTGGTGTCCTTCTTGCGCATCAGCGTGAGCTTGTGCTGGACCAGGGGGTGGTGGATGACGTGGACGTCGCGGCTCATGGACGGGATCTCGAAAAGAAAAGGGGAACCCAGCCGCCAAGGGCTGGAAAGCCCACGAGTTTAGGCGGCCGCGGGCGGCACGTCGTCGAACACGATGCGCTGCGGGTGCGAGAAGCAGAAGAAGCGCCGGTGGGTGGCGCGGCCCACGGCGCACAGCCCCACGCGCTGGGCCACATGCAGGCCCATTTCGGTGATGCCGCTGCGCGAAATCACCAACGGCACGCCCATCTGGGCGGACTTGATGACCATCTCGCTGGTCAGGCGACCCGTGGTGTAGAACACCTTTTCGCCCGCGGGCAAATGGTCCTGCAAGGCCATCCAGCCCGCGATGGTGTCCACCGCGTTGTGGCGGCCCACGTCCTCCACGAACAGCTGCAGCTGGCTGTCCACGAACAGCGCGCAGGCGTGAACCGAACCGGCGGTCTTGTAGGTGCTGTCGTGCAGCCGGATGGTGTTGACGATGGCATACAGCTGCGACTGCCGCAGCCGCGCCTGTGGCGGCAGCACGATGCGGTCCACGTCGTCCATCAGCCCGCCGAACACGCTGCCCTGGCCGCAACCGGTGGTGACCACACGGCGCGCGGTGCGCTCCTCGATGCGCGCGATGCCCGAACGGGTCACCACCGCGGCGGCGCCCACGTCCCAGTCCAAGGTGATGGATTCGATCTCGTGCACGCCGCTGACCAGACGCTGGTTGAGCAAATAACCCAGCACCAGCCATTCAGGATGCGCACCCAGGGTCATGAGCGTCACCAGCTCGCGCTTGTCGACATAGACCGTCAGGTCGCGCTCGGCCGGGATGCGGATGGTCCGTGTCTGGCCGGACTCGTCCACCACCGAAACCTCGCGGGTGAGGTCGGCTTTTGCCTGCGTGAGTCGGGGCCGCTGCACGGCAGCGGTTTCGGCGGAGACGACGTCTTTCAGATCGGCCAAGTTCATGCGATCAAGGATACGCCGTCACACAGACGGCGTCCGCCTTCAGGATTTTTTGGCCGGTGCTGCCGGTGCTGCCGGTGCTGCTGGCGCGGTGGCCGTCGCCGGCGCGGCAGGCGCCGGCCAGACGAACGCACCCGGATCGGCACAGGGTGGCGTGGCGGTGGCAGGCTTCACCGTCTTGCCGGCCGCCGAGGCCGTCCTGAAGTAACTGGCGGCCGACTTGTCCATGGCCAGGCACAGCTTGTACGCATCGACCTTGCCGGCGTGGGCGGTCTTGGCCTTGGCCTCTTCGGCCTTGGCCTTGGCGGCATCATCGAGTACCGGAGCCGGCAGCTTGGCCAGGGCGGCAACCGACACCGCGGTCAGACCCATCATCACAAACAGTTTTTTCATGGTGTTGTCCTTCAAGCCTTGGCCGGAACCTGCATCGGCTCGGCGCTGCCGGTCTTGCTGCGCTGGGCGGGGATCTTGCCGGCCTTGATGTCGTCGTACCAGAGTTCGTGGTGTTCCTTGGCCCAGGCCTCGTCCACATAGCCGGTCCTCATGGCGCCGTAAGCGCCCTTGACGCCGACCGTGCCCATGTAGATGTGACCCATGATCAGCGCCATCATCACCAGGGCGCACACCAGGTGCAGCATGTGAGCGATCTGCATGTCGCCACGCAGGTACAGCATGCCGGGCAACAGCTTGTCCAGGAACAGGCCGGAGCCCACCACCACGATGCCGGGGATGGTCACACCCCACCAGAACAGGCCCTTCTCACCCGCGTTGAAGCGGTGCGAGGGCACCTCGTGCTCGCCGAGCATGCCACCGGCCTTGCTGAGCCAGACGAAGTCGGCCGCGTTGGCGATGTTGTCCTTGATGAAGGTGACCACGATGATCAGCAGCGACACCGCGAACAGCGGGCCCACGAAGTTGTGCACGTTCTTGAGCGCGAAGGTCAGCCAGCCGAACAGCGTGCTGCCGATGACGGGCAGCAGGAAGAACTTGCCGAAGGCCATGACGATGCCCGAGACCGCCAACGCGATGAAGGCGCCGGCGTTGGACCAGTGGGCTGCGCGCTCGAACGGTGTGAAGCGCTCGATCTTGCGACCGGTGTCGGGCAGGTGGCCGCCCAGCGGGCCCTTGGTCTTGTAGAAGATCGCCAGTGCCAGCAGCACGATGAACAGCAGCGCACCGCCGTAGGGGATCAGCCAGTCGTTGCGCACCTGGCGCCAGGCTTCACCCGCGGTCGTCAGGCTCGATCCCGGGTACTGCACGAAGGGCTGGATCAGGTTGCCAGCCTCGGGCGCCTGCGACACCGGCAGGCTGCTGTAGCCGGTCACGCCCTTGCCCACATCGCGCCACATGGGCGCGTTGTTGCCGGGCTGCACCTGCTTGCGCTGGGCATTGGTCTGGTTGGCGTAGTTGGCGTCGGAACTGGCGTCGGGCGCGATCTCGAAAATGTTGGCGCTCTGGATGCCGCCCACGGCCGGTGCGGCCTGGGTCGCCACCGGGGGCGCTGGATCGTCCGGGATCGGTTCGCTCTTGGCGGTCTGCGCCTGGGCCAGGCCCAATGCACCGGCCAGCGAAAGCGCCACGCCCCAGCCGCGCAGGCGGATCAAGGTTTGTTGGCTCATGCGCGGTTCCTCACTGGGCGCTGACGCGGGAGTAGTCGTTCATGCCGTACTGGGCGCGGGCCTTGAGCTGCTGTTCCCAGCTCTTCTTGTCGCCCACCGTCCAGCCAGGTTGCTGGTACTGGCTCTTGCCGACGCCGGTGTAGGGTGCGGCGTCGGTGCGGGTACCGCCCATGTCCTGTGGCTGCTCGCCGCAGGCCGACAGCGTGAGGACGGCGGCCAGCAGGCCGAGTGTGGTCAAGGTCTTGCGCATCACGACTTGGTCCCTCCTTGAGCGGTGCCGTAGGCGGTGCCCCAGCCCCAGACTTCGGCGCCCTTGCCGCGGTTGACCACGCGGCTGCGGAAGATGTCGGCCACCACGTCACCGTCACCGGCCAGCAGCGCCTTGGTCGAGCATTGCTCGGCGCAGGCCGGCAGCTTGCCTTCGGCCAGACGGTTGCGACCGTACTTCTCGAACTCGGCCTGACTGCCGTGCTCTTCCGGACCACCGGCGCAGAAGGTGCACTTGTCCATCTTGCCGCGCACACCGAAGGTACCTTGCGACGGGAACTGCGGCGCACCGAAGGGACAGGCGTAGCTGCAGTAGCCGCAGCCGATGCAGACGTCCTTGTCGTGCAGCACCACACCTTCTTCGGTGCGGTAGAAACAATTGACCGGGCAGACCGCCATGCAGGGTGCGTCGCTGCAGTGCATGCAGGCCACCGAGATGGATTTTTCGCCGGGCACGCCGTCGTTGAGCGTGACCACGCGGCGGCGGTTCACACCCCAGGGGACTTCGTGTTCGTTTTTGCAGGCGGTGACGCAGCCGTTGCACTCGATGCAGCGCTCGGCGTCACAGATGAACTTCATTCGTGCCATCGTGCTGTCTCCTTATGCTTTCTCGACGTTGCAGACCGTCGTCTTGGTCTCTTGCATCATCGTGACGATGTCGTAACCGTAAGTGGTGGCCGTGTTGATGGCCTCGCCGCGCACCACCGGCATCGCGCCGGCCGGGTAGTGGGCCTTCATGTCTTCACCCTGCCAGCGGCCGGAGAAGTGGAAGGGCAGGAACACGGTGTGTTCATCGACCCGCTCGGTGACCAGCGCCTGCACGTTGATGCGGGCCCCGGTGGGGGTGCTGACCCAGGCGCGCTCGCCATTGCGGATGCCGCGAGCGGACGCCACCGCCGGATTGATCTCGACGAACATCTCCTGCTGCAGCTCGGCCAGCCAGGGGTTGGAACGCGTTTCTTCGCCACCCCCCTCGTACTCGACCAGGCGGCCCGAGGTCATGATCAGCGGGAATTTCTCGTGGACCTTCTCGTCCACGTTCTTCTGCTGAAGCGACTTGTAGAGGATGGGCAGGCGCCAGCGGTTCTTCTGGTCGTCGTGGCTGGGGTACTTGGCCACCAGGTCAGGGCGGATGCCGTAGATCGGCTCGCGGTGCTGCGGGATGGCGTCGGGGAAGTTCCAGACGATGGCACGCGCCTTGGCGTTGCCGAACGGGTGGCAACCGTGTGCCAAGGCCACGCGGATGATCGCGCCGGTCGGATCGGTCTTCCAGTTCTTGCCTTCGGCTTTGGCCTTCTCGGCGTCGCTCAGATCGTCCCACCAGCCCAGTTTCTTGAGCAGCAGGTGGTCGAACTCGGGGTAGCCGGTGGTGATTTCGGCGCCCACCGAGTGCGAGCCGTCTTCGGCCAGCAGGCTCACGCCATCTTTCTCCACGCCGAAGTTCGCACGGAAGTTGCCACCGCCGTCCATCACATGTTTGGAGGTGTCGTACAGGTTGGGCGAACCGGGGTGCTTGATCTCGGCCGTGCCGTAGCAGGGCCAGGGCAGGCCGAAGTAGTCGCCGGACATGTCGTAGCCGGTCTCCTTGTCCACCACCTTGCCCTTGCACTTGAGCGTCTTCACGTCGAAGGCGCCCATGTTGCGCATGTGGGCCTTCAGGCGCTCGGGGCTCTGGCCGGTGTAGCCGATGGTCCAGACCGAGCGGTTGATCTCGCGCAGGATGTCCTCGATCACGGGCTCGTCCATGCCCTTGACCTGCTGCATCTTGTAGTTCTTGCACAGCTCATCGGCAAAGCCGAGCTTCTGCGCGAACTGGTACATGATCATGTGGTCGCTGCGGCTCTCCCACAGCGGATCGATCACCTTCTCGCGCCACTGGATCGAGCGGTTGGACGCGGTGCAGGAACCGCTGGTCTCGAACTGCGTGGCCGCCGGCAGCAGGTAGACCGCGCGGTCGGGGTTGAGGTCTTCGGGCTTGCCCGGCATGGCCGCCATGGCGGCCGTGGCCGATGGGTATGGGTCCACCACCACCAGCAGGTCCAGCTTGTCCATGGCCCGCTTCATCTCCAGACCGCGGGTCTGGGAGTTGGGCGCGTGGCCCCAATAGAAAACACCGCGCAGGTTCGGTCCCTGGTCGATCAGCTCGTTCTTCTCGAGCACGCCGTCGATCCAGCGCGAAACGGTGATGCCGGGCTTTTCCATCATGCCGTCGGCGTACTGTTTCTTGATCCACTCGTAGTCCACACCCCAGACGTTGGCGAAGTGCTTCCACGAGCCAGCGGCCAGACCGTAGTAGCCGGGCAGCGAGTCGGGGTTGGGGCCGACGTCGGTGGCGCCCTGCACGTTGTCGTGACCGCGGAAGATGTTGGTGCCACCGCCGCTCTTGCCGATGTTGCCCAGCGCCAGCTGCAGGATGCAGGAAGCGCGCACCATGGCGTTGCCGATGCTGTGCTGCGTCTGGCCCATACACCAGACGATGGTGGCGGGCTTGGCCTCGGCCAGCATCTTGGCCACCTTGGCCATCTGTTCTTCCTTGACGCCGCAGGCCTCTTCCACGGCCGCGGGCGTCCACTTGGTCATCACCTCTTCACGCACCTTGTCCATGCCGAAGACGCGGTCGTTGATGTACTGCTTGTCTTCCCAGCCGTTCTTGAAGATGTGGTGCAGCAGACCGAACAGGAACGGGATGTCGGTACCGGAACGGATGCGCACGTACTCGTCGGCCTTGGCCGCGGTGCGGGTGAAGCGCGGATCCACCACGATCATCTTGCAGCCGTTTTCCTTGGCGTGCAGCATGTGCAGCATGGACACCGGGTGCGCCTCGGCGGCGTTGGAGCCGATGTACAACGCGCACTTGCTGTTCTGCATGTCGTTGTACGAATTGGTCATCGCACCGTAGCCCCAGGTGTTCGCGACGCCGGCCACCGTGGTGGAGTGGCAGATGCGCGCCTGGTGGTCGCAGTTGTTGGTGCCCCAGAAGCTCACGAACTTGCGCAACAGGTAGGCCTGTTCGTTGTTGTGCTTGGACGAACCGATGAAGTACACCGAGTCCGGACCGCTGGCTTCCTTGAGCGCCTTCATCTTGGCGGTGATTTCGTCCAGCGCCTGGTCCCAGCTGATCTTCTGGTACTTGCCGTTGACCAGCTTCATCGGGTAGCGCAGGCGGTATTCACCGTGGCCGTGTTCGCGCAGGGCCGCGCCCTTGGCGCAGTGCGATCCCAGGTTGATGGGGGAATCGAACACCGGCTCCTGGCGCACCCAGACGCCGTTCTCGACGATGGCATCGGTCGCGCAACCCACCGAACAGTGGGTGCAGACGGTGCGCTTGACTTCAATCTTGCCAGTGCCGTCGATGGAGCCCCCCGAGGCCGCCTTGGCCTTCTTGACCAGGGTCAGCTGCGAGGCGGCGATGCCGACACCCACGCCCAGGCCCGAACGGCGCAGGAAGGACCGGCGGTCCATGGTGGGCAGCGCCGATGCCAGGCCGCGCTGCAGGCTGTGGACGAATGCGTGGCCGCGGCCGCTGGCGGCCGTGCCGGAGGACTTTTTGGTGAGCAACATCGTGGGGCTCCTCGGGTTCAGATCCGGGTGGTCTTGTAGTAATGCTTGACGTGCTCGCTCAGGGTGTAACCACCGCCGCGCGTGGGCGCGGGCTTGGGGTCCTGGGCGACGGGCGCTTCGGGCTGGACGGACGGCATCAGCGCGGTGGCCGCGGCGGCGGCACCGACGACACCGGCGCCTGCAAACAGGCTGCGACGGCGCAGGGCGGGTTGATCCTGACGAGGGGGCTTGCTCATGTGCATGTCTCCTGGTTGAACATGGTCGGCAGTGCCCGTGGACGGCACTTGCGGACTTTTTGCATAGGCGAATCTATCCCCGCCTGTGAGGGCTGACAAGCAGGTTCGCCCTTGTGCAGCCGCAACACAAAGCCACGACACCGAACGTGGCCATCACCGAACGAAAACCGCCGACCGGGCGCGCGCCCGAAAGCCAGAAACGTGCCATAGGGTGCCGCTGATGCCGAGGTGGGCCGAATGCCCGCACCGCACCCCACATCCGCCCGCTGACCGAACGTCCGCCTCCGGCGCACGCCAGCTTGTCGCACCCCCGCGCGACAATTTGTCGCACGCACGCCCACTGGTGTCGACGTGGTTTCCCCGCGATTACCCAAGCAAATCACTCGGCTTCCTCCGTAGAATCGCGCCGCGTGGAACCCACCCTTTTCAACACAAGCCCTGAAAAAAGCCTCGACGGCTGGCCCGACTGGTCGATCCTGGTCGTCGACGACGAGCAGGGCATGCTCAACTTCCTGGTCAAGACCCTGGTTCCGCGCTGTCACTTCGTGATGAGCGCGGGCAGCGCCGAAGAAGGCGCCGAATGGCTGCGTGGCCACCACGCCGATCTGGTCATCCTCGACATCTCGCTGCCCGGCCAGAACGGCGTGGCCTGGCTCAAGGAGCTGCGTGAGCAGGGCTACACCGGCGAGGTCATCCTCATCACCGCGTTTGCCGACCTGGACACCGCCATCGAGGCGCTGCGCGCGGGGGCGTCGGACTTCATCCTCAAGCCCTTCCGGGTCCCGCAGATCCTGAACGCCGTCAAGCAGTGCCACGAGCGCGCCCGTCTGCGACGCGAGAACTACGTGCTGCGCCGCGCGGTCGCTGGCACACGCCGCCACCGCGCCGCCCTGGTGGGCGACTCGCCGGCCATCGCCGCGCTGCGCGCCTCGGTCGAACGCGTGGCCGCGGTGGACAGCACCGTGCTGCTGCAGGGCGAATCGGGCACCGGCAAGGAGCTGGTGGCGCGCGAGCTGCACGCGCTGAGCGCGCGCAGCAGCGGCCCCTTCGTGCCGGTCAACTGCGCGTCCGTCTCGCCCGAGCTGATCGAGAGCGAACTCTTCGGCCACGCGCGTGGCGCCTTCACCGGCGCGACCCGGGCGCGCGAAGGCCTGTTCCACTACGCGCAGGGCGGTACGCTGTTTCTCGACGAGGTGGCCGAGCTGCCGCTGCCCATCCAGGCCACGCTGCTGCGCGCCATCGAAGACCTGAAGATCCGCCCGGTGGGCAGCGAGCAGCTGGTACCGCTGAACCTGCGCATCATGGCCGCCAGCAACCGCCGCCTGGCCGACGAAGCGGCCGCGGGCCGCTTCCGCAAGGACCTGTACTTCCGCCTGCAGGTGGTCGAACTGACGCTGCCCCCACTGCGCGAACACAAGGCCGACATCCCGGCCCTGGTGCAGCACTTCATGGAGCAGATCGCGCCCGCGCTGGGCGTCGCACCGCTGCAGATCAGCGCGCAGGAGCTGAACTTCCTGTGCCAGTACGACTGGCCGGGCAACGTGCGCGAGCTGCGCAACCTCATCGAGCGCTCGCTCATCCTGGGTTCGCTCAACGTGTCGGCGCTCTACCCCGGCGAAGCCCCGCGCTCCCTGCCGCCGGCCCACGGCGGTACGCTGGACCTGGCGACGCTGGAGAAGCAGCACATCCTCAACGTGCTCGATTCGGTCCAGGGCGACAAGACCCGCGCAGCCGAGCTGCTGGGCGTGTCGCGCCGCACGCTGGAGCGGCGCGTCTCCGAATGGGGATACGGCAGCGCATCGGACCACGGCCGCTGATGAGACTGCCCACGCCGCGCTGGCTCGCCACCTCGGTGCGCAACAAGCTGCTGGCCATGGCGCTGCTGCCACTGCTGGTGGTGTTCCCGCTGCTGGTGCTGGCCATCGCCGTGTGGAGCAGCGTCACGTACGACCGCCTGCTGATCACCAAGGTGCGCAGCGACCTGGCGGTGGCGCGCGGCTATTTCGACCAGACCCTGGCCGAGGTCGGCAGCGGCACGCGCGGCGTGGCACGCTCGCAGCGGCTGCTGCAGGCGCTGGACGGTGGGGACACCCACACCGTGCTCGCGGCCGACCGCGAAGAACTGGGTCTGGACTTCCTGCTGCTGGTGCCGGCGGACCCATCGCGCTCAGCCCTGCCCACGGGCATGGCGCCGCTGCTGCAGACGCCCGGCCTCGCGTCGGCGCGGGCGGCCCAGATCGTGCGGCTCTCGCGCGACGAACTCGCGGCGCTCGCGCCCCAGCTGCTGCCGCGCCTGCACATCCCGCTGGTGGCCACGCGCAACGCCGCACCCGACGCGCGCAGCGTGGAAGACCGCGCCCTGGTGCTGCTGGCGCTGCAGCCGGTGCCGGACGCCGCCGGCCGGACCCGCGCCCTGCTGGTGGGTGGCCTGCTGCTCAACCAGAACCTGGGCTTCATCGACCACATCAACCGCATCGTCTACCCCGACGGCGCCCTGCCCTTCGGCAGCGAAGGCACGGCCACCCTGTTCCTGGACGACGTGCGCATCACCACCAACGTGCGCCTGTTCCAGGACCAGCGCGCCATCGGCACCCGCGTGTCGCAGACGGTGCGCGAACGCGTGCTGACCCAGGGCCAGACCTGGCTGGACCGTGCCTTCGTCGTCAACGACTGGTACGTCTCGGCCTACGAACCGCTGCGGGACGCGGCCGGCCAGCGCGTGGGCATGCTGTACGTGGGCTTTCTCGAATCGCCCTTCCGCTGGGTGCGCCACGCCATGCTGGCCGTCATGGGCCTGATCTTCCTGACGGTGATGGCCCTCTCGGCCTGGCTGTCGGTGCGCTGGGCGCGCAGCATTTTCCGCCCGGTCGAGCAGATGAACCGCACCATGCAGCGCGTGGAAGACGGCGAGGCCGCGGCGCGCGTGGGCCCGCTGCCGGCACGCGACGAACTCGGCGCCCTGGCGGGCCACCTGGACCAGCTGCTGGACGTGATCGACGACAAGACCACCGCGCTGCGCCGCTGGGGCGAGGAGCTGGACCACAAGGTGGCCGAGCGCACGCGCGAGCTCGAAGCCAGCAACGCCTCGCTGCAACTCGCGCAGCAACAGCTGGTGAAAAGCGAAAAGCTCGCCGCCATCGGCCAGCTCACGGCCAGCATCGCGCACGAAATCAACAACCCCATCGCGGTCATGCAGGGCAACCTCGACCTGATCCGCGACACGCTGGGCAGCCACGCCCAGCCAGTGAAGGCCGAACTGAAACTGCTGGACGAACAGGTCGAGCGCATGCGCCTGATCGTCACCCAGCTGCTGCAGTACGCGCGGCCCACCGAATACGCGGGTTATGTGGAAACGCTGGACCTGAACCGCACCGTGCACGACTGCCTGGTGCTGGTGGCCCACCTGCTGGCGCAGACCCGCATCGAGGTGGTGCGCGACCTGCAGGCCACGCAGCACGTGGGCTTCAACCGACAGGAACTGCAGCAGGTCATCATCAACCTGCTGATCAACGCCATCCAGGCCATGCCGCAGGGCGGCACGCTGCGCCTGGCCACGCGGGACTGGACCGACGAACACGGGGCACGGGGTGTGTTGCTGCAGGTGCAGGACTCCGGCCCGGGCCTGGCACCGGGTGTGGCCGAGCGGCTGTTCCGGCCCTTCTTCACCACCAAGAACGACGGCAACGGCCTGGGCCTGTGGATCAGCCTGGGGCTGGTGGAACGCTACGGTGGCGGCATCGCGGCGAGCAACCGCGAAGATGGTCCGAGCGGCGCGGTGTTCAGCGTGCGGCTGCTGACCGAACCGCGGGCGCCGGAGCCGGCCTCCACCCGCGACGGCAGGCCGGGCCAGCTCCAGCCTTGATGCGCCGTGGCGCGCCTCACGCCATCAGATCAAACCCCTGCGTCTCCACACTGACAAACGCCGCCGTGAACGCGGCCAGCGCGGCGTAGAACCGGGCCTTGGGGTGGGCCGTGATGGCTTCGCACATGGCGGACACCCAGGGCTGCACATGGGCGCCGAAGAACTTCTGCTGCTGGGTGAGGTTGGCGACTTCCACGTCATCGCCGGCGATGAGGTAGCGCATGACTTCGCAGACGCAGGCGAAGTGGTCTTCGGTTTCGGGCATGGTCTCGTCGCGTGCCAGGCCCAAGGCGGCCAGGTCGCCGCGCAAGGCGGCGAGCGGCTTTTCGTTGAGGAAGCCGCTGAGGTAGTACGAGCCGAACAGGTAGACCTCGGGTTTGCCGACGCCGCCGAACAGGGCGTCGTATTCAGCGGCCACCTGTTCGTCGCTGAGATCGCGCACGGTGCCGACGAACTGGCGCCAGGGTTCTTCGAGGAAGCCGCCCGCTGCGGGCGCTTCGGTCACGGCCACGCGCAGCTGGGCCAGCAGTTCGGCGCTGGGCGGCGCGTAGTAGAGCGCGGCCAGCAGGCCGTAGACCTCGGCGCGGGCGGTTTCTTCGTCGAGGGCGGAGGACACGGGAATGCGGTCGGTCATGGGGTTCACAGATCGGTGATGCGGGTCTCGCCCGGGTTGGAGTAGATGTCCACCACGCGGCAGTCGCCGCACATTTTCAGGCGCTCCAGCGCTTCGCCCTGGAACATGGCATGGCCACTGAGCTTGGCGAGCATGACCTCGATGCCCTTGAGCGTACCGAAGGGTTTGCCACAGCGCACGCACTGGTAGGGCTGTGCTTCGTTGAGCACGCGCGGCTGTCGGCGTTCGTCGCTCAGCAGCAGGCGCGGTTGCAGGGTGATGGCCTTCTCGGGGCAGGTGGTGGCGCACAGGCCGCACTGCACGCAGTTCTTCTCGATGAAGCGCAGCTGCGGGCGCTCGGCGTTGTCCTGCAGCGCACCGGCCGGGCAGGCGCTGACGCAGCTCAGGCACAGGGTGCAGGCATCGCGGTTGACGTTGAGGCCGCCGAAGGGCGACGCTGCGGGCAGCGCAACGGCCGCGTCTTTTGTGCGGGTGGCGCGGCTGGCGCTGTCCTGCAGCAGGTGGTCGAGCGCGAGATCGAGCGTGGCGCGCTTTTCGGGCTGCACGGCGAAGCTGGCGGCCTTGGTGACGCCTTGCGCGGGCGCCTCGCCCAGCTCGGTGTCGAGCAGCGGCAGGTCACGCGCGTCGCGCACCTCGATCAGTTTGAAATGGCGGCCGCTGTAGCCCAGGGCCTGCACGATCGATTCGGCCACGGCCATCTGTTCGCGCAGGGCCTCGTGGTACTGCGGCGCTTCTTCGCCGGTCATCAGCACCCAAACCTGGCGCGCGCCGTAGGCAAAGGCCGTGAGCCAGAGGTCGATGCCGGTGGAGGACGTGTGCCACAGCGGCAGCGGGATGACGCGGGCCGGCACGCCGCGCACGGTCTTGTCGAGCTGGGCCAGACGTCCCAGGTCGTTGACCAGCGCCGAACCCGCCTCCTGGCTGTGCAGCAGCAGGGCCGCGTCTTTCCCGCCGGCCTTGGCGTAGGTGGCCAGCAGGGTGCGCAGCTTGACACCCTGCTCGCTGGCGCGGGGGTAGGCGTAGCTCAGCGCGCCGGTGGGGCAGACGGTGGTGCAGGTGCCGCAGCCCACGCAGAGGTTGGGGTTGACGACGATCTGGTTGCGCTTGAGGTCGCTGCTGATCGCCGATGCCGAACAGACGTCGATGCAGGCGCTGCAGCCCACGCTCTGGTTGCGGCCGTGCGCGCACACCTTCTGTTTGTAGGTGAAGAACTTCGGCTTTTCGAACTCGCCGACCAGGTCGCGCAGCTGGGTGACGGCACGCACCTGGGCCATCGCGTCGGCCGATGCCGGCAGGTGCACATAGCCCTGTGGCAGCGCATGCTGGGTGAAGCCGGGTGCGTCGCGCAGATCGAGCACGAGGTCGAAGGTCTCTTCACGCTCCTGCGCATCGCGCTGGAAGTTGATGGCGCCGACCGCTTCGCAGGCCTTGACGCAGGCGCGGTGCGATTGGCACAGCGACAGGTCCACCTGGTAGTCGAGCCCGATGGCGCCTTCGGGGCAGGCGGCCACGCAGGCGTTGCAGCGGGTACAGAGGTCGAGGTCGATGGGGTTGCTGGCGCTGACCGTCACCTCGAACGCCCCGAGCCAGCCGCGCAGGCTGTGCAGCTGGCCGGCGAGCACCGGATACCGGCGCGCCTGCTGGCCGCTGCCGCCGGTGGGCAGCAGGGTCACGTCCAGCGCGTCGCTGACCAGTGCGGCCAGGGTTTCGGCCCGCTCCAGCGGGCCGATGATGAGCAGGCGGCCTTCGCTCTTGTAGGTGACGGTGGGCACCGGCTCGGGTTCGGGCAGGCGGGCGGCGGCCAGCAGCGCCGCCATCTTGGGCGTGGCCTGTTTCGCTTCGCGGCCCCAGCCGCCGGTTTCGCGGATGTTGACGAAGCGGATCGGCCGCGCATCCAGATCGACCGCGCCTTCGGTTTGGGCCGAGAGTTCGTTGAACAGGCGGCTTTCCTGCGTGCAGGCGACCACCAGCTCGTCGCGGCTGCGGCAGGCCTTCTGAAAGGCGGGCGCGTCGCGTCGGCACAGCGTGGTGTGCAGCGTCAGGTCTTCATCCAGGGCCTGACCCAGGGCCTTGGGGTCCAGGGGCATGGTCTGGTTGCAGTTGCAGATCAGCGTGGTCATCGTGGGAGGTCTCTTCGGGTTCTGCCGCGTCTGGTGCGCGGGTGTCATCGGGTGGGGGCGCGTCGGGCTGAACGGCGGTGACCGGTGGAGCGGACTGGACGGCCGCCGCGGCTTTCTGGCGGGCCTGTTCTTCCGGGTCGTCCACCAGTTTCAGGAACTGGGCACTCACCATCTGGGCCATGTCGGCGGCGGACAGCGGGCTGGGTTTCGAGTAGTCGTCGATGTAGATGTCCAGCCCGTCCATCACGTTGAAGTGCGGGTCGGCGAACAGTTTCTTGACGGCGGCGTTGCGTACCTCGGGCGATACGTCCTTGGCGACGAAACGGCGGAAGTCGGACGCTGGCGTGAGCGCCTGGGTGTCTTCCAGCGTGGGGGGCGGCAGCGCGGGTTCAGCGGCCACCGCGGGCGGCTCAGACACCACAGGGCCGGCCATCGGCGGCGGGGCCGGGGCTTTGGTGGCGGTCACCGGCGCCTCGGCCGGCACGGCCACGCCTGCGCGGTCCTGCGCCTTGCGGCGCGACCAGCGCGAGAAAAAGCTGTCGCCTTCGTCAGCCGCCATGACCACCTCCTGGCCCACCGCCCTGTGGGCCCGGACCGCGCTGGAACTTTTCAGTGGAGATGCGCACCGGCTGGCCGAAACGGTCGGTCAGCGGCTTGAAGCTTTCGGGCCGCTTGCGGCGCTTGGGTTCGACGTGGTGGTGCTCGGCGACGAAGCCGCGCAGCCATTCCACCACCTCGGGCGGCGCGGGCACCTGATCCACTTTTTCCTGCGCATCGAGCCAGCGACCGGCGTCGTGGTAGCTCAGGGTGGCGATCTGGGGCACGGCCATGGGCTCGCCGTCCAGCAGCTGTTCCTCGTCGGCGCGCCAGAACACCCAGAAGCAGGGGCTGGGGCTTTCGAGGTTCAGGAACAGGCCTTCGGCGTCATCGCGGAACAGCGTGACGCACAGGCCATCGAACAACCAGTAACGGGCCCCGGCCACCTCGGGCGCCCCCGGCAGGGGCTGCACTTCCACCGGAGCAGCGGCCACGGGCTGGGCGGTGCCGACGGGCTGCAGACGCGGCTCACCGGCGGGCAGCACATCGGCCAGCACCCAGCGCCAGGTCTGCCAGCGCGCCATGGGTCCGGTCACGGGCTCGCGGCGCATGACCACGGCCACCGGCAAGGTCGGCCGGCCCGACAGGACAGGGGATGGGGGAGCAGCGCTTTGCATGAGAGACCGGACTGTACGTCAAGGCGACAGGCGGTTTGATATGGAGCGCGAGTGACCGCGTTTCCGACGTTCCCATCCGCCGCAGCGGTGTACCCTGCGTGGCTGATTTCACGGTCAAGATCCCGGAGCGCTCCCGCCCATGTCCGCCCACCCGTCGTTGCTGGACCAGTGTATTGACCGGGTGCTGCAGGAGGCGCCCGGTCTGCTGGGGCGCGCGCTCACGGCGGCGGCGGAAAACCTGCAGAAGGCCGAACGCCAGTGTGGCGAGGCGCAGCAGCGGCTGCTGATCGCCGATGCCTGGCGGAACCTGGAGCGCCAGCGCGCCCATCTGATCGCACAGTTCCCGGCCCGGCTGCAAAAGGCCATCCAGCAAGGGGAGGACGAGCTTTCTGCTTCGTCACAGGCACGCAACACCGATTCCTCCCTGCTGGCGCTGCTGGACGACGGATCGGTCAACGACCTGCTGGAGTCGTCCCGCATGCTGCAGTCGCTGGTGCCGGTGGTCGAGCAGGCGCTGTCCATGGTCGACGCCCGCATCAGTTCGCTGATCGGCCTGGACACGGTGCACGCGGAGAAAAACCCCTTGCGTCCGCAGGTGTTTGTCCGCGCGCTGCGCGACCTGATCGCCGAACGCGAGCCCGACCCGCCGTTGCGCAACCTCTGGCTGCAACACGTCGCGTCCCCGCTGGCCATGGAACTGCGCCAGCTGTACGCCAGGGTGGCGCAGATGCTGCAACAGGCCCGGGTGCAGGAAGCGGGCTACCGCATCCGCCTGGTGGCCGACGCGACGCCGCAGGCCGGCTCTGCACCGTCCAGCCGCAGCCGCCTGGAAGAGTCCCGTTCCCCCGCCGACACGGAGCGTGCTGAGGACCAGGCGCCTGCGCAGCCGATGTCGCTGCGCATGCAGGACCTGGCCCGCCCCCGGACGCCGCTGCAGCATGAGGTTCTCAAGGCCTTCATGGCGGGCGAGCAGGGGGTGTTCGAGAAGCGCCTGGACAACGCCTACTTCGAACAGGTACGGCGGGAGCTGAACCAGGTGGACGTGCTCGCGCGACTGCCACAGCCCGATGCGCAGGCGCTGGAAGCGGAACGCACCCGCTACCGCGACCTGCCGGTGGTGGCGCGGCCGGCACGCGCCGTGGATGTGGCCTCCCCGCTGGATGGGGAGCGCTGGGGCAGCTACGCCGATCCGCACGAGCGCACCCGCGTCCTGCTGGAACTCAAGCACCAGGCGGATCAGGTGGCGCAGGCGGTGGGCCTGGATGTGGTGCGCAAGCTGGTCAACCAGGTCGCGGGCGACCCGCTGTTGCTGGCCCCGGTGCGCGAAGCAGTCGTGGCGCTGGAGCCCGCCCTGCTGCGCCTGGCCATGGCCGAACCACGCTACTTCGGCCGCGACGACCACCCGGCGCGCCGCTGGATCGAGGGCGTCGCGCAGCGCAGCTTCCGCTACAACGACGAGTTCTCGCCCGGGTTCGAAGCCTTTCTGGACCCGGTGCGGGCCCAGGTGCGTGACCTCAACGACAGCGGTTCGGCCGATGCCGGGCCCTTCGAGCAGGCCCTGGCCGAGCTGCGGGACCGTTGGGCGCAGGACGACCAGGCGGAAGAGGCGCGCAAGCAGCAGCAGCTCGCGGCGGTGTCCCATGCGGAACGTCGGCAGGAGCTGGCCAACGAAATCGCCTGGGAGATCAGCCACCGCCCCGACCTCTACGATGCGCCGGGCATCGTGCTGGACTTCCTGTACGGCCCCTGGTCGCTGGTCATCGCCGATGCGCAACTGAGTCATCCGGACCAGGGACCCGACCCGCTGGGCTACCGCAAGCTCATCGGCCACCTGCTCTGGAGCACGCGCAGCCAGGTCACCCTGCGCCAGCCCAGGCAGCTGATCGAGATCGTGCCGGGCATGGTGTTGAAGCTGCGGGAGGGCCTGCAGAAGCTGGGGAAGTCACCCGAAGAGACCCAGACCTTCTTCGACGCCCTGCTCAAACTGCACGAGCCGGTGCTGCGGCTGCGTCGGGCACGAGCACGGGTGGACGGCCAGGTCTCGACCCTGCCGCCCGAGGCGTCCGCATCGGAACGGCAGGCGCTGGAAACCCTGCTGGCCCCCGCCACGCCCGAGCAGCAGAAACCCATTCCGCGCGCGCAGCCCTGGATCGGCGCCCGCGAACTGGCCGAGCCGGTCATCGCGCACGAAGAAGAGTCGCACGACACGGACAAGGACCCGGCAGGCGACGATGTCGCGGTCGCGATGCTGCGAATGACCACCGGTCAATGGTTCGACCTGTTCTCGGGCGGCCAATGGTTGCGCGCCCAACTGGTCTGGCACAGCCAGAACGCCAGCCTGTTCATGTTCACCAGCCACGGTGGGCGGGCCCACACCATGACGCGCCGCAGCTGCGCCAGGCTGATGTCGCAGCACTGGCTGCGGCCGGTCGATGCCCGGCCGGTGGTCGAGCGGGCGCTCCGGCGGGTCGCCGGTCAGACCTCCGCCGCCCCGCACGCCTGAGGCGCGCCGGGCCGCCGGCGATCAGCCGCTGCGGCCAGACGGCAGCGGCCGACCCGAACGTCCCCGCGCCGCATCCAGAAAAGCCTGCATCATGGGACCGCTGTCCAGCAGCCCGCGGGCCCGCTCCTGCGGCGTGAGGTGGAACTCCGGGTGCCACTGCACGCCGAGCACGAAGCCCGGGCCGGGCCGCCGGATGGCTTCGACCACGCCGTCGGCCGGCGATCGCGCCTCGACCACCAGGCCGTCACCGAGCCGGTCCACACACTGGTGGTGAATGCTGTTGACACGGTAGCCGGTGGTGCCACGGTACCACTGCGCGAGTCCGGACCCGGGCTCGAAAGCGACGTCGTGCATCAGGCGGTCGTAGTGCTCGGTGTCCTGGTGCGGCACGGCCCCGGGCCACTGGCTGGGAATGTCCTGCACCAGGGTGCCGCCGTGGTACACATTGATGAGCTGCGCGCCGCGGCACACGCCAAGCACCGGCTTGCCGGCTTCGATGAAGCCGCGCAGCAGGGCCAGTTCATAGCGGTCGCGGATCGGATCACCCGCCCAGGCGGGGTTGGCGAGCTGGCCGCCATACATCTCGGGGCAGATGTCGATCCCGCCCTGCAGCACCAGACCATCGAGCAGGTCGACGATGTCCGACAGCGGCACCCGGCCGGGCGACAGGTGGGCCGACTCGTCGATGAAGGGAACCATGAGGGCGATGGCCCCGTGGCCCATGATCCAGTGCGCCATGGAGCTTTCGAGGAACTGCAGGCGTTTGAGTGGCAGGCCCAGGCCGGGAGGCGGATCGTGCAGCAGGCGGGCGGTGATGCCAATGCGAAGAGGCATGGACGGACAGGTGGATGCGGGTGCACAAATGGTAGACCGTGCCACACCACCCGGACCGCCGGATGGTCATTGCCCCCATGCCAGGACCACCGCGCCCAGCCGGATGGCCGCCGGGCGCCGCAGCGGCGCCGTCCGTCCGGACCCGGGGCCCGGGCTCGGGGAAACCCGGAGCACGCGCTCTTGATCTGGTTTTGAAACATAACCAAACTCGCGCTTCATCGGAGACAAACCAGGGGAGTCGGCATGCTTCGCCAGTTGATTGCAGTGTGTGCGTGGGTGTTGGCGTCGGCCGCGCAGGCGGGCGACGAAGGGGTGACACCCACCGAGATCCGGCTTGGCTCTTCACAGGTGCTGTCCGGTCCGCTGGGACCCCAGACCCTGCAGTACGGCGAAGGCGCGCGCCTGCTGTTCGACGCGGTCAACGCGGCCGGCGGCGTCCACGGCCGCAAGATCCGCCTGACCACGCTGGACGACGGGTTCGATCCCAAGCGGGCGGTCGCGAACACCCGCCAGCTCATCGAGCAGGACAAGGTCTTCATGCTGTTCAACAGCACCGGCACCGCCCAGACAGCGGCCGTGCTGCCCCTGCTCAAGGAATCCCGCACCATCCTGTTCGGACCGGTCACGGGCGCTTCGTCGATGCGCGAAGGCGTGAATCCCCACCTCTTCCATGTCCGGGCCGGCTACGCCAACGAAACCGAGCGCATGTTCTCCCAGCTCCGGCAGATCGGTGTCAGCCGGGTGGTGTTCTTCTACCAGGACGACGGTCTGGGCAAGACCCTGCTGGGCGAGGTGAAGAAGGCGTCGGCGGCAGCGGGCCTGCCGCTGGCCGCAGAAGTCCGGCTCGACCCGGCCGCCCCCGACATGGCCGCCGCCGCGGCGGCCACCGCCCAGGCCCAACCGCAGGCGGTGATCGTCGGCAGCGCCGGTCAGACCTTCCCGGCCTTCGTGAAGGCGGTGATGGCCACGCCGGCGCGTCCGACCTTCTACGGCTATTCGGTCGCCAGCGTGGACGTGATCCGGCGCGAACTGCAGGACAAGGCCCGGGGCATCGTGCTCGCCCAGATCATGCCGTCGCTGCGCAACGCCTCCATCCCGGTGGTGGCCGAATACCTCAAGCTGCTCCAGGCCCGGTCCCCCGATGCGACGCCGTCGGCGTCCCAGTTCGAGGGCTTTGTGCACGCCCGGCTGCTGGTGGAGGGTCTGCGGCGCACCGGCCGCGACCTGAGCACCGCCAGTTTCATCCGGACCATGGAGGGCGCCGGCGAGATCGCCTTCGGGCGTTTCACGGCCCGCTACTCGCCGAAGTCCCACAACGGATCGGACTACGTCGAGCTGGCCATCATCGACGCCGACGGCAACCTGCGCTACTGATCACACGGATGCCGCTCAGGCGCCGAGCACGGCGCGCAGGGCGCGTGCCAGCTGCTCCTGTGTGAAGGGCTTGTCCAGCCGCTGCGTCACGCCCAGGGTCTTCATTTCGGCCACCACGCTTTCTTCCACCCGGCCACTGGCCAGGATCACCGGCAGGTCGGGCAGGCTGCGGCGCAGGGCGCGCACGAAGGCCAGCCCGTCCATCTGCGGCATGTGCAGGTCGGTGATGACGGCGCGCAGGCGCTCGCGCTCGGCGGTGGCCTGGACCAGGCCGTCGGCGCCGTCCACGGCCAGCACCGGTCGGACATTCAGACGTTCGAGCACGGTCTGGCCGACCTCGCGCACCGCGGCCTCGTCGTCGACGAACAGCACGGTTTCGCCCTGACCCCGGAAGGGCGTGTCCACGCCGGCATCGGCGTGGACCTTGCCATCGGTAGCCGCGGCCATCACCGGCAGGTAGACGGTGAACAGCGAACCCTGCCCCGGCTGTGAGTAGACCTGCACAAAGCCGCCGTGCGAACGCACGATGCCCAGCACCGTGGACAGGCCCAGACCGGTGCCGCGATCGGCCGACTTGGTGGTGAAGAAGGGGTCGAAGATGCGGTCCAGGATGTCCGGCGCGATGCCGCTGCCGGTGTCGCTCACCTTCAGGGCCAGGTACTGGCCGGGCCGGGCGTCGCTGATCGAGCGCGCATAGGTCTCGTCCAGTTCGACCGTCTGCGCCCGCACGGCCAGGGTTCCGCCGCCCGGCATGGCGTCGCGTGCGTTGACGCACAGGTTGAGCAGCACCTGGTGCAACTGGGTGGCATCACCCACGACCGCGGGCAGCCCATCGGGCGCCTGCACCTGCAGGTCGATGTTCTTGGGGAAGCTGCCCTTCATGAGCCGTTCGATCTCGCGCAGCAGGGGTTGTGGCTGCACCGGCACGCGCTCGCCTTCCGCCCCGCGGGCAAAGGTCAGCAGCTGGCGCACCATGTCGGCACCCCGGCGGGCACTGCCCTCGATCATCTCGAACAGGCGCGACTCCTCGGGGTACTGTTCCTTGAGCAGGTTCATGCCCATGAGCACCGGCGCCAGCGCGTTGTTCAGGTCGTGTGCCACGCCGCCGGCCAGGGTGCCCAGGCTTTCAAGTCGCTGGGACCGCAGCTGCGCGCGTTCGGCCAGCTTGAGGGCGGTGATGTCCTCATGCGAGACCACGATCCGGGGTTCTTCGTGCGAGCCGAAGCGTTCGACCCGGCTGACGAACCAGTGCGGCTCGCCGCCGATCACCACGCTGTTTTCCAGCATGGCATTGCGCTGCAGCCCCTGCATCACCGAACGGATGGCCACCACCAGGGCCGGCAGGGCAGGCAATTCCCGTTCGGGGTCACCGCGTTCGCAGTACTGCAGGTAGTTCCCGGCCAGGCGCGCCGATCGCCCGCCCGCGAAATCACGCCAGGCGCGGTTGGTGGCCACGATGTGGCCCTCGCCGTCGAGCATGACCACCCGCGCGCTCATGGCGTCCAGCGTGGCCTGGGCCAGGCGTTCGCTCTGCAACACGCTGCGCGTCTGGGCTTCGACCCGCTGCTCCAGCTCCTGGTTGAAGGCCGAGAGCTCGGCCTCGAACCGTTTGCGCTCGGTGATGTCGGTCCAGTAGCCGATCACCTCCAGCGGATGGCCCGAGGCGTCGCGCACCAGCCGCGACTGTTCGAGCACCCAGCGGTAGCCGCCCTGCGGCATGCGCAGGCGAAACTCCAGCCGCAGGGCATCGTCCTGCAGGAGGGCGGGACGCGCCCGGGCCACCGGCTCGCGATCCTCGGGGTGCAGGCTGTCATCCAGAACCCGCGGGTCCTGCGTGAGCTCCAAGGGGTCGAAGCCCAGCAGCTGCTCCACATTCGGGCTGACATACCGCAGGGCGAAAGGCGCGTGCGGCTCCCGGCTGTGGATGGTCGCCGGGCTGGACGAAACCAGGAAGTTCAGGCGCGACTCGCTCTTGCGCAGGGCCGCGTCGGACCAGCTGCGCAGCAGGGCGCTGGTGATCACATCACGCAGCACCTGGAGCAGCGCCACCTCCGCCGGGTTCCAGGTGCGCGCCTGGTCCTGCATGCTGTAGGCCAGAAAGCCGATCGGCTGGCCCTTGTGCTGCAGGGCCAGGACCAGCAGGGAACGCACACCGCAGCGCTGCAGCAGCTCGCGCTGGCCTTCGTCATCGGCGGCCAGCTGCTGCGTGTCGCGCACTTGCAGCATCCCCTCTTCCGCCAGCTGTCGTGTCAGCCAGGGCAACTGGTCCACCACGGTCTCGCGCAGATCGGCGGACATCGCGGGAACGCCGGGTGCACACCAGACGTGACCGGCACTGAAGCGTCGGCCGTCTCGTGCGTAGGTGTAGAGGTAGGCGCGGTCGGCCCGCAACTGCGAGCCGCTGGTGGCCAGCACACGGCTGATCGCCTGTGCCCCGTCCCCGGGAGCGGAGGCCATCAGGTCGGCGGCCGAGAGACTGATGACCTGCTGCAGGTCGTGCTGCGCCCGCAGGGCGGCCTCGGCGGCCTTGATGTGGCTGACGTCGGTCTGGATCGCCACGTACTGGTAGAGCCTGCCCTGCGCATCGAGGAAGGGCGTGATGGTGGTCTCGGTCCAGTAGAGGCTGCCATCGGCGCGCCGGCAACAGACTTCGTCCTGCCACACCCGGCCGGCAAAGATGGCATCGCGCATGCCGTCGTAGAAGGCCCGCGGGTGCTGCGGCGTGCGCAGCACATGGTGGCTCAGGCCGATGACCTGCTCGCGCGGATAGCCGCTGACGTGGCAGAACAGATCGTTGGCGTAGAGGATGTGGCCCTTGGAATCGGCCACGCTGACGATGGCGTGCTGGTCCAGCGCCAGGTGTTCGCGATCGCGCTCGTACAGCGTGGTCTGCAGGCGCTGGCGCAGAGCGGCGTTCTGCCGTGCCCGGCGCGCGCGCGCGCTCACGGCCGCGATCAGGTGGTCGGCCTGCACCGGTTTGACCAGGAAGTCGTCGCCCCCCAGGTTCAGCGCCAGCAGCTGCTGGGTCATGTCGGTCTCGGCCGACAGGAACAGCACCGGCAGGTCCAGCCAGGCTTCGCGCTCGCGCAGGATGGCGGCCAGCTCCGGTCCGCTGGCCTCGGGCATGTACACGTCCAGCACCAGCACATCGGGGACGAAACGGTCGAGCAGGTCCAGCGTCTGCAGGGCATGTTCGGTGACACAGACCTCCAGACCGGCTCCGCGCAGGACCGCGGCCTGCGCCTGCAGCAGCAAGGGGTCGTCGTCCACCAGCAGGACGCGGTAAGGCCGATCGGGCCGGCGACCGGTGAGGGTGTCGAGCTGCTCGATCAGGCGCGCCGCCACCAGCGGCCGCGCCAGGGTGCGCCGCACACCGGCACGCGCCAGCCGCAGGCGCAGCGCCAGCTCATCGTTCGGCAGGGTGGCCAGCACCAGCGGTCGGCCCTCGGCCACCTGCAGCCCCTTGAGGCGCTCCACAGCGGGTTGCACCGCCTCCGGGGTCGGCAGGTCCAGCAGCAGCACCGTGCCCGCGGGCGGGGTTTCATGCATCCAGCGGCGGCACAGCGCGTCCAGGTCGGTCACGGCTTGCACCGGGTAGCCTGCCGCCTGCAGCGCCGCGCTCCAGGCGTCATCACCCGCGCCGGTGCAGCCGTGGTGGAACACACAGGGCGTCTGCGCGGGCCCGTCCGGCGGCGCCGGTTCGGGTGCCGCCACCGGCTTGGCCGGGTCGCCGGCCAGCGGTGCCACCGCGGTCAGGGCGGCCAGGGCCTGCTGCAGCGTCTGGTGCAAGGTGGCGTCTGCCGCCACTTCGCCACGCAGCAGGGCCGCCAGCGGCACCTCCAGCGCCCGCGCGCGCTGCGACACCTCGGCCAGCCCGAAGGTGCCGGCAGCACCGGTCAGGCTGTGCACCTCGCGGTGCAGGGCGTCGAGGTCCACGGAAGCGGCATCGGCCTGCGCAAGCCGGTGCAGTTGCGCGCCGATGGCCTGCAGGCGCACACCCAGCTGATCGGCAAAGCGCTGGCGCAGACCGGCCAGCAACTGCGTCAGCTCGGCTTGTCCGGCCGGTGCAGGCGATCGCGTGTCAACCCGTTCATCCACAGCGTTTCTCCCAGATGCTGCGCACCTGATCCGACAGGGTCATCGGGTCGAACGGCTTGGCGATCACATCCAGCGCGCCGAGCGACCGGTACAGCGCCACCTCGCTGGGTTGCACCTTGGCGGTCATGAAGACCACCGGCAGGGCCTGCAGACCGGGCAGCTCCCGCAGGGCCTTGAGCGTGGTGGGCCCGTCCATGCCGGGCATCATCACGTCCAGCAGCACCAGATCCGGCGCAAAGGCCCGGACCTCGCGCAAGGCCTCTTCGCCGCTGCTGCAGACCCCGACCTGGAAGTGCCCCACCAGCTCCAGCGCCATGCGCGCCACGGCTTGGATGTCGGCCTCGTCTTCCACACAAAGGATGCGTTGCAGGGTGTTCATGGGTGCGGCAGTGTTTCGCTGAAGGATGGGCCACCGATGGCGTCGAGCAGCTCGTGGCGGCTGACCTCGCCCTTGCGCACCACGGCATCAACGCGGGCGGCCTGATCGTCGCTCAGTTCGCCGCCGGTGAGCACGATGACCCGTGTGTCTGGCTGTCGCGCCTGGATGTCGGGCAGCAGGTCCCAGCCCGATTCGTCGGGCAGGGAGAGGTCGAGAATGACCGCGTCGAAGCGTTCCAGCGCGACACGGGCACGCGCCTCGCGCAGGCTGGTGGCCAGCTCGAAATCGAAACGCTCGCCGGCCATGGCCCGCACCACCCGGTGCAGTTCCAGGTCGTCCTCCACGTGCAGCACGCGCGGGTGCGGCGTGCGCTGCTGGGCCGCGACCTTCTGGAGCACCGCGTGCAGGCGAATCTGGTCCACCGGCTTGGCCAGCCAGTGCAGGCCGGGCCAGGCAGCTCCCAGCTGGCGCTGCCCCTCCTCCACGCGGGCCGAGATGACCACGATGGGCGTGTGTTGCGTGGCCTCCTGGGTGCGCAGCTGGGCAATCAGTTCGGCACCGCCGATATCGGGCAGCAGCAGGTCCAGCGTGATGGCCGCGTGCGGCCGTTGGCGGGCCAGTTCCAGGGCCTGGGCACCGCTGGCCGCGGCATCGACCGCATAGCCCACGCGTTCGAACATGCGGCGCAGCAGTTCCGCCGCCTCGGCATCGGGCTCGACCATCAGGATGCGCGGCCCGATGGACCGCCCGTTCCGGCCGTCCGCCAGAGGTGCGGGTTGCGAAACCACCGGGGTCCAGACCGGCAGCTCGAAGAAGAAACGGGCACCCTGCCCAGGCACGGAATCGAAGCCCATGCGTCCACCCATGCGTTCGATCAGTTCGCGCGAAATGGCCAGGCCCAGGCCGGTGCCGCCTTTCTGGCGCGCGTCCGAGGCGTCGGCCTGCGAAAACTTCTGGAAGATGCGGGTCTGGAACGCCAGTGGAATGCCCGGCCCGTGGTCGGTCACGCTCACGCGCACCACGGCGCCCGCCAGCCGCGTGTCCACCTCCACCCGGCTGCCGCGGGGCGAGAACTTGGCCGCGTTGGACAGCAAGTTGGCCATCACCTGCTGCAGGCGCTGGGCGTCCACCTCGACCTGCACGTCCTGGCCCCGCTCGTTCATCACCAGCTCCACACCGAACTGGGCGGCATAGGACTGGTTGTCCGCCAGGGACTGTTCCAGCAGGGGCTGAAGGGGCTGCACGTGACGGTCGAACTGAAGCTTGCCGGCCAGCAGTTTTTCCATGTCCAGCAGGTCGTTGATCAGGAAGGAGAGCCGACGACTGTTCTTCAGTGCGATCCCCACCATCTCCGTGGCCTGCGGCGACAGCGGACCCGCCACACCGCCGGCCACCAGGCCCAACGCGCCGGAAATGGCCGTCAGCGGCGTACGCAGTTCGTGGCTGACGGTGGCAATGAATTCCGACTTGATGCGGCTGGCGCGCTCGGCCTCGTCGCGCGCGAGCTGCATGTCGGCGGTGCGCTGCTGCAGGGACCGACGTTCGGTCTGCAGGGCCTGGTCGCGGCTCTGCACCTCGGCCAGCATGTGGTTGAAGTCGTCCACCAGCGCGCCCACCTCGTCGTTGTGGGCCTTGACCGCGCGCAGCGAATAGTCCTGCTCGCGCGAGACGCGGGTGGAGACCTGCGCCAGCCCGAGGATGGGGTCGGTCACGATGCGCCGCAGGCGCATGCCGAAATACACCGCCAGCGTGGCCAGCAACAGGGCCAGCACGGCCATCAGGGCCTGGCTCCGGAGCATACCGGCCCAGATCGGCAGCAGGTGGGCCCGCAACTCGATGCGGCCGATCACCTGCCCGTCCTCCACGATGGGATGGCCGACATCCAGCTGCTCCGGAAAGACGCGGCGGATCAGCCACTGCGCCGCTGAGGTGCCGGTCTTGTCCGGGTTCCCGTTGAACTCGACCTTGGCGAACAGGTGGCCGGTGGCGGTGTACAGGCGCACATCGCTGACCTGATCGACGGCGCGTAGGGCCGACAGGGTCTGGGTGGCGCTGTCGCGGTCGCCGAAGGCCAGGGCGGCGCGGCTGTTCTCGCCGGTCACCTGGGCCAGAACGTGCAGCTGTTCCTCGGTGTTCTGGTAGCGGCTGATCGCATTGCTGACCCCGAAGACGATGGCGATCAGCAGCACCGCCGTCAGCGTGTTGAAGGCCAGCAGCAGGCCCAGCTTGCTGACGATGGACAGGTCGCGCCAGTTCAGCAGGCGCCCGCCCCGGGTGGTGACCGGCCTGTCGCCCATGCTCAGTACTTCCAGTTGGCCTGGAGCAGCCAGCTGCGCGGAATGTCGCTGGCCTGGATGTCGTCGGTCGCGAACTCGCGGTGGCGCCGCTGCAGCAGGTCGCGACCGGTCAGCGACAGCTCCAGGCCGGGCTGCAGGCGCCAGCCCAGGCGCAGGTCCAGACGGGTGTGGGCCGGCACACCCAGGTCCGCCAGCGAGCCCGTCCGGTAGAGGTGGGTGTCGAGCTCGACGTGCCGGGCGAGCTCCAACTGCGAATGCAGCTGGGCCATGAAGCCCGGCGAGGCGCCGGCGGGTCCGAAAGCACTTTGGCCCGTACTGCCCGGGTAGCCCTGGAGCTTCATGCGCAAGGTGCTGACGCTGCCACTGAGCCGCCAGGCCGGGTGCGCCTGCCAGGTGGCGGCCGCTTCCAGGCCATAGGCATGGCCGCGAAGGTCGTTGGAGAAGCGGTAACTGGCCCGGTTGTAGGGCACGCCCTGGTGGTTCAGGCCGGTGGTGATGTCGGCGTCGCCGACCGAAACCAGGTGGTCGTATTCGTGGTGGAAAACGGTCAGGTCCACGCTCAGGTCATGGCCGAACAGGCCGCGGTAGCCGAGCTCGCGCGCCACCAGTTCCTGCGCGATCTGGTCGGGGTCGCCGCGCAGGCCCAGCACCAGGGCGGTCGTCGATGGGAACGGTGGCGGCAGGCTCTGGCCCGGGATGACGGTGTAGTTGATGTGGCTCTGGCGGGTCGCGCGCGAGGGTATCTCCACGGCGCGCGAGATGGCGGCCCAGAACGCATGCCCCGGCATCGCCTGCCAGTGCAGACGGGCGTTGGGCTGGGTCTCCAGTCCGGTGAAGTCGTTGTGTTCGAACTTGCTGCCCAGGGTCAGCCGCACCGCATCGCCCAGCGCGATCTCGTCCTGCAGGAAGGCGTTGTAGGTGTCATGGCGCGCGGCCGCCGGATCGAAGCTCACCGTCAGGCTACCCCGGGTGCGGTCGCTCACCCGGCGCATGCCGACGCCCCAGGTCAGCTCCTGTGCCGGGGTGAGCTGCAGGCGCTGCTGGAACTCCATGTCCAGCGTGTCCACACGCAGGTCCAGCGCGTTGGAACGGCCGTCGACCCGGTCCGCATAGGCCTGCAGCTGCACGCGGTTGCCGGCGTTCACCTCGCGCTCCCAGCGCAGCAGCACATTGGCCCCCATCTGGTGCTGGGTGTCGGGTGCCAGCGTCACGCCGGGCCGGTCCAGCGCGGTGGCGAGTTCATTGACGTCGGCGCGCACGTCGTGGGTGTCGCCCTGCACGGTCAGCCGGTCGCCCGCGACCGGTTGCAGGTCGACGCGAAAGCCTGCGCGCCGCTGCCGCAGGCCGTCGTGGGCGGGCAGCCCGGCATCGCCGCCGTCCAGCGCGTCCAGCCGGCCCAGCTTGGCATAGGCTCGGAAGTGGCCTGCCTCGCCCAGCGCACCGCCATGACGCAGCGCCAGCGCCGACTCATGGCCGCCGGCCTGCGTCTGGACCAGGGTGCCCTGGGTGTCGCGCGCGTGGCGGGAAATGATGTTGATCACGCCATTGAAGGCGTTGGCGCCCCACATGGTGCCGCCCGGCCCGCGGATGACCTCGATGCGCTCGATGTCGTCGAGCACCATGTCCTGGGACTCCCAGAAGGTGCCGTTGAAGAGCGGGGAATACAGGGTGCGCCCGTCGAGCAGCACCAGCAGCTTGCCGGCGTAGCGGCTGGCAAAACCGCGGATGGTGATGGCGTAGCGGCTGCCGTCGATGCGCGAGACCTGCACGCCCGGCACCGTGCGCAGCAGCTCGGGCAGCGAACTGGCCCCCGAGCGGCGGATGTCGTCGCGGTTGATCACGTGCAGCGCGGTGGCGGTGTCCGACAGCGGCTGCGGCTTGCGCGCGGCGGAACTCACCTCGATGTTCATCAGCTCTTCAAGCGAGAGCCGTGTGGGGTCGGCATCCCCCTGCGCCCAGGTCGCCGTGCTGGTCGCCAGGCACAGGGCGGCAGCGAGCGGTCGCAGGGTGACGGGAATGATGGCGCGCATCATTGCAAAACCTTTCCGGCCAGTTTGAGCATCTGGCTGTTGAGAACGAGGCCCGATGCCTGGGCGCTGCCGAGGTTCACGTCGAACCGGACCCGGTTGGCCTCCACGCGCAGGCCGATCATGCCGCCCGCCTCGACAAAGCCGGACAGGTCGCCGATGGTGAGGACCGGCGCCTGGCCCAGCCGCACACGCAGCGAAGCGATCCGGTCCGCATCTTCCTCCCCCAGATACAGAACATCGCAGGAACGCCATTCGGTGGCTGCCACACCGACGCGCACCTCGATGGGACGGCTGCCCACGGTCCGGCCGTGCAGGCGCACGAGCTGTCCGTCCAGGGGGGTGGCCGAGGGCGCGCACACGCGCACGGGCGCCCCCTCCCGCGCACCCGGCCACTGGGTGAACTTGATGAAGTTGTAGACGAAGCCCGCCTTGACCGCGGTCTCGCTGGCCGTCTGCACCTGCGCAGACGCGACCGGCACCAGGCCGCACAGCAGCAGGCCGGCCAACAGGCAGAAAAGCAGACGCCGGCGCATCAGAAGCGCGCCTCCATCTTCAGGTTCAGGCTGCGACCGTCCTGTTCCACGTCCCGCATCCATTCCCCCGGCCCCAGGGGCTGGCGCACCCGCTGGTCCAGCAGGTTCTGCACCCCCAGCGCGACCCGTACACCAGGCTGCAACTCGCCCGACAGCAGGTGCAGGTTCAGCAGCACGGGGCCGCGTCGCCGCTGCCCGCCATCGTCGAAACGGGCGCCTTCCGCCAGCGCCTCCAGGCCGACCTGCCAGCCGGCGGCCACGGGCAGGCCCGCGTGCACCTTCGCCATCCAGCGCGGCGTGTTGGGCAACGGGGCGCCATCGCGCCGTCGCGCGTCCTGCCAGCTCAGGCTGCCGCGCAGGCGCGGTCCCGACGCCCAGACCCGGTTCATCGACAGCTCCAGCCCCCTGGCGGTCACCCGTGGAGCGGAGACAAAGGCGACGGCATCCTCGTCCCAGCGGATCAGGTCCTGCAGCACCCAGTGGTAGGCCGAGGCCCGCACCGACCATTCGGGCGACAGGCGCCGGTCGGCCACCCACTCCAGGGTGTCGATGCGTTCGGGCCGTATCGCCGGCAGCAGGACCGGGTAGTTGTCGTCCGTCACCCGCCAGTCGCGCTCGTAGGCATTGGGGGAGCGGTGCGCGCGGCCATAGAGCAGCTTGTAGGTGGCCGAAGGGTCGGGCTGCCAGATCAGCGCCAGGCGCGGGTTGAACTGTGTGCCGTTGACCGGGCTGCGGTCGGCCCGCAAGCCCAGCGTGGCGACCAGGCTGTCGGTCAGCTGCCATTCGTCCTGCGCATAGACGCCCGCACGCCAGCCCTGCGTCCGGTAGAACAGCGAATAGAACGGATCGGGCAGGTACTCGCCCGACTGGTCCTGACGGGGCAGGTCCTGCCATTCCACCCCCAGCATGAAGCGGTGCGCCGCAAACGCGCTGTTGACCCAGCGCAGGTCCAGGCCACGTGCGTCGCCGCTGCCGGTGAACCAGTAGGCCTCCCCCCCGTAGTACGCCGCGCTGGTGAACCGGTAGGCCCCCAGCGAAAGGCGGGCCAGCAGCTGCTGGCGGCCGCCGTCCCAGTCGTGTTCGAGTTGCAACTGCGACTGCAGGTAGCGGTCGCGGATGTAGGTTCCCGGGGTCAGCGGATCGACGCTGCCGGCCGCGGTCGGGTCGTCCTTGCGCCGGTCGCCCAGGCTCAGGTCCCACGACCAGGCCGTGCCGGCCAGCCGCAGGAAGAGTTCATCGTCCCGCTCGCCGTCCAGCCCGGCCGCGACCCCCGAACCGGCCAGCCCGTAGTCGTAGAAGCGGTCTTCGCCCTGGCTGCGCAGGGTGGAAGCGGACAGCAGAAAGTCCGTGCCCTGGGCCGTCTGCCCGCCGGTGCTCAATCGCGCGTGCCGGGTTTGCTGAGGCCAGGTCCAGCCCACCGACAGCTCGGTGCCGTCCAGGTCGGCGCCGCGCCGGGTGACCAGGTTGACCACACCGAACAGGGCGTTCTGGCCATGCACCGCCCCGCCGGGCCCCGGGATCACCTCGATGCGCTCGATCAGGTCGAGATCGACCGGCAACTCCGGTCCGGCCATCACGCTGTCGTAGGTCGGCTCGTTCAGGCGCAGGCCATTGAGGGTGATCAGCAGGCGGGTGTTGTAGTCCTCGGGCAGGGACAGGCCGCGGGTGCCGGCATGGGTGTACTGCCGGTCGTAACTGGTGTGAAAGCCCGGCAGGCTCGACAGCGCCTGACCCAGCGTGCGCCAGCCATGGCGGCGGATGTCCTCGCGCGTGATGACGCTGACGGCGGCGGCCACCCGGGTCTGCGCCTGCGCGTACTTGGAGGCGCCGACCACGGGCGTGTCCATCAGCGCTTCCAGGCTCATCTGGGTCGGATCGAACGAGGCCCAGGCGCCCTGCCCGGCGGCGATCAGCAGGCCACCGAGCAGCCCACAGGCCAGGCGCGGACGGCGCTGGGACCTGGCGGCAAGGGGCGCTCGGAGGAAAGAGGACATCAGGGCATGCCCACGCCGGCGGAGCGAGCGGGGTCGGATAAGGCTGTGGGGAATGCCCATTCTTTCGGCTATTTGCCTGGAAACCTGAGGCAGCGCTCCCCTCAGACGTGCGATCCTACACAGCGCCCGCCCCTTGCCGGCAACCTTCAACCCCAATGCAACAGACCGCCGCCCCAAGCCGCCGCGGCACATAACATGAAAGTGTTCGCTAACACACCAACATGAGTACCTTTGGACTCAGATCGTCGGTCATCCCCTGGCACTGGGGCCCGTCCCGCCGGGAACCTTTCGTTTAGCACTCTCTCTCATGGAGTGCTAACATCGATTGCAGACCATCTGAAGGAGGGTTCCATCCATGTCCACCGCACTGCTCGCCCCCACCGACCTGCCGACCGCCAGCCTGGCCGTGGCCAGCCCGTGGTCCAGCCGGTCGCTGACCCTGCCGCCGCTGGGCAACCTGGACGCCTACATCAGCGCCGTCAACCGCATGCCCATGCTCACGCTGGAAGAGGAACAGGGTGCCGCGCGCCGCCTGCGCGAGCACAACGACCTGGAGGCCGCCGGCCAGCTGGTGATGTCCCACCTGCGCCTGGTGGTGTCCATCGCCCGCCAGTACCTGGGCTACGGCCTGCCGCACGGCGACCTGATCCAGGAAGGCAACGTGGGCCTGATGAAAGCCGTCAAGCGCTTCGATCCCGACCAGGGTGTGCGCCTGGTGAGCTACGCAATCCACTGGATCAAGGCCGAGATCCACGAATACATCCTGAAGAACTGGCGCATGGTCAAGGTCGCGACGACCAAGGCGCAGCGCAAGCTGTTCTTCAACCTGCGCAGCATGAAGCAGGGTTTCCGCTCCGAAGCGGCCGAAGGCGACACCCACCGCGAAGCACTCAACGACGGCGAAGTCGAAGTGGTCGCGCGCGACCTGAAGGTCAAGCCCGAGGAAGTGCGCGAGATGGAAACCCGCATGGCCGGCGGTGACGTGGTGCTGGACCCGAGCCCGGCCGACGACGGCGAAGAAACCTATGGCCCGATCGCCTGGCTGGCCGACGGCCGCCACGAACCGACCGCGATGATCGAGACCGCCCAGCGCGACGTGCTGGCCACCGAGGGCATCGCCCGTGCCATGGGCGAGCTCGACGACCGTTCGCGCCGCATCGTGACCGAACGCTGGCTCAAGGTGAACGACGACGGTTCGGGCGGCATGACGCTGCACGAACTGGCGGCCGAATACGGCGTGAGCGCCGAACGCATCCGCCAGATCGAGGTGGCGGCCATGAAGAAGATGCGCAAGGCGCTGGCCGACTACGCCTGATCCGCTTCACCGCTCACTGCACCCCGCTCCGGCGGGTTTTTTTTGTCCGCTGTCGCGCCCGCGCCGCAACAAGCGCCCCTTCGGCCTGGATGTCAGGTGCTGCCACACGGGATGACGACAGAATGGGGTCATGCCCGGCCCTCGAACCGTCCCTGTTTCCTCCCCCATCACCCGGGCACATGCAACCGGCCGGTGGTTGGTGCGCTGGCTGTGGCTGCTGTTGATGCCCCTGGCCTGGGCCGGCGATGCCCGGATGCCGGTGTTGCTGGACGGCAGCGCCAGCAGCCTGGCACTGGCCGGCCGCAGCATCGCCTGGGTGGACACCAGCGGAGCGCTGGGGGTCGAAGCGGTCGAAGCCCTGGCGGCCGAGCTGCCGTTCGAGCCACGCGGCGCCACGCACCGCGTGACCTTGGGCACGCAGGCGGCACTCTGGATACGCTTCGATGCCTGGGCGCAGGACAGCAGCACCCACTGGGAACTGGAGATGGCCCGCGCGGGCACCGACCGGATCAGCCTGTTCCACCGGCGGGCGGACGGCGGCTGGCGCGAGCAGCACGCGGGCGACCACATCGCAGTGGCCGACTGGGCCTCGCCCGACCGCTACCCGGTGTTCTCGCTGGACACACGCACCGATGTTCCGGTCACCTACTGGCTGCGCATCGAGCACGCACGGGTGCCGTACTCGGGTGAACTCTTCATCCACAGCCACAGCCACCTGCGGCAGCAGCGCATGTTCCAGCAGTTCCTGCTCGGCGCCTATTTCGGCATGGCCCTGCTGCTGGGTGCAGTGGCGGTGGTCAACGGTCTGGTCTTCCGGGACCGCAGCTTCCTGGCCTATGCCGGCTACATCTCGCTGCTGGGCCTGTCGCTGGCCGCCTCGCTCGGCGTTGGTGGCCATCTGCTCTGGCCGGGCTCTCCACGCTGGAACGCCCTGGCCGAGTTCGTGCTTTTGCCCATGGTGGCGGCGGCGGCCATTCTCTTCGTGCGGCACGTGGCCCAGCCCCGGCGCATTGGCCGCACGCTGGACCGCCTGGCCCTCACGCTCGCCACGCTGTTGCTGGCCCTGACGGTGTGGGACACCTTCGAGCCCACGCAGGGCAGCTTCCAGACCCTCACCATCCTGGCCTCGATGACCATGATCGCCATCTACGCCATGTTGTGGATGGCCTGGCGCACGGGTGACCGCTGGGTGCGCTGGATTGCGCTGGGCATCCTGCCGGTGCTGCTGGCCGGCGCCCTGCCCGTGCTGCGCAACTTCAACCTCATCTCATCGGGCTTCCTGACGCAGTACGCCATGGTGATCGCTGCGGCCCTCGAAGCGCCGCTGCTGCTCTACGGACTGCTGCAACGCTCCAAGCTGCAGCACGAGGCCCAGGCGCGCGCCAAGGCGCTGGACCTGACCGAGCCACTGACCGGTTTGCGCAACCGGCACCACTTCATGCAACGCCTGCACGACAGCCTGGTGCGCGCGCAGCGCTACCAGCACCAGAGCGCCCTGCTGATGATCGCGCTGGACAACCACGGACAGTTCCAGGGGGCCCATGGTCGCGAAGTCGCCGACCGGGCGCTGGTGCTCACAGGCTCGCTGCTGCGCTCGGTGGCACGCGATGTGGACACCGCCGCACGGGTGAACGACAACCACTTTGCTCTGCTGATGGAAGGCCCGGTGCGCGGACCACAGGCGGTGGCCGCCGCCACCAGCATCGTGGCGGGCGGGTTGCGCCCCTCGGACGGACTGCCGGTGGGCAGCACACTCAAACTCAAGATCGTGCTGGCCCTGCTGCCGCAGGACAACGTGGAACTGGGTCTGAACGCCCAGGCCCATCTTGACTGGTTGCACATCGCACTGGACGAGCTGCGTCGCGATCCGCGGCGCAGCATCCAGTCGATGAACTTCTAGATCAGTGTTCCCGGCGCAACGCGGGGAACAGGATCACGTCGCGGATGCTGGGCGAATCGGTCAGCAGCATCATCAGGCGGTCGATGCCAATGCCGCAGCCGCCGGCCGGAGGCATGCCGTACTCCAGCGCGCGGATGAAGTCGGCGTCGTAGTACATCGCTTCTTCGTCGCCACCGTCCTTGGCCGCGACCTGTGCGTGGAAGCGCGCAGCCTGGTCTTCGGCGTCGTTCAGTTCGGAGAAAGCATTGCCGAATTCGCGGCCGGTGATGTAGAGCTCGAAACGCTCGGTCACCTCCGGGCGGTCGTCGTTGGCGCGCGCCAGCGGCGAGATCTCGGTCGGGTGCTCCATGATGAAGGTCGGGTTCCAGAGCTTCTCTTCCACCGTCTCTTCGAAGTACAGCACCTGCAGGCTGGCCAGCGAGCGGGTCGAGAGCTGGTGCTTCTCTTCGCTCATGCCCAGCTTCCTGAGCGCCGGGATCAGCCAGGCCGGGTCGTCCACGCCGGCGCCAGCCTCGGTGTACTTGAGGATGGCTTCGCGGATGGTCAGGCGCTCGAAGGGCGAGAACACGTCCACCGGCTGGCCGTTGTAGGTCAGCGGTGTGTCGCCGTGCACTTGTTTGACGACGTGGCGGATCAGCTGCTCGTTGAAGTCCATCAGGTCCTGGTAGTTCCAGTACGCCGCGTAGAACTCCATCATGGTGAACTCGGGGTTGTGGCGGACGCTGATGCCTTCGTTGCGGAAGTTGCGGTTGATCTCGAACACGCGCTCGAAACCGCCGACCAGCAGGCGCTTGAGGTACAGCTCGGGCGCGATGCGCAGGAACATCTCCTGGTCCAGCGCGTTGTGGTGCGTCTTGAACGGCTTGGCGTTGGCGCCGCCGGGAATGGGGTGCAGCATGGGCGTCTCGACTTCGAGGAAGCCGTGGCGGACCATGAAGTCGCGGATGCTGGCGAGCGCGTGGCTGCGGGTGACGAAGCGCTTGCGGGCGCCTTCGTCGGTCATCAGGTCGACATAACGCTGGCGGTACTTGATTTCCTGGTCGTGGATGCCGTGGAACTTGTCGGGCAGCGGACGCAGGCTCTTGGTGATCAGACGGATGCTGTCGGCGTGGATGGACAGCTCACCGGTTCGGGTGCGCATGAGCACGCCCTCGGCCGCGATGATGTCGCCCAGGTCCCAGTGCTTGAATGCGGCGAGCTTCTCTTCGCCCACGCTGTCGGTGTTCAGGTAGAGCTGGATGCGGCCGCCCGTGGGGCCGAGCGAGGCGTCCTGGATCGTTGCGAAGCAGGCCTTGCCCATGACACGCTTGAGCATCATGCGGCCCGACACGCTGGCGCGCACCGGGTTCGCTTCCAGCGCTTCTTTGCTGGTCTCACCGAAGCGCTCGAACAGCTCGGCCGCCTTGTCGCCCGGCTTGAAGTCGTTCGGGAAGGCCACGCCTTCGCCGCGCTGCTGCGCCTCGCGCAGGCCCTTGAGTTTTTCGCGGCGCTCGGCGATCAGCTGGTTGTCGTCAGGGGCGGCGGCCACGGGCGCGGCGGCGTTGTTCGGAGCTTGTGACATGGGAGCAGGCCCGGCGGGCCAGGGTTCGGTGAGGAGGGCAACCGGCGCGCACCAGGGGTTGGTGCCGCTTGCAAAAACCTGCCATTTTAGTGGGCAGCCCGGCGGGCCGGACCATGCGGCACAGGCCCGGATAATGCGCGCCATGTTCCTGCGCGCCGGTCTGGTCTCCCTCGCCCTGCTGCTGGCCAGCCGCCTGCTGGGGCTGCTGCGCGAGTCGGTGCAGGCCGCGGCGCTGGGCAGCGGCGCCCAGGCCGACGTGGCCATCCTCATGCTGACGCTGCCCGACCTGCTGACCGGCATCTTCGCCGCGGGCGCGCTGTCCTATGTGCTGCTGCCGCTTTGGGCACGGCAGGACTTGGCGGTGCAAGCCGCCACACAACGCCAGGTGGCGCGCACGCTGCTGCTCGGCGGTGTGCTGGGCGCCAGCGGACTGCTGGTGGCCCAGGGCCTGGTGGTACAGGCCCTGGCACCCGGTCTCGGCGACGCCGTCCGGCCACTGGCACAGCAGGCCCTGCACTGGAGTGCGCTGGCCCTGCCGCTGGCCTTGCTGGCCGCGCTGTGGTCCACGCGCCTGCAGCACCGGCGCGACTTCAGCGGCCTCTACGGTGCCAACCTGGTGGTCAACGCGGTGGTGATCGCCGCCCTGCTGCTCATCGGCGGCATGGCGCCGGCGGACGGCGAGACCGACCCGCTGACCTGGCTGGGCATGGGCCTGCTGCTGGCCATGGCCTTGCGCCTGCTGTGGCTGCAGGCCCGGCTGCAGCGCCCCGGAACCCCCGATCCCGCCGCGGCCACCGGCAGCGCCGATGCGGCCTTGCCACCGGCGCCGGTGTGGCTCTGGGCACTGGCCAGCGCCGGCCTGCCCCTGGCCTTGCCACTGCTGGCGCGCAGCCTGGCCTCGGGCGCCGGCGAAGGTGCACTGACCAGTTTCAACTACGCCTGGAAGCTGGTGGAACTGCCGCTGGTTCTGGCCATCCAGCTGGTGGCCACGCTGGCCTTTCCCGGTATCGCCCGGGCCTACGCGGCCGCGCCCGCGGCGGGCACCCACACCGCACGCCGCGACGCGCTGCGCCAGGCTTTTGTGCTGGCCTGGGTGCTGGCCTGTGCGGCGGCCGCAGCCCTGGCCGCGCTGGCCCCGGCGCTGGCGCGCCTGCTGTTCGGCTGGGGCCGCATGCCGCCCGAGGTGGTGGAACAGATCGCCGCCTGGGCGCGCATTGGTGCCTGGTCCCTGTTGCCGCAGGCCCTGCTGGCCGTGCTGCTGACCCTGCTGGCCAGCACCGGCCGCCTGCGCCGTGCGGTGGCGGCCTACGGCGCTGCCCTGCTGCTGCTGGCGCTGGGCGTTTTCGTCGCCGCCGCCTGGGAGCTGCAAGGGGGTGCCGTGGTGATGGGCCTGGTCAACGGGGTGCTGGCGGCAGCGGCCCTGGCCCTGGTGGTGAGCGAACGCGAACAGGTCTGCAATGCCCTTCAGCTGCGCGACCTGCTGCCGGCCGCCGCTGCCGCGGTCTGTGTCGGGGCCATGGGCGCGAGCTGGGAGGTGCAGGACCGCAGCGCCGGCCTGCTGCTGGCCACGCTGGTGGCGGCATCGGTGCTGGGCGTGGCCTGGCTGTCCTCGCCCGGCCTGCGCAAGGCCCTGCGCCGATAATCCGCCCGCCCATGATGGAACTCATCCAGATCACCCAGGACCCCGCCTTCGCGCGCCGCTGCGACGCGCTCGACGGCATGCGCCTGTGGGTGGACCTGGAGATCCATGGCAAGGCCGAACGGCAGGCCGGCCGCAACACTTTCATCAGCACGCACACGCTGGACGACGTGGACCGCATCAATGCGGTGCTGCGGCGCGCCCAGCTGATGGTGAGGGTGAACCCCCTGCACCGCGGCAGCGCCGACGAGATCGATGCCGTGCTGGCACGCGGTGCCGACCGCCTGATGCTGCCCATGTTCACCGAGGCCTGGGAATTGCAGGCCTTCTGTGCCCTGGTCCGGGGCCGGGCGCCAGTGACGGCCCTGCTGGAAACGGCGGGCGCCTTCGAGACCCTGCCCGAATGGGTGGGCACGCCCGGACTGGACGAGGTGTTCGTGGGCCTGAACGACCTGCACCTGTCCATGGGCATGCACTTCATGTTCGAACCGCTGGCGCTGGGCCTGGTGGACACCGTGGCCCGGCTGGCGCGGGCACAGGGCCTGCGCTTCGGCTTCGGCGGCATCGCGCGGCTCCAGGAAGGTTTGCTGCCCGGCCGCGACGTGCTGGCCGAACACCTGCGCCTGGGTTCACAGGCGGTGATCCTATCGCGCACCTTCCACCGCCCGGACAGCGGGGAACGCTTCGAGGACGAGGTGGCAGCCCTGCGCAGCGCCGAACGCGACCTGGCCACGCGCAGTGCCGAGCAGGTGCAGGCCGACCGCCTGCGCATCGCCGACACCATCGGCCAGATTGCCGCCCGCATGCGACACAACGGGCACGCATGATCAAGCGTTCGCTCGACCTCCTGGCCAGCCTGGTGGCCCTGATCCTGCTCAGCCCGGTGCTGCTGGGCACGGCGCTGGCGGTGGCCATCGAAAGCGGCTTTCCCGTGCTGTTCCGCCAGACCCGGGTCGGCCGGCACGGCCGCACGTTCGGCATGGTCAAGTTCCGCAGCATGGTGAAGAACGCGGCCAGCATCGGCCCCTACTTCACCTCGACGAACGACCCGCGCATCACCCGCGTGGGCCGTTTCATCCGCCGCACCAGCCTGGACGAACTGCCGCAGCTGATCAACGTTCTGACCGGCGATATGAGCCTGGTCGGACCACGGCCGGACGTGCCGGCGCAGCAAAGCCTCTACAGCGAGGCCGACTGGGCGCAGCGCTGCAGCGTGCGCCCGGGCATCACCGGCCTGGCGCAGGCGCTGTACCGATCCGACTCCACCGAGGCCCAGCGCCTCGAAGCCGACCTGCGCTACACGCGCGAAGCGTCGCTGTGGCTGGACCTGAAGATCTGCTGGTGGACCGTGCGACGCCTGAGCGGCAAGGGAGCGAACTGAATGTGCGGCATCTTCGGCTACTGGGACCGTCGGCAGCAGGCGCTGGCCGATGAAGCCTTGGGGGGCATGGCCCAGGCCCTGGTGCACCGTGGCCCGGACGACGAGGGCATCCACCACCGACCTGCGCGTGGCGTGGCCATCGGCAACCGCCGCCTGTCCATCATCGACCTGGGCGGCGGCCACCAGCCCTTTGTCAGCGACGACGGCCAGATCGCCGTGGTGCAGAACGGCGAGATCTTCAACCACGTCGAACTGGCGGCCGAGCTGCGCGCCCAGGGCGTGCGGCTGGACACGCATTCGGACACCGAGGTCATCCTGCGCCTGTACGAGCGCGAAGGCATCGCCTGCCTGAGCCGGCTCAACGGCATGTTCGCCATCGCCATCGACGACGCGCGCGAAGACGCGCTCTACCTCGCGCGCGACCGCATCGGCGTCAAGCCGCTCTATGTGCACGACGACGGCCAGCGTTTGCTGTTCGGTTCCGAGCTCAAAGCCCTGTGGCCGGCCCTGGACCGCAAGCCGGGCATGGACCTGGAAGCCATCCACCACTACCTGACCTTCAACTACATCCCGGCGCCGTGGACCGCGTTCGAAGGCGTGCGCCACGTCATGCCCGGCACCTGGCAGCGCTACACGCGCCGTGGCGGCGTGCAGACACAACGCTGGTGGAACCTGGCACACCAGCGCGAGCAGGACCACAGCTTCGGCGCCTGGGCCGACGAATTCATGGCCCTGCTCGACGACGCGACCCGTATCCGCCTGCGCGCGGACGTGCCGTTTGGCGCCTTCCTCTCGGGCGGGGTCGACTCCAGCACCATCGTCGGCCTGATGGCGCGGCATGTGAAAGAACCGGTCAAGACTTTCTGCATCGGTTTTGAAGATCCGCGCTACGACGAATCCGCGTTCGCCGCGCAGGCGGCGCAGCGCTTCGGTTGCGCGCACACCGCCGAGGTGGCCGAGCTCAACATGCTGGGCCGCTGGCCCCACGTGCTGCACCACCTGGACCAGCCACACGGTGACGCCTCCTTCATGCCCACGCTGCGCGTGAGCGAACTGGCCGCGAAACACGTGAAGGTGGTGCTGACCGGCGACGGCGGCGACGAACTGTTCGCCGGCTACGACAAGTACGCGCAGTTCTTTGCCCGGCCCGATGCGTTCACCCTGCCGCCGGACGCGTTCGAGCGCGCCTACTTCGACAGCATTTCGCTCTTCAGCCCCGCGGGCAAGGCGGCGCTGTACCGGCCCGCGGTGCGTGCGCAGCTGGCGGATATCGACAGCTTCAGCGCCGCGGCCGCCCCCTGGTTCGAAGAAGCCCGCCACTTCGACCGCATCAACCAGGCGCTGGTCCTGGACATGCAACTGCTGCTGAGCGGCAACAACCTGGTCAAGCCCGACCGCATGGGCATGGCCGTGAGCATCGAGGCGCGCACCCCCTTCCTCGACTGGCGGATGATGGAGTTCGCTTTCCGCTCGCGCGGCGTGACCAAGCTCTCGGCTCAGGGCGACAAGAAGCACTGGTTCAAACGCGCCGCGGTGCCGCTGATCGGCGAGGACCTGGCCTACCGCAAGAAGCAGATGTTCACCGTGCCCATCGGCGACTGGTTCCAGGGCGAGCTGCACGGCTGGCTGCGCCAGACCCTCGGCGCCAGCGAGGTGATCGCCCAGCTGTTCGAGCCGGCCGTGGTCACCCGCCTGCTGGACGATCACCGCGACGGCCGCGGCAACTTCACGCGGGAACTGCGTGCGCTGGCCGCGCTGGCGCTGTGGCACGCCGACCCGACCACCGGACCGGGCGCATGAAACGCGTACTGTTCGTGGCCTACGGCAGCGGCCACATCAAGATGCTGATCCCGGTGGCGCAGGCCCTGCAGGCCAGCGGACGGGCACGGCCGGTGGTGCTGGCCCTGACCACCGCGGCCCCGGTGGCCCGGGCCGCCGGACTCGACGTGGTCCAGTTCAAGGACTTCGTTCAACCCGGCGACGAGGCCGCGCTGGCCCGGGGCCGGCAGCTGGTGCAGGACCTGGGCGGCGCCGTCGGCGACCCCGACGAATCGGCCGCCTACCTGGGCCTGTCCTACGCCGATCTGGAGGCCGACCTGGGCACCACCGCCGCCGAGGCCGAATACCGCCGCCGCGGGCGCCAGGCCTTCCTGCCGGTGCGCACGCTCACCCGCATCCTGCAGGCGCTGCGGCCGGACGTGGTGGTCGCCACCAACGCCCCGCGCGGCGAGCGCGCCGCCATCGTCGCCGCCGGCCGCCTGGGCCTGCCGGCCTTGTGTGTGGTGGACCTGTTCGCCATCGACGAGGTGCAGTGGATCGGCCAGGCCGGTTATGCCGACCGGGTCTGTGTGCTCAACGACGCCGTGCGCGACTTCCTGATCGCGGCCGGCCGCCGGCCCGAGGAGGTGGTGGCCACCGGCAACCCCGGCTTCGACGCCCTCAACGCGCCCGAGGCGGTCGCCGCCGGCCGCCAGTGGCGACAGCAGCGGGGCTGGGGGGACCGACGCGTGCTGCTCTGGCCGACCCAGGTCGAGCCGGCCGTGCACCCCTTCGACGGCCGCCCCGGCGACCCGACCCTGCCGGGGCGGGTGCTGCAGCAACTGGTGCAATGGACGCTGGCGCACGACGACGCGGTGTTGTGCCTGCGGCCCCGCGCCGGCGAAATCCCGCCCGATGTGCCGGCACACGAGCGCCTCGTGATCACCGGCCAGGACCTGCCCCTGCCCACCCTGCTGCACGCCTGCGATCTGGTCGTGACCCTGACCTCCACCGTGGGGCTGGAGGGCCATCTGGCGGGTTGCCGCCTGGTCCAGGTCACGGGCTCGGTCTTCGACGAGGCCATGCCCCTGCTGCGCTACGGCATCGCCGATGACGCCGTCCCGGTACAGTCGCTGCACCCCGCGCTGGACCGCTGGGCCACCACCCCGCGCCGGACGGCGCAAAACCTCACGCCGGCCACGCAGCGTGTGCTGTCACAGATCACCGCATTTCTATAATCCGAAAGTTCTGTCCGACGTGCTTTCTCTGATCCCGGGCCGGGGTCGCGACACCCCTCTTCACCCATGTCCCTGATCCCCTCCCCCGCTGCCGTCAACCTGTCCGACTTCGACGCCAGCGACGACGACGCGCGCGTGCTGTACGGCCTGCCGCGCTATGTGCACTTCTGCAAGCGCTGCGTGATCTCCAACCAGCGGCCGAATTCGGCGGTGGAGTACCAGCACACCAAGGCCAGCAAGAAGGCCACCATCAACTTCGACGACGAAGGCATCTGCGACGCCTGCCGGTTCGCCGAACAGAAGCACGATGGCGCGATCGACTGGAAGGACCGCGAAGACCGCCTGGCCGCGCTGTGCGACCAGTTCCGCAGCAAGAGCGGCTACGACTGCCTGCTGCCCGGCTCGGGCGGCAAGGACAGTTTCTACGCCTCGCACATCCTCAAGACCCGCTTCGGCATGCACCCGCTGACGGTGACCTGGGCACCGCACCTGCACACCGAGTGGGGCTGGAAGAACTTCCAGTCGTGGCTGCACGCCGGCTTCGACAACTACCTCATGACACCCAACGGCCGTGTGCACCGCCTGCTCACGCGTCTGGCGGTGGACAACCTGTTCCACCCCTTCCAGGCCTTCATGTTCGGCCAGAAGTCGCTGGCGCCCAAGATGGCGCTGCTGCACGACATCCCGCTGGTGATCTACGGCGAAAACGAAGCCGAGTACGGCAACCCGATCGGCGACACCACCAGCGCCCAGCGCGACTGGTCGTACTTCACCGCCGCCGACAAGTCCCAGATCTACCTGGGCGGTACCTCCATCCAGAGCCTGTACGACGACTTCGGCCTGGAGGAACAGGACCTGCTGCCCTACCTGCCGGCCGACCCGGCACAGATCCAGCGCAAGCAGGTGGAGGTGCACTACCTGGGCTACTACCTCAAGTGGCACCCGCAGAGCTGCTACTACTACGCGGTCGAACACGGCGGCTTCGAGGCCTCGCCCGAGCGCACGCCGGGCACCTACAGCAAGTACAACAGCATCGACGACCGCATCGACGACTTCCACTACTACACGACCTTCACCAAGTTCGGCATCGGCCGCGCGACCTACGACGCGGCGCAGGAGATCCGCTCGCGCGACATCACGCGCGACGAAGGTGTGGCCCTGGTGCGCCGCTACGACGGCGAATTCCCCGAGCGCTTCGCCGAGGAAATCTTCCGCTACCTCAGCATCCCCGAAAAGGAATTCGGCAAGGCCAGCCGGATGTTCGAGTCCCCCACCATGGACCGCGACTACTTCATGCGCCTGGCCGACAGCTTCCGCTCGCCCCACCTGTGGAAACGCGAGAACGGCCAGTGGAAGCTGCGCCACACCGTGTTCGACGGCGTCTGAGCCCACCGCATGGCCGGCCTGCGCATCATTCCCCGCCTGGACATCAAGGGGCCCAACCTCATCAAGGGCATCCGCCTGGAAGGCCTGCGCGTGGTCGGTGACCCGCACGCCTTCGCGCTGCGCTACTACGAACAGGGCGCAGACGAACTGGTGTTCATGGACATCGTCGCCAGCCTCTACCAGCGCAACAGCCTGTCGGACATCATCCGCCGCGCGGCCGACCGGGTCTACATCCCCATCACCGTCGGCGGCGGCATCCGCTCCATCGACGACGTGCACCAGGCCCTGCGCTCGGGGGCCGACAAGGTCGCGATCAACACCGCTGCGGTGGCCCGACCCGAACTCATCGGCGAGGTCGCGCGCCGCTTCGGCTCACAGTGCATGGTGCTGTCGGTCGAGGCCAAGCGCCGCCCCGGTGGCGGCTGGGAGGCCTACACCGACAACGGCCGTGAACACACCGGCCTGGACGTGGTGGAGTGGGTGGCCCAGGCGGTGGAACGCGGTGCCGGCGAGGTGCTGCTGACCGCGGTCGACCAGGAAGGCACACGCAAGGGGCTGGACATCGAGCTGCTGCGTGCGGTCAACGCCCGCGTCAACGTGCCGGTGATCATCAGCGGCGGCTACGCCGAACCGGCCGATCTGGCGCGCGCCGATGCGGCCGGTGCGTCGGGCGTGGCCATCGCCGACGCGCTGCACTGGGACCGCAGCACCCTGCCCGCCATCAAGCGGCAGGCGCACGACCAGGGGCTGGAGGTGCGGCTGTGAACGCCCCGTCCGTGACCGTGCTGGACTACGGCATCGGCAACCTGCTGAACGTGGTGCGCGCGCTGGAACACCACGGCGCCCGCGTCACCGTTGCCACTGCGGCCACCGAGGTTCAGACCCTGCCCGACCGCCTGGTGCTGCCCGGCGTCGGCGCCTTCGGCGATGCCGCGGCCGAGCTGCGCCAGCGCGGCTTCGGGGACCTGATCCACCGCTTCGTCGCCACGCAACGACCCTTTCTCGGCATCTGCGTCGGTGCGCAGCTGCTGTTCGACACCGGCGAGGAGCACGGCGAACACGCCGGCCTGGGCCTGATCCCTGGCCGTGTGCAGGCCGTGCCCGCCACCGCACCCGACGGCAGCCGTCTGCGCATCCCGCACATCGGCTGGAGTGCACTGAGCCTGCCCGAGGGCCGCACCGGCTGGCAGGGCACGCCACTGGCCGGCGTCGAACCCGGCGCCTCGGTGTACTTCGTGCACTCCTACATGCCGGTGCCGGCCGATCCGGCCCACCGCCTGGCCGACACCGACTACCACGGCGTGCGCATCTGCGCGGCCGTGGCACGCGACAACGTGGTCGGCTGCCAGTTCCACCCCGAACGCAGCGCGGCGGCCGGCCTGTCCATGCTCCAGGCCTTTCTGGACCTCTGAACCCCACCCGCATGAGCACCGGTCTGACCATCGCCACCATCTGCGCCCGCGGCGGCAGTAAGGGCCTGCCGGGCAAGAACATCCGGCCCTTCTGCGGCAAGCCCCTGATCGCCCACAGCATCGCGCAGGCCCTGGCCTGCCCGGCGCTGGATGCCGTGTACGTGTCCACCGACGACGACGCCATCGCCGAGGTCGCGCGTGCCGCCGGCGCCCGGGTGCCCTTCCTGCGCCCGGCCGAACTGGCCACCGACAGCGCGGCCAAGCTGCCCGTGATCGAACACCTGGTGCGCCACCTCGAAGCGCAGGGCCAGGCCATCGCCCGCATCGTGGACCTGCAGCCCACCTCGCCGCTGCGCGATGCGCAGGACATCACGAACGCCCTGCTCGCCCGGCCCGAGGCCGCGCTGACGCTGAGCGTGCGCGAGGCCGGCGACAACCCCTACTTCAACCTGGTCGAACAGGGCGCCGACGGCTGGGTGCACCTGAGCAAAGGCACGGGCAACACGCGGCGCCAGGACGCGCCCGCGGTGTACGCCCTCAACGGCTCGATCTACGTCTGGCAGCGCGCCGCACTGGCGCACGCAGCCGCACACGGCCTGTGGAGTGTGAACATCGGCGTCTACCCCATGCCACGCTGGAAGTCGGTGGACATCGACGACCTGGACGACTTCGAATACGCCCAGTGGCTGGCGCAGCGCCACCCGGAGTGGGCCGCATGAGCACCCGACCGGTGTTCGTGATCGCCGAGGCCGGCGTCAACCACAACGGCGACCTGTCCATGGCCTTCGCGCTGTGCGATGCGGCCCGGGCTGCGGGCGCCGACGCGGTGAAGTTTCAGACCTTCCGCGCCGCCGACCTGGTGGTGCGCGGCGCGCCGACGGCCGAGTACCAGTCGCGCCAGACCGGCGAACAGGACCAGTTCGCCATGCTGGAAAAGCTGGAGCTCAGCGAGGCCCAGCACGAACAGATCCGCGACCACTGCAGGCGCATCGGCATCGAGTTCTTCTCGACGCCGTTCTCGGTTCCCGCGGTGGACCTGCTGCTGCGCCTGGGTGTGCGCCGGCTCAAGCTGTCGTCGGGCGAGCTCACCCACCGACAACTGGTGGAACACGCCGCGGCCACGCAGCTGCCGTTGCTGCTGTCCACCGGCATGGCCACGCTGGAGGAAACCGCCGAAGCCCTGGCCTGGGTGCGCGCCGCCCGCGGCCACCTGCGGGACCTCACGGTGCTGCACTGCACCTCGGCCTACCCGGCCGAGGACGACACCCTCAACCTGCGCGCCCTGCAGCACATGGCCGATGTGCTGGGCGTGCCCATCGGCTACTCCGACCACAGCCTGGGCATCGAAGCGGCGCTGGCCGCCGTGGCCCTGGGCGCCACCGTGATCGAAAAACACCTCACGCTCGACTGCGGCCTGCCCGGCCCCGACCATGCCGCCTCGCTCGACCCCGCCGGCTTCGTGCAGATGGTGCAGGGCATCCGCCGCGTGGAGGCCATGCGGGGCGACGGCATCAAGGCGCCGCGCCCCGAAGAACGCGACACCGCCCGCGTGGCACGACGCAGCGTGGTGGTGCAAGCCGACCTGCCCGCCGGGGCCACGCTGCAGGCAACGCAGCTGGCCTGCCGCCGCCCGGGCACCGGCATCGCGCCGCGCGATCTGGATGCACTGCCCGGACGCCGCCTGCGCCACGCGGTGACAGCCGGCACCGTGCTGCAGTGGTCCGACCTGGAACCGGAGAGCGGTGCATGAGCGCGGTGCGCCGCATCGCCTACCTCAGCGGCACGCGCGCCGACTTCGGCCTGATGTGCGAAACCCTGCGGCGCATCCACACCGACCCGGCGCTGGCGCTGTCCGTGATCGCCACCGGCACCCACCTCAGCGCCGCCCACGGCCACACGGTGGACGAGATCCGCGCCGCCGGCCTGACGGTCGCGGCCGAGATACCGGTGGATGTGCTCACCCGCACCCCCGCCAGCATGTCGCAGGCGATTGCCACCTGCCTGCAGCACATGGGCACCTGGCTGGAAGCCGAACGCCCGGACCTGCTGCTGCTGCTGGGCGACCGCGGCGAGATGCTGGCCGGCGCCCTGGCCGCGTTGAACCAGGGCGTGCCCACGGTGCATCTGCACGGCGGCGAACGCTCGGGCACGGTGGACGAACCGGTGCGCCACGCCATCAGCAAGCTCTGCAACCACCACCTGGTGGCCACCGAAGGCTCGCGCGAACGGCTGATCCGCATGGGCGAAGCGCCCGAACGCATCCATGTGGTCGGCGCCCCCGGGCTGGACGGTCTGACCGCGCTGGCCGACGGCGAACGCGCCGACGCCCTGCGGGCGCTGGGCCTGCCGGCCGGCCAGGCCTTTGTGCTGGTGGTGTTCCACCCGGTGGTGCAGCAGGCGGCCCAGGCCCGCGACCAGACCCTGGCCCTGCTGGACGCTGTGCAACGGCTGGCGCTGCCGGTGCTGTGGCTCGAACCCAATGCCGATGCCGGCGCCCATGGCGTGCTGCAAGCGCTCGACGAACACCCCCTGCCCGCCGGCTCGCGGCGCATTGCCCACCTTGGACGGCCGCTGTTCTCACAGGCCATGCGCCACGCCGCGGTGATGCTGGGCAATTCCTCCTCGGGCATCATCGAAGCGGCGAGCTTCGGCACCCCGGTGGTCAACGTCGGCGACCGCCAGCGCCTGCGCGAGCGCAACCCCAACACCACCGATGTGCCGGTGGAGGCGAACGCCATCGCGACCGCACTGCAGCAGGCGCTGGACCACGGACACCACCCACCCGACAACCGCTACGGCGACGGCCAGAGCGCCGCGCGCATCGTGCGCCTGCTGCGCGAGCTGCCGCTCTCGCCCGAGGTGCTGGAGAAATGCAATGCCTACTGATGCCCTGCTGATCTTCGGCGCCGGTGGCCACGGCCGCGTGGTGGCCGACGCCGCACAGGCCGCGGGCGCCACCGGCCTGCTGGCGTCGGACCGCAACCCGGCACTGTGTCAGGGCGAGCTGCTGCCGGGCATCCCGCTCCATCGGCCCGACGCCCCGGCCCCCGCACAGGCCACGGCACTGCATGTGGCGATTGGCCACAACGCCGCCCGCGAACGCGAGAGCCAGGCGCTGGGCCCGCAGCGGCTGCGCACGGTCTGCCACCCGGCGGCCAGCGTGTCGCCCTTCGCGCAACTGGGCGCTGGCAGCTTCGTCGCGGCACAGGCCGTGGTGGCGCCGGGCGCGCGGCTGGGCCTGGGCGTCATCGTCAACCACGGCGCCGTGGTGGACCACGACTGCCGGGTCGGCGACTTCGCCCACATCGCGCCCGGTGCGGTGCTCGGCGGCGACGTGGACATCGGTCCCGGCGTGCTGGTCGGCGCAGGCGCCGTGGTGCTGCCGGGCCGCTCGGTGGCCGCCGGCGCCGTCGTCGGTGCGGGCGCCGTGGTCCGCGACAACATCGATTCGCCGGGCACCTGGGTGGGTGTACCGGCCAGGAGGATGGCATGAACCCCACCGATTTCCAGGCCCTGATGGTGGCCCCCGAACAGCCCCTGCACGAGGCGCTGCGGCGCCTGGACAGCACCGGGCGCGGGCTGCTGATGGTGGTCGACCCCGAAGGCCGACTGCTGCGCACCGTCACCGACGGTGACCTGCGCCGCGCCCGCCTGCAGGGCCTGCCCGACAGCGCCCCCGTGAGCCAGTTGCCCGGCCACAGCCCCTACGTGGTCCACGAGGACGCCAACGCCGCCGCGGTGCTGGCGCTGATGGACCAACACCAGATCGACCACATCCCCGTGCTCGACACCGCACAGCGGCCGGTCGACCTGGTGTTCCGGCGCGAACTCACGCAGCGCATCTGGCTGTCCTCGCCCCACCTGGGCGAGGAAGAGACCGCCTTCGTCGAAGAGGCCTTCCGCACCAACTGGATCGCGCCGCTGGGCCCGCACGTGGACGCGTTCGAGCGCGAACTCGCGGCCGAAGTGGGCGTGGGCCACGCCGCGGCCCTGAGTTCGGGCACGGCGGCCATCCACCTGGCGCTGCAGCTGCTGGGCGTGCAACCCGGTGACACCGTGTTCTGCTCCTCGCTGACCTTCGTGGGCAGCTGCAACCCCATCCTGTACTGCGGCGCGCAGCCGGTCTTCATCGACTCCGAGCCCGCGACCTGGAACATGTCGCCGGCCGCGCTGGAACGCGCCTTCGCCTGGGCCCAGGCCCAGGGCCGACTGCCGCGTTGCGTGATCATCGTCAACCTGTACGGCCAGAGCGCCGACATGGACGCACTGCTGCCCATCTGCAAACGCTACGGCGTACCGGTGCTGGAAGACGCGGCCGAGTCGCTGGGCGCCCGCTACAAGGAGCGTGCCAGCGGCAGCTTCGGCCACCTGGCGGTCTACTCTTTCAACGGCAACAAGATCATCACCACCTCGGGCGGCGGCATGCTGGTGGCCAACGACCCGGCGCTGGTCGCCCGGGCGCGCCACCTCTCGACCCAGGCGCGCGAACCGGCGCGCCACTACGAGCACACCGAAGTGGGCTACAACTACCGCATGAGCAATGTGCTGGCCGGCATCGGCCGCGGCCAGCTGCGCGTGCTGCAGCAGCGCGTGGCCCAGCGCCGCGCGGTGTTCGAGCGTTATCGCGACGCCCTGGCCGACCTGCCCGCCGTTCGCTGGATGCCCGAACCCGAAGGTCACCACGCCACCCGCTGGCTGACCTGCTTCACCCTGGCCGGCCCGCGCGCCAGCGAACGCTGCGATGCGCTCATGCGCTCCATGGAACGGCACCAGATGGAAGCGCGTCCGGTTTGGAAGCCGATGCACCTGCAGCCCCTGTTCCGGGCGGCGCCGTACTTCGAGCACGCGCCCGGCCACGACGTCTCGCGCCAGCTGTTCGAGACCGGCATCTGCCTGCCCTCGGGCTCCAACCTCAGCACCGAACAGCAGGACCGGGTGATCGCCCACCTGCGCCTGGTGCTGGAGAAGGACGAGGTGAACCGTGCACTGGTCTAGGCAGGCCCTGCTCGCCGCGTTCATCGACCTCGCCCTGGTCGCCATCGCCTGGTGGCTGGCCTTCTGGCTGCGCTTCAACCTGGAAACACCCGACGAGTTCCAGGCCATGATGGTGCAGACCCTGCCCGCACCGCTGCTGGCCTACGGCGCCAGCCTGCTGGGCTGGCGGGTCTACCGCCACATCTGGCGCTACACCAGCGTCAACGAAGTCACCCGCCTGTTCTACGGCGTGGCCATCGGCGGCCTGCTGACCGCCGCCCTGGTGCTGATGCTGCGCGTGCCGTTTTTCCCGCGCTCGGTGCTGCTGCTCCACCCCATGCTGGTGCTGCTGGCCCTGGGTGGGGTGCGGGGCGTGGCGCGCCTGCTGCTGGGCGGCACACCGGGCACCCCCACCGGCAAGCCGCTGCTGCTGGTCGGTTCGGTGCAGGACGCCGCTGCCGCCCTGCCCGCGCTGCGCGGTGCGCGCAAGTGGTCCACGGTGGGCATCGTCAGCCCGCTGCCCGCCGAACGGGGCCGCTCGCTGCAGGGCATCGAGGTGCTGGGTTCGCTGGACGAGCTGCCGCAGGTGGCGCGCGAGACCGAGGCCGCCGCCGCGCTGGTGGTCAGCGCACCGGGATCGGACGCGCGGCGCGAAGCCCTGGTGGGTGCCAGCGACGCCGGCCTGCCCCTGCTGACCATGCCACGGCCGGACGAGTGGCTGCGCGCCGAAGCGGGCTCACTGCGCAAGGTCGAACTCGACGACCTGCTGGGCCGCGCCCCGGTGGCGCTGGACGAAAAAGGCCTGTCGCAGCTGCTGGCCGGGCAGACCGTGCTGGTCACGGGCGCGGGCGGCTCCATCGGCTCCGAGTTGTGCCGGCAGATCGCGCGCTTCGGTGTCGCGCGGCTGGTCTGCGTGGACGTGTCCGAGTACGCCATCTACCAGCTGGAGCAGGAGCTGCGCGCAGCCCACCCGCAGATGCAGGGCTTGTACTACACGGCCAATGTGCGCGAGGCCGACCGCCTGCTGGCCATCGCCGCGCAGCACCTGCCCAGCGTGGTGTTCCATGCCGCCGCCTACAAGCACGTGCCGCTGATGGAGACGCTCAACGAGATCGAAGCCCTGCGCACCAACGTGCAGGGCACGCTCAACGCCGCCCGCGTGGCCGGCCTGGTGGGCGCGCGCCGCTTCGTGCTGGTGTCCACCGACAAGGCGGTCAACCCGACCAATGTGATGGGCGCCAGCAAACGACTGGCCGAGCTGATGGTGCAGGCGGTGGCGCGCGAACACGCGGGCACGCACTTCGTGGCGGTGCGCTTCGGCAACGTGCTGGGCTCCAGCGGATCGGTGGTGCCGCTGTTCACGCAGCAGATCGCGCGCGGCGGCCCGGTGACCGTGACCCACCCGGACATCGTGCGCTACTTCATGACCATCCCCGAGGCCGCCCAGTTGGTGCTGCAGGCCGGGCTGATGGGCCGCTCGGGCCAGATCTTCGTGCTCGACATGGGCGAACCGGTGAAGATCGTGGAACTGGCGAAGATGCTGATCCGCCTGTCCGGCCAGACCGAGCAGGACGTGCCCATCACCTACACCGGCCTTCGCCCGGGCGAAAAGCTTTACGAAGAGCTGCTGGCCGACGACGAGACGACCGAACCCACGCCCCACCCCAAGCTGCGCATCGCCAAGGTGGCGGCATCGGCGGTCGAGGCCGATCCGGTCAGCGCGTGGATCGCCGGTGCCGGGCCCGCGCCCGAAGCCGCCACCACGCGCCAGTGGCTGCGCTCGCTGGTGCCGGAATACACGCCGCTGGGCTGAACCCTCCCGAAAGCAGAAAGGCCCGCTATGCGGGCCTTTCGTTTGAGTGAAACCGGGTCAATGGCCCAGATAGGCCTCGCGCACCTTCGGATCGGTCAGCAGATCCTTGCCCGGGCCGGTCATGGTGATCAGGCCGGAGTCCATCACGTAACCGCGGTCGGCGATCTGCAGCGCACGCTGGGCGTTCTGCTCCACCAGCACGATGGTCACGCCCTGGGCAGACACGTCGCGCACCACCTCGAAGATCTTGTCCACCATGATGGGCGACAGGCCCATGGACGGCTCGTCGAGCAGCAGCACCTTGGGCTGGCTCATCAGCGCACGCGCCATGGCCAGCATCTGCTGTTCACCGCCCGACATGGTGCCGGCCAGCTGGTCCTTGCGCTCCTTCAGGCGCGGGAAGATGCCGAACATGCGTTCGATGTCGTTGGCGATCCCGTCCTTGTCGGAGCGGATGTAGGCCCCCATCTGCAGGTTTTCGGTGATGGTCATGCGGGTGAAGATGCCGCGGCCTTCCGGCACCATGGCCAGGCCCTGCTTGACCAGGTCCCAGGCGCCCTGGCCCTTGATCGGCTGGCCCAAGTATTCGATGCTGCCGCCCTCGATGCCCAGCGAGCCCGTGATGGCCTTCATGGTCGTGGTCTTGCCCGCGCCGTTGGAGCCGATCAGCGTGATCAGCTCGCCTTCGCGCACTTCCATGTCGATGCCCTTGACGGCCTTGATGCCGCCGTAGGAGACCTTCAGGCCGCTGACTTTCAGGAGTGTGTTTGCCATGTTGTTCTCTTCCTCGATCAGTGGCCGCCGGTGCCGAGATAGGCCTCGATCACCTTCGGGTCGCTCTGCACTTCGGCCGGCGTGCCCGACGACAGCTGCTTGCCGTAGTCCAGCACGGTCACGCGGTCGCACAGGCCCATGACCAGCTTCACGTCGTGCTCGATCAGCAGGATGGTGCGGTTGTCCTTGCGGATGCGGTCGATCAGTTCGCGCAGCTGCACTTTTTCGGTCGCATTCATGCCGGCGGCCGGCTCGTCCAGCGCGATCAGCTGCGGGTCGGTCGCCAGGGCGCGGGCGATTTCCAGGCGGCGCTGGTCACCGTAGCTCAGCGTGCGCGACTTGTAGTCGGCGAACTTGGCGATGCCCACGTACTCCAGCAGCTCCTGGGCACGGGCGGTGATCTCGGCCTCTTCCTTCTTGAAGGCTCCTGTGCGCAGCACCGCACCCAGAATGCCCGACTTCGTGCGCACGTGGCGGCCCACCATCACGTTTTCCAGCGCCGTCATCTCGGGGAACAGGCGGATGTTCTGGAAGGTGCGGGCGATGCCGGCCTTGGCCACTTCGTGCACGGCCGTGGGGGTGTAGGGCTTGCCGGCCAGCTCGAACGAACCGCTGTCGGGCGTGTACAGCCCGGTCAGCACGTTGAAGAAGGTGGTCTTGCCGGCACCGTTGGGGCCGATCAGGCCATAGACCTGACCGCGTTTGATTTCAATGCCCACATCGCTGAGCGCTTGCAGACCGCCAAAGCGCTTGGAGACGTTGGCGACTTTGAGAATGGTTTCAGACATCTTGTTGTGCTCCACTCACTTCGCCAGGGACTTGCCGTGTTCCGGTGCGGGCCACAGACCCTTCGGACGCAAGAGCATCACCACCACCATGGCCAGCGCGATCAGCAGCTGGCGCAGGATTTCAGGGCCCAGGCGGCCACCGGTCATCTCGGTCAGCGGACCGGCCACGTGGCGCAGCACCTCGGGCAGGCCGGCCAGCACCAGGGCACCCAGGATCACGCCCGGGATGTGGCCCAGGCCACCGAGCACGACCATGGCCACGACCATGACGGACTCCATCAGCGAGAAGGACTCGGGCGAGACGAAGCGCTGGAAGGACGAGAACAGCACGCCCGACATGCCGCCGAAGGTAGCGCCCATGCCGAAGGCCAGCAGCTTGAGGTTGCGGGTGTTCAGGCCCATGGCCTTGGCGGCGATCTCGTCTTCGCGGATGGCCATCCAGGCGCGGCCGATGCGCGAGTCCTGCAGGCGGTACGACAGGATCACCGCCAGCATCACGAAGAACAGGAACAGGTAGTAATACATGGTCACCGGCTGGAAGGTGTAGCTCCAGTCGCCGATGGCGATCGTCTGCCGCTGGCCCATGTTGATGCCGAACACCGTCAGCGGGTCAATCCCGATCAGCCCCTTGGGGCCGTTGGTGATGTTCACCGGGCGGTCCAGGTTGAGCATGAAGATGCGGATGATCTCGCCAAAGCCCAGCGTGATGATGGCCAGGTAGTCGCCGCGCAGCTTGAGCGTGGGGGCCCCCAGCAGCATGCCCACCAGGCCGGCCACCAGGGCCGCCGCGAGCATCACCAGCCAGATGTTGATGTGCAGGCCGTTGGGGAACATGGCCTGGATGGCCGGAAAGTGCTCGGACAGGTGCGGCGAGGCCAGCAGGCCGTACATGTAGGCGCCGACCGCAAAGAAGGCGATGTAGCCCAGGTCCAGCAGGCCGGCGTAGCCGACCACGATGTTCAGGCCCAGGGCCAGCAGCACATAGAGCAGGGCGATGTCCACGATGCGCACCCAGGAGTTGGAGCCCGTGGACTGCAGCAGGATGGGCAGCGCCAGCAGCGCGATGGCCGCGACGACAAAAACGATCAGCTTGCCGGTCTTGTTCTGTGTCATGTGATCTCTCCCCGGTCAGGCACGGTCGGCCACACGTTCACCCAGCAGACCCGAAGGACGCAGGGTGAGCACCAGGGCCAGCACGATGAAAGCGAAGATGTCCACGTACTGGCTGCCCAGCACGCCACCGGTGAGCTGGCCCAGGTAGCCGGCGCCCAGCGATTCGATCAGGCCCAGTGCGATGCCGCCGACCACAGCGCCCGCCAGGTTGCCGATGCCGCCCATGACCGCCGCCACGAACGCCTTGAGGCCGGGCATGAAGCCCATGGCGTGCTGCACCGTGCCGTAGTTGGAGGCCCACATCACGCCGGCGATGGCGGCCAGCATGGCGCCGATGATGAAGGTGGCGGAAATGACCGTGTCGGGCTTGATGCCCATCAGGGCCGCCACGCGGGGGTTCTCGGCCGTGGCGCGCATGGCCCGGCCCAGGTTGGTCTTGTTGACCAGGTACATCAGACCGGCCAGCGTCATGGCCGTCACCGCCAGGATGACGACCTGCGTCACCGAAATCACCGCACCGCCGAGCTCGATGGGTTCGCGCGAGAGCATCGCGGGGTAGGCCTTGGGATTGGGCTCCCAGATGATCATGGCAAAGGTCTGCAGCAGCAGCGACATGCCGATGGCCGTGATCAGTGGCGCCAGTCGCGGCGAATTGCGCAGCGGCCGGTACGCCAGTTTCTCGATGCTGAAGTTCAGCGCCGCGCACACCACCATGGCAATGATGGTGGCCAGCAGCAGCACCAGCCAGCCGGGCATGCCGACCGTGCTGTCCACCATCAGGCGGATGATGGTCCAGCTGGTGAGCGCCCCCACCATGAGCACGTCACCGTGCGCGAAGTTGATCAGCCCGATGATGCCGTACACCATGGTGTACCCCAGCGCCACCAGAGCATACATACTGCCCAGAACCAGACCGTTGATGATCTGCTGCAGCAAAACGTCCATAAAACGACTCCGTGTTGTTGTTGTCGGACCGGGCGGAATACCCGCTCCAAGCGTCTTCAACTTAGCAAAAAACCCGCCAGGCGAGGCCCCGAGAAGGGGCCGGCTGCGGGTTGGTGGCGGATTGTATCGACGCGTTTCGGGGGGTCAGATGCGTGTAAGCCCTTAGCCCACAAGGGTTTACCCTCGCTTCACCGAGGGCAGGAGCACCTGCATCAGTGCCTTTGGGATTTGATTAGTTTTTCTGATTGTTCAGTTTTTGCAGTTCGCGCAGCTTATCGGCGATGCGAATCTCCAGCCCCCGTTCCACAGGACGGTAGAAATGCGGGTGGGCCATGCCGTCGGGCAGGTAGCGCTCCCCGGCGGCAAATCCCCCGGGCTCATCGTGCGCGTAGCGGTAGCCCTTGCCATGGTCCAGGTCCTTCATCAGCTGGGTCGGCGCATTGCGCAGGTGCAGGGGCACCGGCCGGCTGCCGTCCTTCTTCACAAAGGCCTTGGCCTCGTTGAAGGCCTTGTAGACCGCATTGGACTTGGGCGCCACCGCCAGGTAGACCACGCACTCGGCCAGGGCCAGCTCGCCTTCGGGCGATCCGAGGCGCTCGTAGACCTCGGCTGCGTCCAGCGCCAGGCGAAGGGCGCGGGGATCGGCGAGGCCGATGTCTTCGGCCGCCATGCGGATCAGCCGCCGTGCCATGTAGCGCGGGTCGGCGCCGCCGTCGAGCATGCGCACAAACCAATACAGCGCCGCGTCCGGGTCGGAGCCACGCACGCTTTTGTGCAAGGCACTGATGGTGTCGTAGAACTGCTCGCCGCCCTTGTCATAGCGACGCATGCGTTCGCCCAGCACGCGCAACAGCCAGATGTCGGTCACCTGTTCCAGTTTTTCGCGCCCTGCGGCCACAGCCAGTGTCTCCAGCGTGTTGAGCAGGCGCCGGGCGTCGCCATCCGCATAGGCGATCAGCCGGTCTTCGGCTGCGGCCTCGATGGCTGGCACGGCGCCGATGCCCTGGGCGCGGGTCACCAGCTGGCGCAGGTCGTCCTCACCCAGCGGTTGCAACACATACACCGCTGCGCGCGACAGCAGCGCCGAATTGACCTCGAAAGACGGGTTCTCGGTCGTCGCACCGATGAAAGTGAACAGCCCGCTCTCCACGTGCGGCAGGAAAGCGTCCTGCTGGCTCTTGTTGAAGCGGTGCACTTCGTCGACAAACACGATGGTGCGGCGCTGCTCCAGTCCGTCGCGCGCCACCTGCGCCTGCTCCACCGCTTCGCGGATGTCCTTCACACCGCCCAGCACCGCGCTGATGGTGATGAACTGGGCATCGAAGGCGTCGGCCATCAACCGGGCGATCGTCGTCTTGCCCACCCCCGGCGGGCCCCACAGGATGCAGCTGTGCGGCTGACCCGACTCAAAGGCCAGGCGCAAGGCCATGCCCTCGCCCAGCAGGTGCTGCTGACCAATGACCTCGCCCAGCGTGCGCGGGCGCAGGCGTTCGGCCAGGGGCTGGTGGGCAGCGGCGGTCACCACGGAGCGGTCAGGGGCGGACCACGCTGGCACCGGCCGGCGGCTTGAAGCTGAACTGCTCGGCCTTCAGCGGCGTGTTGCCTTGCCACTGGTTGAACGTGAGCACCGAACGCTGGCCCAGGCTGTCGGCGATTTCCAGCACCGCCAGCTGTCCGGCCTTGAAACCCACACGCACGCTCTGCAGCTGACCGTCCTTGGATTTGGGTCGGGCCTCGACCCATTCCAGGCCGTCCTGCGCCGGCGCGGCCTTGAGATCAAACACCTCGCCCAGCGCCTTGAGGTCGGTGCCCGAGGCAATCAGTGCCGCGGGCGTGCTGCCCAAAGCATCCTTCTGGGTGCGCGCGGTCACCTGGTTGAGGTCGGCGTCGTACAGCCACAGCGTCTGCCCGTCGGCCACGATGGTCTGAGGAAAAGGCTTGGTGTATTCGAAGCGGAAGCGCCCGGGGCGCAGGAACTCGAAGCGGCCGCTGGAGGTCTTGCTGCGCGCCACGGTCTCGTTGGCGCGTTTGGGCGAAGTCACGACCTGGGTGAAACCGGACTGCGCGCTCTTGACGTCGCGCAGAAAAGCTTCGAGGTCCTGCAAGCCATCGGCCCGGGCGGACCAGGACAACAATGTGAAGGCGGATGCGATGAAAAGCTTGTTCATGGAAGGAATGACCCCGTTCGGGTCATGTGGGTTCCGGGCAGGCCATCAGTCGCCGCGCGGCGCCACCAAGATGTCGCGCTGCCCGCTGGAGGTGAGCGCACTCACCAGACCGGCGTTCTCCATGTCCTCCAACAGACGAGCGGCGCGGTTGTAGCCAATCTTGAGCTTGCGCTGCACGTAGGAGATGCTGGCCTTGCGGTCCTGCAGCACGATGGCCACGGCCTGGTCGTACAGCGGGTCCTTCTCGCCGCCCTCGCCCCCGCCTTCACCGAAGATGTCACCGCCTTCACCGTCGCCGGCCGCCGACTCCAGAACACCGTCGATGTAGTTGGGTTCGCCGTACTGCTCTTTCAGGTAGGACGCCACGCGGTGCACCTCGTCGTCGCTGACAAAGGCGCCGTGAACCCGGATCGGGAAACCCGTACCCGAGGGCATGTAGAGCATGTCGCCCATGCCCAGCAGGCTCTCGGCGCCCATCTGGTCCAGGATGGTCCGGCTGTCGATCTTGCTGCTGACCTGGAAGGAGATGCGGGTCGGGATGTTGGCCTTGATCAGCCCGGTGATCACGTCCACGCTGGGCCGCTGCGTCGCCAGGATCAGGTGGATGCCGGCGGCGCGGGCCTTCTGCGCCAGGCGGGCAATCAGCTCCTCGATCTTCTTGCCCACCACCATCATGAGGTCGGCCAGTTCGTCGATCACCACCACGATGTGCGGCAGGCGCTCCAGCGGCTCGGGCTGCTCGGGTGTGAGGCTGAACGGGTTACCGATGTGCTCGCCGCGCGCCTTGGCCTCGTCGATCTTGGTGTTGAAGCCCGCCAGGTTGCGCACGCCCATCTTGCTCATGAGCTTGTAGCGCTTCTCCATCTCGGCCACGCACCAGTTCAGGCCGTTGGCCGCCTGTTTCATGTCGGTCACCACCGGGCACAGCAGGTGCGGAATGCCCTCGTAGACGCTCAGTTCCAGCATCTTCGGGTCGATCAGCAGCAGGCGCACGTCCTTGGCGTCGGCCTTGTACAGCAGCGACAGGATCATGGCGTTGATGCCCACCGACTTGCCCGAGCCGGTGGTACCGGCCACCAGGCAGTGCGGCATCTTGGCCAGGTCGGCCACCACCGGCAGGCCAGCGATGTCCTTGCCCAGCCCCATGGTCAGCAGGCTCTTGGCGTCGTTGTAGACCTGCGAACCCAGGATCTCGCTGAGCTTGATGGTCTGGCGTTTGGCGTTGGGCAGTTCCAGCGCCATCAGGTTCTTGCCGGGGATGGTCTCGATCACACGGATCGACACCAGCGAGAGCGATCGCGCCAGGTCGCGACTGAGGTTGACGATCTGCGAGCCTTTGACGCCTGTGGCCGGTTCAATTTCGTAACGCGTGATCACCGGGCCGGGCGCGGCCGCCACCACGCGGACCTCGACCCCGAAATCCTTGAGCTTCTTTTCGATCAGGCGGCTGGTCATTTCCAGCGTCTGCGCGTCCACGCCCTGCTGGTGCGTCGGCGCACTGTCGAGCAAGTCCACCTGTGGCAGCTTGCTGTCGGGCATCTCGATGAAGAGCGGCTTCTGGCGTTCCTTGGCCACGCGTTCGCTCCTGGGGACATCGACCACCGTCGGCTCGATCACCACCGGCACCGGGTGCTGTTCCTCGATTTCTTCGCGCTCGACAGCCACCACCTCTTCGCGCTCGCGGGCGGCCTGCTCGCCGATACGCTGGTCTTCCACCGCCTCACGCTTTTCGCGCCGGTTCTCAAACCACTCGTCCAGCCAGAAGCCCAGCCGCTCGGCCCAATGCGCCCAGGAAAAACGGAACACCAGCGGCAGGCAGGCCAGCAACAGCACCAGCATCACCAGCGTGGAGCCGTTGAAGCCCAGCCAGCGCTCGGCCAGTGGCCCCAACGCGCGGCCGAGCACGCCACCGGCGTGACCTGGCAAGGCCAGCTCGAAGCGGTACAGACGCGACCACTCCAGCACCGCACTGCTCACCTGCAACACCACGACACCCAGCCAGAAAGCGCTGCGTGAGTGCAGAAAGTGCGTCCAGCGGCCTCCAGTGACCGCAGCGACCTCATCCGTTTCAATTCCCTGCTGTCCCCGTATCCAGCCTGCCAGCGACGACAGCCAGGCCCGCAGCCCCGCCAGGAAAAGCCACCAGACCGAGAACCCGAGCAGGTAGTAACTCGCATCGGACACGGTTGCACCGAGGCGACCGCCCCAGTTGCCCGTCTCGGGTCGAGTGCCGGTGGTGCTCCAGGCCGGATCGGCCATCGAATGGCTCAGCAGGGCCAGCAGCCAGAACAGCAACCCGGCGGCTCCGAGCAGCAGGCCGATCTCCTGCGCAAAACGCGAAACGCCGCCCGGGGACGACTTCGCCCGGTCGGCGTTGAGGGTGTTGAGTGAATAGGTCATGGGCCTCTTAAACGTCGTCGGGCAAGCTTACCCGAAGGCCTGCCCACGACCGGGCCAGCGCGATGTAACCGGCCGTTGCCGGTCACCGCGTCGTCAGCCCAGGGTGTTGAGCCGGTCCTTGACGATGGTGCAACCGTCCTCGGTCACCTCGATGAAGCCGCGGTCCTCCAGGTCCTTCATGACACGGCTGACCATTTCGCGCGAAGCGCCGATCATCTTGGCCACATCCTGGCGCGACACCCGGTCGCGGATGACCAGCTGGCCATCCTTGTCCGGCTGCGCAAACTCCAGCAGGGCGCGGGCCACACGGCCATACACATCCATCAATGCCAGCGACTCGATCTTGCGATCGGCGTGGCGCAGGCGCTGCACCAGACCCTTCATCACCGCATAAGCCATGGACGTGTTCTCGGGCAGGCAGCGTGCGAACTCGGGACGCCCCAGGATCAGCACATCGGTCTGCACCTCGGCCCGCACCGTGGCCGAGTGCGGCTGGTTGTCGATCAGGCTCATCTCGCCCACGTAATCGCCCGGATTCATGGTGGCCAGGATCACCTCGCGCCCCCGCGTGTCGGTGGTGACCACACGGGCACGGCCGGTCAGCACGATGGCCAGGAAATTGGACTTCTTGCCCTGTTCGACAATGACCTCGCCGCGTTTGTACCGCCGCTTGACCACCGCATCCGCCACCGATTCGGCCTGCGCCTGCGTCAGGGTGGAAAACAGGGGAACCCGGCGGATCAGATCGAGATTGGACAGAATGGACATGCGGCTTTTCCTCTGGTCAGACAGCTGTTGCGACGCGCCTTCTTACAATGTCCGCGAACCGGCCGGACACCTCGGCTCCACCACCTACTCTAAACCACCGCCCCGGATTTCCGCCTGGGGGGATGCACCATGAAGCATACAAAAGTCCTGATTCTCGGCTCCGGCCCGGCCGGCTACACCGCTGCCGTCTACGCCGCCCGCGCCAACCTCAACCCGGTGCTGATCACCGGCATCGCCCAGGGTGGCCAGCTCATGACCACCACCGAAGTGGACAACTGGCCCGCCGATGTGCACGGCGTGCAGGGTCCGGACCTGATGCAGCGCTTCCTGCAGCACGCCGAACGCTTCAACACCGAGATCGTGTTCGACCACATCAACGCCGTCGATCTGTCCAAGCGCCCCTTCGTGCTCAAAGGCGATAGCGGCGAGTACAGCTGCGACGCGCTGATCATCGCCACCGGCGCCTCGGCTAAATATCTGGGCCTGCCGTCCGAAGAAGCCTTCATGGGCAAGGGCATTTCGGCCTGTGCCACCTGCGACGGCTTCTTCTACCGTGGCCAGGACGTGGGCGTGGTCGGTGGCGGCAACACCGCCGTGGAAGAGGCGCTGTACCTGTCCAACATCGCACGCAAGGTCAGCCTGATCCACCGCCGAGACACGTTCAAGGCCGAAGCCATCATGATCGACAAGCTGATGGAAAAGGTGAAGGAAGGCAAGATCGAACTCAAGCTGCACAGCGTGCTCGACGAAGTGCTGGGCGATCCCATGGGCGTGACCGGCGTGCGCCTGAAGAATGTGCAGACCGGCGCCACCGAAGACCTGACGGTCAAGGGGTGCTTCATCGCCATCGGCCACAGCCCCAACACCGAGATTTTCAAGGGCCAGCTGGACATGAAGGACGGCTACCTGGTCACCCGCATGGGCAACAACGGCATGGCCACCATGACCAGCGTGCCCGGCGTCTTTGCCGCCGGCGACGTGCAGGACCACATCTACCGTCAGGCCATCACCAGCGCGGGCACGGGTTGCATGGCGGCGCTGGACGCACAGCGCTTCCTCGAACAGAACGAAGGCTGAGCGGCGCCGGCCGACCGGCGGTAGCCAAGCTTTCGATGGCGGGCTATAATGCTCGGCTTTGCTGCGTCCTGGCCGTTATGGCCGTGCGTTGCAAATTCCGGGTTACCGCCACCCTTATCTGGCGAGGTGAGGCCCCTACCGCACGGGTAGCGGCCGTTTGATGAAATCGGAGTGTCCTCATGGCACGCGTCTGCGACGTCACGGGCAAGAAGCCCATGGTCGGGAACAACGTTTCCCACGCCAACAACAAAACCAAGCGCCGGTTCCTGCCGAACCTGCAATATCGCCGTTTCTGGGTCGAGAGCGAGAACCGCTGGGTTCGTCTGCGCGTCTCGGGTGCTGCCCTGCGCCTGATCGACAAGAACGGTATCGACGCTGTGCTCGCCGACCTGCGCGCACGTGGTCAGGCTTAAGGAGCACACACCATGGCAACCAAAGGCGGACGCGAAAAGATCAAGCTGGAATCCACTGCGGGTACCGGCCACTTCTACACCACCACCAAGAACAAGAAGACCACGCCCGAGAAGATGCTGATCAAGAAATTTGATCCGAAGGCTCGCAAGCACGTGGACTACAAGGAAATCAAGCTGAAGTGATTCGGCCCTGATTCCTGGTTCTCCCAACAAAAAAGCCGCTGTGAACACAGCGGCTTTTTTGTTGCCCACTCACGCCCTTGCCGGCACGAGTGGGGCTTTCCTGATCAGGCGCGCGCGGAACGCAGCTGAATGGAGAAGTCGCGCAGAGCCGCAATCCCGCTCTCTTCGGCGCGGCGGCACCAGGCTTGCAGATCGGCCGCCAGTTGCTCGCGCGTGGCGTTCGTGCCGGTCCACAGGGCGCGCAGTTCTTCGCGCATGGTGACCATCTTTTCCAGCACCGGGTGCTCGGCACGGGCCAACGCCAGCTGAGGCTTGATGTCCGCCGGCACCTTGTCGTCATCGCGGTGCAGCCAGCGGCGGGCGGCCTGCAGGACGGCGGTGTCTGCGCTGCGGGCTTTCACCCCGTCCAGCTCGCGCTGGCAGGCGGCACGCAGTTCGCGCGCAAAACCGGCCATGACCTCGTAGCGGTTGGCGATGATGGCTTCCAGCGTCTTTTCGTCGGCCACCGGCTTCACATCGCCAAAGGCCAGCTTGGGCGGCAGCTTCTTGACCGTGGCCAGACCCAGGCCCTGGAGCACGCTGATATACAGCCAGCCGATGTCGAACTCGTAGGGCTTGACCGACAGCTTGGCCGAGGTCGGGTAGGTGTGGTGGTTGTTGTGCAGCTCTTCACCGCCGATCAGGATGCCCCAGGGGCTGACGTTGGTGCTGGCGTCCTGCGCTTCGAAGTTGCGGTAACCCCACCAGTGACCGATCCCGTTGATGATGCCGGCGGCGGTCACCGGAATCCAGGCCATCTGGATCGCCCAGACGGTCAGGCCCAGTGCACCGAACAGGGCCACGTCCAGGATCAGCATGATGGACACACCCAGCGCCGAGTGACGGGTGTAGAGGTGGCGCTCGATCCAGTCGTCCGGTGTGTTGTGGCCGAAGCGGTCCAGGGTTTCCTGGTTCTTGGCCTCGGCACGGTAGAGCTCGCTGCCTTCGAAGAACACCTTCTTGATGCCGAACACCACCGGACTGTGCGGGTCGCCTTCACGCTCACACTTGGCGTGGTGCTTGCGGTGGATGGCGGTCCATTCCTTGGTCACCATGCCGGTGGTCAGCCAGAGCCAGAAACGGAAGAAGTGCGATACGACCGGATGCAGGTCCAGTGCCCGGTGCGCCGAATGGCGGTGCAGATAGATGGTGACGCTGGCGATGGTGATGTGCGTCAGCACCAGGGCCACGAGGATGGTCTGCCACCAGCTGGCGCCGGTCAGACCCTGGTCGAGAAAGGAGACCAGACCGTTCCACAAAGTGGAGATCACGGTATCGGATGAATTCATTCGGTTCCTAGCAAGTTCGCCCAACGACGGCGGGGAAGTGGCCCGGCTCGGTGTCCGGCGGGCACGTGTAGAACGACAATTTTACGGCCGCACCCTGTTTTCACCAATGGCGTTGCCCAGGTGAGACCCTCCGGAAAGACCCTGAAAACCGGGCCTTTCCGTCACGTTTTTCAGGCCTTCTTCTGCCAGGCGGCGGCGAAGAAACCGTCGGTGCCGTGCTGATGCGGCCACAGACGCAGGAAACGGCCGCCCTCGCCCCGGCACAACGCCAACGGATCGGCCACATGCGCCTCGGTCAGCAGCTGCGCCACCGGGACCGGCTCGAAATCCCGGTGCCCGGCGCCGAAGGCGTCGGCCACCGCCTCGTTTTCCTGCGGCAGCAGGCTGCAGGTGGCGTAGACCAGCCGTCCGCCGGGTTTGAGCAGCCGCGCTGCACTGGCCAGGATGCGCTGCTGCAGCTCGGCCTGCACCGCCACGGTTTCGGGCGTCTGGCGCCACTTCAGATCCGGGCTGCGGCGCAGCGTGCCCAGGCCGGAGCACGGCGCATCGACCAGCACGCGGTCGAGCTTGCCAGCCAGGCGCTTGATGCGCTCATCGCGCTCATGCGCGATGGCCACCGGGTGCACGTTGGACAGGCCGCTGCGCGCCAGCCGCGGCTTGATGGCGTCGAGCCGGTGCGCCGAGGTGTCGAAGGCGTAAAGCCGGCCGGTGTTCTTCATGGCCGCGCCCAGTGCCAGCGTCTTGCCGCCGGCGCCGGCACAGAAATCGGCCACCATCTCGCCCCGCTTGGGCGCCAGCAGCAAGGCCAGCAACTGCGAGCCTTCGTCCTGCACCTCGACATCGCCGCTGGCAAAAGCGGGCAACTTGGACAGGTTGGGCTTGCCCTGCAGTCGGATACCCAGAGGGGAATGGGCCGTCGGCTCGGCGCTCAGACCGGCAGACCGGATCTCGGCCAGCACCGCGTCGCGTTTTTTCTTCAGCACGTTCACGCGCAGGTCCAGCGGCGCGGGCTGCAGCAAGCTGGCGGCCAGCGCGTCGAACCCGTCACCGACCTGCTCGCGCAGGGCCACGGCCAGCCACTCGGGCAGGTTGTGGCGGTGCGGTGCCATCAGGTCGGCGTCGGCAACCTTGTCGCAGGCGTCCAGCCAGGTTTTTTCGGGTTCGGTCAGCGCGCTCTTTAGGAAATCACGGTCCCCCGGAAAACCGAGGATGGCCAAGCGCCGCCACTTGGAACCACTGCCCGAACGGGCCAGCGATTCGTAGCGCAGTCGCTCGCGAAGCACGGCGAAGACCGTGTCCGACAGGGTGGCCCGCTCGCGCGGACCGAGCGACTTGTTCTCGCGGAAATGGCGCGCGACCACGGCATCGGCCGGGTGGTCGAACTTGAAGACTTTTTCGATGAGGCTGGCGCTTTCGTCCAGCAGGGCTTTCGGGTGCATACCCGTATTCTCCCCCCTGAATTCGGATTTCCCCCCTGCGCCGCTGACGCGGCTTCCCCCCTGCTGCGCGGGGGGACGCACCCAG
>CAZJZD010000001.1:104599-231269 GCA_964550405.1 uncultured Hydrogenophaga sp. | reverse complement strand
CAGGGCGCCGACGACATCGTGGTGTTCGTGGGCGGCGTGATCCCGCGCCAGGACTACGACATGCTTTACGAAGCGGGTGTCAAGGGCGTGTACGGCCCCGGCACCCCGATCCCGGCCAGCGCCAAAGACGTGCTGGAGCAGATCAAGAAAGCGGTCGGCGCCGCCTGACCGTCCGGAAGCCTCTGTGACCCCAGACCAGATCCAGGCGGGCATCGTCGGCGGTGCGCCGACGGTTCAGCGCCGCGCGATGGCCAAGGCCATCACGCTGCTGGAGTCCACCCGCCCCGACCACCGCCAGCAGGCCGATGCCTTGCTGACCGGGCTGCTGCCGCACACCGGTGGCGCGTTCCGGCTGGGCATCAGCGGTGTGCCCGGCGTGGGCAAGAGCACCTTCATCGAGGCGCTGGGCCTGTACCTGATCGGCCTTGGTCACCGCGTGGCGGTGCTGGCGGTCGATCCCTCGTCGTCGGTGTCGGGCGGCTCCATCCTGGGCGACAAGACGCGCATGGAGCAGCTGTCGGTGCACGAGAAGGCCTACATCCGGCCGAGTCCTTCCAGCGGCACGCTGGGTGGCGTGGCCGAAAAGACCCGCGAGGCCATGCTGGTCTGCGAGGCGGCGGGCTACGACGTGGTGATCGTCGAAACCGTGGGCGTGGGCCAGAGCGAGACGTCCGTGCACGGCATGACCGACATGTTCTGCCTGCTGCAGCTGCCCAACGCCGGCGACGACCTGCAGGCGATCAAGAAGGGTGTGATGGAACTGGCCGACCTGGTGGTCATCAACAAGGCCGACATCGACCCCGACGCCGCCACCCGCGCGCGCGCGCAGATCATGTCCTCGCTGCGTCTGCTCGGGCTGCACGGCAACCCGGACCACATGCACCACGACCAGGCCATCTGGCACCCGCAGGTGATCCAGATCAGTGCGCTGCACGGACAGGGCGTGGACACTTTCTGGTCGGCTGTGAGCGAGTTCAAACGCCTGCAGACCGCCAACGGGCGTCTGGCGGCGCGCCGCCAGCATCAGGCCACGGCCTGGATGTGGGAACGCATCGACGCCGGCCTCAAACAACGTTTTCGCGAACACCCGCAGGTGCGCGAGTCGCTTGAATCCACCACGCGCGCCGTGCTCGACGGGCTGCTCCCTGCCTCGACCGCGGCCCGCCTACTGCTTGAGCAGTTCGACTGAATCCATCGTTTTCACCGGAGACCACCACCATGCAAGACATCCTGGACCAACTGGAAAAGAAGCGCGCCGCGGCGCGCCTGGGCGGCGGCGAGAAGCGCATCGCCGCCCAGCACAGCAAGGGCAAGCTGACAGCGCGTGAGCGCCTGGAAGTGCTGCTCGACGAAGGCACCTTCGAAGAGTGGGACATGTTCGTGGAACACCGCTGTGTGGACTTCGGCATGCAGGACCAGAAGATCCCCGGCGACGGCGTGGTCACCGGCTACGGCATGATCAACGGCCGCCTCGTGTTCGTCTTCAGCCAGGACTTCACCGTCTTCGGCGGCGCCCTGTCGGAGGCGCACGCCGAGAAGATCTGCAAGATCATGGACCAGGCCATGAAGGTCGGCGCGCCGGTGATCGGCCTCAACGATTCGGGCGGCGCCCGTATCCAGGAAGGCGTGGCCTCGCTCGGCGGTTACGCCGAGGTGTTCCAGCGCAACGTGATGGCGTCGGGCGTTGTCCCGCAGATCAGCATGATCATGGGCCCCTCGGCCGGTGGCGCGGTGTATTCGCCCGCCATGACCGACTTCATCTTCATGGTCAAGGACAGCTCCTACATGTTCGTGACCGGGCCTGAAGTGGTGAAGACCGTGACGCACGAAGAAGTGACCGCCGAGGAACTGGGCGGCGCCGTGACGCACACCACCAAGAGCGGCGTGGCCGACCTGGCCTTCGAGAACGATGTGGAAGCGCTGCTGATGCTGCGCCGCCTCTACAACTACCTGCCGCTCAACAACAAGGAAAAGGCGCCCGTGCGCCCCAGCGGCGACCCGATCGACCGCATGGACAAGAGCCTGGACACGCTGGTGCCGGAAAATCCGAACAAGCCGTACGACATGAAGGAGCTGATCCTCAAGACGGTCGACGACGGCGACTTCTTCGAGATCCAGCCCGACTACGCCAAGAACATCCTGATCGGCTTCGCCCGCATGGATGGCCAGACGGTGGGCATCGTGGCCAACCAGCCGCTGGTGCTGGCCGGTTGCCTGGACATCAAGAGTTCGATCAAGGCCGCGCGTTTCGTGCGCTTCTGCGACGCGTTCAACATCCCCGTCATCACCTTCGTCGACGTGCCCGGCTTCATGCCCGGCACCAGCCAGGAGTACGGCGGCATCATCAAGCACGGCGCCAAGCTGCTCTATGCGTACGCCGAGTGCACCGTGCCCAAGATCACCGTGATCACCCGCAAGGCCTACGGCGGCGCCTACGACGTGATGGCCTCCAAGCACCTGCGCGGCGACGTCAACTTCGCCTGGCCCAACGCCGAGATCGCGGTGATGGGCGCCAAGGGCGCGGTGGAGATCATCTTCCGTGAAGAGAAGAAAGACCCGGCCAAGCTGGCCGAGCGCGAGGCCGAGTACAAGGCCCGCTTTGCCAACCCCTTCGTGGCCGGCGCGCGCGGCTTCATCGACGACGTGATCCTGCCGTCGGAGACCCGCAAGCGCATCTGCCGCAGTCTCGTGATGTTGAAAGACAAGAAGATCGAGAACCCCTGGCGCAAGCACGGCAACATCCCGCTCTGATCGCCCGAGGAGAAAACAACATGTTCAAGAAAATCCTGATTGCAAACCGCGGCGAGATCGCCTGCCGCGTCATCGCCACCGCCCGCAAGATGGGCATCGCCACCGTGGCCGTTTACTCCGAGGCCGACAAGGAAGCGCGCCACGTGAGCCTGGCCGATGAGGCCGTGCTGCTCGGCCCGGCGCCTTCGCGCGAGTCGTATCTGGTGGCCGACAAGATCATCGCGGCCTGCAAGGCCACCGGCGCCGAGGCGGTTCACCCCGGCTACGGCTTCCTGTCGGAGAACGAGGCCTTCGCCAAGCGCTGTGAAGACGAAGGCATCGCCTTCATCGGCCCGCGCCACTTCTCCATCGCGGCCATGGGCGACAAGATCGCGTCCAAGAAGCTGGCCAACGAAGCCAAGGTCAACACCATTCCCGGGTACAACGATGCCATCGAGTCGGCCGCCAAGGCGGTTGAGATCGCCAAGGGCATCGGCTACCCGGTGATGATCAAGGCCTCGGCCGGCGGCGGCGGCAAGGGCCTGCGCGTGGCCTTCAACGACAAGGAAGCGCTCGAAGGCTTCACGGCCTGCCAGAACGAAGCGCGCAACAGCTTCGGCGACGACCGCATCTTCATCGAGAAGTTCGTCGAGCAGCCGCGCCACATCGAGATCCAGATCGTCGGCGACAGCCACGGCAACGTGATCTACCTGAACGAACGCGAGTGCTCGATCCAGCGCCGCCACCAGAAGGTGATCGAGGAAGCGCCATCGCCCTTCATCAGCGACGCCACCCGCAAGGCCATGGGTGAGCAGGCCGTGGCCCTGGCCAAGGCGGTGAAGTACCAGTCGGCCGGCACGGTGGAGTTCGTGGTCGGCAAGGACCAGGACTTCTACTTCCTGGAAATGAACACCCGCCTGCAGGTGGAGCACCCGGTGACCGAGTGCATCACCGGCCTGGACCTGGTGGAGCTGATGATCCGCGTGGCGGCCGGCGAAAAGCTGCCGCTGACGCAAGCCGACGTCAAGCGCGATGGCTGGGCCATGGAGTGCCGCATCAACGCCGAGGACCCGTTCCGCAACTTCCTGCCGTCCACCGGCCGCCTGGTGCGTTTCGACCCGCCGAAGGAAACCATGTGGCAGGCCGATACGGCCCACAAGCACGGTGTGCGCGTGGACACCGGCGTGTACGACGGCGGCGAGATCCCGATGTACTACGACTCGATGATCGCCAAGCTCATCGTGCACGGCAAGGACCGCAACGATGCCATTGCCAAGATGCGCGAAGCCCTCAACGGCTTCGTGATCCGCGGCATCAACAGCAACATCCCGTTCCAGGCAGCGCTGCTGGCCCACCCCGACTTCGTATCGGGCAACTTCAACACCGGCTTCATCGCCCAGCACTACGCCCATGGCTTCCGCGCTGAAGACGTGCCGCACAGCGACCCGGATTTCCTGGTCGCGCTGGCCGCCTTCGTGCGCCGCAAGAGCCGCGAACGCGCCACCGGCATCTCCGGCCAGTTGCCGGGCTACGGCGTCAAGGTGGGAAAGGACTACGTGGTGGTCAGCCTTGCTGCTGATGGTCAGCACAAGTACACCGCGGTGCACGTGGACGAGTTCGTCGGTGAGACCGGCTACGCCTCCGTGCAGGTCGGCGAGAAGCGCTACAAGATCAGCTCGCCCTCACGCCTGAACGACATCGTCATCGCCGGCGAGGTCAACGGCCAGCCCTTCACCGCCCAGATGGAGCGTGGCTCGCCGCGCAACCCGCTGGCCCTGGTGGTGCAGCACAACGGCACCAAGCTGGAAACCATGGTGATGTCGCCGCGCATGGCCGAGCTGCACCAGCTCATGCCGTTCAAGGCGCCGCCGGACATGAGCAAATACGTGCTCTCGCCGATGCCGGGCCTGCTGGTCGATGTGGCGGTGCAGGTTGGCCAGAAGGTGCAGGCCGGCGAGCGCGTGGCCGTCATCGAAGCCATGAAGATGGAGAACGTGCTGTTCGCCGCGGCCGACGGTGTGGTGGCCAAGGTGCTGGCGGCCAAGGGCGAGTCTTTGGTGGTCGATCAGCCGATCGTGGAGTTCGAGAAATGAGCGGCCCCCACGCTCCACCGCTGCGCGGGTCGCTGCCCCCCGAGGGGGCTGATCCGGCTGGGGGCGGCCCGGCGCCGGATCGTCGAGGCTCGCCACGTCCCTTCAAGGTGCTCGGTGTGCAGCAGATTGCCATCGGCGGTCCGGACAAGCTGCGTCTGCAGACGCTGTGGGTGGACATGCTGGGTCTGGAGAAGACCGGTACCTTCCAGAGCGAGCGCGAGAACGTGGACGAAGACATCTGCGCCATCGGCAGCGGTCCGTTCAAGGTTGAGGTCGACCTGATGCAGCCCATGGACCCCGAGAAGAAGCCGGCGGTTCACGCCACACCGCTCAACCACATCGGCCTCTGGATCGACGACCTGCCGGTCGCGGTGGAATGGCTCACAGCCAACGGCGTGCGCTTCGCGCCGGGCGGCATCCGCAAGGGCGCTGCCGGGTTCGACATCACCTTCCTGCACCCCAAGGCCAACGAAGAGTTTCCGATCGCGGGTGAGGGCGTGCTGATCGAACTGGTGCAGGCGCCGCCCGAGGTGGTGCAGGCCTTCGCGAAGCTGGCCGCTCAGCCCGCATAAACCGACACGGAGCCGAGGAGACAGACCCCGCCGGGCGCAAGCCCTGCGGGGTTTTTTGCGCGAGCGAGGGACTCACTCGCAGATCATGTAGGTCTTGGTGAGCTGCTCCAGCACCTCGAACGCGCCTTCAAAGCCGGGCGGGATGTAGATGCCCTCACCGGGACCGGCCTCTTCAAAGCCACCCATCGCGTCGTGCACCCGGCAGCGCCCTTGGAGCACGGTGAACAGTTCGCGCTCGGTCGGGCCCATGGCGATGCGCCAGTGGCCGGGCTCGCAGCGCCAGACGCCGCAGAACACCTGGCCGGCCGGCAAAGCCTCGTCGATGTGGTTCCAGGTTTCCCGCAACGGGTTGCCCCGGATCAGGCGCTCCGGACGCGGACGGTCGGTATCGGGCGAGCCCTCGGGACGGGCGGTGAATTTGAGCAGACGGGTGGGGGCTTGCATCCTCAGATTGTGCCCAGTGCCGCCGAAAAACCCAGGGCTGGCCGGTTTTTTCGCCGCTTTTCGGGTGCTGGTCTGCAAGTCGAGTCCCTAAGCTCGGTCCATCCTTCCCCAGTGCCTGCTGCCGATCCAGGAGAGTGTGATGAACAACCCTTCCCCGTCCCCCGCCTTCCCCACCGGAAAGCCGTTGCCCGACCTGCTGTCGCAGGGTGACGAGCGCTGGGAGCGCGCACCACAGTCCTGGCGCGAGCGGGAACTGGCCATGCCCTGGCCGCCGGAACTGCTGGAAGCCTTCACCTTGCGCATGGCCGGTCACGGCATGTGTGTCAGCCGGGCCCTGATGATGTGCGATCGCCGTTACGCCCTGCAGCAGCTCAAGGATGCGCACAACCTGGCCGACGACAGCCTGCGCCTGCTGGCGGTACAGCTGTTTCGCCACTTCGAGTCCCGTCAGTCCGGTATCCGCGCCGTGCATTGAAGGCGGCCGTCCTGGGAAAGCCCCTGATGACCGTGGGTTCAAGCCCAGCCCTTCTCTGGCCGATACCGTGGAAATCTGAACGCCTGGAGAGCCTGCGAATGTTGTTCTTGAAGCCCATGCGCCTCGGCGTACACCTGATGCGCCAACTGCGTCTGCCCACCAAGCTGGGGGTTCTGGCCATGGTGCTGTTTGTGCCGCTGCTGGTCATCAGCGTGTTGCTGGTACAGCGCGTCAACGAGTCGATCCGTTTCACCGACGCCGAGGTGAGCGGCTCCCGTCTGGTGCAGTCCCTCAGCGCGGTGATCACCGAGGTTCAGAAGCATCGGGGGCAGACCAACATGCTGCTCTCGGGCGATACCAGTGTCCGTACTGCGCTGCAGGAGACCCGGCAAAAGCTGCAGACGCAGGTGGATGCTGTGCAGGTTCAGTTGGCCGAGCGCCCGGATTTCGGCCTGGACGCCGAGTGGGTGGCGCTGAGTCAGGCGCTCAAGAGCCTGCCGGGCACCGAGCAATCCACCCCCCCGGACTCCTTTGCCAGGCACAGCGGGATGATCAGCGATGTGCGTCGCTTCATCTACACCGCAGCCGAACGTTCCAATCTGCTGTTCGATCCCGACCCGGCCAGCTATTTCCTCATGGACATGAGCGTGAGCCACATTCCACGCTGGGCCGAGTTGCTGGCGCAGGCCAGAGGTCTCGGGGCCGGCCTGCTGGCGCAGGCAGACCGCGATCCGCGTGCGGTCACGCGGGTCGTGGGGTTGCTGGCCGATGCGCGAGCATCCACCGACGAGGTGTTGGGCCTGCGTCGATTCACCGACAAGTACGGGGTGGAGGGTTTGCAGGGCGAGCAGACGGCCCGGGCTGTCCAAGGCTTCCTGCGCAGTGCCGACCTGGCATTGGGCGAACAGGGTGGTCAGGACGCGGTGGCCTATTTCGCAGCCGGCACAGAGGCTTTGAACGCCGTGGCCGCCTACCAGAACGCGGTCCAGCAGGCGCTGGACGAGCGTTTGCAGCAACGGGTGGCCAGTGAGCAGCGGGTGCGGACCATGACCCTGCTGGCGGTGGCCGCCGGGCTGGCCGCGGTCTGCTACCTGATGCTGTCGTTCTACTTCAGCTTTGTGATCGACTTCCGTCACGCCATTGGTGTGATGCGAGAGACCTCCACCGGGAACCTGAGGGCGCACGTGAGGGTTCGCGGGCGTGATGAGCTCGCTGAAATGGCCGAACTGCTCGAGCAGATGAATGCCAACCTGTCATCCATGGTGGCCGAGGTGCGCAGCAACTCCGCCCTGGTGGCGTTTTCGGGCAAGAACCTGGCGGCGGGCAACCGGGATCTGGCCGACCGCACCGAGCAGCAGGCCGCGAACCTGGAACAGACGGCCGCCAGCGTGCAGGAGCTTTCCAGCACGGTGCACCAGAACGCCGAGACCGCAGGCGACTCCGACACCCAGGCCGCCAAAGTGCGCGACATGGCCGAATCGGGCGCCCAGTCCATGCACGCCGCGGTGGCTTCGGTGGAAGGGATTCAGAAGAGCGCGCAGCAGATGAACGAAATCATCGGCGTGATCGACAGCCTGGCCTTCCAGACCAACATTCTGGCGCTCAACGCCGCTGTGGAGGCGGCTCGCGCCGGTGAGCAGGGCCGTGGCTTTGCCGTGGTGGCCAGCGAAGTGCGTTCGCTGGCCCAGCGCTCGGCGGCGTCGGCCAAGGAGATCCGCCAGCTCATCGAGACCTCGGGCCAGCAGGTCGCCGGCAGCGTGACCCAAATACGCTCGGCCGGCAGCACCATGCAGCAAATCGTGAACGGCGTGCGGGGTGTGGCGTCCAACATGTCGCTGATCTCGGCAGCCAGCGCCGAACAGAGCAGCGGCCTGACCGAGATCTCGTCCGCCGTCGCGCAGTTGGACCAGATCACGCAGCGCAACGCACAGATGGTCGAACGGGCGGTGCACCAGGCCAATCTGCTGGAACACCGTGCGGCCCACCTGTCGCAGGCGGTGTCGTCCTTCCAGCTTCAGCAGGGCACGGCGGAAGAAGCCATGGCCTTGGTGGCGCGCGCCCTGCAGCACCGCCAGCGCGTGGGTCGGGAGGCTTTTGTCGCCGACCTGACGGCCGTTGCCCAGGGCTTCTTCGACCGGGACATGTACGTGTTCGCGCTCGACCGCGCCGGCAGCTACCGGTCATTTGGTGGCAAGCCGGAGAAAGTGGGGTCGCGGGTGCAGGACATTCCGGGCGTGGACGGTCAGGCCCTGCTGGAGTCCATCGTGGCCCAGGCCGAGTCCGAGCCGGGCTGGGTGGAATACGACATCACCAACCCCGCCAATGGCAAGATCCAGACCAAGATGTCCTACGTGGTCAAGGTGGACGACCTGTACGTCGGCTGCGGCGTCTACAAGTCCATGGTGCAGGCCTGACCATCGGCCCGCCGGCTCAGTCCTGTCGGGCTTCCCGCTTGGCCTTGGCGCGGGCCAGGGCTGCTTCGATCACGGCGCGTTTCTTGTCCAGCACCGCCGGGTCGGTGTGCAGGGAGTGCGCCTCCAGATCGGCAAACTTCATGCGCGCTTTGGCCTCCAGCACAGCATCGTGCTCACGCTCCTCGCGCTTCAGACGCTCGCGCCGCGCGTCGTAGCGTGAGCGGGCCTGTGTTGCCTGCTCGGGTGTCCATGCCTCCCAACCCGTGCGCTCGCCGCTGACGATCTCCAGCGAAATGCAATCCACTGGGCAGACCGGTATGCAGAGTTCGCAGCCGGTGCAATACGGCTCGATCACGGTGTGCATGCGCTTGTGGGTGCCGACAATGGCGTCGGTCGGGCAGGCCTTGATGCACAGGGTGCAGCCGATGCACCAGTCTTCGTCGATCACGGCCAGGGTCAGGGGGCCTTCGATGCCGTTGGCCGGGTTCAGCGGCGCGGTGGCCTGGCCCGTGAGGGCGGCCAGTCGGACGATGCCTTCCGTCCCGCCCGGTGGGCACTGGTTGATGGCCGCTTCCCCCTGGGCAATGGCCTGCGCATAGGCCGCGCAGTCCGGGTAACCGCAGCGGGTGCACTGGGTCTGGGGCAGGGCGGCGTCAATGCGCCTGGCGAGTTCGTTCATGCCGCCATCATCGCCGCCTCCAGGGCGGCATCAGCCTTTTCTGTTGCGTGCAGCCGTGGAAGCTTTCTTGGCGGCCACGGTGGTCTTGGCCGGTGCGGCGGCCTTGCGCGCGGGCGCCCGGCGTGGGGCTGCCGCGGCAGGCTTGGCCAGGACAGGCGCGAACGGGCTGGTCGCCTCAGCCGGCGGCTGATGGGCCGCGATGAAGTTCTTGACCACCGGATACACCATCTCGCGCCAGCGGCGACCACTGAAGATCCCGTAGTGACCGGCGCCCTTGGCCTCGTAGTGCATCCGGTGCTTGGCCGGGATGCCGGCACACAGGTCGTGTGCGGCGGCCGTCTGACCGGAACCCGAGATGTCGTCCAGTTCACCCTCGACGGTGAGCAGCCCGGTGGTGTGGATGTCCTCGGGGCGTACCCGCTCGACCTTGCCCTTCTCGCTTCTGACATCCCAGGTGCCCTTGACCAGGCGGAACTCCTGGAACACGGTGTAGATGGTTTCCAGGTAGTAATCGGCGTCCATGTCGAGCACCGCGTTGTACTCGTCGTAGAACTTGCGGTGGGCCTCGGCGCTTTCGTTGTCGCCCTTGATCAGATCCTGGAAGTAATCGTAGTGGCTGCTGGCGTGGCGGTCGGGGTTCATGGCCACAAAGCCCGCGTGCTGCATGAAGCCCGGGTACACGCGGCGACCGGCGCCAGGGAACTTGTCCGGCACACGGTAGATGACGTTGTTTTCGAACCAGGCGTGGCTGCGCTGGGTGGCCAGGTTGTTCACGGCGGTCGGCGACTTGGTGGCGTCGATCGGACCGCCCATCATGGTCATGGACAGCGGCGTGGTCTCGCCACGGCTGGCCATCAGCGACACGGCCGCCAGCACCGGCACGGTGGGCTGGCACACGCTCATCACGTGGCAGTTGCCGTAGGTCTTCTGCAGGTAGCGGATGAACTCCTGCACATAGTTGACGTAGTCGTCAAGGTGGAACTCGCCTTCCGACAGCGGCACCAGGCGGGCGTTCTTCCAGTCGGTGATGTAGACCTTGTGGTCCTTGAGCATGGTGCGCACCGTGTCGCGCAGCAGCGTGGCGTAGTGGCCGGACAGGGGGGCCACCACCAGCACCACGGGCTGGCCCTTGAGCTTGGCGAGCGTGGCGGTGTCGTCCGAGAAGCGTTTGAACCGGCGCAGCTCGCAGAAAGGCTTGTCGATTTCCACCCGCTCGAAAATCGCCACGTCCACCCCGTCCACGTTCACCGTGGGGATGTCGAACACCGGTTTCTCGTAATCCTTGCCCAGGCGGTGGATCAGGTCGTAGACCGCCGACACCCGTTGCGCCATGGGGAAATGGCCCAGAGGCAGCGCCGGGTTGTTGAACATCTTGGACGCCACCTCGGCGAGGTCGGACAGCGGCTCCATGAGCGAGCGCTGGGTTTCGTAAAACTGGTACAGCATGGCGCAGGATGTGGTTATGTTGCAGTGCAATATAACAGCTTGTGTCTCATCCGTTGAGAGTGAAAACACTTAATAAACCTGGACATTTGTCACTTTGGTGAAAGCTTCCACAGGTTGGTTGCACGGACGTGAAAAAGCCGCTCGGGGAGCGGCTTTTTCGTTGGCTTCGTGCGGTGTCAGATCACCTTGGCGATCGCCTGGCAGACGTAGTCGATGTTTTTGCTGTTCAAGGCGGCCACGCACATGCGGCCAGTGTCGGTGCCATACACGCCGAACTCGGTGCGCAGGCGCACCATCTGGTCCTTGCTCAAGCCCGAGTAGCTGAACATGCCGATCTGGGTGGTGATGAAGGACATGTCCTTGGTCACGCCGGCGGCTTTCAGGCCGTCGACCAGCTTCTGGCGCATGGCCTTGATGCGCACGCGCATCTCGCCCAGTTCCTTTTCCCACAAAGCACGCAGCTCGGGGTTGCCCAGCACGGCGGCCACGATGGCGCCACCGTGGGTCGGGGGGTTGGAGTAGTTGGTGCGGATCGCGATCTTGAGCTGGGACAGAACGCGGTCGGTCTCTTCCTTGCTGCTGCCCACCACGCTCAGGGCGCCGACGCGTTCGCCGTAGAGGCTGAAGCTCTTGGAGAAGCTGGTGGAGACGAAGATGTTCAGGCCGGCGGCCACGAACTTGGCGATCACGGCGCCGTCTTCGGCGATGCCGTAGCCGAAACCCTGGTAGGCCATGTCCAGGAAAGCGGTCAGGTTGCGGGCCTTCACCACAGCGATCACCTGGTCCCACTGGGCGGGGGTGATGTCGTAGCCGGTGGGGTTGTGGCAGCAGGCGTGCAGCAGCACGATGGTGCCTTCGGCGGCGGCGTTCAGCTTGGCGAGCATGCCGTCGAAGTTGATGCCTCCCAGGCCGCCGTTGGCGCTCTGGTCGAAATAGGGATAGGTGTCGACGGTGAAGCCGGCGTTGGTGAACAGCGCGCGGTGGTTTTCCCAGCTCGGGTCGGAGATCAGCACGGTAGCGTTGGGGCTGACCTTCTTGAGGAAGTCTGCGCCAATCTTCAGGCCGCCGGTGCCGCCGATGGCCTGCACCGTGGCGACGCGGCCGGATTTGACGACGTCGGAGTCGGCGCCGAAGACCAGGCCCTTGACGGCGGCGTCGTAGGCGGCGATGCCGTCGATAGGCAGGTAACCGCGGGCCGTGGGCTTGTCCATCATGGCCTTCTCGGCCGCTTGAACACACTGCAGCAGGGGCAGTTTGCCGTTGTCGTCAAAGTACACACCCACGCCCAGGTTGACCTTGGAGGGGTTGGTATCGGCGGCAAATTGCTCGTTCAGACCCAGGATCGGGTCGCGGGGGGCCATTTCGACGGCGGAGAAAAGAGACATGGGAGCTTCCAGGGATGCGGTTGGGACGAAGACAGCCGTCGATTGTATGAGGGGCGGTTCAGCGGTAGCCCTTGGGATTGGCCGATTGCCAGCGCCAGGCGTCTTCACACATTTGCTGCAGGCCGCGCTCGGCCACCCAACCCAGCGTCTCCCGGGCCTTGTCGGGTTCGGCGTAGCAGGCGGCCACGTCGCCGGCACGGCGCTCGGCGATGCGGTACGGAATGTCGCGTCCGCAGGCCGCGGACACCGCCTTGACGATGTCCAGCACGCTGTAGCCCTTGCCAGTGCCCAGGTTGACTTCGGTGCAGCCCTCGTGACCGGCCAGGTATTCCAGCGCCCGCAGGTGACCCAGGGCCAGATCGACCACGTGGATGTAGTCGCGCACACCGGTGCCGTCGGGCGTGGGGTAGTCGCCGCCCCAGACGTTGAGGAATTCGCGCTGGCCGATGGCGACCTGCGTGACATAGGGCATGAGGTTGTTGGGGATGCCCTGGGGGTCTTCGCCGATCTGCCCGCTGGCGTGGGCCCCTGCCGGGTTGAAGTAGCGCAGGATGGCCACCCGCCAGGCCGGGTTGCTGCGGTGCAGCTCGCGCAGCATGTGCTCGATCACCAGCTTGGTCTGGCCGTAGGGGTTGGTGGCCGACAACGGGTGGTCTTCGGTCAGTGGCAGCTTCTGCGGATCGCCGTAGACGGTGGCCGAGGAACTGAACACGATGCTTCTGACACCCGTGGCTTCCATGGCTTCGAGCAGGCGCACCGTGCCCACCACGTTGTTGTCGTAGTAGCGCAGCGGCTGCTGCACCGACTCACCCACCGCCTTGAGACCGGCGAAGTGCACCACAGCCGTGGGATTGGCCTCGCGCAGGGCTGCCTGCAACGCGGCGCCGTCGCGGATGTCACCTTCGATGATGCGGACGCTCTTGCCGGTGATGTGTTCGACGCGGGCCAGCGATTCGCGGTGCGAGTTGCAGAAGTTGTCGTAGACGGTGACCTCGTGGCCGGCCTGCAGCAGTTCGAGGCAGGTGTGTGAACCGATGTAGCCGGCGCCGCCGGTGACGAAGATCATGAAGGCATCCCCTGTGGTGTTTGCGGATGGAAACGGTGCCTGCGGCACGCAGAATGAGACTGTAACGGGTGCGTGTGGCACCAAGGAGTGACAGCTTGGAACAGGTGGATGTGGTGGTGGTGGGGGCCGGGGTGGTGGGCCTGGCGGTGGCGCGTGCGCTGGCCCTGGCGGGGCGCGAGGTGCTGGTGCTCGAGCGGGAGGCCGCCATTGGCCAGGGCACGAGTTCGCGCAACAGCGAGGTCATCCATGCCGGCATCTACTACCCCAGCGGCTCGCTCAAGGCCCGGCTGTGTGTGCGCGGCAAGGCCATGCTCTACGCCTACTGCGCCGAACGGGGTGTGGAGCACCGCCGCTGCGGCAAGCTGATCGTGGCGAACACGCCTTCGCAGGCAGCAGCGCTGCCGGCCATCGTCGACAAGGCGCGTGCCAACGGGGTTCATGACCTGCAGCTGCTCACGTGGGAACAGGCGCGTGCGATGGAGCCGGCCCTCGAATGCCGAGCCGCGGTGCATTCGCCGTCCACCGGCATCGTGGACAGCCACGGCCTGATGCTGAGCCTGCAGGGCGATCTGGAAAACGCCGGCGGCATGGTGGTCTGCCACAGCGCTGTCGACCGCTTGGAGCGTGATGGCAACGGCTGGGTGGTGCAGGCCGAGGATGGCACGACGTTGAGGGCCAGCACGGTGGTGAACGCCGCCGGGCTGCAGGCCTGCGCGCTGGGCTTGCGCACCGAGGGCCTGCGCCACGTGCCGCAGGCGTTCTGTGCCAAGGGCAACTACTTCACGCTGGCCGGGCGCTCACCGTTCGGGCAACTGGTGTACCCCGCGCCGGAGCCGGACAAGCACCTGGCCGGGTTGGGGGTGCACCTGACCATCGATCTGGGCGGGCAGGCCAAGTTCGGCCCGGACGTGCAGTGGGTGGACGACCCTGACGATCTGCAGGTGGACCCGGCGCGCGGCGAGGCTTTCTACGCCGAGGTCCGAAAGTACTGGCCTGGTTTGCCCGACGGTGCGCTGCAACCGGGGTACGCGGGCATGAGGCCCAAGATCAGCGGCCCGCACGAACCGGCTGCCGACTTTCGCATTGACGGCCCCGCGGTGCACAGGCTGCCGGGGCTGGTCAACCTGTTCGGCATCGAATCCCCTGGGCTGACCAGTTGCCTGGCCATCGGGGAACACGTGGCGGGTTTGCTCAGCGCGCGGCCTTGAGCGCCTGCGCCGCCTCGCGCACCAGGGCCGAACCCTTGTAGATCAACCCGGTGTAGATCTGCACCACGTCGGCACCGGCGGCGATCTTGCTCACCGCGTCGGCACCACTGAGGATGCCGCCCACCCCCACGATGGGGAAGCTCTTGCCCAGGGCCGCGCGCAGCTGTCGGATCACGCGGTTGCTGGCTTCGAGCACCGGGGCGCCCGACAGGCCGCCGGTCTCTTCGGCGTGTGGCAGACCCTTCACCGCGTCACGGCTGAGCGTGGTGTTGGTGGCGATCACACCCAGGCGGCCGTGCGCCAGACCATCGGCGCCGCAGCCGTAGCGTTGCAGCGTGGCGGCGATGACGCCGATCTGCGCGTCGTCCAGATCGGGCGCGATCTTGAGGAAAACGGGCGACTGTTTGCCGTGGCGCTGCGCCAGCTGTTCGCGCCGTTCCATCACCGCGCCCAGCAGCGCATCCAGTGCCTCGTCGCTCTGCAGGCTGCGCAGGTTCTTGGTGTTCGGGCTGGAGATGTTGACCGTCACGTAGTCGGCGTGCGGGTACACGCCATCCAGGCAGACCAGATAGTCGTCGGTGGCCTGCTCGATGGGCGTGGCTGCGTTCTTGCCGATGTTCAGGCCCAGCAGCATCGGGGCGTCACCACCCTTGGAACGGAAGCGCGCCTTTTGCACATTGGCCAGGAAGGCGTCCAGGCCTTCGTTGTTGAAGCCCAGGCGGTTGATCAGCGCCTGCCGCTCCGGGATACGAAACATGCGTGGCCTGGGGTTGCCCGGCTGGCCCTTGGGCGTGACCGTGCCGACCTCGACAAAACCGAAGCCCATGGCGGCCAACCCGTCGATGCAACGGGCGTTCTTGTCCAGCCCGGCGGCCAGGCCGACGCGGTTGGGAAAGCGCAGGCCGGCCAGCATGACCGGGTCGCTGACCCGCGTTTCACCCCACAGGCAGCTCAGCGGGGAGTGCTGGAAACGGGCAATGTTCTCCAGCGTCAGTTCGTGGGCCGCTTCGGGGTCCATGCCGAAGAGGATGGGGCGGGCGAGACCGTAGGGGATGAGGGACATCGGATAATTCAGCAGTTCAAAGCAACCCGGAATTGTCGCAAATGACCCAAGACGAACTCAAAGCCCTGGTGGGCCAGGCCGCCCTGCAATACGTCACCCCCGGCGAGATCGTTGGCGTGGGCACCGGTTCCACCGTCAACAAGTTCATCGACGCCCTGGCCACGATGAAGGACCAGATCAAGGGCGCGGTGTCCAGTTCGGTGGCCTCCACCGCACGTCTGCAGGCGCTGGGCATTCCGGTGTTCGAGGCCAACGACGTGGCCGAACTGTCGGTCTACATCGACGGTGCCGACGAGATCGATGCCCAGGGCTACATGGTCAAGGGCGGCGGCGCGGCCCTCACGCGCGAGAAGATCGTCGCAGCCCAGTCACGTCGTTTCATCTGCATCGCCGACGAATCCAAGATGGTCAAGGTGCTGGGTGCCTTCCCGCTGCCGGTGGAGGTGATCCCAATGGCCACGGCCCGTGTGGCGCGCCAGTTCGCCGCCCTGGGCGGCACGGCCAAGGTCCGCCTGAAGGACGAAGCCCCCCTGGTGACCGACAACGGCCAGCACATCCTGGACGTCACCGGTCTGCAGATCGCCGACCCGCTGGCCTTTGAGAGCGAAGTCAACCAGTGGCCGGGCGTGGTGACGGTCGGTGTGTTCGCGCACCAGAAGGCCAGCGTGTGCCTGCTGGGCACCAGTGCTGGCGTGCAGACGCTGAACTTCTGATCTGGCCGCACCCGGTCCCGGGTGCAGCTTCAGAAGCGGATGCCGGCCGGATTGGTCGGGGGCGGCGCAACCGGCACCGCAGCCGGTGCGGGTTCGGTGGCCTCTTTGGTCTTGGGCGCAGCCGCAGCGGGCTTGACGGCCACCAGCGGGGCCGGGGCCGGGCGGCGGTAGCTGGATGGCAGCTGCGATTGTTTGGGGTAGCCGGCAGCGTCGAGGTATTGATTCCACTCGACGTCCGAATAGCCCTTGACCTTCTGGCTGCCGATGCTCAGCAGAGGAAGAGACCCATCGCCGTTCAACCGCTTGAGCGCTTCGCCGTCTTCCGGCGAACCGACGGTCTTTTCTGCGAACGGAATGCCGCGGGCGTTGAGCAGGTTCCGACCGCTGTTGCAGGGCGCGCAATCCTTGCTGGTGTACAGGGTCACCGGGTAACGGCTGGCCACCTGCCGCAGCTCAAAAGGCAGTGAGCCCACCGTGCCGGCGCTGCCGCCACCACCGGCCGGGCCCGCGCCGCTGCGGGACTGGGCTTCCGCCGGTGGCTGGTCCGAAAACGTCACCCGACCGTCAGGACCGACGATGCGGTAGACGCCCTGCGCGAGCGCTGGCAGGGCCAACAAGCCCAGGGTCAGCAGGGTCAGCGAACGACAAGCGATGTTTCCAGTATTCATGAGAGCTCCTATCGGCAGTTCTGCGCTGGACTTCAGGCCATGCCCTGGTGGCGCAACAGCGCTTCGATGTTCGGCTCGCGGCCCCGGAAGGCCTTGAACGACTCCATGGCCGGGCGGCTGCCACCGGCTTCCAGGATGGCCTGCCGGTAGCGACGGCCGGTGTCCACATCCAGCGTGTTGCCGCCGCGTGCCCGGGCCGCCTCTTCGAAGGCCGCGTAGGCGTCGGCCGACAGCACCTCGGCCCACTTGTAGCTGTAGTAGCCGGCCGAATAACCGCCGGCGAAGATGTGGCTGAAGGTGTTGGCGGTGCGGCTGTAGGCCGGCGGCTGCAGCACCGCCACCTCTTCGCGTACCGTCTTCAGCAGGGACAGGATGGCTTCGCCCGTGGTCACCGGCTGCGGCTGGCTGTGCAGCAGCATGTCGAACAGCGAAAACTCCACCTGGCGCAAGGTCTGCAGTCCGCTCTGGAAGTTCTTGGCCGCCAGCATCTTGTCGTAAAGCGCGCGCGGCAGCGGCTCGCCGCTGTCCACATGGGCGGTCATGTGCTTGAGCACGTCCCACTCCCAGCAGAAGTTCTCCATGAACTGGCTGGGCAGTTCCACCGCATCCCATTCCACACCGCTGATGCCCGAGACGTCGCGCTCGTTCACCTGCGTGAGCATGTGGTGCAGGCCGTGGCCGAACTCGTGGAAGAGGGTGATCACGTCATCGTGGGTGAGCAGCGGCGGCTTGCCGTTCACGCCCTCGGCGAAATTGCACACCAGGTGGGCCACGGGGGTCTGCAGGGCGCCGGTGTCCGGGCGCAGCCAGCGGGCGCGCACGTCGTCCATCCAGGCACCACCGCGTTTCCCGGTGCGGGCCGACGGGTCCAGGTAGAACTGGCCCACCAGTTGCACGCCGTCAGGCGTGCTGCGCTCGATGCGGTAGAACTCGACCGAGGGGTGCCAGACGGGGGCGCTGTCGCGGCGGATCGCCACCTCGAACAGGGTCTCGATGATCTGGAACAGGCCGGCCAGCACCTTGGGCGCGGTGAAATAGGTCTTGACTTCCTGCTCGCTGAAGGCGTACCGCGCTTCCTTGAGCTTTTCCCCGATGTGAGGCCAGTCCCAGGGCTGCGGGTCTTTCAGGTCCAGTTGCTCGGCGGCGAAGGCGCGCATGTCGGCCAGGTCCTGCTCGGCAAACGGGCGGGCCTTCTGCGCCAGGTCGCGCAGGAAGGTGATGACCTGTTCGGGCGAGCTGGCCATCTTGGGCACCAGCGACACGTCGGCAAAATGGCGGTGACCCAGCAGCTGCGCCTCTTCGTGCCGCAGGGCCAGCAGTTCGCCCATGATGGCGGTGTTGTCGAACTTCTTGGCGTCACCGTCGGCCTGCTCGCTGGCGCGGGTGACGTAGGCCTTGTACAGCTGCTGGCGCAGCACGCTGCTGTGGGCGAATTGCATCACCGGCAGGTAGCAGGGCATCTTGAGTGTGAGCTTGTGGCCGCTGCGGCCCTCGGCTTGCGCGGCCGCCGCGGTGGCCTGCTGCACATCGTCGGGCACGCCTGCCAGTTCAGAAGGGTCCACATACAGCGCGAAGGCGTCGGTGGCGTCCAGCGCGTTCTCGCTGAACTTCTGGGCCAGCTCGGCGCTGCGTTCCTGGATCTGGGCAAAGCGCTCTTTGGCGGTACCCTGCAGCTCGGCGCCGCCGAGCACGAAGCCACGCATGGCGTTTTTGTGTGCCTGGGCCTGCTCTGGTGTGAGCGTGGCCGGATCCATGGCCTTGTACTTGGCGTACAGGCGTTCATCGGCGCCCAGCCGGGTCCAGAAATCCGTCACCTTGGGCAGGGCTGCGTTGTAGGCCGCTCGCAATTCCGGCGTGTCGGCCACGCTGTTGAGGTGGCTGACCGCACCCCAGGCGCGCCCCAGGCGTTCGGTTGCGACGTCGAGCACGGCGGCCATGTCGGCCCAGACGGCCGGAAAGTCCGGCGCCGTGACCTTCTCCAGCGCGGCGTCCGCATCGGCCAGCAGTTGGGTGATGGCCGGATCGACCATCTCGGGCCGGATGGTGTCGAACAGCGGCAGGTCGGATGTATCGAGCAGGGCGTTGGGGCTGGCGGAAGCGTTCATGCGGGCTCAGATGGGGCGCGGGGATGGGAAGTTCAAGCCAGCGCCAACGGCGGCGCCGGGGGCGTCACTGGGCGCTTTTCTTGACGCTTTTCTGCTTGGGCTTGGCGCGCTTGACCTGCCCGCCGGAGGTCAGGCGCTGGTTGCCCAGCACGCGGACGACCTTGATCTCGGGCTTCTGTCCGCCGCGCTTGCTGAACTTGAGCACCTTCACGTCCTTGGGGCCGGGCATGCGGTCTTCGTCCACGGGCTTCTGCTTCTCCGGCAGGGGGCGCCAGAGCACCAGCAGCTTGCCGATGTGCTGGATCGGCGCGGCGTCCAGCTCCTCGGTGAGGGTCTGCAGCATGGCCTCGCGGGCCGTGCGGTCGTCGCTGAAAACGCGCACCTTGATCAGGCCGTGGGCCTTGAGGGCGGCATCGACTTCCTTCTTGACCGCTGCGGTCAGACCGTCGCCTCCGATGAGGACGACGGGGTCGAGGTGGTGCGCCTCGGCGCGGTGCACCTTGCGCTGTGCGGGCGTGAGTTGGATCTGGGGCATGGGACAATTATCGTTTACGCAGCGTTTTCAACGCGTTCCCGATGGGCATCAAAGTCAAGACACAGAGCAAGAAGGTCAACAAGGCCTGGCTCAACCAGCACGTCAACGACCCTTATGTGCGCCTGGCGCAGAAGGAGGGCTTCCGTGCGCGCGCGGCCTACAAGCTCAAGGAAATTGACGAGACCCTGAACCTGATCCGGCCCGGCGACGTGGTGGTGGATCTGGGTTCAACACCGGGGGCCTGGAGCCAGTACGTGCGCCGGCGTCTGAGTCCGCAGGGGGCCGCCACGGGCGAGCTCGACGGGCGCATCGTGGCGCTGGACATCCTGCCCATGGAGCCCGTCGAAGGCGTGCACTTCATTCAGGGCGACTTTCGCGAAGAGGCCGTGCTGGCCCAACTGGAACAGGCGCTGGCCGACCGCGGCGTGGACAAGGTCGATGTGGTGGTGTCCGACATGGCCCCCAACCTTTCCGGGATCGGCGCCACCGACTCGGCGCGCATCGAGCTGCTGGTGGAATTGGCGGTGGATTTCTCTCGTCAGCACCTCAAGGCCGACGGGGCGCTGGTCGCCAAAGTGTTCCACGGCGGTGCTTACGACACCCTGGTGGCCCTGTTCCGGCAAACGTTCAAGGTCGTGAAAACCTTCAAGCCCAAGGCCTCACGCGACCATTCCTCGGAAACCTTTCTCGTCGGTTTGGGTCTGAAATAAATGAATGCCAAAGGTTTCATCTCTTGTTGGTGAAACCTTCAGCCGCTGAGGCATCCGCCGAAATACCGATGGGCGTGATAGCCACAGCCATGGCATTGATCAACCGGAGGGCTTCTTGAAAGTCCTAAAATGACCCGAATATGTCGAACTCTGTCAACCCCGTCTCCAGGAGCCGCACTTGAACAACCAGTGGTTCTCGAAAATCGCCGTGTGGATGGTGATCGCCATGGTGCTTTTCACCGTCTTCAAGCAGTTCGACGGTCGCGCCACCGCCGGTGCCGGCTATGTGGGCTATTCCGAATTTCTGGACCAGGTGAAGGCCCAGCAAATCAAAAGCGCCACCATCCAGGAAGGTCAGGGTGGCACCGAGATTCTGGCGGTGACGCAGGACGATCGGCGCATCCGCACCAACGCCACCTATCTGGACCGCGGTCTGGTGGGCGACCTGATCAACAACAACGTCAAGTTCGACGTGCGGCCGCGTGAAGAGGGCTCGCTGCTCATGACCCTGCTGGTCAGCTGGGGCCCGATGCTGCTGCTGATCGGCGTGTGGATCTACTTCATGCGCCAGATGCAGGGTGGTGGCAAGGGCGGCGCCTTCAGCTTCGGCAAGAGCAAGGCGCGCATGCTTGACGAGAACAACAACACCGTGACCTTCGCTGACGTCGCCGGTTGCGATGAGGCTAAGGAAGAGGTCAAGGAGGTCGTGGACTTTCTCAAAGACCCGCAGAAATTCCAGAAGCTGGGCGGTCGCATCCCGCGTGGTCTGCTACTGGTCGGCCCGCCCGGTACCGGCAAGACCTTGCTGGCCAAGGGCATTGCCGGTGAAGCCAAGGTGCCGTTCTTCAGCATCTCGGGTTCCGACTTCGTGGAGATGTTCGTCGGCGTGGGTGCGGCCCGTGTGCGTGACATGTTCGAGAACGCCAAGAAGAACGCGCCCTGCATCATCTTCATCGACGAAATCGACGCCGTCGGCCGCCAGCGTGGCGCAGGTCTGGGCGGCGGCAACGATGAGCGCGAGCAGACCCTCAACCAGATGCTGGTGGAGATGGATGGCTTCGAGACCAACCTGGGCGTGATCGTGGTGGCGGCCACCAACCGCCCGGACATCCTGGATGCGGCCCTGCTGCGCCCGGGCCGTTTCGACCGTCAGGTCTATGTGACGTTGCCCGATATCCGTGGTCGCGAGCAGATCCTGAACGTGCACATGCGCAAGGTGCCGCTGGGCACCGATGTGAACGCCAGCGTGATCGCCCGCGGCACGCCCGGCATGAGCGGGGCCGATCTGGCCAACCTGTGCAACGAAGCCGCTCTGATGGCTGCTCGCCGCAACGCGCGTGTGGTCGAGATGCAGGACTTCGAAAAGGCCAAGGACAAGATCTTCATGGGCCCCGAGCGCAAGAGCATGGTGATGCCGGAAGAAGAGCGCAAGAACACGGCGTATCACGAGTCCGGCCACGCCCTGATCGGCAAGCTGCTGCCCAAGTGTGACCCGGTGCACAAGGTCACCATCATCCCGCGTGGCCGTGCCTTGGGCGTGACCATGAGCCTGCCCGAGCAGGACCGTTACAGCCACGACAAGGAGTTCATGCTGAACCAGATCAGCATGCTGTTTGGTGGCCGAATCGCGGAAGAGGTGTTCATGAACCAGATGACCACCGGCGCCAGCAACGACTTTGAGCGCGCCACCTCGATTGCCCGCGACATGGTCATGCGCTATGGCATGACCGATGCCCTGGGGCCGATGGTGTACGCCGAGAACGAGGGTGAGGTCTTCCTGGGCCGTTCGGTGACCAAGACCACCAACATCTCTGAGCAGACCATGCAGAAGGTGGATGCCGAGGTGCGCCGCATCATCGACGAGCAGTACAAACTGGCGCGTGACCTGATCGAGGAACACAGCGACAAGATGCACGCCATGGCCAAGGCCCTGCTGGAGTGGGAAACCATCGACGCCGAGCAGATCGACGACATCATGGCCGGCAAGCCGCCGCGTCCGCCCAAGGACTGGACGCCGCGCAACCCGCCAGTGGGCGGCGGTGGCAGCGGTGGCACGCCCGCGGTGAACGCTGACACGGCGCCGACGGCCGCCTGATCGGGACGTTCGTCTTCACCACCATGACGGGGCCTCAGGGCCCCGTCGGCTTTTCCGCAAACCCCATGTTCTGGCAGACATCCCGTTTCAAGATCGACCTGACCCGGCCCAGGGTGATGGGCATCGTCAACGTCACACCGGATTCATTTTCGGACGGCGGGCAGCACGCGAGCACCCAGGCGGCCCTTGCACATTGCGAGCAACTGATTTGCGATGGCGCGGACATTCTGGACATCGGTGGCGAATCGACCCGGCCCGGCAGCCCGGTGGTGCCGTTGGACGCAGAACTCGCCCGCGTGCTCCCCGTGGTGCGCGAGGCGGTGCGCCTGAACGTGCCGGTGTCCGTGGACACCTACAAGCCCGAGGTGATGCGGGCCGTGCTGGACCTGGGGGCCGACATCGTCAACGACATCTGGGCCCTGCGGCGGGGCGACGCCTTGCAGGTGGTGGCCGGACACCCGGCCTGCGGCGTCTGCCTGATGCACATGCACCGCGATCCGCAGACCATGCAGGTGGCACCCATGGACGGCGACGTGCTGCCGCCAGTGAACAGGTTCCTGCGCGAACGTGCCGAGGCTTTGCGGGCGAAGGGCGTCGCGCCAGAGCGCATCACCCTTGATCCTGGCATCGGGTTCGGCAAGACGGTGGAGCAGAACTTCGCGCTGCTGGCGCGACAGGCCGAGCTGCTGTCGCTGGGTTATCCGTTGCTGGCGGGCTGGTCGCGCAAGTCGTCGCTGGGTGCTGTGACCGGACGCGATCAGCCGGCCGATCGGGTGGCGGCCAGTGTGGCCGCGGCCTTGCTGGCGGTCGAACGCGGCGCACGTGTTGTGCGCGTGCACGATGTGCGTGACACCGTGGACGCCCTGCGCGTCTGGCAGGCGGTGCAGGGCGCTCACGCGGCGATGCCCGCGGGCCGCGGCCGATAATGCCGGGTGGTCCCGGCGCTCGCTGTCCGGAGGCCGCCGCGGTATCCGCAGACAGCGGTACCCGATTCTTCAGAGGACATTCATGACGCGCAAGTATTTCGGCACCGACGGCATCCGTGGCACGGTCGGGCAGGCCCCCATCACCCCGGACTTTGTGTTGCGTCTGGCGCACGCGGTGGGGCGGGTGCTCAAACGCCAGGAGGCCCGGCCGCGGGTCCTGATCGGCAAGGACACACGCATTTCCGGTTACATGCTCGAATCGGCGCTGGAGTCGGGTTTCAACTCGGCCGGGGTGGACGTGGTGCTGCTCGGCCCCATTCCCACGCCCGCCGTGGCGTACCTGACCCGGGCGCAGCGTGCCAGCCTGGGCGTGGTCATCAGTGCCAGCCACAACCCCTATGCCGACAACGGCATCAAGTTTTTCAGTTCACAGGGCACCAAGTTGCCCGACGAATGGGAGAAGGACGTGGAAGCGGCACTGGAGGAGCCGCCGGTCTGGGTCGATTCGGCCAACCTGGGCAAGTCGCGCCGGCTGGACGATGCGTCGGGCCGCTACATCGAATTCTGCAAGAGCACCTGCTCCCAGTCTTTCAGCCTCAAGGGTCTCAAGATCGTGGTGGATGGCGCCCACGGTGCGGCCTACCACATTGCCCCGGACGTGCTGCACGAACTGGGCGCCGAGGTCATCAAGATCGGCTGCAGCCCGGACGGCCTGAACATCAACAAGGGTGTGGGCGCCACCCACCCCGAAGCGCTGGTCGCGGCTGTCAAGGAGCATGGCGCGCACTACGGCGTGGCGCTGGACGGCGATGCCGACCGGCTGCAGATGGTGGACGCCACCGGCCGCCTGTTCAACGGTGACGAATTGCTGTACCTGATCGCGGCCGACCGCATCGCGCGCGACATCGACGTGCCCGGTGTGGTGGGCACGCTCATGACCAACATGGCCGTCGAGCTGGCGTTCCGGAAGAAGGGCGTGAAATTCGTGCGCGCCAAGGTCGGCGACCGCTACGTGCTCGAAGAGCTGGAGCGCCACGGCTGGACGCTGGGCGGGGAAGGCTCGGGTCACCTGCTGGTGCTGGACCGCCACACCACCGGTGACGGACTGGTGTCGGCCCTGCAGGTGCTGCACGCCTGCGTGGACAGCGGCAAGACCATGGCGCAGCTGCTGGCCGACGTGACCCTGTTCCCGCAGACCCTGATCAACGTGCGCCTGCAGCCGGGCCAGGACTGGAAGGCGAACACACTGCTGCCCGCCGAAGCCAAGGCTGTGGAGGCCGAACTGGGCGATGCTGGTCGCGTGCTGATCCGAGCCAGCGGCACCGAGCCGCTGCTGCGCGTGATGGTCGAGGCGCGAGATCCGCAGCAGGCCCAGGCCTGTGCCGAGCGCCTGGTGGCTGCGGTGAAGGCCGGCTGATGGCGGCGGCTTTCTCCGTCCGCCCGGCGGACTACGCCGACCCGGCCGATGCGGCGGCCATCGTGATGTTGCTCGACGCCTATGCGCGAGACCCCGCTGGAGGCAGTGAAGCGCTGAGCGGGTTTGCGAAAGCCAACCTGGTGCGCGAGTTGGCCGCACGACCGCAGGCCTTCAGCATCCTGGCTTTCGACGGTGACGCGCCGGTCGGTCTGGTCAACTGCATCGAGGGTTTCTCGACCTTCAAGTGCAAGCCGCTGGTCAATGTGCACGACGTGGCGGTGCTGGCCAGCCACCGAGGCCGCGGCATCGCCGAGCAGATGCTGGCCCTGGCCGAGAACCAGGCCCGCGAGCGCGGCGCGGTGAAAATGACGCTGGAAGTGCTCTCTGGCAACGCGCCAGCGGTCAAGCTCTACACCCGCCTCGGCTACGCCGGCTACCAGCTGGACCCGGCCATGGGTACGGCCAACTTCATGCAGAAGTGGCTGTGACCGCTCAGTAGAGCAGGAACGGCTGCCGGGTCTTGGTCCAGGCGGCCTCGTCCGGTCCCGCGACCGCTTCCAGATCGGGCGCCGTGGCCGCCGGGTTGTCCACCCACTCACGCAGGGCCGGCCCGCCGTTGATCAGGTCGATCGCCAGGCGGTCGTGTTCGTATTCGTAGGCGAAATCGCGCCACAGCGGGTAGCCCGGCTGCTGCATCCTCAGCGCCTTGAAGGCCAGGGCCTGCAGGCGCCAGGGCTGGAAGGCCGCGTGGTTGTAGTGTGTCGGGTCTTCCACGTGGATCTGCACGCCGGCGCAGAGCTGGCCGACGTGTTTGTGGAAGGTCGGCTCGAACCAGCAGGCACGCAGCCGGCAACCGGCCAGCCACTGCGGCGCGATGCGGCGCATGTCGGCCAGCAGGCGGGTGGTGTCGATGCCGGGCGCGCCGAACAATTCGAGCGGACGCGTGGTGCCGCGGCCTTCGCTGAGCGTGGTGCCTTCGAGCATCACGGTGCCGGCGTAGGCGCGGGCCATCCAGAGGTTGGCGGCGTTGGGGCTGGGGTTGACCCAGGTCCTCTCCAGCGGCCAGCCGAAGCCAGGGCCTTCGTCGGGCAGCCAGCCTTCCATGGTGATCACGCGGTATTCGACCGTCAGCCTCAGCTGGGCGATGAACCAGTGACCGAGTTCGCCCATGGTCATGCCGTGGCGCATGGGCATGGGGCCGGCGCCGACGAAGCTTTCCCAGCCCTCGCGCAGCAGCGTACCTTCGACCGGGCGTCCCGCGGGGTTGGGGCGGTCCAGCACCCAGACGGCCTTGCCGTGCCGCGCCGCGGCTTCGAGCACGTAGCGCAGCGTGGTGATGAAGGTGTAGATGCGGCAGCCCAGGTCCTGCAGGTCGACGAGCAGCACGTCGAAGGTGGCCATCATCGCGTCGGTGGGGCGGCGCACCTCGCCGTACAGGCTGAACACCGGGATACCCAGCGCCGGGTCGGTGAAGTCGGGCGACTCGACCATGTTGTCCTGCTTGTCGCCGCGCAGGCCGTGCTGCGGGCCGAACGCCGCAGTCAGTTGCACATCCGGCAGGGCGGCCAGGGCGTCCAGCGAATGAGTCAGGTCGCGCGTGACCGAGGCCGGGTGGGCCAGCAGGGCGACGCGGCGGCCCACGAGCGGGGCGCGCAGCGCGGGGTCTTCCAGAAAGCGTTCGAGGCCGAATTTCATGGCGATGGTGTGACGGGCAGAAAGAGGGCGGGCAACGCATGTTGCGGCTGCCAGCCGCTGCGGTGGTGGAAGTCGGGGCGCTCGCCCGGGTGCTGCAGCGCCCAGTAGCTGAGCTGGCCGTCGGCGGTTTCGATGACGGCGGTCAGGCCCAGGTCCCAGTGTCGGCCGGGCACCACCGGCGGCAGGGATTGAAGTGGAAGCCAGACCCGCAGCGACAGGCCATCCGCTGTGGTCTGCAGGTCCAGGTCGGGTCGCACCGGGGTTTCGGCGGACGGTTCGCGCACACGTTCGGCGGCGAAGCGGTAGGCCGCCCACTGGCCCGAGGGCGAGAAGTTGAATTCGCGGTAGGCGGCTTCACCGGCGAGGCCGATGAAGGCCTCGAAACAGCTGTGTTGCCACAGGCCGTCGGCCGGTCCGGGGGCCTGGGGTGAAGGCAGGCGCAGGCGGGCCAGCGGGGCTTGCAGCGTGTAGTGCAGCAGCAGGCCGGGGCCATCCTCACGGCCCATCGCGGTCAGACGCACCTGCAGGCGCAGCGGCACGCTGCACGGCGTGGCGGGGTGGCATTGCAGTTCGAAGGCGGGGGAGGGCAAGGCGTGTGCGGTCACAGCCCGGCATTGTCGCAGGCGCCGCTGCAGGGTCGGCGCTGTCTGTCACGCCGTTTTCATGCAGACGACATGGGGGTTTCACGGCGGGTGAACAGACTGCCGGTTCATGACGAACGCACACAACCCGCTGTGGACCACCCGCGACACCGCTTGCCAGGAGATCGCCATGAAAGAACTGCCCACCCCGACGCTGGACATCGCCGGCATCGCCTTGCCACGGGGGTCGCTTCATCCCCGAACGGATTTCCAGCCTCGTCCACTGGTGGACGGGGGCCTTGAGGTTTCGTGGGCGCGCCATCTGGATGAGGTCCGGGAGGCGCAGCGCCTGAGGTTCGCCGTGTTCGCCGGGGAGATGGGGGCACGACTGCCCAAGACCATCCCCGGTCATGATGTGGACCTGTTCGACGACTACTGCGAACACCTGCTGGTGCGCGATACCGCCAGCCGCCAGGTGATCGGCACCTACCGCGTGCTCACGCCCGCCCAGGCCAAGCGCGTGGGCAGCACCTACAGCGACACCGAGTTCGACCTGACCCGCCTGCGCACCTTGCGGGATCGCATGGTGGAGCTGGGGCGCAGCTGTGTGCACCCGGACCACCGCCACGGCGGTGTGATCATGGCCCTGTGGGGCGCGCTGGGCGAGTTCATGGTGCGCAACCAGCTGGACACCATGATCGGCTGCGCCAGCATCCCGATGAACATGGACGGCCCGCACGGCATGGCCGGTGGCGGTCACGCGGCGGCCAGCATCTGGCGCCAGGTGAAAGAAAAGCACCTGGCGTCCATCGAGTGGCATGTGCGCCCACGCCTGCCCCTGCCGGTGGACCAGCTCGACGCCACGCTGGACGTGGAGCCGCCCGCGCTGATCAAGGCCTACCTGCGGCTGGGGTCCAAGGTGCTGGGCCCGCCGGCCTGGGACCCGGACTTCAACGCTGCCGACCTGCCGCTGATGATGCGCCTGCAGGACCTGCCGGCCCGCTACCGCAAACATTTCCTGGGGGCTTGAGATGGCGCCCCCCGCCGCGCTTCGCGCGACCCCCCCGGGGGCGGCACTGGGGGCCTGGCACAGCCAGTTCCGCGGTGCCCTTGACGAGGAGAGCGCCGTTCTTCTTCCCGGCGAGGAACACCCCGCCGGAGGTGAGGACAAGGCCCGTTACCGGGCCGTTTTCATTTCCGACCTGCACCTGGGCACGGCCGGTTGCCAGGCGGTGGCGCTGCTGGATTTCCTCCGGCACCACCCGAGCCAGACCCTGTACCTGGTGGGCGACATCATTGACGGCTGGCAGTTGCGGCGCAGATGGTTCTGGCCGCAGGCGCACAACGATGTGGTGCAGAAGCTGCTGCGGCGGGCTCGCAAGGGTTGTCGGGTGGTCTTCGTGCCGGGCAACCATGATGAATTCGCGCGCCAGTTCGACGGCCACCATTTCGGGGGCATCGAGGTCCGCAAGGAAGCCGTCCACACCACACTGGACGGGCGGCACCTGTGGGTGGTGCACGGTGACCACTTCGACGGCGTGATCCAGTACGCCAAGTGGCTGGCCTACGTGGGTGACCACCTCTACGAGTTCATCCTCAAGGTCAACCGCCATTTCAATTCGCTGCGTGCGCGCATGGGCCTGCCGTACTGGTCGCTCTCGCAGTACCTCAAGCACAAGGTCAAGACGGCGGTGAACTTCGTCAGCGACTTCGAGCGGGCGGTGGCGGCGGAGGCGCGTTCGCGCGGCTATCAGGGTGTGGTGTGTGGCCACATCCACCGGCCCGAGATGCGGCACATCGACGGAACGCTGTATTGCAACGACGGTGACTGGGTGGAGAGCCTGTCGGCCCTGGTTGAACACATGGACGGCCGGCTGGAGCTGGTGCACTGGGTGCCCGCTGTGCCGGAACGTGGCACCGAAGTGGCCGCGCAGGCACGGCAACCCGCCTGAGGCAGACCGGCTGCCGGCGAACGGAGCGCAGATGAAGATTGCCCTGGTGACCGATGCCTGGCAGCCCCAGGTCAATGGTGTGGTCACCACACTGGTGGAGCTGGTGCGCCAGTTGCAGGATCGGGGCCACGAGATCGTGGTCATCCAGCCCGGGCAGTTCCGCACCCGGCCTTGTCCGGGTTACCCTGGCATCGACATCGCCGTGTTGCCGGGGCGTCGCATGGCCGAGTTGCTCAAGGCCGCGCATGCAGACGCCATCCATATCGCCACCGAAGGCCCGCTGGGCTGGGCGGCGCGGCGCCACTGCCAGCGCCACCGCCTGCCCTTCACCACCGCTTTTCACACGCGGTTTCCCGAAACACTGAACGCGGTCCTGGGTGTGCCGCTGCGCTGGGGCTATGCGTTGTTGCGCCATTTCCATCGCCCCAGCGCTGGCGTCATGGTGCCCACCCGCGGGGTGTTCGACATGCTGGCGCGGCGCGGGTTCGCCAATCTGCGGGAGTGGACACATGGGGTCGATACCCGTCTGTTCGGCTTTGCGACGCAGCCGGAGGACTGTCCCGAACTGGGGCACCTGGCGCGGCCGCTCAGCCTGTTTGTCGGGCGGGTGTCCGGAGAAAAGAACATCGACGCCTTTCTGGAGCTGGATGTGCCGGGCAGCAAGGTGGTCTGCGGTGTCGGACCGCTGCAGCGGAACCTGCGCGCACGCTACCCGAACGTGCACTGGCTGGGTGTGCTGCCCCGTGCCGAACTGGCGCGGGTGTACGCGGCCGCCGATGTGTTGGTCTTCCCGTCCCGGCACGAGACCTTCGGCCTGGTGCTGCTCGAAGCCATGGCCTGCGGCACGCCGGTGGCGGCCTATCCGGTGGACGGGCCACTGCAGGTGCTGGGCGACAGCGGCGCGGGCGCCATGGACGAGGATCTGGGCCGTGCCTGGCAGGCTGCACTGAAGGTGCCGCGGCAGCGGGCAAGGCGGCGGGCGGAGGCTTTCGCCTGGTCCAGGGCGGCGGATGGATTCATGGGTTTCCTCGTGCCCTTGCCTGGACGCCGCCGTGCGGATCTGCGCGTCATCGGCGTGAGGAACTGGGTGGAAACAGCGCGCTCCGTCACGCAAACGTCATCGCAGCGTTGAATAATTGTCAAATTCGACCGCCATTTCCGGTCGTCACCCGACACACGTCACATGAGCGTTTCCGCCGCTGCCTCGCGCACTCCCTTCCTCGACCGTGACCACAGCATCCTGGCTTTCAACGAGCGTGTCATGGACTGGGCACGGCGGGCCGACGTTCCGCTGCTCGAACGCCTGCGCTACCTGAGCATCGTCTCCAGCAACCTCGACGAGTTCTTTGAAGTGCGCATGGCCCCCCAGCTGGCCGCGTTCAAGACCCGTGAACACCGGGGGCCGTGCACCGCCGAGACCTACACCCGCATCTGCGACACGGTCCATGCGCTGGTGGCCCAGCAGTACGCCATCTACAACGACGAACTCCTGCCCCTGCTGGAGAAAAAAGGCATCAAGCTGGTCCCGCACGGTGAGCGCAACCCGCGCCAGCGCCGCTGGGTCAAGGAGTACTTCCAGCGGGAGGTTCAACCGCTGCTGATGCCGGTGGGTCTGGACCCGGCGCACCCGTTCCCGCAGGTGGCCAACAAGTCGCTGAATTTCATTGTCCGGCTCAAGGGCAAGGACGCCTTTGGCCGTGAGAACGAGGTCGCCATCGTCAAGGTGCCGCGCATCCTGCCGCGCTTCGTCCGTATGCCGCAGGCGCGGGGCTCGAAACAGACCCATTTCATCTCCATTTCCAGCCTGATCCGTTCCCACCTGGCCGACCTGTTCCCCGGCCGGCAGGTGACCGAGTTTTCGCAGTTCCGCGTCACCCGCCATTCGGATCTGGCGGTGGATGAGGAGGAAGTCAAGAACCTGCGCACCGCGCTGCGCAAGGGGCTGCAGCAGCGCCACTATGGTGAAGCCCTGCGGCTGGAGGTGTCCGCTGGTTGCTCGGAGTTCCTGGCCAGCTTCCTGCTGGCCCAGTTCGACCTGCCCGAAGCAGCGCTTTACCGCGTGCCGGGGCCGGTCAATCTGGTGCGGCTGAACCAGCTGATCGACCAGGTGGACGCACCGGCCCTGCGTTTCGAGCGGTTCACGGGGGGCTGGCCGGTGGGACTGGTGCCGGGGCAGTCGTTCTTTGATCGCCTGCAGCAGGGCGATGTGATGATCCACCAGCCCTACGAGAGCTTCGACGCCGTGCTGGCCTTCCTGCGCGAGGCGGTGGAAGACCCCGACGTGCTGGCGATCAAACAGACCATCTACCGCACCGGAGGCAAGTCCGAGCTGATCACCCTGCTGCGCGAAGCGGTGCGGCGCGGCAAGGAGGTGACGGCGGTGGTGGAGCTCAAGGCCCGCTTCGACGAGGAGGCCAACATCAGCTACGCCGAGCGGCTGGAGTCGGTCGGTGCCCAGGTGGTGTACGGCGTGGTCGGTCTGAAGACCCACGCCAAGATGCTGCTCGTCACGCGACGGGAGAACGGGCGCCTGCGCCGCTACGCCCACCTGTCCACCGGCAACTACAACGCCGGTACTGCGCGCGTGTACACCGACGTCAGCTACCTGAGCGCCGATGAAGCGCTGACGGCCGATCTGGAGCAGGTGTTCCTGCATCTGGCGAGCCAGAACCGCCTGCCCAAGCTGCACAAGGTGCTGATGGCGCCGTTCCACCTGCACCGCGCGATGAGCGAGCAGGTGGCCGCCGCGACGGCCGCCGCGCGAGCCGGGCGGGACGCGCGCATCGTGCTCAAGATGAACGCGCTGACCGACGAGCCGCTGGCCCGGTCGCTGATCGAGGCCTCCCAAGCGGGTGTGCAGATCGACCTGATCGTGCGCGGGGCCTGCATCCTGCCGGCGGGGGTGCCGGGACTGACCGACAACGTGCGGGTGCGATCGGTCATCGGTCGCCTGCTGGAGCATTCCCGGGTGTTTTTCTTCAGCGTCGACGGCCAGGAAGCGCTGTGGCTGGCCAGCGCCGACTGGATGAACCGCAACATGCTGCGGCGGGTCGAACTGGCCTGGCCGGTGACCGATCCGGCACTGCGCAAACGCATCATCGATGAATGCCTGCTTGCCTATCTGTACGACACACGGGATGCCTGGCTGCTGCAGCCGGACGGCCGCTATGTGCCAGCGGTCGTCGCAACCACCAAGGGCCGTTCTGCTGCGGGCCATTCCGCACAGCAGCATCTGATGGCGCGCTACGGCGGGCAGGGGTGAGCGGCCGATGGACCTGATCCTCTGGCGTCACGCCGAAGCCCAGGAGCACCCGGACCCGGAGGGCGGACAGCCGGGTGACGCGCTGGACCTTGCGCGCCGTCTGACCCCGCGCGGCGAAAAGCAGGCCGCGCGCATGGCCGCCTGGCTGGACCGTCAATTGCCCGAGGCGGCGCGCGTCTTCGCCAGTCCGGCCTGTCGCACCGAGCAGACGGCGCAGGCCCTGGGGCGGCGCTTCAAACTGCGTGACGCGTTGCTGCCGGAGGCCGATCCGCTGGCCGTGCTGGACGTGGCGCAGTGGCCGCTGGGCCGTGGGCCGGTGGTGGTGGTGGGCCATCAGCCGACCCTGGGTCGCGTGATCGCGCGCCTGCTGCAACTGAATGAAGAGGACTGCCCCATGAAGAAGGGGGCGCTGTGGTGGCTGCGCCAGCGCGAGCGCAACGGCCGTTTGCAGACCGTGATCGTCACGGTGCAGACGCCCGAGCTGCTCTGACCGGTTCCGCAGGCGTCAGGCCTTCGGTGTGCCCAGGACCGTGCGCGCGGCGCTGGCCTGCCCGGCCAGCCCGGCCAGCGCGGCGGTGTCGATGTGGCCGGCCTGTGCGGCCGCTTCCAGCTGCTCGCAGACGGCGCCCAGGGCCACCAGGCCCAGGTTCTGAGCGGCACCCATGAGCCCATGGGCGGCCTGCGCGACGGCGGCCGTATCGCCCGTCGAGGCCGCCTGTTCGATGGCTTTGCAGCGTTCGGGCAGCGCCTGCAGGAAGGACTGGGCGATCTCTTCGCGCACCTGTCCGGCTCCGGCATCCAGCTCGGACAGCAGTTGCCAGCGCGCAGTGTCGAGAACCGGCGGCTGCGTTGCATCCTCCGCGGCCGATGTGGCTTCCGGTGGCGTGGCGACCGGGTCGGCGGCACGGCACCAGTGCGCCAGCGTGCTGGCCAGCCGGTCCAGGGTCAGCGGCTTGGGGAGGTGGTCGACCATGCCCGCGGCAAGGCCGCGTTCTCGGTCGCTGCCCAGGCTGGAGGCCGAGAGGCCGACCAGCGGCGGCGCCTGCGAGCCCCAGCGTTGCACGATGGCCTGTGCGGTCTGTACGCCATCCATGACCGGCATGTGGCTGTCCAGCAGCACCAGCCCATAGGTCTGGCTCAGCCGGGCCGAGGCCTCCAGCGCCTGCAGGGCCTGTTCGCCACTGTCCACGCCCTCGGCCGCATAGCCCAGGCGCTGCAGCATGGCGGCCGCCACCCGCAGGTTGACCGGGTTGTCGTCCACCACCAGCACGCGCTGACCCGGCCGGGCCACCGGCAGCACCGCGTGCCGGGGCGCGGGAACCTGAGTCGGGTCGGCTGCCGGTGCCCGGACGCAGACCCGGAAGCAGGCGCCGGCACCCGGTGTGCTCTGCACGGTGATCCCACCGCCCATCATTTCCGCCAGGTGCTTGCAGATCATCAGGCCCAGCCCGGTGCCCCCGTGCACCCGTGCCGTCGAGGTGTCACCCTGTGCGAAGGGCTGGAACAGCTGGGCCTGGCGTTCGGGTCCGATGCCCGGACCGGTGTCGGTCACGCTGAAGCACAGCATCGGCGCCGCTGCAGATGTTTCGGACCACACGCGCAGGCGTACATGGCCCTGCTCGGTGAACTTGATGGCGTTGCTCAGCAGGTTCAGCAGCACCTGGCGCAGGCGCGTCGCATCGCCCAGCACCGCGGCTGGCACCTCGGGGGCGATGTCAACGTGCAGCGCCAGTGCTTTTTCCAGCGCGCGCTGGCGCACCATGTCACAGGCCTGTGCGACGGTGGCGCGCACGTCCAGTGCCTGCTGCTCCAGGGCCAGCTTGCCGGACTCGATCTTGGACACGTCGAGGATGTCATCCACCACCGACAACAGCTGTTCGCTGGAGACCTGCAGCACCTGCACCAGATCCCGCTGACGGGGCGAGAGCGCCGAGTCGGCCAGCAACTCGCTCATGCCCACCACGCCGTGCAGCGGGGTGCGGATCTCGTGGCTCATGACGGCCAGGAACCCGGCCTTGGCCTGAACGGCGGCCAGGGCCTCTTCCCGTGAGGCGGCCAGTTCGGCGGTGCGTTGCACCACGCGCTGCTCCAGCAGCTGGGCGGCCTCGCTCAAGGCCTGGTTCTTCTGCTGCACCTCGGCGTGGTAGGCCTTGAGCTGAACGGCGCTGTCGTGCATCACCTGCGAGAGGTTGTGCACCTCACGAAAACGGGCCTGCTTCTGGACGTCGGGCATCTGGCCCGCGCCCAGGCGCAGAGCCGCTGCATTGAGCAGCCGGAACTGGCCAGACAGCCGGCCCCCCACGACGAAGGCGGCCAGCGCGCTGACGCCGATCAGGCCGGCCATGGCCGCCAGGGCCCACTGGCGCGCGCGCGTGACCTGCGCGGTGAAGTCCTGCTCCGGCGCCACCACGACCAGCCGCCAGTCCAGTCCGTACTTCTGCCCGAAGGGGCGTTGCAGGGCCATCAGGCGGTTGTTGACCAGGCCCAGGCGCTGCAGCCAGTCCTGCTTCCAGTCCTGCTCGGGCTGCATGCGGATCAGGCCGGGCTGGTTGCGGTTCGGCTCACCCGCCAGGCGTTCGTACGAGGCGCGCACCAGTGGATGATTGCTCTGGGCGGGCTTGATGCGCTGGTACTTGCCCCCGATGGGGCGGTTGAGGTCCTCGTTTTCCGAGGTCGCCACCATGAGACCCTGCGCGTCGACCAGATAGGTCACGGCGTTGTCGCTGACGCGGGTGCTGCGGATGAGGTCGGTCAGGCGGGCCAGGCTCATGTCCACGGCCATCACGCCCAGCAGGGTCCTCTGGTCCTCGGCGTAGATCGGATGGGCCAGGGTGAGGTCGAACTGGTTCTTCACCGCCGAGCGGTAGACGTTGGTGAACACCCGCTGGCCGGTGCTGGCCGCCAGCCGGTACCACGGGCGCTGTCGGGGGTCGTAGATCTTGTCTTCCGTCTTGACCAGGCGGCTGCGGTCCCCGGGGCCGCTGATCTGGTAGTGCCGCCGGCCGCTCTCGCCTGGGCGGATGGTGCGGACAATGAAGCCCACGTCTTCGCGCTCCAGCCCGAAGAAGCTGCCGTCCTCGGTGCCGAAGTACAGGTAGGGCACGTTGGCCGATTGCTGGGTCAACGCATAGGCCATGAGTTCGAAGGAAGCGGTGTCGTGCAGCCAGTTGCGCGTGCGCTCGGCTTCGGCACCGGTGGTCGCAAATGGCGGCACCAGTGCATTGACCACGGTGTGCGATTCACCCAGGTGGGCCAGGGCGCCCACATCCACCCGGTGGGCGGCCTGGCTCATCGCGTTCTCGGCCAGGGTCTCGATGGCCTGAGAGCTGTTGGAAGACAGCAGCCAGGACACCAGCAGGGCCGGTACCAGGGCGGCCAGCACCATGGCCGCCACCAGTGCGGGTCCGAGCGAGATGCGGCGACGGGGGGGCTGGGCGGACATGGCGTTCCGTTTTGTGGTGAGGCCTGTCCGGACTCAGGCGGGCAGGGGTTCGACCGTGCACACGTCCAGGGGCTCCTGGCGGTGTGGCAGGCTCAGCAGGTAGCGGGTGACCGGCTGTACGGCGCCGGTGATGCTGCGCAGCATCGGCGCCGATACGGTGATCACTCCCCCCCGGGACCCCGGGTGGGCATGGCGCTGCATGGCCATGGTGTCGACGACGGCTTCACCCACCGGGATGCGTTGCGAGGGGCCGCCCACCAGTCCATCGAGCTGCAGCATGGCCACAGCACCGGTGTGCAGGGCCATGCCCAGCTCGAAAGGCGGCAGCGACCGGCCACCGAACTGCTGTCGAACCAGCGCGTCCATCCCGGCGCTGGCGCTGCGAAGCCCCAGGGCCGCCTTCATGGCCCGAAGACCGTGCCGGGCCGTCGGGTTGGGTTGCGGGTCGGCGAACACCGCCAGCAGGCCTTCACCCACGAACTGCAACGCCACGGCGCCGAACAGGCTGACCGTGTCGCCACCGTGTTCGAGGAAGCGTTTGAGCAGCTGACCCATTTCCGTCGGATCCAGCTGCGCCAGCCATTGCGGGTGGTGCAGCAGATCGGCAAACAGGACCGTGGCCTCGGCGTAGGTGCTCTCGCCATGGTGGAGCGCCTGGCCAGGCCATTGCTCGCTGAGCTCGCGCGCCAGGCGCTGTTCGAACTGCTCCTGCAACGCCCAGGCCTGTTCTTCCAGTGCTTCGTTCAGTGCGGTCTGCAGGTGCAGCTGGCGGGCGGCCAGACGCATGCTCTGACGACCCAGCTGGGCCGTCACCGCCGCCTGCAACTCACGCGGCCGGACCGGCTTGGTGATGTAGTCATCGGCGCCGAGGTTCATGCCCTGTCGCATGTCACGGCGTTCCTGCAGCGAGGTCAGCAGGATGAACGGGGTCTGCCCCAGATCGGGGTGCTCACGCACCCTCTGCAGCAACTCGAACCCGTTGAGACCGGGCATGTTCACGTCGCTGACGATGACGTCGGGCCAACGCTGGCGCAACAGGGTCCAGGCACTGCTGCCATCGGTCACCGGCAAGACCTCGTGCCCCTGGTTGCCCAGTGCCACGCTCACCAGTCGGAGCGTTCCCGGGTCGTCATCTGCCACCACCACCACTGCCATGCGCTGTCACTCGTGTTGTTTTACCGTGTCCGCCACATCCTAGGGGGACGGGCCGCACTTCCTTCCTGTCGGGGGTGCCATCGGCGGCACCGCTGCGCCCGAATGTGACGCATTGCCTTGCCTTGCAGCCTGTCGTCAACGCATGTCGGCAGCGAAGCGCCAGTTCGTCTTCTGCCAGGCCTGAACTTCCTCGCTCAACAGCCAGGCCGACTGCGGAAAGCGTTTGGACCAACCGGCGGCACTGGTCAGGCGGAACTGGCCGTTCTTGTACGCCAGCTTGAGCAGGCCATGCTCGGGCATCTGTCGCGCATGGCACAGGATCACCGCCAGACGCAGGCTCAGCAACTGCTTGGCAAACAATTCGTCGCCCAGCGACTCTTCCATCTTCTTGAGCTTGCCCCGCTGGCCCAGCACCAGCTGGCTCATGCGGTGCAGTTCGGCGAGCGAAAAGCCCGGCGCGTCCACGTTGTCGAGAATGTAGGCGCCGTGGTGGTAGGACCGGTCGTGCGAGATGTGGGTCCCGATCTCGTGCAGCCGAGCGGCCCAGGCCAGCTTCTGAGAGTAGCGACCGGCCAGCGGGTCCTCGGCGGCGATCTGTTCGAACAGTGCGGTCGCCACGGTGCTGACGCGCTGTGCCTGACCCTGATCGACCGAGAAGCGCTCGGCCAGCCAGCCCACGGTCCGCTCGCGCACATCGCCCGCCACGGTTTCCCGGTCGATCAGATCGTACAGGGCCCCCTGGCGCAGCGCGCCCTGGGCCGGCAGCATCTGTTCGATGGCGAACTGGTCGAAGATGGCACGCAGCACGGCCACGCCACCGGCAAGCACTGGTCGCCGGTCGTCCTTCAGACCTTCCAGTCGCAACTGGTCGATGTGGCCGGCCTTGGCCATGCGCTCGACCAGCCAGTCCAGGCCGGATCGGGTCACCACGCCGGAGGCCCAGCCATTGGCGGACAGCATGTCGGCCACGGCGCTCACGGTGCCCGAGGAGCCATAGGCCACGTTCCACTCGGTGGGCGGGAACAGGTCCAGCGCCTGGTCGATGACGGCTTTTGCAGCGACCTCGGCGGTCTTGAAGGCGCCGTTGCTGAGCTCGCCCTTGGGGAAGTAGCGGTTGGACCAGGCCACGCTGCCCAGCCGGTACGACTCCATGCGCCGCGCTTCATAGCCCTGGCCAAGGATCATCTCCGTGGAACGGCCGCCGATGTCGACCACCAGTCGGCGCTCGTCGGACTGAGGCAACAGGCGCGAGACGCCCTGGTAGATCAGGCGGGCTTCTTCCTGACCGGACACCACTTCGATGGCAAAGCCGAGGATGGCCTGTGCCTGGCGCAGGAACTCGTCGCGGTTGCGGGCCTCGCGCAGGGTCTGGGTGGCCACCGCACGCACGTGCTGCTTCTGGAAACCCTTGAGCCGCTCGGCGAAACGGGCCAGGCAATCCCAGCCGCGCTGCAGGGCGGCCGGATTGAGCACCTTGTCTTCGCTCAGGCCTGCGCCCTGGCGAACGGTCTCCTTGAGGTACTCGATGCGTTCGATGTGTCCCGAGTGGTAACGGCCGATCTCAAGCCGGAAGCTGTTGGAGCCAAGGTCGATGGCGGCGAGCAGGGTTCCGTTTTGCATGGAGAAATGGGTTCGGCGCCCTCGGGCAGGGGCATGGATCGGGAAAGTGGGGGAGGGCCGATTGTGACGCATGCCACGTGCACCGCCGGCGGGCGCGCGACTTGTGCCCGGGGTGGCTCCCCCGTAAGCTAGGGACCATGCGACCAGACACCCGCCCGCCACCTCTGCGCCCCCGGTCTGCAGTGGGCGCGCTCGTCGCCCCGGATCGCCGCCGCTGCCTGGCCTCCGGCGCGGGGCTGCTGGTGGTGCTGGGTGCGCCCTGGGCCTGGGCCCAGCCGGTGTCGGCCCTGGCCGATGAGGCCAAGGCGCCGCCCCTCCCGGAACTGGGCAGTCGGCTGGTGGTGCCACCCATCGACCTGCTGGCGGGTGGGCGTTTCGATCCGGCGCAGGCCGCCGGGTCTCCCCTGTTGGTGTACTGGTGGTCCAGCACCTGTCCGTTCTGTGCGCTGCAGAGCCCGCACATGGAGCTGCTGTGGCGCCAGCAGCAGGCCAGGGGGTGGCAGATGCTGGCGCTGTCGATCGACCGCCAGCCGCGCGATGCGCAGGCCTATCTGGCCCGGCGGGGCTACACCTTTCCCGCAGCATGGGCGAGTCCGGCCTGGCGCCAGGGTTTCCCCAAGCCGCGTGGCCTTCCGATCACGCTGCTGGGCGGGCGTGACGGGCGTCTGTTGCTGGCCGAACGGGGCCAGATGTTCCCGGAAGACGTGGCCGCCAAGGCCAACCTGGTCTGAGGGGGCGTGTCCCGCCTGCGGGGTGGTTTCCATCGGGTCATGTGACTGTCACGTCGTTGTCACAGAGCGTCCCTAGAGTCCGATTCGTGAACTTTTTTCACCAACCGTGAGGACCCGAATGAACACCAAACGCACCCTTCTGAAGACCGTTGCCGCCGCCGCTTTTGCCACCCTGGCCATGGGCTCGGCCTTCGCTGCCGACATCACCGGCGCGGGCGCCACCTTCCCGTTCCCGATCTACGCCAAGTGGGCCGAGGCCTACAAGGCCGCCACCGGCACCGGCCTGAACTACCAGTCCATCGGCTCTTCCGGTGGCATCCGCCAGATCCGCGCCAAGACCGTGGCCTTTGGCGCCACCGATGCGCCGCTGCCCGGTGCCGACCTGGACAAAGACGGCATGGTGCAGTTCCCCGCCATCATCGGCGGCACCGTGCCGGTGTTCAACTTGGACGGTTTCGGCAAAGGTGAACTCAACGTGACCGGCCCGGTGCTGGCCGAAATGTTCATGGGCAAGATCAGCAAGTGGAACGATCCCAAGCTGGCCGCGCTGAACCCGGGCAAGAAGCTGCCCGACCAGACCATCACCATCGTGCACCGTGCCGACGGTTCGGGCACCACCTTCAACTGGACTGACTACCTGAGCTCGGTCAGCAAGGAATGGGCCGACACCGTGGGCAAGGGTGCTGCTGTCAAGTGGCCGGCCCCCACCTCGGTGGGCGGCAAGGGCAACGAAGGCGTGGCCGCCAACGTCAGCCGGACCAAGGGTGCGCTGGGCTACGTGGAATACGCCTACGCCAAGAAGAACAACATCCCGGTGATGGCACTGCAAAACAAGGACGGCAAATTCGTGATGCCCGACGACGCCACGTTCGCTGCTGCCGCCGCCGGTGCCAACTGGTTCAGCGTGCCGGGCATGGGTGTCTCCCTGGTCAGCCAGCCGGGCGCCAACGCCTATCCGGTGGTCACGGCGTCGTTCATCCTGATGTACAAGGATCCGGCCAACAAGGCCGAGAGCGCCGAAGTGCTCAAGTTCTTCGACTGGGCCTTCAAGAACGGCAAGCAGATGGCCACCGACCTCGACTACGTGGCGCTGCCCGACAGCCTGACCAACCAGATCCGCCAGCGCGTCTGGACGCAGATCAACACCAAGTGATGGACCCCGGGGGCCGGCGTGTGCCGGCCCCGCGCCACCGGTCACCTGCTCAGGGGGCCGGTGGCGGGCTGATTTCCCGCCGCCCACCAGGGAGCCCATATGACCGTCACCGCGACCATGAATCCGACCCCAACGTCCGCTGCCCCGACCGATCTGCCCAGCGCCAACATGGTGGCGGTGGCGCGCAAGCAGCGCCTGCAAGATGCCATCTTCCACCGCCTGACGCAGTTCTTCTCGCTGCTGGTGCTGGTGGCACTGGTCGGCATCATCGTCTCGCTGTTCATCAACGCCTGGCCCACGTTTGCCAAGTTCGGTGCCCATTTCCTCTGGTATGTCGAATGGGACATCATCAACGAGGAGTTCGGTGCCGCGATTGCCATCGTCGGTACCCTCTTCAGTGCCGGCATCGCCTTGCTGCTGGCGGTGCCGCTGGCCTTCGGCATCGCGGTGTTCCTGACCGAAACCTGCCCGGTCTGGTTGCGCCGTCCGCTGGGTACGGCCATCGAGCTGCTGGCCGCTGTGCCGTCCATCATCTACGGCATGTTCGGCCTCTTTGTGTTTGCGCCGGTGTTTGCCGACTACCTGCAGGTGCCGGCCCAGTCGGTGCTGGGCGGCATGCCGCTGGTGGGCTGGCTGTTCGGTGGCGCCACCAACGGCCTGGGCATCCTGGCAGCCGGCATCATCCTGGCGTTCATGGTGCTGCCCTTCATCGCGGCAGTCATGCGCGATGTGTTCGAGATCACCCCCCCCATCCTGCGCGAATCGGCCTACGGCCTGGGTTGCACCACATGGGAAGTGGTGCGCAAGGTGGTGCTGCCGTACACGCAGAAAGGCGTGATCGGTGGCGTCATGCTCGGCCTGGGACGTGCGCTGGGTGAAACCATGGCCGTGACCTTTGTGATCGGCAACGCCAATCGCATGCCCACCACCCTGTTTTCGCCAGGCACTTCGATCGCGTCGGTGCTGGCCAACGAGTTCGGCGAAGCCGAGGGCCTGCATTTCAACACCCTGTTTGCCCTGGGCTTCCTGCTGTTCTGCATCACTTTCGTGGTGCTGGCGCTTGCCAAGTGGCTGATCATCCGCGCCGAGAAGGCCAAGGGCACCTGAGCTTGTCGCCCATCGCAACCTCTCAGTCTTCAAGGCCCATCCCATGTCAATGAACACCTCACCTCTGTACCGCAGCCGCCAGCGAACCAACCTGATCGGGTTGACGCTTTCCATGGGCGCCATGTCGCTGGGCCTGATTGCACTGCTGTGGATCCTGTTTGTGCTGTTCTCCAACGGACTCGCCGCGCTGGACGTCAGCCTGTTCACCCAGGACACCCCGGCCCCCGGCTCGGATGGCGGCGGACTGCGCAATGCCATCGTCGGCAGCCTGATGATCGTGGGCCTGGCGGTGCTGGTGTCCACGCCCATCGGTATCCTCGCCGGCATCTACCTCACCGAATACGGCGACAGCAGCAAGACGGCCGAGTTCACCCGTTTCGTGACCGACATCATGCTGTCGGCGCCCTCCATCGTGCTGGGCCTGTTCGTCTACGCGATTGCGGTGGCCACGGTGGGCAACTTCTCGGGCTATGCCGGCAGTCTGGCGCTGGCGCTGATCGCCATTCCGGTGGTCATGCGCACCACCGAAAACATGCTGCGCCTCGTGCCCGGCAGCCTGCGCGAAGCGGCCTTTGCCCTGGGGGCCCCGCGCTGGAAGGTCTCGACCATGGTGACGCTGCGTGCCGCCAAATCCGGCGTGATCACCGGCCTGCTGCTGGCCGTAGCCCGCATCAGCGGCGAAACCGCGCCCCTGCTGTTCACCGCTTTGAACAACCAGTTCTTCAGCACCAACATGGAACGCCCCATGGCCAATCTGCCGGTGGTGATCTTCCAGTTCGCCATGAGCCCGTACGACAACTGGATCAGCCTGGCCTGGGGCGGCGCATTGCTCATCACACTGGCCGTGCTGGCCCTGAACATCCTGGCCCGCGTGTTCTTCCGCGAAAAAGTCCGCGCCTGACCAATCTCCACCGAACCGGAACATCGAACATGAACGCATCCGCCACGGGCACACCCGCCACCGCCCAGAAGAACGCGCTGGAAGTGCGCAATCTCAACTTCTTCTACGGCAAGTTCCAGGGTCTCAAGAACGTCAGCATGGACATCGCCGAGCGCAAGGTCACGGCCTTCATCGGCCCCTCGGGCTGCGGCAAGTCCACCCTGCTGCGCACGCTCAACCGCATGTACAGCCTGTACCCCGGCCAGCGGGCCGAAGGGCAGATCAACTTCTACGGCCAGAACATCCTGGATCCCAAGCAGGACCTGAACCTGCTGCGTGCCCGCATCGGCATGGTGTTCCAGAAACCGACGCCGTTCCCCATGACCATCTACGACAACATCGCCTTCGGCGTGAAGCTCTATGAAAACCTGAGCAAGAGCGAGATGGACGACCGCGTGGAATGGGCGCTGACCAAGGCCGCCCTGTGGAATGAGGTGAAGGACAAGCTGGGCCAGAACGGCATGAGCCTGTCGGGCGGCCAGCAACAGCGCCTGTGCATCGCGCGCAGCGTGGCGGTCAAGCCCTCGGTGCTGCTGCTGGACGAGCCGACCTCCGCACTGGACCCGATCTCCACCGGCAAAGTCGAGGAACTGGTGCACGAGCTCAAGAGCGACTACACCATCGCCATCGTCACGCACAACATGCAGCAGGCGGCCCGCTGCAGCGACTTCACGGCCTACATGTACCTGGGCGAGCTGATCGAGTTCGGTGCCACCGAGCAGATCTTCTTCAAGCCCACGCGCACCGAGACCGAGGACTACATCACCGGCCGCTTCGGCTGATCAGGGAGACCACCATGGGTGACAAACACATTTCCAGCCAGTTCGATGCCGAGCTCAACTCCATTTCCACCCATGTGCTGGAAATGGGAGGACTGGTCGAGTCGCAACTGCACCAGGCGGTCTACGCGCTGGTTCAGCTGAGCCTTGAGACCGCCGACCAGGTGCTCGAAAACGAGCACCGGGTCAACCAGATGGAGGTGAACATCGATCACGAGATCATCTCCACCATCGGCCGGCGCCAGCCCACAGCGCGTGACCTGCGGTTCCTGATGGCGATCTCGCGCACCACACAGAACCTCGAGCGTGCGGGCGATGAAATTGCGCGCATCGCGCGTATGGTCAAGTCCATCACCGAGACGGGAACGCCGCGTTCGCTGCCCATTTCCGAGCTGCGCCTGGCGGCCGATCTGGCCGCTGGCATGCTGCGCAAGACTCTGGATGCCTTCGCGCGCCTGGACACCGGCATGGCCCTGTCCATCATGAAGGACGACAATGCGATCGACTCCGAATACAACGGATTCCTGCGCAAGCTGATCACGTACATGATGGAAGATCCCCGCACCATTTCCCCCAGCCTGGACCTGCTGTTCCTGGCCAAGTCGCTCGAACGGGTGGGTGACCACGCCAAGAACATCGCCGAACAGATCATCTTCATCGTCAAGGGCGAGGACGTGCGTCATTCGCCCATGGACAAAGTGGAGTCGCTGGTCGGATGAAAAGCATGATGCCTTCACGCTTCCCCGCTCTGCGCGGTGCGCTGCCTCTCACGGGCGCGCCTTTTCATCTTGGGGCGGCCCGGCGATGAGAAAACTGCCCCGCGTTCTGGTGGTCGAGGATGAGGCGGCCATTGCCGAGCTGATCGCCGTCAACCTGCGTCACAACGGGTTTGCCCCCACCCTGGTGTTCGATGGTCATGCAGCCCAGCTGGAAATCGATGCCGTGTTGCCGGACGTGATCCTGCTGGACTGGATGCTGCCGGGTGAAAGCGGTGCCACGCTGGCGCGGCAGTGGCGCAAGCACGAACGCACCAAGGGCGTGCCCATCATCATGCTGACGGCGCGCAGCGACGAGAGCGACAAGGTGCAGGGACTGGATGCCGGCGCCGACGACTACATCACCAAGCCGTTCTCCACCCAGGAACTGCTGGCGCGCATCCGCGCCGTGCTGCGCCGCCGTGCGCCTGAGGTGGTCAACGACTCGGTGCAGGTCGGTGATCTGGTGCTCGACGCCGCCACCTACCGGGTGAGCTTCCGCGGCCAGGAACTCAAGGTGGGGCCGACCGAGTTCAAGCTGCTGCACTACTTCATGAAACACGCGGAGCGGGTACACACCCGTGGTACGCTGCTCGACCGGATCTGGGGAGATCATGTGTTCATCGAGGAGCGGACCGTGGACGTGCATGTCAAACGCTTGAGGGAATCGCTGGGTGACGCCGCCGCCATGGTGGAGACGGTGCGCGGCGCTGGCTATCGCCTGACCGCCCAGGCCCTGGCGGGCCGTGCGGGGCAATCCGCTCCCGTTGCCGCCGACGAATGATCGGTCGCACGGTCGAACTGCTCCTGCTGGTCGCACTCGGGGGCATATGGGGCTGGACGCACGACTCGGCCGCCTGGACCTTTGCCGGTGCGTTGCTCGGTGCCCTGGCCTGGAATGTCTTCGACAGTGTCCGTGCCAGTCGCATGCTGGTCTGGCTCAACAAGGGTGATCTCGCCCGCGTGCCCTCGCTGTCGGGGCTCTGGGGTCAGCTGCTCGACCGCAACCGCAAGCTCATCAAGAAGCTGGAAAAGAAGGCCAGCGCCAGCGATGCGCGGCTGGAGGACTTCCTGGCCGCCATCCAGGCCTCGCCCAATGGCGTGGTGCTGCTCGACGCGGAAACGCGCATCGAATGGTGCAACCTGACCGCGGGCAATCACCTGGGCATCGACCCGCAAAGTGACCTGGGACAGTATGTGCGCAACCTGGTGCGTGCGCCGGCGTTTGCCGCCTACATGGCGGCGGGTGACTTCCGGCAGGAGATCCAGATCGACGGTCCTGGGCCCCGGCCGACACAGCCCTCGCGCATTTCGCTGCAGGTCCACCCCTATGGCAAGAAACGCAAGCTGCTGTTGTCGCGGGACGTGACCGCCGTGCAGTTGGCTGAGGCCATGCGCCGCGATTTTGTGGCCAACGTGTCGCATGAGATTCGCACCCCGCTGACCGTGCTCAGTGGCTTTGTCGAGACCATGCAAAGCATTCCCCTGGAAGAGGCGGACCGGACACGTTACCTGGGCCTGATGGCCCAGCAGGCCCAGCGCATGCAGACCCTGGTCAGCGACTTGCTGACCCTTTCGCGCCTGGAAGGCAGTCCCGCACCCGGCGCCGGCGAGTGGATCGACAGCGCCGAGCTGCTGGCCCATGTGGTCCAGGAGGCGCTCGGCCTGACCCAGGCCATCGCCACGCCCGCGCACCAGATCGAGGCCGATACCGCAGCGTCGTTCTGGGTGTCCGGTGCCAAGACCGAGCTGCTCAGTGCCATGTCGAACCTGCTGAGCAACGCAGTGCGCTACACCCCGGGTGGTGGCCGGATCCGTGCCGGCTGGCGTTTGCGCGGGGACGGGTGTGGCGAGTTCTGGGTCCAGGATTCCGGACCGGGCATTGCGCCGGAGCACCTGCCTCGCCTGACCGAACGCTTCTACCGTGTGGATCGCAGCCGTTCCCGCGAGACGGGCGGTACAGGCCTGGGTCTGGCGATTGTCAAGCATGTCCTGCAACGGCACGGCGGAACCGTGGAGATCGACAGCGCCCTGGGTAAGGGCTCTACCTTTCGCCTGGTGCTGCCGGCGTCACGTGTGCGTCAACGGCCACGCAACTGACCACAAGTGACTTGCGGCGAGCGAGGTCTCAGCCGCCAATGCGCAGATAGACGAGCAGGCGTTCGCGGCGGTCGTTCAGGCGCCAGACCGTCGCCTTGAACGCCCAGTCCGGCAGGTTCACACGTTCGCCCAGACTGTCACGTGCAGAGGGTGTCGTGACCAGGGCCTTGCAGTGCTCGCTTGCAGCGTCTGCACCTCTTGCGGGATGGCGGACCAGTCGCAGGCCGCCGTGGTACTGCAGGCCTGCGATCTGTGCATCGCTCAGGCCATCGACCAGCACACAACTGTCCGAGGGCACCATGGATGCGATCTGCCGGGAGACCGGGCCGTAGCTGCGCGCATAGTCCAGCAAGGGCAACCACAGGGTCATCAGCAGCAGCCAGCACAGGGTGGCACCACCGGCGGGCAGCACCAGCGTCTTCCACAGGGCCGGGCGGTGGGCGCCCACGCGCCAGCTCACCAGCCAGATCCAGGCCAGGGTGGCCAGCGTCGCTGCTGCGAACCAGACAAAGGAGAAGGTCGGCTCGAAACCGGGGGCCAGCTTGGCCACATTGGCCGCCGGCTTGGCCGGCACGCCGGTCATCATGGAGATCCAGACGACCCACACCACCAGAGCGCAGCCGGTGAAGAAGATCAGTGTGAACCAGTCGATCAGGGCCGACACGCTGCGACTGAGCGTGGGCAGTGCGAACGCCGCCAGGGTGGCCATGGCCGGCAGGGCGAGCAGCAAGGCGCGGTCAAAGCCCGGATCGATGGCACTGCTGATCACGCCGATAGCCGCTGCCACCAGCGGCAAGGCCACGTGGGCTTGCCCCAGCTGCCGGCGCCAGCGCCACAAGGTCCAGAGGACCAGAGGCCAGGCGGGCCAGGTGAACCACAGCAACAGGCGACCCCAGCGGCGCCAGCCAAACGGAGGCGTGACCGACATGGCTCCGCCGGTGTTCAGCAGGCCTGCTGCTGCGGCTGCCAGAAGCACCAGCAGCAAGGCCCCCATCGACAGCAGAAGTGGCCGGGGCCAATGGGTCCGGTCCGAATCCTGTCTGGCCTGCCACCACAGCACCAGCAGCAGCGCAGACCCGCTCAGCGCTGCGATCCAGGGTGCACCGCTGAAGGCCAGCGTTGCCACACCTGCTGTCCAGGTGAAAAGGCTGCGCCATGCAGAGGAGGCCTCGTTGTGGGCCAGGCGCGCGGCCCCCATCAGCACAGCACTGCTGGCTGCCAGTTGTGCGAGGTCGGGTGTGGTCTCGTGTGACAGCTGTGCCAGGCCCAGGCAGGCCACCAGGGCCAGCAGCGCGGCGTCGGCCAGTGTCCGCGCATAGTCCACCGGTTGCGCTTCGCCGCCAAACGCGAAGGCGACCGGCTGCGCCGAGCGCAAACGGGCCAGGTGGTAGGTGGCGTACCAGGTGCAGGCGAGGGTGATGCTCAGCAAGGCCGCAAAAGGAATGCGCACCGCCACCTCGGCCGGGAAAAAAGGCAACAGGCGAATGAAAACGGCTCCCAGCCAGTACGCCAGGGGGCCCGTGTTTTCCAGCGGCAGGCCGAGCACCGACGGCTGCCACCAACTGCCGTACCCTGCGGCCATGCCCAGCATGACGCCGAACGCCGACACATCGTCCTGCTTCCAGGGCTCGCGCCCGATGAAGCCGGGCAGGACGTAGGCCACACAAAACAGAATGAGGGCCAGCCGGGGCAGGCGCCGGACAGCCGACTGCGCAACGATGGCGGGAGAGGTCTGGTTCACGGCGAAGGACTATATAGGACGAGGCGCTGGCCACGGACAAAAAAAAAGCAGCCGGACACAGCGGCTGCTTTTCTGGACTGTTGCGCCCGGAGGCGCAACGCCGGTGCCCGTCTTACTTGGCAGCGGTCTTGCCGAAGCGGTTGCGGAATTTCTCCACGCGGCCGCCCATGTTGTCCACCGACTTCTGGGTGCCGGTGTAGAAGGGGTGCGATTCGCTGGAGGTGTCCAGCTTGAACAGCGGCAGCTCACGGCCGTCGTCCAGCTTGATGTTTTCCTTGGTCGGCACGCACGAGCGCGTCACGAACTTGAAGTTGTTCGACAGGTCCACGAAGCAGACTTCGCGGTAGTTGGGGTGAATGCCTTCTTTCATGGCGATTCCTATGGTCAGGTGCGGCAGCCGCGGCAGAACCATTCCACCGTACTTGCTACAAGTTGCAAAGCCTTGAATTATATGATGTTTTGATGGGTGTCAACCGCCGCGGCGCATCATGTCGAAGAACTCCGAGTTGTTCTTCGTGGCCTTCATGCTCTTGAGCACCATTTCCATGGCCTCGATCTCGTCCATGTTGTACATGAACTGGCGCAGGATGCGGGTCTTCTGCAGGATCTCGGGGGCCAGCAGCAGTTCCTCGCGGCGGGTGCCGCTTCGGTTGAGCTGAATCGAGGGAAACACGCGCTTTTCGTACAGGCGGCGGTCCAGGTGGATTTCGCTGTTGCCGGTGCCCTTGAACTCTTCAAAGATCACTTCGTCCATGCGGCTGCCGGTGTCGACTAGGGCGGTGGCGATGATGGTCAGCGAGCCTCCTTCTTCCACGTTGCGCGCAGCGCCGAAGAAACGCTTGGGGCGCTGCAGGGCGTTGGCGTCCACACCGCCGGTCAGCACCTTGCCGGAGGAGGGCAGCACGTTGTTGTAGGCGCGGGCCAGACGGGTGATGGAGTCCAGCAGGATCACCACGTCCTTCTTGAGTTCGACCAGGCGCTTGGCGCGCTCGATCACCATTTCGGCCACGTGCACATGGCGCGCTGCGGGTTCATCGAAGGTGGACGCGATCACGTCGCCGCGCACCGTGCGCTGCATTTCGGTCACTTCTTCCGGGCGCTCGTCCACCAGCAGCACCATCAGCGCCACCTCGGGGTGGTTGGCGGTGATGGCGTGGCAGATGTGCTGCATCATGACCGTCTTGCCGCTCTTGGGCGGGGCGACGATGAGCGCTCGCTGGCCCTTGCCGATGGGGGAAATGATGTCGATGACGCGACCGGTGATGTTCTCGTCGGTCTTGATGTCGCGCTCGAGCTTCATCTGCTCCTTGGGGAACAGCGGCGTGAGGTTCTCGAACATCACCTTGTGCTTGTTCGCCTCGGGCGGCAGGCCGTTGATGGCGTCGAGCTTGTTCAGCGCGAAATAGCGTTCGCCGTCCTTGGGGATGCGGACCTCGCCCTCGATCATGTCGCCGGTGTGCAGGTTGAAGCGGCGGATCTGGCTGGGCGAGATGTAGATGTCGTCGGTGGACGCCGTGAAGCTGGTGTCCATGTTGCGCAGGAAGCCGAAGCCATCGGGCAGCACTTCCAGCACACCGTCGGCGTTCACCTGTTCGCCGGCCTTGGCGCGCTTCTTGATGATGGCGAACATCAGCTCCTGCTTGCGCATGCGGCCGGTGTTTTCGATCTCAAGCGCTTCGGCCTGCTTGAGGACTTCAGACACGTGCAGTGCCTTGAGTTCGTTGAGGTGCATGGAATTCACTCCAGATGGAGTCGTGACGGAAACCGGGGGGAGGGTGCGCTGGCGCCGGTGGTGTGGCGGAGCGCTGTGCAGACGGGCTGGGCGGCTTGTGTGGCCAGCGATTGCGCGGGATTATGACAGCAAAAAACGGCGGCCCGGGCATTGCACCCGGGCCGTGCCACAGTCGATCAGGCCAGTTGCTGGTCGATGAAGGCGGTCAGCTGGGCCTTGCTCAGGGCGCCGACCTTGGTGGCGGCCAGTTGGCCACCCTTGAACAGCATCAGGGTGGGGATGCCGCGGATGCCGAACTTGGCCGGCACTTCGGTGTTCTCGTCCACATTCACCTTGGCGATGGACAGCTTGCCGCTGTAGGCGCCGGCCACGTCGTCGAGGATGGGGGCGATCATCTTGCAGGGGCCGCACCATTCGGCCCAGAAGTCCACCAGCACGGGGGTCTGGGCATCCAGCACATCGGCCTTGAAGGAGGCATCGGAAACGTGTTTGATCAGGTCGCTGGCCATGGTCAGTCCTAAAGTTGGCGTCTGAGAGGGGGAAGTTACAGTCGGGGCAGGGGCTTCGGACACCGCGTGCATGGTGCCGGGTGCCGTCCGGAAAACGCTTTGAATTGTGACAGAAACGCCCGTGCCATGACCGACGTCAGCCCAGATGCCCATGCCACGACACCGGGCCCCGTGTCGCGCGACTGGCTGGACGTGGCGCGCGCCCATGTGCAGGCCAACGGCTGGCACCCCTCCCGGGTGGTGGTGCTGGTGCCGTATGCGCAGATGATGGATGCGCTGCGTCGCCGCTGGATGGCGGCCTCGCAGTCCGGTTTTCCCCCACGGTTTGAATCCACGCGCAACTGGGCGGCCACGCTCGGCCCGTTCGTGCCGGGGCGGACCGACATTTCGGGCGATGTGGCGCGCGACAGCCTGATCGCCGGCCATTGGATTGACCGCGTGGCCGGCCGCACGCCAGGCCCCGAGTTGCGGGCCACCCTGGTGAGCCGGCTGGTGGAGGCAGCCCACCAGCTGGTGCCGGTGGCGGCCGCTCAGCCGCCGGAGCGGCGCATGGCCTGGGCCGAGACCCTGAGGGCCGGGCAGATGCCCGCATCGCCGACCCTGCAATGGGAATCGCTGGTCGCGTCGCTGGCGCTGACCTGGGCCGGCGTGTCGGCCTTTGCCACCGATGTGCTTTGGTCCGACCGCGCCGCGCCGGGTTCGGTCGCGGATGCGTTGCTGCTGGTGCCGGGTTTCCAGGACGATCCGCTGGCCATGGCGCTGCTGGCGCACTGGGGCGCGCGCGGGCATCACCTGCCGGTGGCCGAGGTCACCAGGGCCGCCGTGTCAGGTCATGCCTGTGGCGATGCCGAGGACGAAGCCCAGCGTGCCGCCGCATGCGTGGTGGCCGAGGTCAATGCCGGCCATGTGCCGGTGGCGCTGGTGGCGCAGGATCGGATCGTCACGCGCCGCATCGGTGCCTTGTTGCACGGCGTTGGCGTGTCGGTGCGCGACGAGACCGGGTGGAAGCTGTCCACCACCCACGCCGCCACCCGGCTGATGGGGCTGTTGCGCGCGGCCGATCGCCGTGCGCGAACGGACGAGGTGTTGGACTGGCTGCGATGGGGCCCGCACGCCGTGGCGGCGCGGGTGATCGAACGTCTCGCGCGCGATCACGGCTGGGCGGCCTGGCGCTCGGTGCTGACCCACCCGGCCGCGGCCGATCAGGTGCCCGCCGCGGTGCGCGAACAGCTGGATGCCCTGCAGGCATCCCGACCCCTGCTGCGCTGGCTGCAGGACCTGGCGGTGGCCTTGCAGGCCGATGGCTGGTGGGCCACCCATCACGACGACGCGGCGGGGCAGCGCATCATCGACGTGCTGCGCCTGCGCGAAGGTGCGGCCCATGAGCTGGACCAGCTCGATGGTGAACCGGAAACGCGAACCGGTCGGCCGGGCGCGCGCGCCTGGTCGCTGAGTGCCTTCAGTGCCTGGGTGCGCGACGCGCTCGAGGCCGCCAGCTTCCAGCCACCGGCACCGGCCGAAGCACAGGTCGTGGTGTTGCCCATGGCACAGCTGCTGGGGCGATCTTTCGCGGCGGTGGTGGCGCCCGGCTGTGACGAGGTCAGCCTGCCGTCCAGCCCCGAGCCCACAGGCGCCTGGTCCGAGGTGCAGCGCGCACAACTCGGTCTGCCCGGGCGCGAGGTGCTGGCCGAGGCCGCACACGCGGCCTGGCGAAACCTGCTCGGCCAGCCCTGCGTACACCTGCTCTGGCGCACCGAGCACCAGGGCGAGGTGGTGGCCGCCGCGCCCTGGGTGCGGTCGCTGCACGGCACGCTGTCGATCGCGCCGGATTCACGGGCTCAACGCATCCTGTCGATCGAACAGCCGCCCGCGCCGGCCCCGGTGGCGTCGGATCTGCTGCCGCAAGCCCTGTCGGCCAGCGCTTACCAGGACCTGCGCGACTGTCCTTACCGTTTCTTTGCGTTGCGCCAGTTGCGTTTGCAACAGGTCGATGAGATCGAGGCCGAACCGGACAAGCGCGACCTCGGCAACTGGCTGCACGCCGTGCTCAAGGCCTTCCACGAAGCCCGGGCGGCCGAACCGGCCGATGGACTGGGCGACCGGGAGCGTCTGGACGCGCTGGCCCAGGCTGAGGCCCGCCTGCGTGGTCTGTCACCCGACAGCGGCGAGGCCGGCTTCCTGCCCTTCATGGCCGCCTGGCCGGCCCTGCGCGATGGCTATCTCGCCTGGCTGAGCGGACACGAGGCCGATGGTCCGGTGTTCGAGCGCGCCGAGGTGTCGCTGACCCGGGCCGTTGGCCCCTGGCGCCTGATCGGTCAGCTCGACCGCATCGACCGTCAGGCCAGCCCGGAAGGTCCCATCCCGCTGGTGATCGACTACAAGACCGAGCCGCGCAGCACCACGCTGCAGCGGGTGAAGAACCCGCTGGAAGACACGCAGATCGCCTTCTACGCCGCACTGCTCGGCGAAGAGACCGTGCGCGGCGCGTACCTCAGCATCACCGACAGCCGCGAGACCACCGGCAAGGACCCGGCCACGCGCTGGGTCGAACAGCCCGAGCTGCTGGTCGCACGCGAGCACCTGCTGCAGGGCATTGCCGACGACCTTGGCCGCATCGCGCAGGGCCACGCGCTGCCCGCGCTGGGCGATGGCCAGGTCTGTGACTTCTGCGCCGCGCGCGGCCTGTGCCGAAAGGACTTCCGGGCATGAACCAGGCCGCCTACCGCATCAATGGCCAGTTGGTCGAGCGTGCCGCGTTTTACGCCGTGGCCTGCGACCCGGCGCGCAGTGTGGCCGTCGAGGCCTGTGCCGGCGCCGGCAAGACCTGGATGCTGGTTTCGCGCATCCTGCGCGCGCTGCTCGACGGCACCGCGCCGCAGGACATCCTGGCGATCACCTTCACCAAGAAGGCCGCGGGCGAAATGCGCCAGCGCCTGCAGACCTGGCTGGGCGAGCTTGCGACGCTGGACGAGCAACGCCTGACCACCGAACTGGTGCTGCGCGGCATGACGTCGGAACGGGCTGCCGCGCGCGCTGCGGACCTGCGCGGCCTGCACGCCCGCCTGCTGGCCGCTGGCCGGCCGGTGCAGATCCGCACCTTCCACAGCTGGTTCGCCGCTTTGCTGCGCGGTGCACCGCTGGCGGTGTTGCAGGAGCTCGGCCTGCCCGCCGAACACGAGCTGCTGGAGGACGACAGCGAAGCGATTGCGCTGGTCTGGCCGCGTTTTTATGCGGCCGTCGCAGCCGACGCGGACCTGCACCGGGACTTTCTGGACAGTGTGGCCCGGCACGGCCGGCACCAGACCATCAAGGCGCTGACCAACGCGTTGGGCAAGCGGGTGGAGTTCGCGCTGGCCGACGAGCAGGGCATCGTGGACGATTCGGTCCAGCCCTTCGGTGCGGTGGCGCCGGCGCTGGCCGGACTGGAGCGGCCCGAGCTGGCGCTGACCGGTGACGCGGTGCGCGCGCGCTGGCTGGGCTGGGCACGGGAACTGGGGGCCGAGAAGAACAAGACCCCGCAGAAGGCCGCCGACGCGGTGGTCGATGCTTTCGCCGACGGCGTGGGGCCGGGCGAGCGCTTGGCCGGTCTGCGCAAGGCTTTCTTTGTGGCCAGCGAAGACCGGCTGACCCAGCACCTGAGCAAGTACACCGCCGCCCAGGCGGCCGAAGCCGAGCTGCAGACCGTGCTGCTGGCGGCGCGCCAGCACGAAGCCTGGCAGCACCAGCAGCGCATGGCGCGCCTGAGCCGGGTGCTGCTCGACCAGTTCCGCGCGCTCAAGCGCGAGCGCGGCTGGGTGGACATGAACGACGTCGAGGGTGCGGCGCGCCGCCTGCTCGGGGATGCCGAACTCTCGGGCTGGATGCAGCAGCGGCTGGACGCCCGCGTGCGCCAGCTGCTGATCGACGAGTTCCAGGACACCAACCCGCTGCAGTGGCAGGCCCTGTACGGCTGGCTTTCGGGCTATGCCGGGGCCGGGTCGGGCGAAGCACCGGCGGTGTTCCTGGTGGGCGATCCCAAGCAGTCCATCTACCGTTTCCGCCGCGCCGAACCGCAGGTGTTCCGGGCCGCGCAGGCCTTCGTGGTGGATGGCCTGTCGGGCGCGCTGCTCAGCTGCGACCACACCCGCCGCTGCGCCACCGGCGTGGTCGACGCGCTCAACACGGTGATGAGCACCGCGGCGCAGGACGCGGGCTACCCGGGCTTTCGCGAGCACACCACCGAAAGCATGGAGCCCGGTGCCGTGCTCGCCCTGCCGGCCGTGCCACGCGACAGCGCGACAGACGAAGAGGGCGATGCCGAACCGCTCTGGCGCGACAGCCTGAACCAGCCGCGGGTGGAGGTGGAGGAGGGCCTGAGTGCCCGCGAAGCCGCGCAGGCGGCCGACTGGATCGCGGCCCAGATCCGCGAGGGCGGCCTGCAGCCCGCCGACCTGATGGTGCTCTCGCGCAAGCGCGAACGCCTGGGCTGGCTGCACGCCGCCCTGGCCGAGCGCGGCATCGCTGCCGAACAGCCGGAAAAGCAGGACCTGAGCGAAGCGCCCGCGGTGCAGGACCTCGTGGCCCTGCTGGACGCCCTGGTGTCGCCCGACCACGACCTGAGCCTGGCTCGCGCGCTGCGCAGCCCGGTGTTTGGCCTCGGCGACGCGGCCCTGGCGCGCATCGCCCGCCTGGTGCGCCGGGCGGATGCCGCGGAGGTGGTCGCTGGCGCCGAGCGCGCCCGCACCGCCTGGTGGGACTTGCTGCAAGGACTGGACGCCGACCGCTCCGACGATCCCGCCACCGACGCACAACTGATGGACGTCGCAGCCCGCCTGGCACGCTGGCGCCGCTGGCTCGACACACTGCCACCGCACGATGCGCTGGCCGCCATCTACCGCGACGGCGATGTGCTGGCGCGCTACGCCGCCGCCATGCCACCGCGCCAGCGCGAACCGGTGCTGGCCTCGCTGCGTGCGTTGCTGGCGCAGTCGCTGGCGCAGGATGGCGGGCGCTACCTCAGCGCCTACCGCTTCGTGCGCGCGCTCAAGGCCGGTGGCATCCGTCTGCACGCGCCAGCGCAGACCGATGCTGTGCGCCTGCTCACCATCCACGGCGCCAAAGGGCTGGAGGCCCATACGGTGCTGCTGCTCGACACCGAGGCCGCGCCACCGCGGCCCGACAGCATGGGCGTGCTGGTGGACTGGCCGGGCGAGGCCGGGCGGCCCCAGCGCTTCGTGTTCCTGGCCAGCGAGAAGAACCCGCCCACCTGCGCGCAGGCCCTGCTGGCGGCCGAGCAGCAGGCGCGTGGCCTGGAGGAGCTCAACGCGCTGTACGTGGCGCTCACCCGGGCCGAACAGCGCATCGTGGTCTCCAGCGTGCAGCCGCATGCGCAGTCCGCCACCCCCAGTTGGCGCGCCCGCATCGGCCCACTGGCGCAGCCGCTGATGGTGCCCGAACCCGCGGCGGTGCCCCATGGCGACGCTTCGGCCGTCGGGACCTGCAGCCTGCCCGACCTGCCGGCGTGCACCCTGGTGCGGCCGGTGGCGCCACCGGTGCCGCCCGCTGCGGCCGAAGACGACACCTCGGCCCGCATCGGCCTGGCCCTGCACCGCCTGCTGCAATGGGTGCCAACCCCGCTGCAGGGCTTTCAGTGGGACGACGCGCACCGCCAGGCCGTGGCGCGCGAATTTGCGCTGACGCCGGCCCAGGCGCAGCAGGCGCTGGACGCCGCGCAGGCCGTGCTGGGCGGACCGACTGCCTGGGCCTGGGACGCCGCGCAGCTGGCTTACTGGGGCAACGAGGTGGAACTCTGGGCCGACGGGCAACTGCAGCGGCTGGACCGGCTGGTGCGCCGCGCCGACACCGGCTGCTGGTGGGTGCTGGACTACAAGAGCGCCCTGCGCCCGGATCGCCAGTCCGCCTTGCGCGAACAGCTGCAGCGTTACCATCGCGCGCTTTCGCAAGCGCATCCGGGTGAGCCCGTGCGCCTGGCCTTCATCAATGTGCGGGGCGAACTCATCGAGATCCCCGCTGACGCCCCCTCACCAACGTGACCGCTGCCGCCATCCCTTCGCCCGCTCTGGACATCGACGTTGCCGTCATCGGCGGCGGGCCGGCCGGCCTGATGGCGGCCGAGGTGCTGTCCGCCGCCGGGGTGGCCGTGCACCTGTTCGACGCCATGCCCTCGGTGGGGCGCAAGTTCCTGCTGGCCGGCAAGGGCGGTCTGAACCTCACGCATTCGGAGCCGGCCGACCGTTTTGCCGAACGGTATGGTGAACGGCGTCATCAGATCGAAGCCTTGCTGCGCGAGTTTGGCGCAGGGTCGGTGCGCGTCTGGGCGCAGGGCCTGGGCGTGGAAACCTTCGTCGGCACCTCCGGCCGTGTGTTCCCCACCGACATGAAGGCCGCCCCCTTGCTGCGCGCCTGGCTGCATCGCCTGCGCCACCCGGCGGACGGCGGGCCGGCGGTGCAGTTCCACATGCGCCACCGCTGGCTGGGCTGGGCGCCCGATGGGCAGACCTTGCGCTTCGAATCGCCGGCCGGCGAGCAGGCCGTGCGCGCACGGGCCGTGGTGCTGGCGCTGGGCGGCGGCAGCTGGGCCCGGCTGGGGTCCAACGGTGCCTGGGTGCCGCTGCTGGCCGCGCGCGGTGTGGCGGTGGCGCCGCTGCTGCCGGCCAACTGCGGCTTTGACATCACCCTGCAGCGGCTGCCGGCCGATGCCCTGCCCGTGCAGGCGGTACCCGCCCCCGTGGGCTGGAGCGAACACTTCCGCAGCCGCCACGCTGGCCAGCCGTTCAAGAACGTGGCCATCCGGTTCCAGCCGTCTCAAGGTGCGGCATTCGAACGCAAGGGCGAGTTCGTGGCCACCGCCACCGGCGTGGAAGGCAGCCTGGTCTACGCCGCCTCAGCCCTGCTGCGTGACCAGATCGTGCGCAGCGGCCACGCCACCCTGCAGCTCGACCTGCTGCCCGACTTCAGCGCCGAACGGGTGGCGCGCGAGGTGGCCCATCCGCGCGGCTCGCGTTCGCTCTCCAGCCACCTCAAGAGCCGGCTCGGCCTGGACGGCATCAAGACCGCGGTGCTGTACGAGGTGCTGGGCAAGGACGGCATGAACGACGTCGCGCGGCTGGCCGCCGCCATCAAGGCACTGCCGCTGCAACTGGTGGCCGCCCGCCCGCTGGACGAAGCCATCAGCACCGCCGGCGGCGTGCTGTTCGAGGCGCTGGACGAACACCTGATGTGCGAGGCCTTGCCGGGCGTGTTCTGCGCCGGCGAAATGCTCGACTGGGAGGCGCCCACCGGCGGCTACCTGCTGACCGCCTGCCTGGCCAGCGGCGTGCGGGCAGGGCAGGGTGTGCTCGCCCGGCGCCAGCCAAGCTGATCAACCGTCACCGGTTTTTCATCGGTTTGGCATAGGCTGGCTGCTTTTCTGTCACATGTTCCGGAGTCCCAGCATGCATCACCACCCCAACCGCCGCCAGCTGCTGCAGACGCTGGCCGCCGCGTTCGGTGCCGCCACCGTGTCCATCAGCTGGGCGCAAGCCTGGCCCGGCAACCGCCCGGTCAGGATCATCGTGCCCTTCGCGCCCGGCGCCGGCACCGACGCCATGGGCCGGCTGGTCGCGGCCAAGCTGTCCGACATTTTCAAGGTCTCGGTGGTGGTGGAGAACCGCACCGGTGCTTCTGGCGCCATCGGCGCGCAGGAAGTGGCCAAGTCCGCACCCGACGGCCACACCCTGCTGCTGGCCGCCGCACCGTTCACCACGGTGCCGGCGGCGCTGCCCGGCGCGGGTTACGACCCGCTCGCCAGCTTCGTGCCCGTGGGCATGATCGCCCAGGGTCCGCTGGTCTGGGCCGCGAACAAAGACCTGCCGGCCAACACCCTGCCCGAACTGATCGCGCTGGCGCGCAAGCAGCCCGGTGCGCTGAACTACGGCTCCGCCGGCGTGGGCGGCATCAACCACCTGGTGCTTGAATCGCTCAAGGCCCGCACCCGCACCTTCATCACCCACATTCCCTACCGCGGCATCGCTCCGGCCACGCTGGACACCATCAGCGGCCAGCTGCAACTGCTCACCGGCACCATCCCGGCGCTGGCGCCGCACATCCGCGACGGCAAGCTCAAGGCCCTGGCCGTCACCAGCCCCGAGCGCAGCCCGGCCCTGCCGCAGGTGCCGGGCATGAAGGAAGCGGGCATGCCCGACTTCAACGTGCTGAACTACTTTGCGCTGGTGGCGCCCAAGGGCACGCCCGATGAAGTGGTCAAAGCGATCAACGCAGCGCTGGGTCAGCTGGTGCAGCTGCCCGATGTGAAGGAGCGCCTGGCCAAAGACGCGCTCGAACCCGCCACTGGCACGCCCGCCCAACTGGGGCAGTTCCTGAAAGCGGATTTCGAAGGTTGGCAGCGCGTGGTGCGCCAGCAAGGCCTGCAGATCGACAGCTTCTGATGGCCCAGTCGAAACGAAAAAGGCCGCGAATGCGGCCTTTGCTGTGTTGGCCCGACGGGCACGTTCTGAATAAGGTGACGAGCCTTGACCCCGGCACTGGCTCCACAGTTAGGGCTGCTTGGTTCCCCACCTGACCCGGTTGGCCGCTTCACCATGCGGGAAGGCCCGTCGGGGCAGATTGTAGGCGATGCCGCATCCCCCGCCGGGCAGCAGGGCGACCTTTAGAATCACCCGCCTATGTCCTACGTCGTCCTGGCCCGCAAGTACCGTCCGCGCAACTTCCGTGAAATGGTCGGGCAGGAGCACGTGGTCCAGGCCTTGTCGAACGCGCTGGGCACGCAGCGGCTGCACCACGCCTACCTGTTCACCGGCACGCGCGGTGTGGGCAAGACCACGGTCTCGCGCATCCTGGCCAAGTCGCTCAACTGCCTGGGTGCAGACGGGCAGGGCGGCATCACCGCCGAACCCTGCGGCGTCTGCCAGGCCTGCACCGACATCGACGCCGGCCGCTTCGTCGACTACACCGAGCTGGACGCGGCCTCGAACCGCGGCGTGGACGAGGTGCAGTCGCTGCTGGAGCAGGCGGTCTACAAGCCGGTGCAGGGGCGCTTCAAGGTCTTCATGATCGACGAAGTGCACATGCTCACCGGGCACGCGTTCAACGCGATGCTCAAGACGCTCGAAGAGCCTCCCGAGTACCTCAAGTTCGTGCTGGCCACAACCGATCCGCAGAAAGTGCCGGTGACGGTGCTCTCGCGCTGCCTGCAGTTCAACCTGCGGCCGATGGCGCCCGAGACCGTGCACGAACACCTCACGCACGTGCTGCAGGCCGAGAACGTGCCGGCCGAAGCGCCCGCCCTGCGTCTGCTGTCGCGTGCCGCGCGTGGCTCCATGCGCGACGCACTCTCGCTGACCGACCAGGCCATCGCCTTCGGTGGCGGCCAGCTGCAGGAAGCCACCGTGCGCCAGATGCTGGGCGCGGTGGACCGCAGCTATGTGCTGCGCCTGATCGACGGCCTGGCCCGTGCCGACGGCGCAGCGGTGGTGGACACCATCGACACCTTGCGCACCAATGGCCTGAACGCCGCCGCCACGCTGGAAGAAATGACCAGCCTGCTGCAGCGCATGGCCGTGCTGCAGGCCGTGCCCGAGCGTGAGGCGCTGATGGCGTCCGACGACCCGGACACGCCTGAGATCGTGCGGCTGGCCCACGCCCTGCCGGCCGACGAGACCCAGTTGCTCTACAGCCTGTGCCTGCACGGCCGGGGTGAACTGGGCCTGGCGCCCGACGAATACGCCGCGCTGACCATGGTGTTGCTGCGCCTGCTGGCCTTCAAGCCCGCCGGCCAAGGCACCACGGAAAAAAAAACACTGAAATCGGCGCCTGAGGCGCCGCGCACGGCACCGCCACCGGCGGCGGCGTCAGTCGCCGTGCCTGTGGCGGTGGTTCCTCCTGTGGCGGTCAGGTCGCCCGCTCAGGCGCCGGTACGGCCTCCGATGCCCGTTCCTGCACCGGCACCCGCGCAGCGCAGCGCACCGACACCCGACGAACTGGTGCCACTGGACGAATCCGAAGACGCACCCTGGGTGGACGGGCCCGACGAGGCGCCGGCCGACGACATGGTGGCGACCTCGCGCCGCGTGGTGCCGATTCCCGTACGCGACCCCGGACCGTCATCGCGACTGGACCGCCTGCGCGAGCCGGACGAGGCGCCACCCGTGCGCGAACCGGTGCGCAGCGCCGAAGGTGACTTCTGGTTCGACACCGTCACGCAGCTGGTCAAGGCTGAAGCCATCAGCGCGTTGGTGCGCGAACTGGCGTTGCAGGCCCAGCTGGTGGCGCGCGATGCCGACCAGTGGCTGCTGCGCGTGGAGCGCGAATCGCTGCGCCAGCCCAATCTGATCGACCGCCTGACCTCGGCGCTGCAGGGTGCGGGCCACGCGGTGCGCCTGTCGGTCGAGATCGGTCCGGTCGAGGACTCGGTGTCCATGCGCCACGCGGCCGAGGCCTCGCGGCGCCAGCGCGAAGCCGAACAGATCATCCGGGACGACCCCTTCGTGCAGCAGATGATGCGCGACTTTGGCGGCAAAATCGTGCCCGGAACCCTCAAGGCTTCACAGGCCTGACACAAGACAATCACCCTCCATCGACGACAAGGATCACCATGTTCAACAAAGGACAACTCGCCGGCCTCATGAAGCAGGCCCAGGCCATGCAGGAAAACCTCAAGAAGGCCCAGGATGAACTGGGCAACATCGAGGTCACCGGCGAGTCCGGCGCGGGCCTGGTCAAGGTGGTCATGACCTGCAAGCATGACGTGCGCCGCGTCACCATCGACCCCAGCCTGCTGGCCGATGACAAGGACATGCTGGAAGACCTGGTGGCCGCCGCTTTCAACGCCGCGGTGCGCAAGGCCGAAGAGACCTCCAACGAAAAGATGGGCAAGCTCACGGCCGGCATGCCGGGCCTGCCCGGCGGCATGAAGTTCCCGTTCTGAACGTGACCGCACTGCGTGGCCGACACCCATTCCCTTGAACAGCTGGTGCAGGCCCTGCGCTGCCTGCCGGGGGTGGGCATCAAGTCGGCCCAGCGCATGGCGTTTCACCTGCTGCAGCACGACCGTGAAGGTGCGCTGCGGCTCTCGCGATCGCTGCAGCACGCCTGCGATTCGGTGCAGCACTGCTCGCTGTGTCACACCTTCACCGAAGGCGATGTCTGTGCCACCTGCCAGGACCCGCGACGCGATCAGGGCCTGTTGTGCGTGGTGGAAACGCCCGCCGACCAGGCTGCGATGGAGCGCACCGGCGCCTACAAAGGGCTGTACTTCGTGCTCATGGGCAAGCTCAGCCCCATGGATGGTGTCGGGCCGCGCGACATCGGCTTGCAGAAGTTCTTTGAGCGCATCGACACGCTGGTGGACGGCGAGCGGACGGTGCGCGAGGTGATCCTGGCCACCAACTTCACCGCCGAAGGCGAAACCACGGCCCACCTGATCGCACAGGCGCTCAAGCAACGCGGTGTGAACGTCACGCGACTGGCCCGCGGGGTGCCGGTGGGCAGCGAACTGGAGTACGTTGACCTGGGCACCATCGCCCACGCCCTGGTGGACCGGCGCTGAGCGCGTCGGCGCCTGAAACATCCTGTTTCGGCTGTTTCCGCATACGGACTTCTTGCGGGGAAACCCGCTCGGGGCTGGTCCCGATGCGTGCACGACGACCCTGGGCTAGCCTGATCGCATGTGCTCAACAGCACGGGTCACCAGAGGAGGTTCAGGCATGTGGCGTCGCCGCGATTGTGTGCGTTTGGGGGTTTCGGCCTGGCTGGCGGGTGCTGCGCCGCTGGCGTGGTCGCAGCGCACCGGTGATGTACGCCCCTCGTCGGCGGCGCGTGCTCCACTGGGCCAGGTGGTGCTCGCGGTGGAGAACAGAAGCTCGCTGTGCTACCTGCCCCTGACGGTGGCCGAGCGGCGGGGGTTTTTCGAGGCCGAGGGCCTGGACCTGCGGGTGCGCGAGGTTGGCAGCCAGGACGAACTGGTGCAGGCCATGCTCAGCGGTGCGGCCCAGGTGGCCTCAGGACCGTACAGCCACGCCATCCACCTTCAGACCCGTGGGCATGACCTGCGCTCTTTTGTCGTGCAGGGGCGCACGCCGCAGCTGGTGATGGGCGTCTCGCAGCGGACCCTGGCGCACTACCGGCAGCCACAGGACCTGCGCGGTCACCGGCTGGCGGTCACCGCCCTCGGTTCGGCCAGCTACCGGGTGGCGCGTCTGGTGCTGGCCAAGGCCGGGGTCGGCCCGAACGAGGTGGCGTTCCAGGCCTTTGACGATGCATCGATGGCGCGGGCCGCTTTCCGGGCTGGCGCGGTGGACGCACTGTGTTATCACGACCCGCTGGTCACGCAGCTGGAGCAGGACGGTGAACTGCGGGTGGTGGCCGACACCCGTACCCAGCGGGGCAATGCCGATGTGTTCGGTGGGCCGCTGCCGGCGGGTAGCCTGTGCGCCAGCGGGGCTTTTCTGAACGACAGCCCGGCGCAATGCCAGGCCATGGCCAATGCGATGGTGCGGGCCCTCAAATGGTTGCAGACGGCGGGTCCGTCGGACCTGATCCGCACCGTGCCCGAACCGTACTTCCAGGGCGACCGGTCCCTGTACCTGGCGGCGTTCAGCCGTGCCAGGGAGGCCTGGGTGCCCGATGGCCTGATGCCCGAGGGTGGGCCGCAAACGGTGCAGCGCATGCTGGCACAGTTCGGCGATGCCCCCCAGCTCGCGCGTGTGGACCTGGAGCGGACCTACACGGACCGCTACGCGCGCGAGGCCAAGCAGCGTCTTCGGGCCTGATCGCCCGGGCTCAACGCTTCTTGTTGCCCTTTTGTGCCAGCGCCAGCTTCACGTCGCTTTTCTTTTTGCTGGTGACGGTGGTTTTTTTGGTGGCCCTGGCGACCTTGCTCGTCTTCTTGTTCGCCGGCGCCTTGGCCGTTCGGGTCGGATTCTTCTTGGCTTTGGCCTGGTTCTTGGCGGTCCGGGACGACGCCTTCGCCGATGGCGCAGCAGGCTTGCTGGCGGTGTGAGGCTTGCCCTCCGAGGCCTTGGCCAGCACGGCGCGTTGCGGCAACATCACGATGACCTTCTGCCGGCTCTTGAGTTTCGCCTGGGTCGACAGCCTGTTCCATCCCGCCACGGTGGACGGGCTGAGTCCGTAGCGGTGGGCCAGCTGCGCCAGGGTTTCACCCTTGCGGGCGCGCACCGTGGTGCGCTTGAGGACGATTTCAGGTTGCAGGCTCAGCTGGGCGTTGTCGGCGACGTGTTCCGGTACGTCCTTGCTGTGCGCTTCGCTGCGCGGCACCAGCAGGCTGGAGCCGGCCCGCACCAGCATGCCGGGCGGAATGTTGTTCACGCGGCGCAGCTCGGTTTCCGGCATGTCCGCTTGGCGCGCGGCTTGCGCCACCGTCATGGTGCTCGGCACGGTCCAGGCCGTCCAGCTGGCCAGCGGGCCCTGGTGGGCTTCGAGCCGGCGCTGGAAATCCACCGCGCTGTCCCAGGGCAGCAGGATGTTGGGTGTACCCGAGGCCATGACCACAGGTTGCCGGATCGACGGGTTGAGGGCGCGGAAGTCCTTTTCGCTGATGCCCGCAAGGCTGGCAATCAGCGCCACGTCCATGTCGCGGGTGATGGTGATGGTGTCGAAGAAGGGCCGGTTGCCGATCGGAGGCAGGGTGGTCGAGAACGACTCGGGGCGGGCGACGATGTTCTTGACCGCCTGCAGCTTGGGCACGTAGTACTGGGTTTCCAGCGGCATGCTCAGGTCGGTGTACGTCGTCGGCAGGCCGGCCTTCTGGTTGCGCGTGATGGCGCGGTTGACGTTGCCCTGTCCCCAGTTGTAGGCGGCCAGTGCCAGGTGCCAGTCGCCAAAGCGGTTGTGGAGCTGCTGCAGGTAGTCCAGCGCCGCACGGGTAGAGGCCAGCACGTCGCGTCGGTCGTCGCGAAAGACGTTCTGCTTGAGGTCGAACGACTGGCCGGTGGCGGGCATGAACTGCCACATGCCGGCAGCACGTGCACTGGAAACCGCTTCAGGATTGAACGCGCTTTCGATGAAGGGCAGCAGCGCCAGCTCCATGGGCATGTTGCGGCGCTCGATCTCTTCGACGATGTGGAACAGGTAGCGCTCGGAACGCGCCGTCATGCGCTGGATGTAGTCGGGCCGGCTGGCGTACCACTGTTCGCGGTCGCGCACCAGCTCGGTGTCCAGGTCGGGCATGGCAAAGCCGCGCCGGATGCGTTCCCAGATGTCGGCCGGCGCCTCCAGCGGAACGACTGGCGCCGCCTGGATGTTCGCGGTGCCGATGGCGCTGAGCGCCGGCACCGACCCGACGGGTGCCGTCTGGGCTGGGCCAGCGGGTGCCGGCGCAGTGGGCTTGCCGGTCGCCACCGGTGCGGGTGACGGTGCAGCTGGGGCAGAGGAGGGCCCGTCAGGGGCTGGCAGGGTGCTCGCGCAGCCGACGACCAGCAGCGACAGGAGCAGGGCGGACAGGGCGCGAAGGGGTTGGGCAGGCTTCATGCAAAAACATTCTTCCAGGCGCGCAGGGTGGTGAACACACCCAGAGCGCTGGCGGGGGTGGCGGGATCGTGGGCCAACGCAGCGCGGGCCACGGCTGCTTCGGTGCAGCGCAGAAAGGGGTTGATCTGTTTTTCCAGACCGATGGAGCTCGGCAGGGTCGTCTGGTTCCCGGCACGCAGCGCCTGGCAGTGCTCGGCGTGCCTGGCCAGTGCCGCATTGTCCGGGTCCACCACCCGCGCAAAGCGCAGGTTGGACAGCGTGTATTCGTGCGTGCAGCAGACCCGGGTGTCGTCGGGCAGGGCCGCCAGGCGGGTCAGCGAGTCCAGCATCTGGGCCGGGGTGCCTTCGAACAGCCGTCCGCAGCCGGCCGAGAACAGGGTGTCGCCGCAAAACAGCAGCGGTTGCCCGTCCACGGCGGGAAGGTAGTAGGCCACATGGCCAGCGGTGTGACCCGGGACGTCCAGCACCTCGATGCGCAGGTCCAGAAGGTCGAGCCGGTCCCCTTCTTCCACGCCCTCCGACGGGTGCGGCAGCGCTTCAAACGCAGGACCGAACACGCGGGCGCCGGTCGCCTCGCTCAGCGCCGCCACACCGCCGGTGTGGTCGGCATGGTGGTGGGTGACCAGGATGGCATCGAGTCGCAGGCCCTGCTGCTGCAGCCACCGGCCGGTGTCCATGGCCTCGCCGGGGTCCACCACCAGGGCCCGTTGGCCGTCGTGCAGAACCCAGATGTAGTTGTCGCTGAAGGCGGGCAGGGGATGCAGGAACATGGGGCCTTGCGTTGGGAGCGGCGGTTGCGGTGGGGTGTGCGTGTAGAGTACGCCGCAGCGGTGTTCGGTCGCATGCGAGCCGACGCCGGACCATGCGTTGTCCCCCTGTCCATGAACCCTCCGATTATAAGTTTGCCGCTCTGGCTGGACACCGCACCCGGGCGCTATCTGCTGGCCTGGGAACAGGTCCAGCTGGACCTGGCGGTGGCCAACCTGTTTGGCTACAACGCGTTGCAGCTGGGCTTGCCACAGCTGCAGGCACTGCAGGCCAACCGCATGCCACACCGCTGGGTCGCATTGCCGGAGGAAGCCCTGCCCGGTACCCTGCCGCCGGACGGTATGGTCACCAGCGAAGGCCCGCGCACCGTCGATGCGGACGCAGACGATGCAACGTTCGACGTGCCCGCTGCAGGCGCCGCCATGGCAGCGGTGGTGCAACCCCGCATCGCCTTGGTCACCGACGCAGCAGCCTTGCCGTTTCCTGCTGCCAGCCTGGACCTGGTGGTGTTGCCGCACACCCTGGAGCTCAGCGCCGACCCCCACCAGGTGTTGCGCGAGGTGGAGCGCGTGCTGGTGCCCGAAGGCCGGGTGCTGATCTGCGGCCTGAACCCGGCCAGCCTCTGGGGGTTGCGTCAGGGGCGTGCGCGCCTGGCCCGCCGCCTGGGCGTGGGCAGCGGGCGACTGGGGCGCCTGTACCTGCCCGATGCAGGGGAGTTCATTTCGCCTTGGCGGGCGCGGGACTGGCTGCGTCTGCTGGGCTTCGAACTGGAGTCGGAACGCTTCGGTTGTTACCGCCCGGCGGTTCGCACCGACAAATGGTTGCAGCGCTTCGCCTGGATGGATAGGGCCGGCGCGCGCTGGTGGCCCATCCTCGGGTCTGTCTATGTCTTTGTGGCCGTCAAGCGGGTGCGCGGCATGCGCCTGCTGGGCCCGTCCTGGAAGCCGCGGCGTGTGGCCGCAGCCGCGCCCGTCTCGGTCGCGAACCGTCAACAAACGAGAGAGAACTGATTTGAACCACGTGGTGATGTACACCGATGGCGCCTGCAAGGGCAATCCCGGCCCGGGCGGCTGGGGTGTCTACCTGAAGTCGGGCGGACACGAGAAGGACCTCTGGGGTGGCGAACGCGAGACCACCAACAACCGCATGGAGCTGCAGGCCGTGATCGAGGGCCTGAGCGCCCTCAAGCGACCCTGCAAGGTCTCGGTGCATCTGGACAGCGAATACGTGCGCAAGGGCATCACCGAGTGGATCCACGGCTGGAAGGCCAAGGGCTGGAAGACCGCGGCCAAGCAACCGGTGAAGAACGCCGACCTCTGGCAGCAGCTGGACGCGCTGGTGCACGACGGTGTGCACCACATCGAATGGCATTGGGTCAAGGGGCATGCGGGTGAGCCGGGCAACGAACGCGCCGACGCCCTGGCCAACCGCGGCGTGCCCTGAGCCCTCAGCGTCCGGGCCTTGTCCCGCCGCACAGCCTGTGCTTGGAACTTCCGCACACGCGCACGGCTCTGCGCTGATACATTGTTTTGCTGTTGGTCCCACACCCGTCGGGGGCCGTCCTCCATCTCCCGTTCAAATGCCCAACAAATCCCTCTACACCTGGGTCGCCGTCGGCGGCATTGCCGTGGCCTCTGCGGGGGCCTGGTGGTTCCAGAACAAGGGAGGCCAGCCCGCCGAAACGCAACCCGTCGCGGCGGGGCCTGGGCCCGGGCCTGGCGCCCGGCCGGGTGGGGGCGGAGGGCCGGGGGCCGGGGGCGGTGGCCCGGTCAGCGTCGAGGTGGCTCAGGTCAGGGCCATGCCGCTGCAGGACGACGCCCAGGCCGTGGGCACGCTGCGCTCGCGCCAGAGCGTGACGTTGCGACCCGAGGTGGCCGGGCGCATTGCGCAGATCGGCTTTGCCGAAGGCCAGCGCGTGCGCAAGGGGCAGTTGCTGGTGCAGCTGGACGATGTGCTGCAGAAGGCCGAACTCAGTCAGGCGCAGGCGCAGCTGTCCATTGCCCGCGCCAACCTCAAACGCAACGAGGAGCTTGTGGCGCAGGCCTTCGTGGCCCAGCGCGTGCTCGACGAAAGCCGCGCCGCCCTGCAGGTGGCCGAGGCCCAGGTGGCGCTGGCGCAGGCGCGCCTGGCCCGCATGCGGGTGATGGCGCCTTTCGACGGCACGGTGGGACTGCGCAACATCAGCCTGGGCGAATACGTCAAGGACGGCGCCGACCTGGTGAACCTGGAGGACACCTCGCAGCTGACGGTCGACTTCCGACTGCCCGAGCGCTACCAGACCCGCATCGCCACTGGCCAGAGCGTCAAGGTGGAACTGGACGCCTTGCCCGGCAAAACCTTCAACGCCCGCGTGCAGGCGGTGGACCCGTTGCTCGACGCGAACGGCCGGTCGATCGCGGTGCGCGCTGCACTGCCACCGGCGCCCGGGGGTGAGCTGCGCCCCGGCATGTTTGCGCGTGTGACCACGGTGTTTGCCACCAACGACGCGGCCCTCGTGGTGCCGGAGGAGGCCATCGTTCCGCAGGCGGGCAAGCAGTTCGTGATGACCCTGGTCAAGGATGGCGAGGGCGACGGCGCCCGGCTCGTCTCGCGCCGGGTCGAGGTGCAACTGGGCGTGCGCCGTGGCGCGCAGGTGCAGATCACAAAAGGTCTGGCCGAAGGCGACACCGTGGTGGTGGCCGGTCAGCAGCGCCTGCAGAAGGACGGCACGCCGGTGCGCGTGGTGGACATGAGCAAACCGGGGGGTGCCGGTGGTGGCAAGCCGCCGGGCGGAGGCCCGAACCCACCCAAGGCGGGTTGATTCCCGACAGGAGCGCCCCGCATGCAACTGCCCGAAATCTCCATCCGCCGTCCGGTTTTTGCCAGCGTGCTGTCCCTGCTCATCCTGCTGGTGGGGTGGGTGTCGTTCCAGCAGCTGACGGTGCGCGAGTACCCCAAGATCGACGAGCCCACCGTTTCGGTGCAAACGCGCTTTGCCGGCGCCTCCAGCGAGGTCATGGAGTCGCAGGTCACCAAGACGCTGGAGGATTCGCTGGCCGGCATCGAAGGGGTGGACGTGCTGACGTCCACCAGCCGGCAGGAGCAGAGCAACATCACGGTGCGCTTCAAGCTCGAACGTGATCCGGATTCGGCCGCCGCGGACGTGCGCGACAAGGTCAGCCGGGTGCGCCAGCGCCTGCCGCAAGGCATCGACGAACCGGTCATCGCCAAGGTCGAGGCCGATGCCTTCCCGGTGATCTGGATCTCGCTCAACTCCGACCGCCACAGCGCGCTGGAGCTGTCCGATCTGGCCAACCGCGTCGCCAAGCCGGTGCTGCAGACGGCCACGGGCGCGGCCGACGTACGCATCTACGGCGAGCGCAAATTCTCCATGCGCATCTGGCTCGACCCGGATCGTCTGGCCGCCTACCGCCTGACCGTGCAGGACGTGGAGGACGCGCTGCGCCGCTCCAACCTGGAGGTGCCGGCCGGTCGCATCGAAAGCGTGCAGCGCGAGTTCAACGTCACCGCCGCCACCGACCTGCAGACCCCGCAACAGTTCCGCGAGGTCACCATCCGCACCGTCAACGGCCAGCCCATCCGCCTGGGCGACGTGGCCCGGGTGGTGCAGGGCCCGCAGGACGAACGCAGCTCGGTGCGCCTGAACGGACGCGACTCGGTGTCGCTGGGTGTCATCCGCCAGGCCACGGCCAACCCGCTGGAACTCTCGGCCGGCGTGCGCCAGTTGCTCGACAAGGTCAAGGCCGACCTGCCCCCCGGCATCAATGTCGAGATCGCCAACGACAACTCGGTCTTCATCGACCGCTCCATCAAGGCCGTCTACACCACCATCGCCGAAGCCGTGGTGCTGGTGGCCCTGGTCATCTTTGTCTTCCTGCGCACCGTCCGCGCCTCCATCATCCCGCTGGTGACCATCCCGGTCAGCCTGATCGGTACCTTCGCGCTGATGGCGCTGTTCGGCTTCTCGATCAACACGCTCACGCTGCTGGCCCTGGTGCTGGCCATCGGCCTGGTGGTGGACGACGCCATCGTCGTGCTGGAGAACATCTACCGCCACATCGAAGAAGGCATGCAGCCCTTCGAGGCCGCCATCAAGGGCGCCAGGGAAATCGGCTTTGCCGTGGTGGCCATGACGCTGACCCTGGCCGCCGTGTACGCGCCGCTGGCCTTCACGCCCGGTCGCACCGGCCGCCTGTTTGCCGAATTCGCGCTCGCCCTGGCGGGTGCGGTGGTGGTCTCGGGCTTTGTGGCGCTCACGCTCTCGCCCATGATGAGCAGCAAGCTGCTGCGCCACAACCCCAACCCCGGCTGGTTCGACCGGGGCATGGAGCGCGTGCTGGTGGGCATCACCAACGGCTACAGCCGCCTGCTGGCCAGGAGCCTGAACCTGCGCTGGCTGGTGGTGGGCGTCATGGCCGCCAGCGCCGTGGGCAGCTGGTGGCTGCTGCAGACCACCAAGCAGGAACTGGCGCCGCTGGAAGACCGCGGCGTCATCCTCGTCAACATCAACGGCCCCGATGGCGCCACGCTGGCCTACACCCGGCGCTACGCCGAAGCGGTGGAGCGCATCGGCGCCGACTACCCCGAGTTCGATCGCATCTTCAGCAACATCGGCAACCCCACCGTGGCGCAGGGCACGGTCTTCCTGCGCGCCAAGCCCTGGGAAGAACGCGAACGCACCACGCAGGAAATCGCCCGCGAGATCACCCCGCGCATCGGCGCGCTGCCCGGCATCAGCGGCTTCCCCATCACGCCGCCCTCCCTGGGCCAGGGCTTCCGCGAACGGCCCATCAATTTCGTCATCGTCACCAGCGACAGCTACCAGAATCTCTCGCAGACGGTGCGGCGCTTCCAGGACGAGATGGCCAAGTTCCCCGGCTTCGTGCAGGTGGACACCGACCTGCGCCTGAACAAGCCGGAGATCCGCATGGACGTGGACCGCGAGCGCGCGGCCGACATGGGCGTCAGCGTGGACGCCATCGCCCGCACGGTGGAAACCATGCTCGGCGGGCGCATCGTCACCCGCTACAAGCAGGGTGGCGAGCAGTACGACGTGGTGGTGCAAACCGACAGCACCCAGCGCAGCGCGCCCGACGATATCGACAAACTCTTCGTGCGCGGCCGCAACGACGCCATGATCCCGCTGGCCTCGCTGGTGCAACTGCGCGAGGTGGTGGTGCCGCGCGAGCTCAACCACTTCGGCCAGCGCCGCAGCGCCAGCATCACCGCCAACCTGGCGCCCGACTTTGCGCTGGGCGACGCGCTGGACGTGATGAACCGCATCGCCGCTGACGTGCTGCCCCCCGGCTACACCACCGACCTCAACGGCCAGAGCCGCGAGTTCAAGAACTCCTCGGGCTCGCTGGCCATCGTGTTCGCGCTCTCGCTGCTGTTCATTTACCTCGTGCTGGCCGCGCAGTTCGAGAGCTTTGTCGACCCCTTCATCATCATGCTCAGCGTGCCGCTGTCCATGCTGGGTGCGCTGCTCGCGCTCAAGTTCACCGGTGGCACGCTCAACGTGTTCAGCCAGATCGGCCTCATCACCCTGGTGGGTCTGATCACCAAGCACGGCATCCTGATCGTCGAGTTCGCCAACCAGTTGCGCGAGGAAGGCAAGTCCAAGCTCGACGCGGTCAAGGAAGCCGCCGCACTGCGCCTGCGCCCCATCCTCATGACCACCGGCGCCATGGTGCTGGGCGCCATCCCGCTGGCCCTGGCCACCGGTGCCGGTGCCGAAAGCCGCCAGCAGATCGGCTGGGTCATCGTCGGCGGCATGAGCCTGGGCACGCTGCTGACCATCTTCGTCGTGCCCACCATGTACATGCTGCTGGCCCGGGCCAAGCACGGCTCGCGGGTGTTGCCGGAAGAGGCGCTGGGGCCGGCGTCTAGGGATGTGGCGGTGGCGAAATGAAAAGGGCCTGCGGGCCCTTTTCATTGGTGGGTGCAGAGGATGGGCGGTTTGAGCGAGGCGGAGAACGACTGAGGTCGACCCAATGTGGTCATCAGGGTAAAGGGAACGCAGGATTTCGTGGTTCTTTTGTACCTATGCAAGTATCAGGTTTTAGCGACTACCCCTTTGATCTGACTGAGATTTCGAGGGGATAGTGTGACCATAATATCCTGTGGGTTTTGTGGGATAGATTACGTTCAACGCCAGAATGCGTTCACTTCTAACCTAAGGTGGTTTCATGCTCTTTTCGAAGCTCAAGCCAGAGGAAGTTTTCACCCCTCGATCTGCCGAGGTGAACGTCGGCATGTACGTCGCGCGTCCAGAGTTGGAGAAGGCACTTCGAAATGCTTTGCGAGGAAACCTGCACATGGTTCTCCACGGTGAAAGCGGTACCGGGAAATCTTGGCTCTATAAAAAGACTTTTACCGATCTCTCGACTGCCTACTTGGTTGCCAACCTTGCAAACGCATCTCGCCTCGGAACAATTACTTCGGAACTGAAGAATCTGATTGACCGCGAGGGACACGCGACAAAGGTTGGGTACGAGGAGGGGAAGTCCGCAGAAGCTTCCGCGGGGTTCGCAGGCGGATCGATAAGTCATACCGGCGACTATGAACTTGGGCAAAAAGAGCCGTTTGAGCGCGCTCTTGAATACCTTAGAAAGAAAGCAGGCAGCAACCCTGCAGTCTTGGTATTCGACAACCTAGAAGCAGCATTCACCGATCCAATGCTCAAGGAATTAGCTGATCTGCTTATTCTTTGTGACGACGAGCGCTACGCAAAATACAAGGTAAAGATCCTCATAGTCGGAGTGCCGGGCGGTGTTAAAGAGTACTTCTACAAAACGCCGCACCACTCGACCGTAGCAAATCGTTTGTACGAACTGCCAGAGGTGTCTCGGCTTCATCGGGATGAAGCCTTCGAACTCGTGCGTAAGGGGTTTCGAGAAAAGCTCGGCTACACCGTCGACTCGTTGCCGAACTTGTCACGCCATGTCGCGTGGATATCCGATCGCATTCCGCAGATGGTGCATGAGTACTGTCTTGAGCTCGCATTTCTCTGCGAAGAGAGTCGCGCAGTTTCCGAGGCAGCGATGGGCGCCGCCGACGATGCTTGGTTGTCAAAATCCCAGTACCACGCCTATTCGGTCATTGAAGCTCACATGAACGAACGGGACACCAAAGCTGGACGCCGGAACCAAGCGCTATATGCGCTTTCACTTTGTGAAGGCGAGCAATTTAAGTCCTCTGAGATCGAAACTCTTCTTCGCCAAGAGTTTCCAACTTCGACACACGAGACCGCTCTAAATCCCGCACAAATCTTGGCCGCCCTCGCTGCTACCGATCGTCCGATTGTTCGTCGATCTCCAAAAGGCGATGCTTTTACGTTTGCAGATCCACGTTATCGGATGGTTCTTCGCGCGATGCTCGTTAAAACCGGGGACGAGCGAGTCGATAGAAAGCCGATTTCCAGGCGAGACTGACGTCGAAGCCATCCATCGAGACGACGTCACAAGGGCTGCGTCCAAGTGATGCCTCTCATGTCAAACGGCAGGCCTTGAAGGCAGTCAAGGAGGTAGTGAATGAAGAAGCTTGCAGTCGTGGTTGGCCATACGAGAGCCGCAGCGGGCGCGTACTCGCACACACTTAGAAGCAGCGAGTACCCATGGAACAGCGATCTAGCAGTACGAATCCAGGCGATGCGATCCATTCGACTCCAATGTCAAACGTTCTTTCGAGATGCTGGCGGCATATCGGGTGCGTACCTGGATGGCGAGCGCTGGGGTGCGGACGCATTCGTTGAACTCCACTTCAACTCCTCGCACAACAACACTTCAACTGGCACTGGTGTGCTTTATCAAACCTCTGTCAGCAAACCCTTTGCCATCCTGCTCTTCCAAGAGATAAGCACGACACTTCGCCTAGCGCCATGGCCTGGCCGGAGCTCCGGTGTCAGTACTCCGTATCAGGCTTCCGGCACCCAGGAACGCGGGAAGTCATCTCTAACTGCGAGCCGCAGACCGAGTGCATTGATCGAACCCTTCTTTGGGTCAAACCCCAACGACTCTCGGGTTGCTGAGGCCAATAAGGATGGCTTGGCTCAAGGCGTCTTCCGCGCCGCCGAATTCTTCCTCCGCTGAGGCGAGGCCTCACCCTCCGTGTGCCGGCAGTATCGGCAGGACCGATGTCTCCGTGGGGCTGACCGGGTGATACAACGCCTCCTGCCATGTCCATTGAACTCGTTTGCCGCTCGGCAACAACCGATGACGCCCTGATCCTCAGCACCCTTGCGACGCAGGTGTTTCTGGACACCTACGCCACCCGTGGCATCAGTCCGGAACTCGCCAGGGAGGCGGCCACGGTCTATGCGCCGGCGGTGTTCGCCCAGCGGCTGCAGGATGCGTCGGTCGATCTGTGGCTGGCCACGTCGGGCGGGGACGCGGTGGGCTTTGTGGATGTGGCCTTTGACACCACCTGTCCGGTGCCGGGTGTGATGGGTGCCGAGGTGTTCCGGCTGTATGTGCAGCGGCCGTTCCTGCGGCAGGGTGTGGGGCGCACGTTGCTGGCCGAGGCGGAAGCGTTGGCGCAAGGGCGGGGTGCTGGCGATGTGTGGCTCACGGCCTGGGTGGGCAATGAGCGGGCGCTGGCGTTCTACCGCGCGCAGGGCTACCGGGACGTGGGCGCCACGGAATACGTCATCGAGGGCACAGGCTACGAGAACCGTGTGCTGTGCAAGCAGCTAGGCCGCACTGCGGCCTGAGTCATCACCCGGCGGACCGGGGCTTCAGATCACCCCGTCGAACATCATCACGTCCACCTCGTCGCCCACGGCCACGTTGCCCTGGCTGTGGTGCAGCACGATGAGGCCGTTGGCTTCGACCATGGAGCGCAGCACGCCCGAGCCCTGGTTGCCGGTGGTGCGGGCGTGCAGGGTGCCGTCGGCCGCGCGGGTGACGATGCCGCGCTGGTATTCGGTGCGGCCGGGTTTCTTGCGCAGGGCTTCGGCGCTGCGGGCCTTGAGCAGCACGGGTTCGCTGTCGGTGCCGCCCATCATGCGTTGCAGGGCAGGGCGCACGAAGGCGAGGAAGGTGACCATCACGGCCACCGGGTTGCCGGGTAGACCGAAGAGCACGGCGCTCCTGCCGTTCTCTTCGATCCTCCCCACAGCCATGGGCCGGCCCGGTCGCATGGCGATGCGCCAGAAGGCGACGTCGCCGAGCTGCTTCATCATGGCCTTGGTGTGGTCGGCCTCGCCCATGCTGACGCCGCCGCTGGTGATGATGGCGTCGGCTTCGCGCGCAGCCTGCCGGAAGGCGGCTTCCAATGCGGCGGGTTCGTCCTTGACCACGCCCATGTCGATGACCTCGACACCCAGGCGCGTGAGCAGGCCGAAAACGGTGTAGCGGTTGCTGTCGTACACCGCGCCTTCGCGCGGCGCTTCGCCCAGGCTGAGGATTTCGTCGCCGGTGGAGAAGTAGGCCACCTTCAGCCGGCGGAACACCTTCACCTGCGGCAGACCGAGGCTGGCGATCAGGCCCAGCGCGGCGGGGCCCAGGGTCTGGCCGCGGCGCAGGGCGGGCTGGCCGGCCATCAGGTCTTCGCCCAGCAGGCGGCGGTTGTCGCCGCGCTGCAGCACGTCGGCCGGCAGGGTGACCTGGTCGCCATCCACCTTCACGAACTCGACCGGCACCACGGTGTCCAGGCCGGCCGGCATGATGGCGCCGGTCATGATCTTCACGCACTGGCCGGGCTGTGCGGTGCCGGCCCAGGCGGTGCCGGCAAACGCCGTGCCTTCGGCCAGTTGCAAGGTCAGCGGCTGGCCGGGGCGCAGGGTGGCGCCGTCGAAGGCGAAGCCGTCCATGGCGGAGTTGTCGTGCGGCGGCACGCTGATGGGCGAGACCACGTCTTCGGCCAGCACGCGGCCGAGGGCGGCGAACACGCCCACCGGTTCGGAGGCGGTGACGGGCTCGACCAGACGGGCGAGGAACTGGTTGACGTGGCCGGCGGGCAAGGCCTTGGGGTCGTAGCCCTGCAGGGCGGCGGCGATCTGTTCGATCGTGGACATGGCGGGTGGGGAAGGAAGGGCCGGATCAGCTGTCTTCGAGCGACTGCAGTTCGGCCAGGGTGTTGGCGTTGAAGAAGGCCTGGATGTCGTCATCGGGCCGGTCGAAAGGCACGACCACGGTGCGGTGCTGGCCGGTCCAGCGGTCGATCTTGCGGCCGCCGGCCTGGGTGAAGTCCATCAGGCTGGGCAGTAGGTCGGCGCGCAGCAGGCAGAACACGGGCTGTGTGCGCAGGTCGCTTTGGCTGCCTTCGCCGCTGTCACCGTCGCGCGCGGCCACCATGGCGATTTCGGTGGCCGGGTCGTCGAAGGCGGCGGCCAGGCGCTGCGCCAGGTCCAGCGGGAACAGCGGCGTGTCGCAGGGCACGGTGAGCAGGTAGGGCGTTTCGCAGTGCGCCAGCCCGGTCAGGAAGCCGGCCAGCGGGCCGGCGTAGTCGGGCAGGGTGTCGGGCCAGACCGGGTGACCGAAGGCTTCGTAGGCGGCCAGGTTGCGGTTGGCGTTGACCATCAGCTCGCCCACCAGACTGCCGGCCTGCATCTGCAGCCGCAGCAGGGCGTTCAGCGCCATGGGCGTGTCGCGGAATTTCTGCAGGCCTTTGTCGATGCCGCCCATGCGCGAACCGCGCCCGCCGGCCAGGACCAGGCCGGTGATTTCAGAAGCGTGGATGCCCAAGTTCAGCCTCCGATGTAGCTCATCTCGATGCGCCGTGTGCCCGTTGACACGTCGGGCGGCATGGAGGCGCGCAGTTGCGAATAACGGTCGTCGCGGCCCTGCCAGATGGCGCCGATGGCGCTGGCCAGTTCCTCGTCGCTGGCGGTGCCGCGGATGAGGTGGCGCAGATCGTGCCCGTGGGTGGCGAACAGGCACAGGTAGAGCTGCCCTTCGGTGGACAGGCGGGCCCGGTTGCAGTCGCCGCAGAAGGCCTGGGTCACGCTGCTGATGACGCCGATCTCGCCCGATCCGTCGGCATAGCCCCAGCGCTCGGCCGTTTCGCCGGGGGCCGACGGGTCCAGTTGCACCAGTGGCAGTTCGGCGTGGATGCGCTGCACCACCTCGGCGCTGGGCAGCACCTCGTCCATTCGCCAGCCGTTGGTGGCGCCCACGTCCATGTATTCGATGAAGCGCAGCACGATGCCGCTGCCTTTGAAGTGCCGCGCCATGGGCAGGATCTGGTCGTCGTTGGTGCCGCGTTTGACCACCATGTTGACCTTGATCGGACCCAGACCCGCGGCCTGCGCGGCGTCGATGCCACGCAGCACGTCGGCCACCGGGAAGTCCACGTCGTTCATGGCGCGGAAGATGGCGTCGTCCAGCCCATCCAGGCTGACCGTGACGCGCTGCAGGCCGGCGGCCTTGAGGCTGGCGGCCTTGCGTTCGAGCAGCGAGCCGTTGGTGGTGAGGGTGATGTCCAGCGGCCGGCCTTCGGTGGTGCGCAGCGCGGCCAGCTGTTCGATCAGCAGCTCCACGTTCTTGCGCAGCAGCGGTTCACCCCCGGTCAGGCGGATTTTCTGCACACCGTGCGCCACGAAGACGCGGGCCACGCGGGTGATTTCTTCGAACGAAAGCAGGGCGCTGTGCGGCAGGTACGCATAGTCCTTGTCGAAGATTTCCTTGGGCATGCAGTAGCTGCAGCGGAAGTTGCAGCGGTCGGTGACGCTGATGCGCAGGTCGCGCAGGGGCCGGCCCAGCGCATCGCCCAGCAGCCCGGTGGCGGGGATGGGGGTGGCGGGCACGCGCGCCACACGCGATTGCAGGCGCTGATCAACCAGGGGAATGACGCGTTCGGACATGGTCCTGATTATCCGTGAGGCCCCGTGGTCACCCGACCCAAGCCCCTGCAAAAAGAAAGCCCGCGTGATGCGGGCTTTCAGGGGGACGGGGCCTTGTGATCAGGCGGCCATCGGCAGCAGCGGCACGATGAGCAGCGCCACGATGTTGATGATCTTGATCAGCGGGTTCACGGCGGGGCCGGCGGTGTCCTTGTAGGGGTCGCCCACGGTGTCACCGGTGACGGCCGCCTTGTGGGCTTCGCTGCCCTTGCCGCCGTGGTGCCCGTCTTCGATGTACTTCTTGGCGTTGTCCCAGGCACCACCGCCGGTGCACATCGAGATGGCCACGAACAGGCCGGTCACGATGGTGCCCATGAGCAGGCCGCCGAGGGCCTTGGGGCCGAGGAAGACGCCCACGAGGATGGGCACCACCACCGGCAGCAGGCTGGGCACGATCATTTCCTTGATCGCGGCGCCGGTCAGCATGCCCACGGCCTTGCCGTATTCCGGCTTGGCGGTGCCTTCCATGATGCCGGGGATTTCCTTGAACTGGCGGCGCACTTCCACCACCACCGCACCGGCCGCGCGGCCGACCGCTTCCATGGCCATGGCGCCGAACAGGTAGGGGATCAGGCCACCGATGAAGAGGCCGATGATCACCATCGGGTCGGACAGGTCGAAGCTGACCGCGTGACCGTAGGTTTCCAGCTTGTGGGTGTAGTCGGCGAAGAGCACCAGCGAGGCCAGACCGGCCGAGCCGATGGCGTAGCCCTTGGTCACGGCCTTGGTGGTGTTGCCCACGGCGTCCAGCGGGTCGGTGATGTCGCGCACGCTGCTGGGCAGTTCGGCCATTTCGGCAATGCCACCGGCGTTGTCGGTGATGGGGCCGTAGGCGTCCAGCGCGACCACGATGCCGGCCATGCTGAGCATGGAGGTGGCTGCGACCGCGATGCCGTACAGACCGGCCAGCGAGTAGGCGGCGATGATGGCCAGGCAGACGAACAGCACCGGCCAGGCGGTCGAGCGCATGGACACACCCAGACCCGCGATGATGTTGGTGCCGTGGCCGGTGGTCGAGGCTTGCGCGATGTGGCGCACCGGCGAGTACTGCGTGCCGGTGTAGAACTCGGTGATCCACACCAGCGCCGCCGTCAGCACCAGGCCCACCACCGTGGCGCCGAACAGGCGCATCTGGCTGCCGGAAGCGGCGATGGCGTTGTCCGGGATGATGGCCGCCGTCACGAAGTAGAAGGCGATCAGCGAGAGCACACCGGCGATGGCCAGGCCCTTGTAGAGCGCCGGCATCACGTTCTTCATGCCGGGGCTGGCCTTGACAAAGAAGCAGCCGATGATCGAGGCGATGATCGACACGCCACCGAGCACCAGCGGGTACAGCACCGCCTGCATCGGCGCCGCGGCGACCATCAGCGCGCCCAGCACCATGGTGGCGATCAGCGTGACGGCGTAGGTCTCGAACAGGTCGGCCGCCATGCCGGCGCAGTCGCCGACGTTGTCGCCGACGTTGTCGGCGATCACCGCCGGGTTGCGCGGATCGTCCTCGGGGATGCCGGCTTCCACCTTGCCCACCAGGTCGGCGCCCACGTCGGCGCCCTTGGTGAAGATGCCGCCACCCAGGCGTGCAAAGATGGAGATCAGCGAGGAGCCGAAGGCAAAGCCGATCAGCGGGTTCAGCAGCTTGGCCAGGTTCTTGTCGGGCGTGAGGTTGCCGTTGCCCACCAGGAACCAGAAGAAACCAGCCACACCCAGCAGGCCCAGACCCACCACCAGCATGCCGGTGATGGCACCGCCGCGGAAGGCCACATCCAGCGCCGGGCCGATGCCCTTGGTGGCGGCCTGCGCGGTGCGCACGTTGGCGCGGACCGAGATGTTCATGCCGATGAAGCCGCAGGCGCCGGAGAGCACCGCACCCAGCACGAAACCGGTGGCCGTGGCACCGTCGAGGAACACGCCGATCAGGATGGCGAGCACCACACCGACGATGCCGATGGTGGTGTATTGCTTGGCAAGATAGGCCGCAGCGCCGGCCTGGATGGCCCCGGCGATTTCCTGCATGCGGGCGTTGCCCGCGTCCTGGGAAAGAATCCAGCTTCGGGACCAGAAACCGTAGACCACGGCCACCAGCCCGCACACCAGCGCAAAGATCAGCGCAGTTTGTCCAACCATAGATTTCTCCTGCTCCGTAACGTTTGACTTGGAGGGGGCAACGCTGAGAGGGAGGCCCCCGCTGCGTTGCTTCCTCGCGTCCGTCACGCACCCGGTGGGGCGGGGCAGGGCGATTGGCCAACGGGGCGAATGTAGCGGGAATTGCTTCAGCTGCGAACTGATCTGGATCAGGAAGTCAGGCTGGCATCAGTAAAATCAGGGTTAATCCCCAGCGCAGGCGCCCAGCCTCGTGGCCTTTCATGTCCGGTCCGTGACACACACGGGTCGAAGACGCTTCCTTTTCCATCAACCCTCAGAAGTACCCATGTCCCTCGACAACGTCAAACCTGGCGACAAAGTTCCCGAAGCCTTCAACGTCATCATCGAGATCCCCATGAACGGTGATCCGATCAAGTACGAAGTGGACAAGGAATCGGGCGCGATTTTCGTGGACCGTTTCATGAACACCGCGATGCACTACCCGACCAACTACGGTTATGTGCCCAAGACCATCGCTGGCGACGGCGATCCGGTGGACGTGCTGGTGGTCACCCCCGTGCCGCTGATGCCCGGCGTGGTCGTGCCGTGCCGCGCCATCGGCATTCTGAAGATGACCGACGAGGCCGGCGAAGACGGCAAGGTGCTGGCCGTGCCGACCAACAAGATCCTGTCGCTGTACAGCCGCTGGAACAAGCCGGAAGACCTGAACCCGATGCGCCTGAAGGCCATCGAGCACTTCTTCGAGCACTACAAGGACCTGGAGCAAGGCAAGTGGGTCAAGGTCGCGGGCTGGGAAGGCCCCGAGTCGGCGCACAAGGAAATCATGGACGGCATCGCCGCCTACAACAAGGCGCAGGCCTGAGCCTTCCGCTGCCCTGACCAAAAAAAGCCGCTGTGAAAACAGCGGCTTTTTTGTTGCCCGTTGCCGATCAGTTCTGCGCGGCGTCGATGTCGCCGCGGTACTCGATCTTGCCACGCACGCGGGCCCGCGGGTGCACGTCGATGAGCTCGTCGTAGCTGGCGTCACCGATCAGCGTGGCAGAGCCGGTGATCTCCAGCGACTTGCGGGCAATGACCGTGCCGATCACCTTGCCTTCGATGAACACGTAGTCGGCTTCCAGGCGCGTGTTCTCGATCACGCCGGTCGGCCCCACATGCAGAGTGCCGCCGTTTTCAAAGGTGATGTTGCCCTTGAGCTGGCCATCGACCTTGATGCCCTGGTCGCGCGTGGTGTGGAAGTTGCCGTCGAACACGGCGCCTTCGGCGATCAGGCTGGTGATGGCCGACAGGCGTTCGACCGGGACAAGGCGGGTGGTGGCGGGTTGGTTCATGGCTCAGGGCTCCTTGCTGTGCAACCAGTTTTCGGGTTTCAAGAGGGGGTGTGGATCCGGTTCGGTCGAAGTCACTTCTGCACCGACCGCTGCTGGATGAGGCTGTGTGGCAGCGGCCCAGCGGGTTTCGAATTTCAGGGTGGCAGGTAAGTCGATCATGTCGCCCTCCGGGTTGTGCGTGGGGCTGCCCATGGTCTCGATATGCTGCGGCGCTTTCGCCGGAGCGCTCGTGGTGGCCGCTATGGGCACTCCCAGCCACAGCCAGGCCGCCACGCCCGAAACGGCCAGCGCCGGCATCAGGTAGCGTGTGCCGATCCACAGCAGCCATCGCAAGGCCAAGCGCCGACGGGCAACCCAGCGCCCACGCGCCCAGCTGGCCTGCAGAGCGCTGAGTCGCAGCCGGTCGGCATCGGGAACCGGGGTCGTGCACGGGACGACCGGGGAAGGAGCAGCACGTCGCCACAGCATGGACGGTGGTCAGTTCCCCGAACGGTTGGGCGACACGCGCTCCAGTGTCGCGTTGAGGTCGGCTCCGTTCACCTGGATGCGACCGTAGCGCACGAGACCGTACACGCTGGCCGTGTCGTGCAGCGCCACCTCACCCTCGCCGGAATCGAGGATGCCTTCGGTGCGCCCCATGACCGAAATCTTCTGGGCCGTGATGTCACCCTTGACCTGGCCGGTTTCGGTGACCACCACCGCCACCTGCTGGCCTTCTGCCTGCGTGAGGTTGCCTTCGACGCGACCACCGACGCTGCAAGGGCCACGCAGCCAGGCGTTGCCCACAAAGTTCATGCCCTCGGCCACCATGCTGTGACCCCCGGCGGCCGAGGCGACCACGACCTGACCCTCAAGTCCCGGGATCTGTGTGTGAAGCGTCGGGACGGCGGCGGACTGCCCCGGCGGCATGGCGCGTCCCACATCCACTTCCAGTGCGTATGGGCCGGCTTCCGGCACGAATTCAGGGGCGTTCAGGGAGGTGTCGTTTTCGTTCATGTCTTGGGCTTTCGGATCCTGTTCCAGATGGCGATCGGGGTGCAGGAAGCGTTGGGCTTTCATGGCGTCGGATGGTGGGTTTTCAGGACGGTTCGATGTGCACGTCGTGCAGCACCGGGAGGTTCTGCCCGAGTTTCAGCGTCTTGAACGGCCCCTGCAAGTCTGCGCCTTCGTAAAGCTGCAGCCGTCTGGCCATCAGGGTGCCCGTGGAAACCCCGGTCTTGGAGACGTAGGCCATACCCTGGCATTCCAGGCTGGTGTCGTGCGGACTCGCGCCTTCTGCGCCCAGTCTGCCAAACAGGTACAGGTCGCCGTTGACCCGGATGCGGCCGCACACCAGGCCACCGGTCCAGATGATCAGGCTTCCGTTGACGCGGATCTGACCCGAGATCTCGCCCTGCACCAGCAGCCCGCCTTCGTAGGTGAGTTCACCGTCCAGGCGCGTGCCCGCCGCCACGCGGTTGACGATGTGCATGGCGATGGGGTCCAGGGTCAGGGTGTCCTGGGGAGCTTTCACGTCCAAAGCTGAACTCCCCAGAAAACGGCCGTCGCCACCAGGGACAGCAGGCCGGCCAGCGCGATGAGCAATGCGCGCCGCTCCAGCCAGCGCCGCAAGGGGCCCGGGCGCATGCGCGGATGGCCCACCGGTTCACCTCCGTGGCTCAGCACAGCCCATTCAGCCCATGCTGTGCTCAGGCGCGTTTGCCCACTGTTCATCTGGATTTCAACGCCACCGCCGGGGGTGATGCGTGTCGCCTGACGACGCCCCAACAACACGGTGAGCGGCGGGCCCACGATCGTCTGGGTGAAAAATGCGTCGGTCTGGTCCATGGCGCGCAGTGTACCGAATGCGTAACTACTTCTTACATGTGGGCGACTCGCCCTGCGACCGGCGCAGTGGACTGCGTTGCTCCAGATGTTCCAGATGCTGGTCGATGGCCAGCGTTTCATGGTCCAGATAACGCTCGACGGCATCGGCAAACGCCGGGTGGGCCAGCCAGTGCGCGCTGCTGGTGCGCACCGGGAGCAGGGCGCGCGCCATCTTGTGCTCGCCCTGGGCACCGCCCTCAAACCGTTGATAGCCCTGGGCAATGCACCACTGGATGGGTTGGTAGTAGCACAGCTCAAAGTGCAGGCAGTCCACGCGTTCCAGGGCGCCCCAATAGCGGCCATAGGCCACCCGGTGTGCCGGGTCCAGGCCGATCAGGCTGCAGGCGATGGGCTTGTCTTCTCGTGTGGCCATGAAAAGCAGCCAGTGGTCCGGCATGTCGCGGGCGACGCGGGCAAAGAAGTCGGGGTTGAGGTAGGGCGGGTTGCCGTGCTCGCGGTAGGTCTGCGCATAACAACGGTAGAAGAAGTCCCAGTCGGCGTCGCTGATGTCGCGGCCTTGCCTGGTGTGGACGACCACCCCCGCGCTGTCCACCTTGCGCCGCTCCTGCCGGATCTTTTTGCGCTTGTCCTGCTGCAGGCTGACCAGAAAGGCGTCGAAATCCCCGTACCCTGCGCCCGGGGCGTTGTGCCAGTGGAACTGCACCGTGTGGCGCAGCATGAGACCCGCATCCTTGCAGGCTTGCAGGTCTTCGTCCTGCGCAAAAAGCAGGTGCAGGGACGACAGGCCTTGCCTCTGCACCCAGCGCAGCAGTGCCTGCACCAGCGCTGTCCGCGCGCAAGCGTCTCGCGCCAGCAGGCGCACACCCGGGACCGGTGTGAACGGCACCGCCACCAGCGCCTTGGGGTAGTAGGCCAGGCCGTGCCGTTCGTGGGCCTGGGCCCAGGCCCAGTCGAAAACGTACTCGCCCCAGGAGTGGCTCTTGAGGTAGAGGGGGCAGGCCGCCTGGAGCTGGTGGCCTCGCCACAGGGTGATGAACCGGGCTTGCCATCCGGTCTGCTCGCCTGCGCAGCCGCTGTCGTGCAGGGCCCACAGGTACGCGTGGCGCATGAACGGGCTGGGATCGGACCCGAACGCCAGCAGAGCGTCCCAGTCTTCGCGTGGCACGTCGGCCGGCGACGCCAGAACCCGGGTGACATAATCGTTTTCGCCCTGCGCCGACAGGGTTTGCGACCCGGCTCTCGGCGTATCCGGCTCCGATGGCGATCCCCGTTTTTCTGATTCCATGACACTCAAGATCTGTGTGGCCCAGCTCAATTTCGTGGTGGGCGACATGGCGGGCAATGCCCGCCGCATGGCCGAGGCCGCCCGAGACGCGCACGCCCGGGGCGTGCAGCTGCTGCTCACGCCCGAACTGGCGCTGTGCGGCTATGCGGCCGAAGACCTCTTCCTGCGCCCGGCGTTCATCGACGCCTGTGATGATGCCGTGAATTGGCTGGCCGCCGCGACGGCGGATCTCAAAGGCCTCACGCTGGTGGTGGGTCATCCCGCGCGCATCGATGCCCGCGGTCGCCGCGAGCGCAGTGTGTCGGTGGCCAGCCTGAACAATGCGGCCAGTGTGCTGTGCGAGGGCCGCATCACCCACCGCTACGCCAAGCGGGAACTGCCCAACTACCAGGTGTTTGACGAACGCCGTTATTTCGTGCCCGGGCAGCAGCCCTGCGTGTTCGACGTAGCGGGCGGCGACGGTCAACCGGTGCGGGTGGGCCTGCTGATCTGCGAGGACGCCTGGTTCGATGCCCCGGCGGCCGACGCCAAGGCGGCGGGGGCGGACCTGTTGGCGGTCATCAATGCATCGCCTTTCCATGCCGGCAAGGGGGGCGAACGCGAAACCACCATGGCCGATCGAGCCCGTGCGGTCGGGCTGCCGCTGGTGTACGCGCATCTGGTGGGCGGGCAGGACGAGATCGTCTTCGAAGGCCGCAGCTTCGTGCTCGACGCCAATGGAGCGGTCGCCGGTCGCGCCATCAGTTTCGAGGAAAGCCTGTTCGACATTGGCATGGCCCGCTCGGCCGCGGGCTGGCGCATCGACGCCATCACCGACCGGCCCCACAGCCCGGAGGCCGACCTCTGGCACGCGCTGGTGCTGGGCGTGCGCGACTACATCGGCAAGAACGGTTTTCCCGGCGCCATCCTGGGCCTGTCGGGTGGCATCGATTCGGCATTGGTGCTGGCCATTGCGGTCGATGCGCTGGGCAAGGACAAGGTGCGGGCGGTGATGATGCCTTCGCCCTACACGGCCGACATTTCCTGGATCGACGCGCGCGACATGGCCGCGCGCCTGGGGGTCCGCTACGACGAGATCGACATCGCGCCGGAGTTCGAGGCCTTCAGGACCTCGCTGGCACCGCTGTTCGAAGGCCGGCCTGAGGACACGACCGAGGAGAACCTGCAGGCCCGCATCCGCGGCACGCTGCTGATGGCGCTGTCCAACAAGTTCGGCCCCATCGTGCTGACCACCGGCAACAAGAGCGAGATGGCCACCGGCTATTGCACGCTCTATGGCGACATGGCCGGGGGCTTTGCCGTCATCAAGGACGTGGTCAAGACCATGGTGTTCCGCCTGGCACGCTGGCGCAATGCGCACGACCCGTACCGCACCGGCAGCAACCCGATTCCCGAGCGCATCATCACCCGCCCGCCAAGCGCAGAACTGCGACCCGACCAGAAGGACCAGGACAGCCTGCCCGAATACGCGGTGCTCGACGCCATCATCGAGCGCTACATGGAGAGCGACCACAGCCCGGCGCAGATCGTGGCCGACGGGTTCGCGCAGGCCGATGTGGACAAGGTGGTGCGGCTGATCCGCATCAACGAGTACAAGCGCCGCCAGGCTCCGGTGGGCATCCGCGTCACGCACCGCAGCTTCGGCAAGGACTGGCGTTACCCCATCACCAGCCGCTACCGCGCCTGAGCGCAGGCCGAAGGGGTACCGCCCCTTGGGCATAATCGAACGCAACCCATTTCGCCCGTACAGGAGACCCGCATGAAACAGATCACCGCCGTCATCAAACCGTTCAAGCTCGAAGAGGTGCGCGAGGCGCTGGCCGAGCAGGGCGTGACGGGGCTGACGGTGACCGAGGTCAAGGGCTTCGGGCGCCAGAAGGGCCACACCGAGCTGTACCGCGGTGCCGAGTACGTGGTGGATTTCCTGCCCAAGGTCAAGCTGGAAGTGGTGGTCAAGTCCGATGACGTGGACCGCTGCGTGGACGCCATCATCCGTGCAGCCCGCACCGGCAAGATCGGTGACGGCAAGATCTTCGTGACCCCGGTCGAGCGCGTGGTGCGCATCCGAACCGGCGAGCAGGACGAAACGGCGGTCTGACCGCGCGGGATCAGATCCCGTCCAGGTGCGGGGTCGGCGACAGGCCGGCCGCCTGCACCAGATCGGGCAGCAAACGCAGGGCGTCGATGTCCACGCGGATCAGGTCCATCTGCCAGCTGCCCATGAACTGCTGTTGCACCGTGTGTTGCAGGAACTGCAGCAACGCGTCGTAGTAGCCCCCCAGATTGAGCAGGCCCACCGGCTTGTCGTGGTAGCCGAGCTGGCGCCAGGTCCAGACCTCAAAAAACTCCTCGAAGGTGCCGATGCCACCCGGCAGCGCCAGGAAGGCGTCGGCGTGTTCGGCCATCAGGCGCTTGCGCTCGTGCATGGTGTCCACCACGTGCAGTTCGGTGCAGCTGTGATTGGCCCATTCCTTCTCTACCAGGGCTTTGGGGATCACACCGACCACCCGTCCACCGGCGTCCAGGGTCGCCTGTGCCACGGTGCCCATCAGGCCGTTGCAGCCGCCGCCGTACACCAGCTGTCCGCCGTGCGAACCGATCCAGTGCCCGACGGTCTGAGCCGTTTCGCTGAACACGGGCGACGCGCCGGGACGCGAGCCGCAGTAGACGCAGACGGAAAAAGCGGGTGAGTTCATGGTGGGAAGGGCGGCGAGGTGTGTTCAGGTCAGACGAGTCCACAGTGCCGCGCACCAGACGCCGGCGCAGACCAGCAGGCTGAGCAGCACGGCCGCACTGCCCATGTCTTTGGCCCGTTTGGACAGGTCGTGCCATTCCGGCCCGATGCGGTCGATGGCGCTTTCCACGCCGGTGTTGAGCAGTTCGACCACCATGACCAGGATGACCGAGCCCGCGAGCAGCGCCACCTCGACCCAGTTGCTACCGATCCAGAAGGACAGCGGTACCAGGATGAACGAAGCGATCGCCTCCTGGCGAAAGGCTGTCTCGGCCCAGCCGGCCCTCAAGCCCGCAAGCGAGTAGCCAAAGGCGTGGGTGAGCCGGGAAAGACCTGTTCGCCCTTTCTGGGCGTTGACGGGTTCGTGGTTGGTCATAGGTGCCAGAGCTTGCGCCGGCCCTTGGGCTCGACCGGTTTGTGGTGGATCAGGCGCGTGCCGGCCATGGCGTCGTGGAGAAACTGCCGCTGCGGATGAAAGCGCGAGAGGATGGCCCAGATGGCGATCCAGCCCGGCAGGATGACGCCGAGTTCGGGCGCCGACAGGTGAAACAGCTCCGCAGCGGCCAGCGGCGGTAGGAACCACAACCAGGACAGCACGTAGCGGGCCAGTGCGCGTGCCTGCGTGATGGCATGACCTTCGCGGTCCACGACGCGGATGTGCCAGGTCTTCATGGCCAGGGTCTGCCCCTTGGACCAGAACCACACGAAGTAGATGCCAAAGACCACGAACAGGAAGGCCTGTTGCATGTGGCGGTTGTCCAGTGCGTGGCGGGTTTGTGTGAGCGCCGAGAACAGGTAGCCGGCCATGAAGACCACACCGAACATCAACATCCCTTCGTACAGCCAGCAAGCCATGCGTCGGGGAATGGAAGGCGCGGTGAGCATGTCGCCACGGTTGTCTGCAACGGGGGGTGAAGAGGTCATGGTGGTGGCGGGAAACGGCGGCGAATTGTCGCATCGTGAAGTGGGTTCACGCATTTCCGGTGCCTGGTATGCACCAAACCCATGCGGCAGTGCAATAATGTCGGGCTGCGTTTCAAAAAGGCAAACGGGTCAAGGTCCGGCGGGGTATGTGTCCGCTCATGTCCATTGGCCTCAAGTCCCGACACCGCTTCACAAGAGTGGGTGAAGGGGCACCCAAGGTTTTTCGTCAGAGAAATTCTCGAAAGGTTGATCATGGAAATCTCCAAGGCCGAAATGGCCTCGGCTGCCGCTGCAGCCAGCCAGACCCCCGCTTCCGAACAGCTCATGGGCGCCGAAATCATGGTGCGCGCCCTTCAGGCCGAAGGTGTGAAGTACATCTGGGGCTATCCCGGCGGCTCGGTGCTCTACATCTACGACGCCCTGTACAAGCAGGACACCATGCAGCATGTGCTGGTGCGCCACGAACAGGCCGCTGTGCACGCTGCCGACGGTTATGCCCGCGCCACTGGTGAGGTGGGTGTTGCTCTTGTCACCTCCGGCCCTGGTGTCACCAATGCGGTGACCGGCATCGCCACCGCCTACACCGACAGCATCCCCCTGGTCATCATCACCGGTCAGGTGCCTACGGCGGCCATAGGTTCCGACGCGTTCCAGGAGTGCGATACCGTCGGCATCACCCGCCCCATCGTCAAGCACAACTTCCTCGTCAAGGATGTGCGTGACATGGCCGACGTGATGAAGAAGGCCTTCCACATCGCCCGTACCGGCCGTCCTGGCCCGGTGGTGGTGGACATCCCGAAGGATGTGTCCTTCAACAAGGCCACCTGGACCGGTTATCCGGAGTCGGTGGAAATGCGCTCCTACAACCCGGTGCGCAAAGGCCACGGCGGCCAGATCCGCAAGGCCCTGCAGTTGCTGATGAGCGCCAAGCGCCCATACATCTACACCGGTGGCGGTGTGCTGCTGGGCAACGCCGTCAACGAACTGCGCACGCTGGTGGATCTGCTGGGCTACCCGGTCACCAACACCCTGATGGGCCTCGGTGCCTACCCGGCGACAGATCGCAAGTTCCTGGGTATGCTGGGCATGCACGGCACCTACGAAGCCAACCACACCATGCAGAACTGCGACGTGCTGCTGGCGGTCGGTGCGCGCTTCGATGACCGCGTGATCGGCAACCCCAAGCACTTTGCGTCGGTCGAGCGCAAGATCATCCACATCGACATCGATCCTTCGAGCATTGCCAAGCGGGTCAAGGTGGACGTGCCCATCGTCGGCGACGTCAAGGATGTGCTGACCGAGCTGATCAGCATGATCAAGGAAAGCCAGGCCAAGCCCGACCAGAAGGCGCTGGCTTCGTGGTGGGACACGATCGAAGGCTGGCGTTCGCGCGACTGCCTGCGTTACGACCGTGGCAACACCCAGGTGATCAAGCCGCAGATGGTGGTGGAAACCCTCTGGAACCTGACCAAGGACGACGACTGCTACATCACGTCCGACGTGGGGCAGCACCAGATGTTCGCCGCCCAGTTCTACAAGTTCAACGAGCCGCGCCGCTGGATCAACTCCGGCGGTCTGGGCACCATGGGCGTGGGGCTGCCTTATGCCATGGGCATCAAGCTGGCCAAGCCCGACGCCGACTGCTGGTGCATCACTGGCGAAGGCTCGATCCAGATGAACATCCAGGAGCTCTCCACCTGCCAGCAGTACGGCACGGCGGTGAAGGTCCTGTCACTGAACAACCGCTACCTGGGCATGGTGCGCCAGTGGCAGGAACTGATCTACCAGGGCCGCTACAGCCACAGCTACATGGATGCGCTGCCGAATTTCGTGAAGCTGGCTGAAGCCTACGGCCATGTGGGCATGCTGGTCGAGCGTCCACAAGACGTCGAGGCCGCACTGCGCGAGGCCCGCGCCATCAAGGACCGCAGCGTGTTCATTGACGTGCGGACCGACCCGACCGAAAACGTCTGGCCCATGGTCGAGGCTGGCAAGGGCATCACCGAAATGCTGATGGGTTCGGAAGAGCTCTGATGCTTCTCTTGTGAAGGGGTCGGGTGCAGAGGTACCCGACGCCGACACATTTTCCTTCGACGAATCTATTTGCAGCCGAGCCTGCGCATTACCGTGCGCGGGGGGGGGCTCAGAAAAGAGGAATCTTCATCATGAAACACATCATCGCTGTTCTGCTCGAAAACGAGGCGGGGGCATTGTCCCGCGTGGTGGGACTGTTCTCCGCCCGCGGCTACAACATCGAGTCGCTCACTGTGGCGCCGACGGAAGACCCGTCGCTCTCGCGCATGACCATCCAGACCACCGGGTCGGACGATGTCATCGAGCAGATCACCAAGCACCTCAACCGTCTGATCGAGGTCGTCAAGGTGGTGGACCTGACCGAGGGGTCCTACACAGAGCGCGAACTCATGCTGGTCAAAGTCCGCGCCGTCGGCAAGGAGCGCGAGGAGATGAAGCGCATGGCCGACATCTTCCGGGGCCGCATCATCGACGTGACCGAAAAGAGCTACACCATCGAACTCACCGGGGATCAGGGCAAGAACGATGCCTTCCTGGAGGCCATCGACCGCAGCGCGATCCTGGAGACGGTGCGGACCGGGGCCTGTGGCATCGGTCGTGGCGAGCGCATCCTGCGCGTTTAAGATCTCAGGTTTTTCGGGCTCAGCCGGACTGCCGTTCGGGCTGGGCCTGTCGAGGGCCTTCGACGGGCTCGACAACGAACGGCACACCAACAATCCAACGAGGAATGACCATGAAAGTTTTCTACGACAAAGACTGTGATCTGAGCCTGATCAAGGGCAAGACCGTCGCGATCATCGGCTACGGCTCCCAAGGCCATGCCCACGCCCAGAACCTGAACGACAGCGGCGTGAAGGTTGTGGTCGGTCTGCGCAAGGGTGGCGCCTCATGGGACAAGGTCGGCAAGGCCGGCCTGACCGTGATGGAGGTCAATGACGCTGTCAAGGCCGCTGATGTGGTCATGATCCTGCTGCCCGACGAGCAGATCGCCGAGGTCTACAACAACAACGTGGCCCCCAACATCAAGCAAGGCGCTTCGCTGGTGTTCGCTCACGGCTTCAACGTGCACTACAACCAGGTCGTGCCCCGTGCCGATCTGGACGTGTGGATGGTCGCACCCAAGGCCCCCGGCCACACCGTGCGCAACACCTACACCCAGGGCGGCGGCGTGCCTCACCTGATCGCCGTGCACCAGGACAAGTCCGGCAAGGCCCGCGACCTGGCCCTGAGCTACGCCATGGCCAATGGTGGCGGCAAGGCCGGCATCATCGAGACCAACTTCAAGGAAGAGACCGAGACCGACCTGTTCGGCGAGCAGGCCGTGCTGTGCGGCGGCGCTGTCGAGCTGATCAAGATGGGCTACGAGACCCTGGTCGAAGCCGGTTATGCACCGGAAATGGCCTACTTCGAGTGCCTGCACGAGCTCAAGCTGATCGTCGACCTGATCTACGAAGGTGGCATCGCCAACATGAACTACTCGATCTCCAACAACGCGGAGTTCGGCGAGTACGTCACCGGCCCGGAAGTCATCAACGAAGAGTCGCGCAAGGCCATGCGCAATGCGCTCAAGCGCATCCAGAACGGTGACTATGCCAAGATGTTCATCCAGGAAGGTCGCCTGAACTACCCGAGCATGACCGCCCGCCGCCGCAACACCGCCGATCACCAGATCGAAGTGGTGGGTGCTCAGCTGCGTGCCATGATGCCCTGGATCGCCAAGAACAAGCTGGTCGACCAGACCCGCAACTGATCGGCATTGCCCATCGCAAGAGGCCACTTCGGTGGCCTCTTTTCGTTTCCGGTCGGTGCGGTCACTGGCTTACACTGATCCTCCCGGCCAGAAGGCCTGTTATCCGTAACCCATGCACGACGGCACCGATCCTCTTCACGAACCTGGCCAGGACGCGCGCAAGCGCAGCAAGGGCATCTACATGCTGCCCAACATGATCACGCTGGCGGCGCTCTTTGGTGGCTTCTACGCGATTGTGATGGCCATGAACGGCCGCTTCGATCTGGCCACCGTGGGCATCTTTGTGGCCATGGTGCTCGACAGTCTTGACGGACGCGTCGCGCGCCTGACCAACACCCAGAGTGCTTTTGGCGAGCAGATGGACTCGCTGTCCGACATGGTGTCCTTCGGTGCGGCGCCGGCGCTGGTGGCCTACATCTGGGTTCTGAAGGATGTGGGGCGCTGGGGATGGATCGCCGCCTTCGTCTATTGCGCCTGTGCAGCGCTGCGTCTGGCGCGCTTCAACGTGAACACCGGCGTGGTCGACAAGCGGTACTTTCAGGGATTGCCATCGCCTGCCGCCGCGGCCCTGGTGGCAGGCTTCATCTGGCTTGCCACAGAGCTTGAGCTGGATCGTTCGGCGGTGACCTGGCCGGTGTTCGTGCTCACGCTGTACGCCGGCCTGACCATGGTGACGAACGTGCCGTTCTACAGCTTCAAGGACCTGAGCCTCAAGCGAAGTGTGCCGTTTGCCGCCATCGTGCTCGTGGCGCTCGGCATCGCTGTGATCAATATCCATCCGCCCACCGTGTTGTTCGGTCTGTTCGTCATCTACGGACTCTCGGGCTACGGCATGTATTTCTGGCGCAAAGCCAAGGGCAGGCCCACGAGCGTGATCAGCACCTCGACCGACGAGCCCGATGAGCGTGGACTGCACGAATGAAAGCGCGCATGGTGACCATGGTTTTCCTCAATCGGTTGCGTCTGACCCTTGTGGTACATTGCCCCCTATGAAATTCAAGGCCTTCTCGCTACTACTGGGTGTCCGTCACGGGCAGGACTGGTAACGCGCGAGAGGTTCCCAACAACGGCCCGTTTGCACCCGCAGCGGGCCGTTTCATTTTCGTCTGCGGGTTTTTTCAAGCGCTGCCCACGAGGCAACCCACCGGAGAAGCACATGACCGACAAGCTCATCATTTTTGACACCACTTTGCGCGATGGCGAACAGTCGCCCGGTGCGTCCATGACCAAGGACGAGAAGCTGCGCATTGCCCGTCAACTGGAGCGTCTGAAAGTCGACGTCATCGAGGCGGGCTTCGCTGCCAGCTCCAACGGGGACTTCGATTGCGTGCAGGCGATCGCCAACACCATCAAGGACTCGACGGTGTGCTCGCTGGCCCGGGCCAATGACCGGGACATCAGCCGGGCGGCAGAAGCGCTCAAGGGGGCCAATCGGGCGCGCATTCACACCTTCATTGCGACCAGCCCGCTGCACATGGAGAAGAAGCTGCGCATGACACCGGACCAGGTGTTCGAGCAGGCCAAGCAGTCGGTGCGCTTTGCGCGCAATCTGGTGGAGGACATCGAGTTCAGCCCGGAAGACGGTTACCGCAGTGACGTCGACTTCCTCTGCCGTGTGCTCGAAGCGGTGATCAAGGAGGGGGCCACCACGCTCAACATTCCGGACACCGTGGGCTACGCCATTCCCGAGCTGTACGGCAACTTCATCAAGACCTTGCGCGAGCGCATTCCCAACTCGGACAAGGCGATCTGGTCGGTGCACTGCCACAACGATCTGGGCATGGCGGTGGCCAACTCCCTGTCAGGCGTCAAGATCGGTGGCGCGCGGCAAGTGGAGTGCACCATCAACGGTCTGGGCGAGCGCGCCGGCAACTGTTCGCTGGAGGAGATCGTGATGGCCGTGCGCACCCGTCGCGACTATTTCGATCTTGATGTCGGTATCGACACCACCCAGATCGTGCCGGCCAGCCGCATGGTCAGCCAGACCACCGGTTTCGTGGTGCAGCCGAACAAGGCCGTGGTGGGGGCGAATGCCTTCGCCCATGCGTCCGGTATCCACCAGGACGGTGTGCTCAAGGCCCGCGACACCTACGAGATCATGCGCGCTGAGGACGTGGGCTGGAGTGCCAACAAAATCGTGCTGGGCAAGCTCAGTGGTCGCAACGCTTTCAAGCAGCGTCTGCAGGATCTGGGCATCGAGATGGAGTCGGAGTCCGAGATCAACACCGCTTTCGCCAAGTTCAAGGAACTGGCCGACCGCAAGAGCGAGATCTTCGATGAGGACATCCTCGCCCTGTGCAGTGACGAGAGCGTGACCGCCGAGAAGGAGCAGTACGGCTTTGTCTCGCTGGCACAGCGGTCCGAGACCGGCGAACGTCCGCACGCCGAGATCGTGATCACGGTGGAAGGCAAGGAAGTCAAGGCCACGGCTGAAGGCAACGGTCCGGTGGACGCTTCGCTCAAGGCCATCGAGTCGCACGTCAAGAGCGGTGCCGAGATGGTCCTGTACTCGGTCAACGCCATCAGCGGATCGACGGAAAGCCAGGGCGAGGTGACGGTGCGCCTTCAGCATGCGGGCCGCATTGTCAACGGCGTCGGTGCGGATCCGGACATCATCGTCGCCTCTGCCAAGGCTTATCTGAGCGCGCTCAACAAGCTCAGCAGCAAGGCGGATCGCGTCGCAGCGCAAGGCTGAAACTCTTTGAATTCAATGACTTGGATTCGATAGCTCCCGAAAACGGCGGAATTGGAGGTCTTTAGACCTCCAATTTCGACCGTTTTGAGGAAGTGTTTGCAAGTTTTTGATATTGCTAGTTATTTTCTGTTTGCCTATACTCTGGACTGTTGAAATGACTGGCTGGAGTGGGTTGATGATCCGTCGCTTGTACCGCATGAAAAACGCGCTGCACCTGGCAGCCGGTCTGGTGCTGGCCCTTGGGCTGTCGGTGTCCCACCCCGTTCTTGCCGCTTCCTCCACCGGCAAGACAGGGAAGTCGGTGACCACAGCAACCGGCAGCAAGAGCCAAAAAAAAGCTTCCTCGGTAGCCAAGAGCAAGAGCAAAGAACCGAAACTGGCCAAGCGCGCTCGTAACGCAGACAAAACCCAGACCGCAGCCCTCAAGGATCGAAAGGCCAAAGCGACCTCCGTCGCCAAAGGCAAGCGCTCGACCCAACTGGCCAAAGACGCCCGTAAGGGCGTCCGGGTGGCGGTCAAAAAGGGTTCGGCCCGCAAAACCGTTTTGGCACATTCGGTGGTGCGGGTTCCGGTGGAGCCCCGTTTGTCAACCGGAGAACGCCTGGGTCTTCGCGCGGCCCATGATCCACTGGAGTTGAGTTCAAGTGTGGCACTGGTGGTGGATCAGAACACCAGCGAAGTGCTGTTCAGCAAGAACGACACGGCTGTGCTGCCGATCGCTTCGTTGACCAAACTGATGACGGGTCTGGTGATTGCCGATGCCAACCTCCCACTGGACGAGCAGATCACCATCTCCGAGGAAGATGCTTCGGTCTACCGCAACAGCCGGCTGGCCGTCGGCTCAACCCTCTCGCGCGGTGAACTGATGCACCTGGCCCTGATGTCGAGCGAGAACCGGGCGGCCAACGCGCTGGGGCGAACCTTCCCGGGTGGTGCTGAACAGTTTGTGCGCCGGATGAACGCCAAGGCGCGTGAACTCGGCATGTACGACACACGGTATGTTGAACCGACGGGCCTGTCCAGCAGCAACCAGTCGAGTGCCCGCGATCTGGCGACGCTCGTGTCCGTGGCCTACGAGCGGCCGATCCTGCGCAGCCTGTCGACATCCCCCAGCCACGAACTGGATCTGGGGCGCCGGACTCTTCACTACAACAACTCCAACCGCCTGATCCGCAACCCGGAATGGGATATTGGTCTGCAGAAGACGGGATACATCTCCGAAGCAGGGCGCTGCCTTGTGATGCAGGCCAAGGTGGCCGGCCGGCAGTTGATCATGGTGTTCCTGGATTCGGCCGGCAAACTCAGTCGGGCGCAAGACGCAGAGCGCGTGCGCCGCTGGGTGGAGGCGCAGACCATCCAGCAGCAGTTCGCTCGCCCGCAAGGGTGAGTGAATGGGCCACCAGGCCCATCCAGAAAAAACGGCCCTCAAAGGGCCGTTTTTTCTGGTGGATGCGCTGGGCTCTTCAACGGTTTGTGCCCTGCAGGGCTTGGGCGTTAGGACACCCCAGTGCAACGGAGATCTCGGTTGCGGTAGCACGAAGTTTGGAAGCCCAACTCTCGTCGATGCGGTCGGCGGGCGCCGAGATCGAGAGGCCTGCAACCAGCTTGCCCTGGTCGTCGTAGATGCCCGCCGCCATGCAGCGCACGCCCAGTTCCAGTTCTTCGTTGTCACGTGCCAGCCCAGCCAGCCGGCACTGCTGCAGTTCGCGTTCGAGCTGGCTCAACTGGGTCAGGCTGTTGCGTGTATTGCCGGCCAGTCCGGTGCGGGTGGCATAGGCGCGCACGCGTTGCGGATCATCGGCCGCGAGGAAGAGTTTGCCAACCGAGGTCAGGTGCAAGGGAGCGCGCCCACCGATGGCGCGCACCACCTGCATGCCCGAGCGCTCGCTGTAGGCGCGTTCGACATAGACAATTTCGTCGCCTTGGCGCACGCTGAGGTTCACCGGTTGCTGGATCTGTTTGTGCAGTTCGCGCATGGGGACCAGCGCTGCGTCACGCACGCTGAGCCGGGCCTTGACAAGGTTGCCCAGTTCCAGAAGACGCATGCCCAGCCGGTAGCTGCCCGCCTCCGGGCGGTCGACAAAACGACCGATGGTCAGGTCGTTCAGGATGCGGTGCGCTGTGGAGGGATGCAACCCGGTCTTTTCGCTGATTTCCTTCAGCGACACGGGGTCTTCGCGGGAGGCGAGGACCTCCAGCAGATTGAACATGCGTTCGATCACCTGGACCGTGGGGGTGGCGGGAAGGCTGTCGGTTCTTTTGTTCATGGCAGCAAAGAGATTGCTGCTATTTTATGAGATGAAATGTGTGGTTCACATGTGAACTCAGTGACATTCATTTTGGCGTGAGCCTTTCACCGCTGTTCTCTTGCCACTGTCCGTTGATGAGCAGCTGATGAGGACGAAAGCCGGACTTGTAGCGCATCTTGCTGCTTTCACCAATCCAGTACCCCAGGTAAACATGGGGCAGACCCAGGCGGCGGGCCTGTTCGATCTGCCAGAGCACACTGTAGGTTCCGTAGCTGGCCGTGTCGTCGGGCTCGTAGAAGGTGTAGACCGCCGACAGGCCGTCGTTGAGCACATCGACGATGGACACCATTTTCAGGCGTGCGGGCTGTCCGTTCTGGGCGGGTTCGTAGAACTCGATCAATCTGGAGTTCACCCGGCTCTGCAGCAGGAACTGGGTGTACTGATCAACACTGTCATGGTCCATGCCGCCACCAGCATGTCGGCTGTTCTGGTAGCGCAGGTAGAGCTGATAGTGGGCTGGGATGAAGCACAGCTTGAGCACCCGACTCTCCAGATGCGCATGGCGTGCCTGGCTTCGGCGCTGGCTGCGACTGGGTTCGAATCCGGCCACCGGTATGCGCAAGGGAACGCAGGCCTGGCAACCGTCGCAATGGGGCCGGTAGGTGAACATGCCACTGCGTCTGAAGCCCAGGGTCACCAAGTCCGAGTAAGCGTCGCTGTGGATCAGGTGGCTGGGGGTGGCGACCTGCGAGCGAGCGACCTTTCCTGCGAGATAACTGCAGGGGTAGGGCGCCGTGGCGTAGAACTGGAGCGCCTGGAGGGGAAGCTCTTTGAGGTGGGTCACGCTTGAACCAGCACAGAGGGCAGAAGTGGGTTCCAGTATAGGGGGTCGAAATGCCAGGATGGACCAGGGGCAGAGACGAGTTGTCGCACTTGCCGGCAGAAGTGTTCACGCGGGATCGGGCTTGCACCGAGTGTCGCGAGATGGCTGGTTTCCTGCTGGCAATCGATGAGGGGCAGGTGATGGTGCCTGGCAAACGCGACCAGCGCGGCGAGGGCCATCTTGGACGCGTCGGTACGGCGGCTGAACATGGATTCGCCGAACACCATGGCACCCAGGTTGACGCAATAGAGTCCCCCAGCCAGTTCGCCGTCGATCCAGGTCTCGACGCTGTGGGCCAGGCCTGCCTCGTGCAGGCGGCCATAGGCTTGCACCATGGCCGGCAGGATCCAGCTGCCCGTCTGTCCACGGCGGCTGGAGAGCGCGCAAGCCTGTATCACGCGTTCGAAGTCGTGGTCGATGCGGATCTCCAAGCGTGCTGTGCGCAGAAGGTTTTGCAGCGACTTTCGCAACGAACGGTGCAGCCGAAACCGCTCAGGTTCAAGCACCATGCGTGGATCGGTGGACCACCACAGCACCGGTTGCCCTGTGTTGAACCAAGGAAAGATGCCGGCAGAGTAGGCTGAGACGAGTGTGGCGACGTCCAACACGCCACCAGCGGCCAGCAGGCCGGGGGCCGGGTCGTCTGGTCCCCATGCCGATTCGACCGGTGGAAAGCTCTGACCCGGCTCCAGCCAAGGAATGGGTCGCGTGGGCGGGGACGTGGACATACCCCGTATTGTGCGAGCGGCAGGGACCGAAAGATGCTCGCCGCTTCGGTTCCGTTCAGGGGGTGGAGGCGTGAAGGCGGCGCATGAGAGACCAGATAGCCCATGCGATGGCGATGCCGATGGCGTCTGCCAGCAAGTCCAGCCAGTCACCGGTGCGCCACCCGCTCAGGGCTTGGACGACTTCTATGAGTCCACCATAGATCAGCATGGCCGCTGCTACCTGCAGTGGCTTGCTGCTGAAGGTCTGTAGACCCAGAAAGGTCAAGGCCGCAAACCCCATGGCGTGCTGCGCCTTGTCCCAGATACTGAAGGCCGGAGGCGGCAAATAGGCCTGCGGCATCAGGGACAGCACCGTCAGCACCGCGAGCAGTGTCCAGAAGGCGGTTCTATTGAGCATGCGGGCGTGTTGTGAGCAGAAACGACAAAGGCCTTCGTGAGAAGGCCTTTGCTGATGTTTTGGCTCCCCGACCTGGACTCGAACCAGGGACCTGCGGATTAACAGTCCGTCGCTCTACCGACTGAGCTATCAGGGAACAGCCTCAAATTATAGTGCGAATTTCGCGGCTTTTGAAGGTCGGCTCTTTTTTTTCGCTGCTGCACAACGGGAGGCCTGTTCAGCGGCCGCTCACGCCCAGGACCTCATGGAGATGGGTGCTGGTGGTTGTGTATTGCAGCAGGACTGGTCGGTCGGGGTAGATGATGGCGGCGGCGGCATAGGCCGCGAGGGTGCATTCGTGGAACCCACAGACCAGCAGCTTGCGTTTGCCGGGATAGGTGTTGATGTCTCCGACCGCGAAGATGCTCGCCTCGCTGGTGGCAAAACGCTCGGTGTCTACCACCAGTTGTTTACGCGCCATGGCCAGCCCCCATTCGGCCACCGGTCCCAGGCGCGGTGACAGCCCTTGCAGCACGAGCAGGTGGTCCAGCGCAATGGATTGGACTTCGCCGTCCGGTTGCGTCAGTTCGATGGCGCAGAGACGCCCATCCCGGATGTGCACGCCCGTCACCTGTCCGGCGATGAAGCGCATGTTGCCTTCGCTGCATCGCTGGCGCATGCGGTCTACCAGACCCGGGTCGGCCTTGAAGCTGTCGCGCCGGTGGATCAGAGTCACTTCGCGGGCCTTGACCGGGCCGTCGCCGGACAAGGCGAGTGCAGCGTCCAGTGCCTGGTCATCGTCGCCCTGAATCACCACGGAGCAGTCGACCAGTTGTTGCGGGTCACCGAGGTGGTAGTGCAGTTGATGGCCCTCGAACGCGGCCAGCCCCTCTACTTTGAGCCGGCGAGGTTCGAAGGCGCCGACACCGGCCGCGATGAAGACCGTCCTGGTCAGCAGCCGGGTGTCCTGAGAAGTGATGACCTGCCATCGGCCGTCGGGCGTGCGATCAATGGCGGTGACGGTCTGTCCCAGATGGAACCGCGGGTCGAAGGGCTTCGTCTGCTGCAGCAGCGCTGCGGTCAGGTCCTGGCCGGTGCAGACCGGCAGCCCGGGGAGGTCGTAGATGGGTTTGTCGGGATACAGCAGCGACGGCTGGCCGCCCGCGTGGGGCAGGGCATCGACCACATGGGCCCGGATGTCCTGCAAGCCCAGTTCGAACACCTGGAACAGACCCACCGGACCTGCTCCGATCACCACCGCATCGGTTTCGATGGGTGCGCCGGCCGGCGCCGTCGGGCTGCGGTCGTCCGGCGCTGTGCTCATGCTCAGCGGATGAGTTCGGACAGCTTGCCGGTGCGATCTTTCCAGTCCTCGTGGTCGGGCAGCGGGTCTTTGCGTTTGGTGATGCTCTTCCAGTTGGGCAGTTTGGCCAGTTCGGCGTTCAGCGCCGTCATGTGCACCTGGTCCTTGGGCAGATCCTCTTCGGCGAAGATGGCGCCGACGGGGCACTCCGGGATGCAGACGGCGCAGTCGATGCACTCGTCGGGATCGATGGTCAGGAAGTTCGGGCCTTCGCGGAAGCAGTCAACGGGGCAGACGTCAACGCAATCGGTGTATTTGCAGCGGATGCAGGCTTCGGTGACGACGTGGGTCATGGTGTGAGGGATGAATCGGTCAAACCCGAGATTTTAGGGCGAGCGCGAGGGTAGGGCCTGTGCAAGCCCTTGGCCTTGATATTGGTTAATGCCGCAGGGCCTTCAATTCACCAGCACGGCACCCGAGGTGCGGTGGCTGGCGGTGTCCACCAGCACCAGCGAACCCAGTGCACGCGACTGGGCAAACGGTGCCGTGGCCAGCGGTTCCTGCAGCGCCAGTTCGATGTGGCCGATGGCGTTGGGTTCGAGCTGCGTGGCGTCTTCTTCGGCCAGGGTGTGGATGTCCAGCTTGTGCACGATGCGCTTGACCTTGGCCTTGACCCAGCGGTGGCCGTGCAGTGCCCAGTAAACACGGCCGGCGACCAGGGTTTCGTCGTCCATCCAGGCGACCGTGGCGCGGATCTCGCGGCTGGCCTCAAGGGACTGGCCTTGCTCATCGACGGCCAGCAGCCAGTCGCCGCGGGAAACGTCCACTTCGCGGTCGAGCACGATGCCGGCGCTGTGGCCGGCGGCCACGGCTTTGGGCTGGCGCACGTGATTGAGCACCTGGGCCACGGTGGCCGTCTGACCACTGGGCATGACCTTGATCTGCTGACCTGGTTGCACGGCGCCGGTGGCGACACGGCCCCAGAACACGCGGCGGCCCTGGCTGGTGTCGGAGGAAGACGAGAATTTCTCAACCCATTGCACCGGGAAGGCGAAGGCGAGTGCCGTGTCGGCGGCGGTCACCGGCAGCTGCTCCAGGATTTCCAGCAGCGTCGGGCCGTTGTAGCCGCACCAGCCGGCTTCGGCCGCCGCATCGACCACGTTCCAGCCCTTGAGTGCGGAGACGGGCACGGTGGCCGTGACGGCGATGCCGGCGTCGGTCGCGAATGCGGCGAGGGCGCCAGAGATGTTCTTGAAAGCCAGCGCGCTGTCCTGGATCGCGTCCAGTTTGTTGACCGCGAACACGACGGAGGGCACGCGCAGCAGCTTGAGCAGCAGCGAGTGGCGACGGGTCTGCGGCAGCAGCTTCAGGCCCGCGTCCTTCCAGTCCAGCTTGGTCGCATCGACCAGCACCACGGCGGCGTCGGCGGCCGAAGCGGCGGTCACCATGTTGCGGGTGTACTGCTCGTGGCCGGGCGCGTCGCCGATGATGAACTTGCGCGTTTCGGTGTTGAAGTAGCGGTAGGCCACGTCGATGGTGATGCCTTGCTCGCGCTCGGCCGACAGGCCGTCGGTCAGCAGCGCGAGGTCGGTCTCGCCCTGGCGCTGCACGCCGGCCAGGTGGTCCTGCAGCACGGCCTTGCTGTCCACCAGCAGGCGGCCGATCAGGGTGCTCTTGCCGTCATCGACGGAGCCGCAGGTGATGAACTTCAGCGCGGTGCGGGTGTCGGCGGCGGTGGAGGGGGTAACAGCAGCGTTCATGAAAGTGTCCGGGGGTGTGTCAGTTCGTGAGGGCGACATCGGCTTCAGAAATAGCCGTCTTTTTTCCGCTTCTCCATCGAAGCCTCGGACGTCTTGTCGTCCATGCGCGTCGCGCCGCGTTCGCTCACGTCGGCAGCCAGGGTCTCGATCACGATGTCGCCGGCCGTGGCGGCCAGGCTTTCCACCGGGCAGGTGCAGGTGATGTCGCCCACGGTGCGGAAGCGCACGTCGCGGATCTGCACGGTTTCGCCGTCCTTGGGCGGGGTCAGTTCGGTCACGGGCACCAGCAGGCCGCGGCGATCGACCACCTCGCGCTTGTGGGTGTAGTAGATCGAGGGCAGGGCGATGTTCTCGCGTTCGATGTACTGCCACACGTCCAGCTCGGTCCAGTTGCTGATGGGAAACACGCGGAAGTGTTCGCCCGGTGCCAGGCGGGTGTTGAACAGGGTCCAGAGCTCGGGGCGCTGGGCCTTGGGCTGCCACTGGCCGAAGCTGTCCCGGTGCGAAAAGATGCGCTCCTTGGCGCGGGCCTTTTCCTCGTCGCGGCGGGCGCCGCCGATCAGCGCGTCGAAGCGGAATTCTTCAATGGCTTCGAGCAGCGTCACCGACTGGTGCACGTTGCGGCTCTCGCCCGGGTGGGCCAGGCGCACGGTGCCGCGGGCCATGGAATCTTCGACGCTGCGCACGATCAGCTCGGCCTGCAGTTCCTTGGCCCTGCTGTCGCGAAAGTCGGTCACTTCCGGGAAGTTGTGGCCGGTGTCGATCATCAGCAGCGGGTAAGGAATGCGGCCGATGCCAAACGCCTTTTCCGCGCACTTGAGCATGACCAGCGAGTCCTTGCCGCCGGAGAACAGCAGGGCGGGGCGTTCGAAAGCGGCGGCCACCTCGCGCAGGATGAAGATGGTTTCCTCCTCCAGCGCGTCGAGGTGGGCGTTGCTCAGGTGGTGTTCGGCAGAGGCTTGGGCGTTTTGCAGCACGGCGGAGTCGGTACGGGCGTTCATGGTCGTTGTCGGCAGTCGGTTTGGTAGGCCGGGCGTCAATGCGCCAGGTGCAGGCCGCACTCGCGGTTCTCTTCGCCCTTGGTCGGGTCCACGTAGTCGAAGTTGTTGGGCAGGCCGTGCAGTTCACAGTAGTGGTACAGGTCCTTTGACGTCCAGTGCAGCAGCGGCGCGACCTTGATCAGGCCGTCCGGGTTGATGCTCACTGGGTCCATCTGGGCGCGCACGGCGGTGTCGGTGGCGCGCAGGGCAGTGAACCAGACCTTGGGGGCGGTCTCACGCAGCGCACGGGCGAAGGGCTCAAGCTTCACTTCCTCGGTGAACGCGGCGTGGCGCGGGTCGTCCAGCGCGGGCGTCGGGCCTTCGACGGCCTCGCGGTGAGCGCGCGAGCGGCGTGGCAGGTAGATCTTCAGATTCAGCTTCAGCTGCTTCGTCACCTCGTCGGCAAAGCGGTAGGTGGCTTCGGTGTTGTAGCCGTTGTCCATCCACACCACGGGCACGTCCGGGTTGACCTGGGTGACCAGATGCAGGATCACGGCCTCGAAGGGGCGGAAGTTGGTGGTGACGATGGAGGGCTGGCCCAGGCCGAGGGCCCATCGGACGAGAGCGGGTGCATCGTGGCCAATGTCGGCGTTGATTTTGGCGAGGTCGAGGGTGCTCATGGTGGATTTCGTCTTGGTGTTTCAGGCGGCCGCGAAATGGGGCTTCACATCCACCGCATCGCCCTGGTAGAAGGCGTCGTACTGGGCCAACAGCTTTTGTCCGTGCTCGACGCTCTGGTCGGCACGCAGCACCGCCTGGGTGAAGCCACTGCGCTGCATTTGCTGCAACTGGTCCACCAGCACGTCGCCCACCGCGCGAATCTGGCCGCCAAAGCCCAGGCGCCGGCGCAGCAGGAAAGCCTGGCTGAAGGCGCGCCCGTCGGTGAAGGCGGGGAACTGCAGTACCACGGTGTGGATGCCATCGAGTGAGACCTCGCGCGGGTCGGCGTCGTTGGCCAGGGTCAGGGTGCCGGCCTCGTCGGCGGTGAAGCTGTCGGCCTTGAAGAGTTGGATCGTGGGTTTCATGTGATGGGCTCCTGCGTTCAGGCAGCGACCGGGGTGCGGGCCGTGGCCACGCGCACCGCGTTGGCGGCGGTCTTGAAGGGTTCGATGCCCACGCGCTTGACGGTGTTGACGAAGGTCTCGGCCGGCTGTCGCTGGGCGCGGTAGGTGTCGATGACGGCTTCGATCACGTCGACCATCTCGTCGGCCGCGAAGGATGGGCCGATCACCTTGCCCGGCACCGCTTCACCCGACAGGCGCGTGCCGTCGGAGCCGCCCAGGGTCACCTGGTACCACTCCTGGCCATCCTTGTCGACGCCTAGGATGCCGATGTGGCCGCTGTGGTGGTGACCGCAGCTGTTGATGCAACCGCTGATGTGCAGATCGATCTCGCCCAGGTCGTGCAGTTCGTCCAGGTCCTGGTAGCGGGCCAGGAGGGCCTGTGCGATGGGCAGCGAGCGGGCGTTGGCCAGGTCGCAGAAGTCGCCGCCGGGGCAGGCGATCATGTCGGTCAGCAGGCCGATGTTGGGCTTGGCCAGGCCCAGCCGGCGCGCCTCCCGCCACAGCTCGGGCAACTGGTCGCAGCTGACCCAGGGCAGCAGCAGGTTCTGTTCGTGGGTCACGCGGGCTTCGCCGGCCGAGAAGCGGTCGGCCAGCTCGGCCGCGCGCTCCAGCTGGTCGGCCGTGGCGTCGCCGGGGGCGGAACCCAGGCGTTTGAACGACAGGGTGACCGCGCGCAGATCCGGGTTCTGGTGCGGGCGCACGTTTTGCGTCAACCAGCGGCTGAACTCCACGTCGTCCTCGGCGGCGGCCTTGAGGATGTGGGCGATCTTGGCGTCGGCGCTCTTGCGGTCGCAACTGAGCTGTGGCTGCACGAAGAAGGCGCTCACGCGGTCCAGTTCGGCCTGGGTGATCGTGTGCGGTGCACCGTCTTGCTCCACGATGTCGCGGTACTCGGCTTCGACCTGGTCGGCAAAGGACTGGCCTTCGGCTTTGACCAGGATCTTGATACGGGCCTTGTATTTGTTGTCACGGCGGCCGAAGCGGTTGTAGGCGCGAACGATGGCCTCAAGGTAGTTGAGGATCTGGTGCCAGGGCAGGAACTCGCGGATCACCGAACCGATGATGGGCGTGCGACCCATGCCACCACCCACGCGCACCTGGAAGCCCAGGTCGCCATCCACGTTGCGCAACAGGCGCAGGCCGACGTCGTGCCAGGGCGTGGCGGCGCGGTCTTCACGGGCACCGGTGATGGCGATCTTGAACTTGCGCGGCAGGAAAGCGAACTCGGGATGCAGCGTGCTCCACTGGCGCATGATTTCGGCGAACGGGCGCGGGTCGGCCACCTCGTCGACGGCGATGCCGGCCAGCGCGTCGGTGGTGATGTTGCGGATGCAGTTGCCGCTGGTCTGGATGCCGTGCAGGTTCACGCTGGCCAGCAGGTCCATGGCGTCGGCCGCTCGGGCCAGCGGAATCCAGTTGAACTGCACGTTCTGGCGCGTGGTGAAGTGGGCGCAGCGGTCCGGCAGGCTGGGCACGTCGGCCAGGGCCGCATTGGCCTTGGACGTGTCGTGTGCCTCCTTGTGGTCGAAGTCGCGCGCCAGCCGGGCCAGCACGCGCAACTGCGCGCTGTTGATTTCGCCGTAGGGCACGGCCACGCGCAGCATGGGCGCAAAACGCTGGATGTACCAGCCGTTCTGCAAGCGCAGCGGGCGGAAAGCTTCGTCGGCGAGCGTGCCGGCCTGGAAACGTTCGAGCTGGTCGCGAAACTGGGCCGCGCGCTGCTGGACGAACTGGCGGTCGAAATCGGAATACTGGTACATGGCTGTCGAGGGAAACGTGAATCAGAAAGCGATCAGCTTGGTGCCGGCGTAGGCCAGCAGCAGCGAGAGCAGCGAGCGCACCAGGCGCTCCGGTGTGTGGCGCATCAGACGGGTGCCCAGCCAGATGCCGGGCAGCGAGCCGGCCAGCAGCTGGGCCAGCAGCGGCCAGTCCACCGAGCCCAGGCTGGCGTGGCCCAGGCCGGCCACCAGGGTCAGCGGCACTGCGTAGGCGATGTCGGCCGCCACGATGCGCGGCAGCGGCAGCAGCGGGAACAGGATCAGCAGCACGGACACGCCGATGGCGCCGGCGCCGACCGAGGTCAGCGTGACCAGGGTGCCAATGACGGCGCCGAACAGCACCGGCAGGCTCCAGTGGCGGGCGCGGGTCGCGTCCTGCAGCTGGCCTTCGGGCAGGCTGCGCGGCAGCTGCTTGCCACGGGCCGCCTTGTACAGCATGGCCGCGGCGGTCAGCAAAAGGGCCACGCCCAGGGTGTGGGTCATGACCGACTGGACAGCGGGGCTGGCCGGTCCGACGCGGTGCAGCACCGCCAGGGTCAGCAACGCAGCGGGGATGCTGCCGGCACACAGTTGCCCCACCACGCGCCAGGGCACCAGGCGCTGGCGAGCCAGGCTCCAGGTGCCGCCGGCCTTGGTGACGGCAGCGAACAGCAGGTCGGTGCCGACCGCCAGATAGGGCTTGATCCCGAAGAAGAAGATCAGGATCGGTGTCATCAGCGAGCCGCCGCCCACGCCGGTGAGACCGACGATGAGTCCCACGGCAAAACCGGCCAGGATGAGGGCAAATTCAGGCATGGGCGGCACTCTATGGGTGGTGCCTCAGATAACAAACGACTTTTTCTTTATTGTTATATGGAGATCCGTAATAAAGGAGCGGCGGGCTCCGTGATATCCATCACCGGGCCCTGAAAAAGTGCGGCCTTAACATCTGACCATGCTCAAGCAGCGCATCTATGTCAGCGTGGTGGGTTTCTCCGACGTGGAGCGACACGCGCTCAACACCATGTTCCGGCTTTCGGAGGAGCGCGAGGTGTCGTACGCGCCCTGGGCGCCGTTGGTGGCTCCCGGCGCGCAGCCCACCCACATGATGGCCGAGGTGCTGCTGGTCGATGGCGAGAGCGCCGAAGCGGTGCTGTCCCACGCCAAGGAAACCCCTTCAGGGCAGCGCCTGATCTGGGTCGGACCGGATGCTCCCGCGCACGCCTGGCGGGTACTTCAACGACCGATTCAGTGGTCCCACGTGTTGCACGATCTGGACGCGGTGTACGCGGCCCGTCAGGTCGACTCCGGGTACTTGGATCTGGACTTTTCCTCCCCCGTTCCCCTGGATGAAGGTGCCGGTGGATTGGTTCCACTGGTTCGGCGGGGTCTGTTGGTGAGCACGGATCTGGGTGAGCGGGAAACGCTGCGTCTGCGGTTGCTGGCAGCGGGTATTGACGAGATTGACGAGGTGGGCAACAGCGAAGCGGCCGTCGAGTTGCTGGGGCGTCATTCCTACGCGGTGGCGGCTTTCAATCTGGATGAGCACCATTTGGACACCTGGTCGCTGGCGCGTCTGTTCGCTCAGCGCAACCCGCTCGCGCTCAGCCTCGGTCTCAGCAGCCATCTGGGGACCGAGGGCAACTGGTGGAGCCGGCGCCGGGTGCAAAACGATGCCCGGAAGGCCCGTCTGACCGTCGTGCTGGCCAGGCCGTTGCTGGTTCAGTCGCTGGCACCCTGGCTGGAACTCATCCGGCAGTGAGCTCGGCAGTGGCCGATTTGGTGCGTCGCAACTGCTTCCACGCGAAGCGCGCCGGATCCAGGGCGCTGATCAGGTCGAGATCTTCGGGCGGAAGATCCGGCTCCTCACCGTCGATCTGACGCGCCAGCTGCACTGCACACCAGTGCGACAGCGTCAGACCTCGCGAGCCAAGGGCCGTCAGGGTGTAAAGACCTGACCAGCGCGGGACCGCGGCCAGCGGCAGACGGCTGCGCTGGTGACCGATCTCGGCGCTCAGCGAGGCGAGCGCGTCCAGCCGGGGCAGCGCACCCATCAGCGGCAGGCGGTCCAACGATGCGCAGCGCACCTGGGCCCAGCCCATCAGTTCGCCCGCCGCCATCAACTCGCGCATCCGCTGTGCAGCCGGCGGACACAAAGCCTGCAGGCTGTGCAGATTGCGCTCGTGTGCTGCGTCGGTGGTGTGACAGTGGGTCTTGCCCCGTTCATAGGTGGAACCCATGGCCCACAGACGTGCCGGGGTAAGGGAACGGTCTTCGTACAAGGGGACAAACACACCATTGTTGCGCTGCGGGCGTGGCATCTGGGGCGTATCACGCAGGGTTGCGTAGCTCAACTGGCCTTGCACCGGACGCAGGGGCAGGTTGTCCCCGTCCAGGTCGAGGCTGCGCACCAGCAGGGCATGGCTGCCATGGGCGGCGGCTACCACAGCCAATGGTGCCTGTCCCAGCAGACGGCCATTGGCGTCCAGGACCTGCCATTGACCGTCGACCTGCTGCAGCAGGTGAACCGGTGATTGCCAGCGGGAATGCAATGTGGTCAGGCTCGCGGCCTCATCAAGCCAGGCCCGCACCAATGCGGCGGGCTGAACCAGGGTGGCCGGCCAGCGGCCCGGGTTGTGGCCCAGGTTGTCCACCTCGCAGGCCTGCCAGCCTGCACCCTCCGGCACCAGCCGCTCGAGTTCGGCTCGCATGTCCGGGACCCCCCTGTCCGACAGGCGTGACAGCGGCGTGGGCGCGCGGGTCACGTGCGGGCTCAGCATGCCCACGGGCAGGGCTGAGGCGCCCAGGGCGGGTCCGGCAGCCGCATCCAGCAAGGTGACCGACCAGCCACGCCGGGCCAGGGCGGCGCACTGGGCGGCGCCCGCCAGCCCCGCCCCGATCACCAGGGCGCGGCGTTCTGCAGCAGATGTGTTCAAGATGCGATCGGGCAGCCGTGAAGGCGACGCCGGTCAGTTGGTCGGCGGAACGTAGCCGGTGGCGGCGTCGGCGCCTTCGCCGAAAAAGTGCTTCTCCATCTGGCGGGCCAGGTACTGGCGCGCGCGCGCGTCGGCCAGGTTCAGACGGTTCTCGTTGAGCAGCATGGTCTGGTGCTTGAGCCAGGCAGCCCAGGCTTCCTTGCTGACGCTCTCATAGATCCTCTTGCCCAGATCGCCTGGGTAGGGGGGGAAGTCGAGGCCTTCGGCTTCCTTGCCGAGCTTGATGCAGTTGACGGTACGGGCCATGGTGGGGTCCTGTTTCAGATGGCGCTTGGCATAAGCGATATGACGATTTTTTCGTTGGGATCCGCTCTTCATGTGGGCATGATGCGCGGCTCGTCGCGAAGCGGCAGCGGGCCCAGGGCCCGCAAGGTGCTGCGACTGTATCAATGATCCGAGGGGCCTGCAGCCGCGGGTCTCGGAAAGCCAGGGCTGATATAACGCAAGCTTGCGTCAGATCAGCACTTTTACAATCGCGCGTCATTCGCAGCGGGCGGAGGGGTTGTTCAGGCTCTCGCCGCCGGCTTTGCCGCGATGCTCCCAGCCCTTTACCGGGCCTTCTTTTTTCATACGACCACAGCATGAGTAGTGCATTTCTGGAAGAGCGCGTGTTGAGCGTGCACCACTGGACCGATCGTCTGTTCAGCTTCACCACCACCCGCGATCAGGCGCTGCGTTTTTCCAACGGGCACTTCACCATGATCGGCCTGAAGGTCGATGGCAAGCCGCTGCTGCGGGCCTACAGCATCGCCAGCCCTAACTACGCCGACCACCTGGAGTTCCTGAGCATCAAGGTTCAGGACGGTCCGCTGACCTCGCGCCTGCAGCACATCCAGCCGGGTGACACCATCACAGTGGGCCGCAAACCCACCGGCACGTTGCTGATCGACTACCTGCTGCCGGCCAAGCGCCTGTATCTGCTCGCCACCGGTACCGGCTTGGCACCCTTCCTGAGCACCATCCGCGACCCGGAAACCTACGAAAAATTCGAGCAGGTTGTGCTGATCCACGGCGTGCGCGAGGTCAAGGAGCTGGCCTACAAGGACTACATCGAGAACGAGCTGCCCAAGGACGAATTCCTGGGCGAGATGGTCAGCAAGCAACTGCTGTACTACCCCACGGTCACGCGCGAGCCGTTCAAGCACCAGGGCCGCATCCCGGTGCTGCTGGAAAACGGCACCATTGCCAAGGACCTGGGCATTCCCATGCTCAGCCCGCTGGAAGACCGAATCATGATCTGCGGCAGTCCTGAAATGCTGCGAGATCTCAAGGCCTTGGCCGAGAAGCTGGATTTCGAAGAGGGCAGCACCAGCCGCCCGGGCGATTTCGTGATCGAGCGCGCCTTCGTGAGCAACTGAGTCCGGTCCTGCCTGGAACTCCGAGGCGCTGACCGGGTCCACCGGGGCGCCTCGTTTCATTTTCTGGAGTTGTTTTGAGTTCTGTCGATGTGTCCCGGTCCGGCCTGTTGTCGTTGTTGGACCGTTTTCCCCGCAGAGTGTTGGGTGCCGTTGCCGTGGGATGCCTTGGCTTGCTGGCGTTCGGCCTGTACCTGCAGCACGCCGTCGGCCTGGAGCCATGCCCCATGTGCATCGTGCAGCGTTACGCGCTGCTGCTGGTGGCGGTCGCGGCCGGACTGACCGCGCTGCTGCGCGGAAAGACCAGTCTGTCTGTCGGGCTGGTGGCGATGCTGCTGCTGTCTGCCGGTGGCGCTTTTGTGGCCGCCCGTCAGAGCTTCCTGCAGTGGTATCCGCCCGAGGTGCTCAGCTGCGGGCGGGACCTGTACGGCATGATCGAATCGTTCCCGCTCAAGCGGGTGATTCCCATGATCTTCAAAGGCAGTGGCGACTGCTCGGCGGTGGACTGGACCTTCCTGGGCCTGACCATTGCCAACTGGTCGTTCCTCTGTTTTTCCGCCATCGTGTTGCTGGCGGGCTGGATGTTCTGGCGCAGGTCCAAGGGCTGACCGGCATGAAGAAAGCCGCTCACCGAGCGGCTTTTCCGTTGTCATGCGCAAGCGCAATCAGAGGATCGCGTTGCCCGGGTGTTCGCCCCGCTCGTACACCACGTGCGCACGGCCGACGATGAGGGAGTCGAGCGAGCCGATGTTCTTGGCGTCCTTGTTGGTATAGGGCATCTTCTGCAGCACATAGCGCATGGCGTTCAGGCGCGCGCGCTTCTTGCAGTCGCTCTTGATCACCGTCCAGGGCGCGTCGGCGGTGTCGGTCTCGAAGAACATCGCCTCCTTGGCCTTGGTGTAGTCCTCCCATTTGTCCAGCGAGGCCATGTCGATGGGGCTGAGCTTCCACTGCTTGAGCGGATGGGCTTTGCGTTCCTTGAAGCGGCGGCGCTGCTCCTCGCGGCTGACCGAGAACCAGAACTTGATCAGGTGCACACCGCTGCGCACCAGCTGGCGCTCGAACTGCGGCGCTTGGCGCATGAATTCCTGGTACTCATCGTCCGAGCAGAAACCCATCACCCTTTCGACACCGGCACGGTTGTACCAGCTGCGGTCGAACAGCACGATCTCGCCGGCCGTGGGCAGGTGCTGCACGTAGCGCTGGAAGTACCACTGGCCACGTTCGACTTCGGTGGGCTTTTCCAGGGCGACCACGCGCGCGCCCCGTGGGTTGAGGTGCTCCATGAAGCGCTTGATGGTGCCGCCTTTGCCGGCCGCGTCGCGGCCTTCGAACAGGATCACGATGCGCTGGCCGGTCTCCTTGGCCCAGGCCTGCAGCTTGAGCAGTTCCACCTGCAGCAGGTATTTCTGTGCCTCGTAGGTCTTGCGCGAGAGCAGGTTCCGGTAGGGATAGGCGCCGCTGCGCCAGTCGGCCGCCAGCACCTCGTCCGGGTGCTGGATCACCTGGGCCTTGTTGCGCACCTGCTGTGCTTCTTCCTTGAGCAGGCGGCGGATGGCCTTGGCGTCATCGGGTGCTGCGCCTTCGAGCAGGGCGCGCAGGCCCTCGGCCTTTTCCTTCTTCTTGCCCGGGCGGGCCATGATGTCGCGTACCGCGGCCGTCTGGGCCTGCTGGCGGGCATTGACCGTGTCCTTCACCGACAGTCTGGCGATGCGTTTGGGCTGGCTGCTGCCCGTCACATCGCCTGCGCGGGCTCGGCGCGGCCGAGCGCCTGCTTCGCTGCGAGCGGGTGATTTTGCGGCTGAGGCCGGAGCCGGGGCAAGTGCCGCCTTGGGACGCGCAGCGGCACGGCGGCTGGTGGGCTTGCGGATGGTTTCTTCACTGGCGGAGGCGGCGTTCTGGCTGCTGCGTTCTGTCATGGTGCGATCTGGGAGCTGGAATCAAACGATCAGTATGGACCGATGGTGCGCCCGTTGATTGATATTGGTCAAGCGGTGCATCCCGCCGCAAGGCCCGGCTCAGCTCAGCTTTTTCACCAGCACCTGGCTGCGGCGGTCCCAGTTGTACTTGCGTTTGCGCGCTTCGGGCAGCCAGTCGGGGTTGACCTGCACAAAACCCCGTTTGACGAACCAGTGCATGGTGCGCGTGGTGAGCACGAAGATGCTTTGCAGGCCCTGCGCGCGCGCCCGGGTTTCGATGCGCTTGAGCAGCCGTTCGCCGTCGCCCTGGCTCTGGCTTTGTGGCGACACGGTGAGCGCCGCCATTTCGGCCGTGCGCTCTTCGGGGTAGGGGTAGAGTGCCGCGCAGCCGAAGATCACACCGTCGTGTTCGATGATGGTGTAGTTGCCCGCGTCACGCTCGATCTCGGTTCGGTCGCGCTTGACCAGGGTACCGTCCTTTTCGAACGGCTCGATCAGCGCCACGATGCCGCTGACGTCATCGATGGTGGCCTCTCGCACGCTCTCGAGCTTCTCATCGACCACCATGGTGCCGATGCCATCGTGCACATAGATTTCGAGCAGCAGCGAGCCGTCGAGCTTGAACGGGATGATGTGGCTGCGTTCGACGCCGCCTTCGCAGGCGCGCACGCAGTGCTGCAGGTAGAAGCCCGGATCGATCGGCTGTGTGGGAGTGGGCAGGCTGGCGATCAGGCGCTTGGCGTCGATCAGGGGCAATTCGGTATCGATTTCGCTCTCGGGGTCGGCCGGGTCCACGCGGATGCCGGGCACCTCGGTCATGAAGATCAGTTTGTCGCTCTGCAGCGCCACCGCCACCGAGGTCGCCACATCCTCCATGCTGAGGTTGAAGGCCTCGCCGGTGGGCGAAAAGCCGAATGGTGAGATCAACACCAGCGCGCCCAGGTCCAGCGTGCGCTGGATACCTTCGGTGTCCACCTTGCGCACCAGGCCGGAATGCTGGAAGTCCACCCCGTCGATCAGGCCGACCGGACGGGCCGTGATGAAGTTGCCCGAAATCACGCGCACCCGCGCGCCAGCCATCGGCGTGTTGGGCAGGCCCTGGCTGAAGGCGGCCTCGATCTCGTAACGCAACTGACCGGCCGCTTCCTGCGCGCAATCCAGCGCCACCGGGTCGGTGATGCGCATGCCGTGCGAGTACTTTGCTTCCTGTCCCTTGAGGCGCAGCTGTTCATTCACCTGCGGGCGAAAGCCGTGCACGAGCACGATCTTCACGCCCATGGCCTGGATCATCGCGATGTCCTGCGCAATGGAGGCCAGTTTTCCGGCGTCGATGGCCTCGCCCGTCAGGCCGATCACGAAAGTCTGGTTGCGGAACTTGTGGATGTACGGTGCCACCGAACGGAACCAGGGCACGAAGGTGAAGTTGAAAACGGTGGACATGGCGGGCGGGTAGGGCAGGCAGACAGGTCGCGCGGGATAATCCCCGGTTGCCTGATTTTGACTGAAGTTCTCTCTTGTCCTCCCTGCCGCTGACCATCGAGTTTCCCGAGTCCCTGCCCGTCTCTGCCCGCCGGCAGGAGATCGAAGACGCCATCCGCGACCACCAGGTGGTGATCGTCTGTGGTGAGACCGGCTCGGGCAAGACGACTCAGTTGCCCAAGATCGCATTGGCAATGGGGCGGGGCAGGGTCAACGCGAAACCCGGACAGCGCGGCCAACTCATTGGTCACACCCAGCCGCGGCGGATCGCAGCGAGTTCGGTGGCCAAGCGCATCGCCGAGGAGCTGAAGACCCCGCTGGGCGAGGTGGTGGGCTACAAGGTCCGCTTCCAGGACCGGCTCTCGAAAGACGCCTCGGTCAAGCTGATGACCGACGGCATCCTGCTGGCCGAGACCCAGACCGACCCGGACCTCAAGGCCTACGACACCATCATCATCGATGAGGCGCATGAGCGCTCGCTCAACATCGACTTCCTGCTGGGCTACCTGCGCCAGCTGCTGCCGCGCCGGCCGGACCTGAAGGTCATCGTCACCTCAGCCACCATCGACGCAGACCGCTTTGCCGACTACTTTTCGTCGGCCAAGGGCAAGGCGCCGGTGCTCATGGTTTCTGGCCGCACCTTCCCGGTCGAAGTGCGCTACCGGCCGTTTGAAGAAAGCCGCGAGTACGACCTGAACAACGCGATCGCCGATGGCGTGGACGAGCTTTGGCGTGGCCCACAGGGCGGCGACATCCTGGTGTTCCTGCCGGGCGAGCGTGAGATCCGCGAGGCCGCCGACCACCTGCGCAAACACCTGTCGCACCAGCCGGCGCTGCGCCATGCCGAGGTGTTGCCGCTGTTCGCACGCCTGTCGCAGGCCGAGCAGGACCGCATCTTTCAACCGCACGGCCAGCGCCGCATCGTGCTCTCGACCAACGTGGCCGAAACCTCGCTGACGGTCCCGGGCATCCGCTTCGTTATCGATGCCGGCACGGCGCGTGTCAAGCGCTACAGCTTCCGCCAGAAGGTGGAGCAGCTGCTGATCGAACCGATCAGCCAGGCGGCGGCCAACCAGCGCGCCGGCCGCTGCGGCCGCGTGGCCGACGGCATCTGCATCCGCCTGTACGACGAAGCCGACTTCAACGGCCGTTCGCGCTTCACCGACCCCGAGATCCTGCGCAGCTCGCTGGCGGGCGTGATCCTGCGCATGAAGGCGCTGCACCTGGGGGCGGTGGAAGACTTCGCGTTCCTCGAAGCGCCACAGCGCCGCGCCATCACCGACGGCTACCAGCTGCTGGCCGAACTCGGCGCGGTGGACGAGGCCAACGAACTCACGCCGGTCGGCAGGACACTCTCCAAACTGCCGCTGGACCCGCGCGTGGGCCGCATCCTGCTCGAAGCGCGCGAGCGTGGCGCGCTGGACGAGGTGCTGGTCATCGCCTCGGCCCTGAGCCTGCAGGACGTGCGCGACCGGCCCCTGGACAAGCAGACCCAGGCTGATCAGGCGCACAAGCAGTTCGACGACGAGAAGAGCGAGTTCAGCGGCACGCTCAAGCTCTGGAAGTGGCTGGAAGACCGCAAGGGCGGCCATGGCACCGACCACAAGCTCAGCCACCGCCAGTACGAGAACCTGCTGCGCGAGCACTACATCAACGTGCGCCGCGTGCGCGAATGGCGCGACATCCATTCGCAGCTGCACACCGTGGTGGCCGAGCACCAGTGGAGGCTCAACACCGCGCCGGCGACGTATGAACAGCTGCATCTTTCGATGCTGGCGGGCCTGCTGGGCAACATCGGCCAGAAGAGCGACACCGAGGACTGGTACCTCGGCGCGCGCGGCATCAAGTTCCACCGTCACCCGGGCGCCAACCTGAGCAAGAAGCCGGGCCGCTGGATCGTCTGCGCCGAGCTGGTGGAAACCGCGCGTCTCTTCGGCCGCGGCATTGCGAACATCGAGCCGCAGTGGCTGGAACAGGTCGGCGGTCACCTGCTCAAGAAGCAGGTGCTGGACCCGCACTGGGAGAAGAAGGCCGGCCGCGTCAGCGCCTACGAGCGCGCCACGCTTTACGGCCTGATCGTCTACCAACAGCGCCGTGTGGATTACAGCAAGGTGGACCCGGCCGGTGCGCGCGAGCTGTTCATCCGCGAAGCCCTGGTGGGCCATCTGCACGAGGACACCTGGGACAGCAAGCTGCCCTTCCTGGCCGCCAACCGCCGCACGGTGCGCGAGGTGCAGGAGCTGGAGCACAAGGCGCGCCGGCAGGACGTGCTGGTGGACGACGAGCTGATCTACGCCTTCTACGAACAGCAGATCCCGGCACACGTGTGTGGGGGCGCCGACTTCGAGCGCTGGTGGCGCGACGCTTCGCGCGAGAACCCCAAGCTGCTGTTCCTGACGCGGGAAGAGTTGATGCGCCATGAGGCCGCGGGCATCACCACGCAGGCTTACCCGAAGACCATCCGCCTGGGGGGCGTGGACTGTGCCGCGGCGTACCTGCACGAGCCCGGCGACCCGCGCGACGGCGTGAGCGTGACCGTGCCCATCTTCGCGCTCAACCAGGTCAGCGAGGACCGTTGCGACTGGCTGGTGCCCGGCATGCTTAAGGACAAGGTGCAGGCCTTGCTCAAGACCTTGCACCAGCGCCCGCGCTCACGCCTGGTGCCGCTGCCGGCCACCGCGGAGAAGATGACCGAGGCGCTGTGCCAGCCCGAGGTGTTCGGTGCCGGCAACCTGATGGACGCCTTGCTCAAGCTGGTGCGCGAGGCCACGCAGCTGCCGGTGCAGCGCAACGACATCAAGGTCGACATGCTGCCGGCGCACCACTTCATGCACCTGCGCGTGGTGGACGAACACGGTCGTCAGCTGGGCCAGGGCCGCAACCTCGGCGCACTCAAGGCCGAGCTGGGCAGCCAGGCGCGTGGCGCCTTCCAGGCGCTGGCCTCCCTCAAGCTCAAAGACATCGCGGCGCCCGCGGCGACACCCATTGCACCTGCGCCCTCATCGGCCGCCGATGGCGCCCGCCGGGTCGTCGCGTCCGAAAAGGCCAAGGCACCAGCCGAGCCGGCCTCGAAGGCGTCCAGCGCCGAGCAGCGCCACACCGCCTGGGACTTTGGCGAGCTGCCCGAGCTGATGGAGATCCGCAAGGGTGGCCAGACCCTGATCGGCTTCCCGGCGCTGATCGACGACGGCGACGCGGTGCGCATCGAGGTCTTCGACGAACCCGAAGTCGCGCAGGCCCGCCACCGCGCCGGCCTGCGCCGCCTGTTCGCGCTGCAGATCCGGGACGCGCTGAAGTACCTCGAAAAAAACCTGCCCGGCCTGCAGGCCATGGGCGTGGCCTACATGGCCGTTGGCAAGACGGACAGTGGCTCGGGTGGCGGCACGCTGGACGAACTGAAGACCCAGATCCTCGACCTGGCGCTGGACCGCGCCTTCCTGACCGACCCGCTGCCGGCCGACGCCGCGGCGTTCAAGGCACGTGTGGACGAGGGACGCGGGCGTCTGACCCTGATCGCCAATGAAATCGCGCGCCAGGCGGGCACCATCCTGACCGAGTTCGCCGCCGCGCAGCGCAAGCTGAAAGACAGCCGGCCACCGGCCGATGTGGCGACCGATGTGCAGCAGCAGCTGCAACGCCTGGTGCCCAAGAACTTCCTGAGTGCCACACCGTACGCCCAGCTGCAGCACTTCCCGCGCTACCTCAAGGCGGTGCAGCTGCGGCTGGACAAGTTGCGCAGCGACCCGGCGCGCGATGCCGCCAAGTTCGCCGAACTGCGCCCGCAGGACCAGCGCTTCTGGCGCATGGTGGCCGAGCGCAAAGGCGTGCAGGACGCTCGGTTGCAGGAGCTGCGCTGGCTGCTGGAAGAGTTGCGCGTGAGCTTCTTCGCCCAGGAGCTGCGTACGCCCCAGCCGGTGAGCGTCAAGCGGCTGGACAAGGCCTGGACCCAGCTCAACACCTGATCCGGCATCCCCCTGTTGACAGCGGCGCTCGACCTGCGCTTCACTGATGCCTTCGTGTCATGGAGGTGCGTATGGATCGGCGTGACTTCGTGGAGGGCTGTGCGCTCGGGGCGGGCGTAATGGCCGCCACCTTAGGCTCCGGAGCCTGGGCGGCGCAGGCCTCGCCGCGCCACTACGCCAGGGTTCTGCTGGTGGACGAGCTGGGTTACCCGGTCAAGGCGTCGCAACTGCGGGCGCAGACCAACTACGTGTTTCACTATCCGTTCGAAGCCACGCCGGTGTTCCTGCTGGACCTCGGCAAACCGGCCACGCCGGTGGCACTGACCACCAAGGGACGGCAGGACTACCAGTGGCCCGGTGGCGTGGGGCCGCGCCGCAGTGTGGTGGCGTTCAGCGCCATCTGCGCCCACCAGCTGGTCTACCCGACCAAAGACCTGAGTTTCATCAGCTTCCGAAAAGGGCCGGTGCTCAACCCCAAGACACCCAGCCATGGCAACGACCTGATCCACTGCTGCGCCGATCACAGCCAGTACGACCCGGCAAGAGGCGCGCAGGTGCTGGGCGGGCCGGCGGAGCAACCGCTGTGCGCCGTGCTGCTGGAGCACGACGCCCGGAGTGACACGCTGACGGCGACCGGCACCCTGGGCGGGGAACTCTTCGACGCGTTCTTTCGCAAGTACGAGATGAAGCTGAGCCTGGACGTCGGCCCCAGGGCGCGCCAGCCGGTGGTTGGGCGCAGCACGGTGCGCGAGCTGGAGCGCTTCTGCCGCAACCCTATCCGTTGCTGAAGCGTCTCGTCAGAGGCGGGCCAGGCGCTCCAGCGCGGTCTTCAGCGTTTCGTCCTTCTTGGCGAAACAGAAGCGCACCACCTTCTGGTCGAAGCCGTTGCCGTAGAAGGCCGAAAGGGGAATGGCGGCCACGCCGATCTCGCGCGTGAGCCACTGGCAGAACTCGCCCTCGGGCAGGTCGCGCTCGGCCACCGCCAGGTTTTCGATGCCCACACATTGGAAGTAGGTGCCCTGGCCGGGCAGCAGGCGAAAGCGTGTCTGCACCAGGCCGTCGCGGAACAGGTCGCGCTTGCGCTGGTAGAAGGCGCTGAGCTGCAGGTAGGGCGCCGGGTCGGCCATGTAGGCCGCCAGCGCGTGCTGCATCGGCGTGTTGACGGTGAACACATTGAACTGGTGCACCTTGCGGAACTCGGCCGTCAGCGGCGCGGGCGCGACCACGGTGCCCACCTTCCAGCCGGTGACGTGGTAGGTCTTGCCGAAGCTGCTGACGATGAAGGCGCGCGCAGCCAGACCCGGGAAGCGCGCGGCGCTCTGGTGCTGCTGGCCGTCGTAGACCATGTGCTCATAGACCTCGTCGCTGATCAGCAGCACGTCGGTCGGCGCCAGCAGCTCATCGAGCCGCCGCATGTCCTCGGCGCTCCAGACCTGGCCGCTGGGGTTGTGCGGGCTGTTGATCATGAGCGCGCGGGTGCGCGGCGTGATCGCGGCGGCGATGGCGTCGAAATCGGGCCGGAAGCTGCCGGGCACCAACGGCACACGCACTACCTTGCCCCCGGCCAATTCGATGTTGGGCACGTAGCTGTCGTAGCAGGGTTCGAGCACGATGACTTCGTCCCCGGGGTGCACGACCGCGAGGATGGCGGTCAGGATGGCCTGGGTGGCGCCGGCGGTCACCGTGATCTCGGTATTGGCGTCGCAGTGCAGACCGTAGAGCGCCTGCATCTTGGCCGCCATGGCCTGGCGCAGCACCGGGACGCCGGGCATGGGTGGGTACTGGTTGTGGCCGGCCTGCATGGCGCGGGTGACGGCGTTGACCAGCTCCGGGTCGCAGTCGAAGTCCGGAAAGCCCTGGCCCAGGTTGACCGCACCGACTTCGGCCGCCAGCGCCGACATGACGGTGAAGATGGTGGTGCCGACGGCGGGCAGGCGGGACGTCAGGGTCGGGGTGCGGGGAACGTCGTTCATGCGGGGATCAGATGTCGAAATGGTGGCCTTCGCCGGCCATGGCCTGCAGGATCAGGTCGCGCGACAGGCGGTCGCTCAGCAACTCGGCAAATCGCAGCACGAACTGGCGCAGGTACGTGCCCCGTTTGAACGCGACGCGCGCGAGGTTGTGGCCGAACAGCTGCGCAGCCGGGCGTGCCACCAGGTCGGGCATGGCGTTCTCACCCTGCATGGCCATCTCGGCCACGATGCCCACGCCCATACCGAGCTTGACGTAGGTCTTGATCACGTCCGAGTCGATGGCTTCGAGCACGATATTGGGCTGCAGATGCCGCATGGCAAAGGCCTGGTCGATCCGGGTTCGACCCGTGAAACTCGGGTGGTAGGTGATCAGCGGCACCTGCGCCAGGTCCTCCAGCGTGATGCGATCGCGCTGGAGCAGCGGATGGTCGAATGGCAGCACCAGCACGTGCTGCCATTCGTAGCAGGGCAGGGTGACGAGTTCGGGGTAGTTCACCAGCGATTCGGTGGCCATGCCGATCTCGGCGGTTTCTTCGATCAGCATCCTGGCGACCTGATCGGGCGACCCCTGGTGCAGGCTGACCGCCACTTTGGGATAGGCCTGACGCAGCGCGGCGACCGGCCCGGGCAGCACATAACGTGCCTGCGTGTGGGTGGTGGCGATTGACAGCGTGCCACTGTCCTGTGCCGCGTACTGCTCGCCGATGCGCCGCAGGTTGTTGACCTCGCGCAGGATGATGTCGATGCTCTTGAGCACCTGCTGGCCGGGTTCGGTTATGCGCTTGATGCGCTTGCCATGGCGCGCAAAGATCTCGATGCCGAGTTCGTCTTCCAGCTCGATGATGGCTTTTGATACGCCGGGTTGCGAGGTGTGCAGCGCTTTGGCTGCTTCGGTCAGGTTCAGGTTGCGGCGCACCGCTTCCTGGACGAATCGGAACTGGTGCAGGTTCATGCGGGGCCTTCCAGGGCTATGCGGGCCAGCAGGGCCGTCAGGCGCGGGTCTTCGCCTGCAGCGGGCAGCAGTTCGAAGGCCACGCCAACGTTTTCTGCCCGCAACTGGTCCATCAACAGCGGCAAGTCTTCGCGCGCATGTTTGCCCATGCCGAAAAACAGCGGGAGCACGCGCACCCGCTGCACGCCGCTGGCCACCAGTCGCCCGGCGGCCGTCGGCAGGTCCGGATCACACAGTTCCAGGTAGGCGGTCATGACGTGCACCCCGGGGTCGGCTTGGCGAATGGCATGGGCCACGGCCTCCACAGGGCCGCGCCACAGCGGGTCGCGCGAACCGTGGGCAAAAACAATCACACCGAGCATGGCGTCACCTGCGCAGCACCAGCCAGCCGAAGGCCGCCAGTGAAATGATGGAATAGATCATGGCCGGCGAAGCGGCGGCAATCCAGGGTTGCCACTGCTGGAGGTTGCCGATGTAGCCGAACACGTTGTTGAGCAGGAAGAAGCTGATGCCCGCCATGACGCCGCCAAAGACGTAGCCCGTGATGCCGCCGGAGCGGAAATGCAGATAGGCGAAGGGCAGGGCCAGCACCACCATCACCAGGCACGAGAGCGGGTAGAACACCTTGCGCCAGAACTCGATCTCATAACGTTGCGCGGTCTGGCCATTGGCTTCCAGGTGGCGGATGTATTCGTAGAGGTCTGCGGTGGGCATGCGCTCGGGTTTGAGCAGGGCGGCCGACACCATCTCGGTGGTGATGCTGCTGGGCCAGCGAAAACGTTCAAGCTCGCTGCGGTTGATGCGTGCCGACGCCAGTCCCGCCGTGTCGAACTCGCGGCGCTGCACCTGCCGCAGGGTCCAGGACTCGTCTTCCTCGATCTGCCCGCCCTGTGCCTCCATGGTCGAAACGAGGAACCCCTGGTTGTCGAACTCGAACACCCGGATACGCTCCAGCGCTCCTTGCGGGGTGAGCGCGCCGACATTGACCGAGAAGCTGCTGTAGGTCTGCCGCTCCTTGAGCCAGGCCCCGGTCTGACCCACGCTGATGTGCCCCTGGTAGCGGGCCTTGAGCAACTGGGCCGAACGGTCCGCCACCGGCGCCACGTAGTCGCCGAGCGCGAAGGTCAGCAGCACAAAGATGGCGCCCAGGCCCAGCAGGCTGCGCAAGGCGCGCCAAGGCCCCAGGCCGCTGGTGCGCAGGATGGTGTATTCCGAACTCTGGGCCAGCCGAGCCATGACGAACACCGAACCGATCAGCACCGAAATCGGCAGCAGTTCGTAGATGCGGCTGGGGGTGAGCAGTCCCACGTACAACAGCGCCTGCGGCATTCCATAGACCAGCGAATTGTCCAGCGGGGAAGGCTTGCCCAGGTCCGGCAGCTCGTCCACGAAATCGAAGAAGAAAAACAGCGCCAGGAAGGCCAGCAGCACGAAGCCGACCGCCACAAACACTTCCCCGTAAATCAGACGGCGGATGGTCTTCATGCTGTTTCCTCTGCCATCGGGCCCGTCCGCCGGTGCCGCAGCCAGGCTCTGAAGCTCTCGCGCAGGCCGATGTTCAGGTGCCGTTTGAACAGCCACAGCAAAGCCAGAACCAGGACACCACCGTGCAGGCCCAGCATGAATGGCAGCAGCCCGACCAGACCCGACGCCATCCAGCTCTGGCCCAGGTTGAGCAGGTTGTAATAGAAGACGAAAGCGAACAGGGTGAAGAACAGGTTGCCACCGCGGCCAGCCCGCGGATTGCCGGTGGTGACGGCAACGGCGATCAGCACAAAGTTGAAGGCGGTCAGTGCCATCCCCACGCGCCAGCCCAGCTCACCGAGGTTGGCCCTGGACGGCTCCTGCACCAGTTGCCAGGTCGAGCGGGACTTCAGGCCCTGGCCCACGGCGCCCAGCCGGGCCGACGTCCCCACCAGGGTGATGTACTCCTCAAACTCGCTGAGCTTCATGCGGCTGCCATCGGCGGTGGTCTCCAGCCGCTGACCGTTGTGAAGCTTCAGGATCTGCTGACCGTCTTGCCATTCGATGCGGCCGGAGCGCGCCGAGGTGGTGCTTTCTCGTCCGTCGGTTTCCTGGCTGGAGATGAAAATGTTGCGACCCTCGGTGCCGTCGGCGGTGTCCTTGTCGATGAAGAACACCCGCCGCCCGCTTGACGATTCCTGAAATTGCCCCGGGGCCACCCGCTCCAGGTCTCCTCGTCGCTCGAAACGCCCCCGCAGTTCTTCGGTCTGCCGGTTGGCCCATGGCCAGGCGAACATCACCATGACGGTGATTACCAGCAGCACCGGCCAGGCGAAACGCATCACGGGTGCCAGCAGGCCTCCGATCGGCAGACCGCTGGCCTGCCAGATGATCATCTCGCTGTCGCGGTACATGCGCCCCAGGGTGAACACGATGGCCACGAACAGGGCCAGCGTCAGGATCGGGGGCATGCGGCCGAGCACGGTGTACCCCAGCACCAGCATGATCTCTTCCGGGTTCACGCTGCCTCTGGACGCCAGGCCCAGGGTGCGGATGAGCAGCATGGTCAGCACGATGGTGAACAACACCACCAGGGTCGCGCCAAAGCTGCGCGCCAGCTCTCTGCGTAAGGAAGAATGGAATAACATCGACCGCACTTATTCGGAAACCGAGATTATGGACTTCGAACTCAAATCCCTCTCGCCCCAACAGGCCGCCGATCTGGCGGTGGATGCGCTGCTGGTTCTCGTGCCGGACGCACTTCCCGTGGCCAAGCCCAAGACCGAGTCCGCGCTGCTGGGCCTGATCCGTGATGCGATGGCGCGCGGCGACCTGGAAGAGGGCGTGGGCAAGGCGCTCGGGTTGTACCGGCCGGTCGGCATCAAGGCTTCCCGTGTGGTGCTGGTACGGGTGGGCGATGTCTCGGCGTCGGCTGTGCGCAAGGCCGTGGCGGCGGGCATGAGTGGGCTCAAACTGCCCCAGGTGCGCAGGCTGGGCCTGGTGCTGAGCCTGCTGCCGGATGCCGACGCGGTCGTGCAGTCGGGTGTCATGGCGGTGGCCGACACGACCTATGTCTACACACACACCAAGCCCTCGGCCAAAGCCCGCAGCCTGCGCACGGTGACGGTCGGGGTGAACAAGGCCGACGGCGTTCGGGTTGGATTTGCAATGGGCAAGGCCCAGGCCAGCGGCGTGGAACTGGCCCGTGAGTGGGCCAATCGGCCCGCCAACCATGCCACCCCCAGCATGCTGGCCGATGTGGCCCGCACCCTCGGCAAACGCCCGCGCATGAAGGCCGAGATCCTGGGGCCCAAAGAGGTTGCTGCGCTCAAAATGGGCGCTTTCCTGGCCGTGGCCAAGGGCTCGGTCGAGCCGCTGCGCTTCATCGTTTTGCGCTACAGCGGTGCGGCCAAGACCGAGGCGCCCGTGGTGCTGGTCGGCAAAGGCATCACGTTCGACACCGGTGGCATCTCCATCAAGCCCGCTGCCGAGATGGACGAGATGAAGTTCGACATGGGCGGTGCCGCCAGCGTGCTGGGTACCTTTGCGGCGCTGGCCGAACTGCAACCTGCCATCAACGTGGTGGGACTGATCCCCAGTTGCGAGAACATGCCCGACGGCCAGGCCGTCAAACCCGGGGATGTGGTCACCAGCATGAGCGGCCAGACCATCGAGATCCTCAACACCGATGCCGAAGGCCGCCTGCTGCTGTGCGATGCACTGACCTACGCCCAGCGCTTCAAGCCGCGTGCGGTGGTGGACATCGCAACCCTGACCGGTGCCTGCGTGATCGCGCTCGGTGCGGTGCGCTCCGGCCTGTTTTCGACCGACGAGACACTGGCCCAGGCCCTGCTGTCGGCCGGTGATCGTTCTCTGGATCCGTGCTGGCGCATGCCGCTGGACGACGAGTACGCGGAGGGGCTGAAGTCCAATTTCGCCGACATGGGCAACGTGGCTGGACGGGCTGCAGGTTCGGTGACGGCGGCCAAGTTCCTGCAGAAGTTTGCTGGCTCTGCGGCCTGGGCGCACCTGGACATCGCCGGGACCGCCTGGAAAAGCGGTGCCGCCAAGGGCGCCACCGGCCGCCCTGTGCCCTTGCTCGTGCAGTACCTGCTCGATGCCGCGGCAACGCCCGCCCGCAAAGGCAAAGAACGCGGCGCACGTCCGCCCGCATGACCGCGGTTGCCTTCCATTTCAATGTGCCGGACCGGCAGGGATATGCCTGCCGCTTGCTGCGCAAGGCCTATCTCAAAGGCTCGAAGGTGGTGGTGCTGACCCGTTCGGGTGAACGGGCGGCGCTGGACCAGGCGCTGTGGACATTTGCGCAGCTCGAATTTGTTCCTCACGCGGTCATGGATGCAACCTCCATGCTGCGGGAGCGGTCACCTGTATTGCTGACCGACGACGCGACTTCGCTGGTCTCAGGCGGCGAAGTGCTGGTCAACCTGTCTGGTGAACTGCCCGCCGACTACGATCGGTTTGACCGCGTCATCGAGGTCGTGACTGCGGACCCGGCCGACCGCCAGCACGCCCGCGAGCGGTGGAAGCGGTATCGCGAAGCCGGTCACGAACCGCAGCAGTACGACGTGACCGGCGCGCGCGCATGAGGGCGCCTGATGGACCATTTCTTGCTGTGATGGACCTCGGGACTTACCCGAACCCCCTGGATGCACCAGAGCAAGGCGCCGTGAGGCGCCGCTTTTTTGGAGTATCTTTATGGTCGTGGAGAAAAAAGTTCCCTCCGCAATTTAAAACTCATTCCTTTCCGAGGATTTCTATGCAACTGAACCTGAAACTGGCTGTGATTGCTGCGGCTGTCGCCCTGGCCGCCTGTGGCAAAAAAGAAGAAGCCGCTCCGGCTGCCGCTCCCGCAGCCGCCCCGGCACCTGCAGCAGCGCCTGCAGCTGACGACGGTGTCATCAAGATCGGTCACGTCGGCCCCACCAGCGGTGCCATCGCCCACCTCGGCAAGGACAACGAGAACGGTGCGCGCATGGCCATCGAAGAGTTGAACGCCGCCAACCTGACCATCGGCGGCAAGCCCGCCAAGTTCGAGTTGCTGGCCGAAGACGACGCAGGCGATCCCAAGCAAGGCACTGCTGCTGCACAGAAGCTGGTCGACGCCAAAGTCAACGGCGTGATCGGTCACCTGAACTCCGGTACCACCATCCCCGCCTCGCAGATCTACAACGACGCAGGCATTCCCCAGATTTCCCCGTCTGCCACGAACCCGAAGTACACCCGTCAAGGTTTTGCCGGCGCCTTCCGCGTGGTGGCTGATGACGTGCATCTGGGTGGCACTCTCGGCAAGTACGCCGTGGAGTCCCTCAAGGGCAAGAGCATCGCCGTCATCGACGACCGTACCGCTTACGGTCAGGGTGTGGCTGACGAGTTCGAAAAGGGTGTGACCGCTGCTGGCGGCAAGGTCGTGGGTCGTGAGTTCACCAACGACAAAGCCACCGACTTCAACGCCATCCTGACCACCCTGAAAGCCAAGAAGCCCGATGTGGTCTTCTTTGGTGGCATGGACGCCGTGGCCGGCCCCATGCTCAAACAGATGAAGGCGCTGGGCATCAAGGCCAAGTTCATGGGCGGTGACGGCATCTGCTCCTCCGGTCTGGTGGATCTGGCCGGTGACGGCATGAGCGACGAGCAGGTTTACTGCGCAGAAGCCGGTGGTGTCGAAGGCGAAGCCAAGGCTGACATGGAGAAGTTCAAAGCCGATTTCAAGGCCAAGTTCAATGCTGACGTCCAGGTGTACGCACCGTATGTGTACGACTCCGTGAAGGTGATGGTCGAAGCCATGAAGGCGGCCGATTCCTCCGACCCGGCCAAGTACCTGCCGAAGCTGAAGGAAACCAACTACAAGGGCGTGACCGGCCAGATCGCTTTCGACGAAAAGGGCGACATCAAGAACGGTGCCCTGACGCTGTACACCTACAAGGGTGGCAAGCGCTCGGAAATCGCCGTGATCCGCTGATCGCCGCTGCCTCGGATAGGGCCACCTTCGGGTGGCCTTTTTTTTGCTTCATCTTTACGCATTCCCAATGCGGTTGCTGCACCAGGCGGTGCAGTCCCGCTTGGCGGGCCATTGTTCGAGCGCAGGGGACTTGCAAGGAGGTGGAGGGCAGACGCTTGGTGGGTGAGGCCACGTCGATGTCGGTTTCAAGCGCGCTCCCGCAATGACCAAGGACTGCGCGTTCTGTCTTGAGGCTTGGATCTGCCCATCGGCTGATCATCGCGGTGGTCCTTTGATGAAAAAGCAATAATATGGGCCATTTCAAGAACAATATTGAATGAACTGGTAGAGCAGTTTCCAACTGCGTGCTGGTATCAAATTGTGTCTGCCGTGGGGAATGATCGCGATCAGATCCATTGTCCATAGCGCAAATGTTTTCGGCGGGTGTGTTTTTCGGGGTCTCTGGCTGAGGTCAGCAATGCTTGAAATCCTCGTTTTCAGAATCACAACGCCTGTGGTTTCAATTGTTAGCATTTGTGACGGAAAACTGTATCGGATCCATGGTTTCTGCCAAGGCATGCCTTGGGCGAGCCCGAAATCCCGGACGTGGTGCGAGTGCAAAAAGTTACAGCCGTACTCAAGTGTCCTTAAGTCGCGACAGGTCAAGGCGATACTCCGTCAAATCGCCGGTTTTGCCCGCTTGTCCTTAACCCCCTTTTCGCCTGGCATCAATACAGGTGACACTGGACTGGAAGTTGCTGAAGCCATGGCAGATCCCTGTGGATTTGTTGATTTTTGTTCGATGGATGTGCGCTGGCTTCGCAAGGCTGCATCCAGCTAAATTGAGTGCATTGTTGAGAGGTGATGTCGTGAAGAGTTTGTCTGCCAAGTGGCAATCGGTTGCCGGATGGAAAAACGCGGGGGGTAGAGCCCTTGCGATTGCTTTCCTGTTGACCCTGCAAGCGTGTGGAGGTGGTTCTGAGCAGGCCCTGCCTGCAGGGGCGGTTGCCACCGATCCACAGACCACCACACCGACGCCGGCGACCACCACGCCGACGCCGACGACCACCACGCCGACGCCGACGACCACCACGCCGACGCCGACCACCACCACACCGGCACCGACGACCACCACGCCGACGCCGACGACCACCACGCCGACGCCGACGACCACCA
>CAZJZD010000001.1:0-104499 GCA_964550405.1 uncultured Hydrogenophaga sp. | reverse complement strand
CGCCGACGCCGACGACCACCACGCCGACGCCGACGACCACCACGCCGACGCCGACGACCACCACGCCGACGCCGACGACCACCACGCCGACGCCGACGACCACCACGCCGGCACCGACGACCACCACGCCGACGCCGACGACCACCACACCGGCACCGACGACCACAAGCGGTATGGTCAGGATGTCAGGCAACCGGATTCTCAATTCCTCTGGCAGTCGCGTGGTCTTGCGTGGTCCGGAGATCACGATGGCCTCGCCGTCCATTCTCAGTGACCTCGATGTCATTGCGGCCACGGGCGCCAACGCAGTGCGGGTGCTGCTCACCACAGACGCCCTCAACAACATGAGCCCGCAGACCTTCGACCAGTTTTTCGCGAAGCTGGCCGCGCATGACATGATTGCTTGGGTCTCCTTCTACACGTGGAACGAGGGCCAGAACTATGTCATCGGCTCCTCCCTGGGTGGCGGTAACTTCTATTCGCTGACGGCACCCAGCGGGACGGGCACCTGCGCGAGGGCTACGCCCGGTCCTTGCTACCTTGCCATGTGGGATCGTCAATGGATCAAGGACTTGATGAGCAAGTACCGCTCCCGCGTCATCCTCGACGCGATGCAGGAGTACATCGCTCCTCCCGGAATAGATCCTGGCAGTGATGCAGGCAGAACCGCATGGTCGTCGGAGGCCAGAACCCACATCCAGTTCTTCAGGAGCCGTGGTTACACACAGCCTCTGGCCATCATGACCTCGTTCGAAGGTCGCGACCTGTCTGCCATCGTTCAATACGGTGCAAGCATCGCGTCGACAGATACCGTGCGGGTCAACGGGCAGCCACAGGTCATCTTTGGATGGCAGGCCTATTGGTCATCCTCCGCCAACCCGAACTTCTATCCGCAGTGGCAAGGCTCTCGCCTGCTCGGTGCAGGTCAGTCGTTGTCGGCCACACAGGCAATCAACACCATCCTGCCCAACCTGAGCTTCCCGGTGCAAGTCGGGCTGGACAACTACAGTGAAGACACCAACCGCGACTGGCGCATTCAAATGGATGCCGCCGCCGCACAGGGGCAGAGTTGGTTGTGGTGGGACTGGCGCAATGGCCGACTTGATTGCCCTGTGGAAGGTGACACCTGCCGGAACTATGTTCTCACCTCGCAGAACGGTTTTGCTGGCGCGCGGACGGCGCTGTCCGGCAGCAGAACCGGCACGCCTACCGGCGCAAAGGTGGCCGACTCCTTCTATTACCTCAACAGCCTCCACAACCATGCAGCTGGTCAAGGCAACCTGAACACCCGCGTGGGGAACTGGGTCAAGCGTCTGGCCAGCGCGGCGCCCAACGGAGGGAACACCTTTACCCTCGGGGCTCAGTTCGGGTTCTTTACTCAATGGACTGTGCCGCCCCGTTCGACTGTCGGGCATGAGGAGGTCACGTCACCTTACGTCAATGCCTACACCGCCTCTTGGACCGGCGCGCAAAATGTGGAAGTGGTGGGCTTTGTGCCAGACAACTTCGATGGTGTGTTGTTTGATCCTGCCCAAAACACCAACATGGGCGCGTCTTACCAGAGCCGGTTGTTGTCCCTCATTGACCAGTGGGAGGCGAACGCACCGAATCCGAATCGGCGCTATGTGGTGTACGCCGGTTGGCCGCAGCTCAATGGCTATGGTGGTACTGGCGACAACCCGACCACAGTGAGTGCCACAGGGTATGCCAATTGGGTGACCTTTGGTCTTGGCAGTTACCAAACGTGGATGGAGTTGCTGGTTTCCCGACTGAAGGCTGCACGGCCTGGTCTGGATATCAGACTGCACAACGTGAACAAAGCCGTGTTGATGACATACCGCGATACCGTGGTCAGGACAATTCCTGTGGGGTCTCTGTTCGAAGACCTGTCTCCTCACGGACGTTCGACATGGTATTTCTTGGCTGCTGTGGCCGAGTACATCGAGCTGTACGGTGAAAAGCCCCCCGCTGCCTTCATCTTCAACTCTGCATGGAACGTACACCCCACGGTGACGGCCAACTACCAGGCCATCGTGGACTTCATGTGGGGCGTCTTGCGTCCCTGAGGAACACCGTTCGGGTCACATATTGAGCTCGCTTTGGCGAGCTCTTTTTTTGCCAAGGCCAGGCGTCGCACAGAACATCAGTACTTCGTCCATGAGAGGCAAGGCGAAAGCGCCCACTTTGAAGTGCACAAAACCCTGTACCCTTCCCGTCATGGTGCAGGCGTTGCAGCATGGTTCCCATCGTGCCTCTTCATTGCGGGCCGGTGCTTGCACGTCAACATCGGGGTGCGCGGCTGTTTCCGTAGCCTACTCGTCGATGATTTCACATAAACCGTTCTCATCGGCTTGTGTTCCCTGGTGCTTCCCCTGAGAATTGCCACGTTGTTACATAAGTTTACTTTTGTGCGGTTTTCGTTCGTTGGGTTGCTTCCAAGGTGTGCGGGGTGAGCTGCACCTCGTATTTCCAAGCCTTGCATGGGGAGACCACCTTGTGAGTTGTTTCTCATGCCGCGCTCCTGTTCTTTTGTCGCCCGTCTGTCCATCTGATCTGCTAAATCGTGATGTGGAATTGAATCGCCCACCTCTTGGTCTTCATGATTGATGGGTATTTTGTTTTTTGTCATGCCTCCACCTTCCAGTGTTCTACTGATCGCCGAGTCCGCCAATCCAGAGTGGTCGAGTGTTCCACTTGTCGGTTGGTCAATGTCGACAGCCATTGCCAAGTTGGTCAATGCGCACATTGTCACGCAGGTGCGGAATCGTGATGCATTTCTTCGTGCCGGGCTTCGAGAGGGAATCGATTTCACTGCAATCGATACAGAGAAAATCGAGAGGCCATTTTGGCGACTGGCTATCTGGCTGCGTGGTGGTTCTGGACTGGGATGGACTATTCAGACAGCGTTGTCAAGCGTGTCGTACCGTTACTTTGAGCATCTCGTCTGGAAGCAGTTCGGCGGTCGTATCCAGGCAGGTGAGTTCGGATTGGTGCATCGGATTACTCCGTTGACGCCTACAGCCCCCAGTTCGTTGGCCAAGCGTTGCGCACGCGTTGGCATTCCGTTTGTCCTCGGGCCATTGAATGGAGGGGTCCCGTGGCCTGCTGGGTTCGACAAGGAGCGACGACGGGAGAAAGAGTGGTTGTCCTATGTTCGAGCCATCTACCGGTGGCTTCCCGGTGTGCATCAGACATACCGGTATGCGACGAAGGTTCTGGCTGGATCTCGCTTCACGTTGAGCGACTTGCCTGTGCGTTACAGGGAGAAGTACCTGTACATGCCCGAAAACGGGATTGATCCCTCGCGTTTCTGGCAGACGAGTAAACGGCGCGAGGCTGGGCCGTTGCGGGCTGCGTTTGTCGGCCGACTGGTTCCCTACAAGGGGCCTGATATGTTGTTGGAGGGCGCGCTTGACCTTCTCAAGAACTCATCATTGACGATCGACTTCATAGGTGACGGACCAATGATGGAGGAGCTCCGGTCATTTGTTCGGCATCATGATCTGGCTTCCGCTGTGAAGTTTCACGGCTGGATTCCAAACGAAAAGGTCCAGGACATTCTTTGCGAATGCGATGTTCTGGCCTTTCCGAGTATTCGGGAGTTTGGTGGCGGGGTGGTGCTTGAGGCAATGGCATTGGGCGTGGTGCCGGTTGTCGTGGATTACGCAGGGCCCGGCGAATTGGTGACGCCAGACATCGGTTTCAAGGTTCCCATTGGAGCGCGGGCTGATATTGTGCATGGGTTCCGCTCTGTTCTTTCCCGGCTGGTGTCATCCAAGGAGGATGTGTACGAGAAGTCCGAAGCGGCACGTCAATACGTGCAAGAAAACTTCATATGGCCTGCAAAGGCTCAACGGATCGTTGATCTCTATGCGGATTTGGTTGGTGATCGTCGTTGAATGTCGGTTGCGTGCTAAAGGTAATCTGTGGCACTTTGGGATGACGGCTCGCAAAGGTCTCGATGCGAACTGTGGGGCTTCATGTCTTGTTGGCCTGGCGCGGGCACACGTGCGCACGAGGGCTACGGGCAGGAGTCGGAGACCTTTGCAGTCGCCGGCTGGCGGGGCTTGAGGCAGTGACAAGAATTCCACGGCCGTCTGTCAACTGGTATGGGGCACTGTGTCCGTGCGAACGCAGTTTGCAGGAAACGCAATACGCCGTCGGTGCAAGCACGGATCGGCCCCAAGATGCCAAGTCGCGGTTTCTGTCTTGGTTCGAATCGCTGGTACGAGGGGCGAGCTCCCGCTCGGATCCGGGATGAAGGTGCGTTACAGTGGTTCGGTCATGAACACCGCTTCGTCGCATGCACGGTTTGCACTGTCCAAGAAGTGGGCAACGCGGTTCGTGTAGTCGGCAGCGATGCAGGAACGGGTGTCTCTTCACGCCGCCAAAAGGGGCACTGGATCTGTCGAAAAAATCCTCTGTCATCCTGTGGTTCTTGCGATAAGTCGATATCTGACGTCACCACTTGCACCAACTCTCGCTCCGATGCGTGTTGTACAGACATGCCCAGATACGGGTGCCAAGGATTGAATCGAAGGAGTTTTCTTGCAGTTGCTGTACCTTGTACCTGAGTTTCCTTCACAGACGCATGCATTCTTTTGGCGCGAAGTGCAGGCTTTGCGGTCACGTGGCGTGGATGTGGCTCTTGTGTCCACCAGAAGGCCGCCTGCCGATGCATGCAGGCATGCTTTCGCGGCCGAGGCGTCCAGCCAGACGCACTACCTGTTTCCTCCGCATTGGGTTCGGGACTCTTTCTTCCTGTGCAGCCGTCCGCTCAGGGTGCTGGGGGCCCTGTCCTACCTCGCGGGCTTGAGCGAGAGCACATGGATTCAACGTCTTGCAGCCGTGCCGTTGCTCTTGCCGGCGGCCAGTCTCGCCCGCTTTTCACTTGATCAAGAGGCGGACCACCTGCATGTGCATTCTTTTGCAAATTCTGCGCATGTGGCGGCACTCGCGAGGATTTTGGGTGGATGCAGCTACAGCCTAACGCTTCATGGTGACCTCGATGTCTATGGCAGAGATCATGTGAGCAAGACGCGTGATGCGCGTTTTGTGACTTGCGTGACAGCTCCTTTGAAAAGGCAGGTCATGGAGAAGCTGGGGCTTTCTGGATCGCAGGTACACCTGCTGTGGATGGGGGTCGACACGGATCGTTTTCGGCCGAAGGCCGATCGTCAGCTCCGGCCAGCGAGCGAACCGCTTCGGCTGTTGTCCGTGGCAAGGCTGCATGTCAACAAGGGGCATCGTTTTGCGCTTCGGGCCATCAAGCAGCTCGTGGATGCAGGCCTGCAGTTGCAGTACACCATCGTTGGAGATGGACCCGCAAGGGCGGAGATTGAGCAAGAAGTGCTGGCCCTTGGCTTGACTCAGTTTGTGGCGCTGGTGGGAACGCGGTCCGAATCTGAGGTGCTGGATCTCTTGCAGGCAAGCCACGTCTTGCTGCTGACCAGTGTCGGGTTGGGGGAGGCCGCACCAGTGGCTGTGATGGAGGCCATGTCCTGCGGGTTGGCCGTCGTGTGCTCGGTGATTGGCGGCGTCCGAGACATGATCGACCACGGTGTGGATGGCTTCCTGGTGGAGCAAGAGGACGTGGAGGGTATCGCGTACCACCTGAGAGTGTTGTCCGAAGATCCGGTCGTCGCCGCTCGCATTGGGCATGCCGCGCGGGATCGAGCTGTTCGCGACTTCGACAGCCGGTCTCTTGCAGGTGAAATGATCCGGCTGATTTCGGCCGATGCCGCATGAGCCAACACGGGTTTTCTTTTTGGCTTGAAGACCCAGGGTGACCTTGGCAGGGTATGGGCTGCTGTGGACAAAGATGCCGTAAAATTCAATAAAAAGTATACTTTGTATAGTATTTGCGCGATACGGTAAGGGAGTTGTTTCGTTGTCCGAGTCCTCTGGTCACACGCGTGTGTTGATCCTCGCGGAGGCTGCCAATCCTGAATGGGTGTCTGTGCCTTTGGTTGGCTGGTCACTGGCGAGGGCGCTTTCCCGCAAGGCGGATGTCCATATCGTCACCCAATCCCGTAACAGGGATGCGTTCCTGCGCGCAGGATTGCGGGAAGGGCAGGATTTCACTGCGGTGGACTCTGAGGCTATCGCGCGTCCCTTGTGGCGTTTGGCGACGATACTGGCTGGCGGTGGGGGGCAAGGCTGGACCATTCAGCAGGCGGGAAACCTGATTGCATACCCGTACTTCGAGCTCCTGGTCTGGAAGCGGTTTCATCAGCGCATCAAACGAGGCGATTTCGATGTAGTGCATCGCATGACGCCGTTGTCGCCTGTGCTGCCAAGTCCAATGGCGGAGCTTTGTCGAAAGGTCGGTGTGCCATTTGTCCTGGGGCCCATCAATGGTGGCGTACCTTGGCCTGAAGGCTTCGAGCAAGAAATGAAGCGCGAGAAAGAGTGGCTATCCCGATTGCGTGGGGCTCGCCGCTGGGTGCCGTGGCGCAAAGGAACCATGCGGGCGGAGGCCATTCTGGCTGGGTCGCAGCAAGCACTCGTTGATCTGCCAAGGTGTGCTCGCGGGCGCGCGATCTATCTGCCCGAGAACGGGGTGGATCCCGCGCGGTTTTTTCAGCTGGCCCAGCATGACAACGCGCTGTTTCGAGCCTGCTTCATCGGGCGTCTCGTGCCTCTCAAGGGGGTGGACATGTTGCTGACAGCGGCGGCGCCCCTGCTCAGGGCGGGTCGCATGGCAATCGACATCATTGGGGACGGGCCATCCATGGCCGAACTGAAACGTCAGGCCGGTGAACTGCCCGGTGTTCACTTTCATGGCTGGAAGCCGCACAACGAGGTGCAGGCCATTGCGTCGCAGTGTTCCGTGCTGGCCTTTCCGTCCATCCGCGAATTTGGTGGTGGTGCCGTGCTGGAAGCAATGGCTCTCGGACTCTGTCCGGTGGTGCTTGACTACGCCGGGCCGTCTGAGCTCGTGACCCGGGAGACCGGGTACAAAGTCCCGATGGGCTCTCGCGATGAAGTTGTGGCGGCCCTGGGTGAACAGCTGACCCACTGTGCAGACCATCCTATGGAAGTGAGGGCAAAGGGCCTGAAAGCACGAGAGCGGGTGCGTACCCTGTTCACATGGGAAGTCAAGGCGTCACAGATGATGCAGGTCTACGATTGGGTGCTGAAGCGACGCAAGGACAAGCCTTCGTTCTTTCCGTTGCCCGCAGACGGGTAGGGCGTGCGGTTCGCGCCGCTTGCTGTCGCGGTTGGCGTGCGTGTTACGGCCGGTTCATCCGATCGGCCATTGCGCAGAACTCAGCTGCGCTGCAAACATAGAACGCCTCTGCGTGGGCAACGTTGACCTTCAGCCCCCGGTAGCTGTTGAGGCCGAGAATGCCTTCGGCGTAGTGCAGCCCAGCCGTCTGAGACGCGTAGATTTCAATCACATCCCGCTTCAAGGCTTGCGCATCGGAAATGTCCACCGAGACGTTGGGCCACAAGGGTGACCAGACCTCATAGCACCAGACTTCGCCGACCCAACCTGTCTTGCGAATCGCCAGCGCCACGGCTTGGGCGACGGCCGAATGGTCTCGGTGGTGGTCGCTGACGAAAGGGCAAAACACCTGTTGCGGTGCATGCTCCTGCAGGTGTCGCGAAAGCTGGCCGGCCATTTCCGGTTCGTGAAGCGACAAGCTGCCGTCCGGCAGATCCAGCCATTCCAGACTGGCAAACCCCATGGTTTTGCTGGCATGACGGGCTTCCGCCTTGCGGGTGGCGTCGATCTCGGTGCTGGTGCCAGCCGCACAGAACACCACATGGGTCTCGCTGCCCAATTGACGGTGCAGGAGCAAGGTTCCCCCGGCGCCGATCACGTCGTCGTCCATGTGGGGGGCCACCACCAGCACGACGGACTTCTGGACCGGTCTGAGTTCCACTGGCATCCGGTGCGTGATCCGGTGCAGCCGACGCATCAGCCGGAGGGCGCTCTTCTCTCGAATGCGGCGCAGGAGAGCGAGCGGTTGACGCACCCAACGCATGGCCGGCTCTTTAAGACTTGGTTTCTGGTTGTACGGGGTGCAGGGGCTTGCGACCCACGACAAACAGGTTGTCGCGCCACACCGGTCGCAGCCAAAGCAGCGGCGACAGGAGCCGCCTGATGAGACGGGCAGAGAAGGTGGCTCCACCAAGATCCAGCTGGGCGTGCTCGCCAACTTCCACCTCGAGTCCTGCAAATGTCATCTGCCACTTCATCTGCTCAAGGTCGTATTCGATGAAATGACCGGGTGGCCGGTCCTTGCCTGGCATCACGAAGTGCTCAAACATGGGCTTGCCCAGCAGCATTCGCACCACGTTGCGCAGACGGAAGAGATTGGGGGTGGTCATCACCAGCCGGCCGCCTGGCGCCAGTGTTGCCGCCAGTTTGGCAAAAACCAGGTGCGGAGGGACGGGCACATGGCCGATCACTTCTCCGAGGATGACCAGGTCGAACGGGTGCTCGAATTGGAAGTCGTCTTCCACCAGATTGAGATGATGAAAAGGAATGCCGGCCGAATCCACGGAGGCCCGGTATCGCGAATCGAGGTCGGCCAACTCGGAACGAGCCTGGAAGAGGCGCTGGGTGAGGAGCGCAAAGTGTCCTCCGCCGATATCGAGCACCCGGCTGCCGGGTGTCAGGCAGAACGCCATCTTGCGCAGGGTGTTCCAGTAGCGTTCCTTGCGCTCAAGGTAGTAGGCCGCACCTTCCAGAAAATCCTGCCGGAGGATCAGGCTGGCGTAGGCATCGTCGAATTCCTGTCGGTTCATGGGGTGTGTGATCAAGCTCATGGCGGCTTCAACGACCCCGTGTCCAGTGGGTGGAGGCTTTTCGGGACTTGACGGTAACGGTGACAGCGGCATACACACAGAAGCCAACGGGCTCACGCAGCGCCATGAGTATCAGGTCGAGCAGTTCGGGCGCGGACTTTCCTTCATTGCCCATCAGTTCGGGCCATTTCTGGGCAATCTCCCGGACCCCCTGATCCTGTCGCCGCCTGACTTTCACCAGCCGTGAAAAGCCTTCGACCATGGGCCATTCATAGGTGGCTGTGACGCCCTTGCGTTCATGTGGGGCGAACAGGAGTCGTACGTAGGTATCGTCCGAGATGATGTCCGGGAACTTGTCCCAGCGTGCCCGGCCGGCGGCGTTGACAGCAAACGCCCCGAACCCAGGCGCCTCGCTGCGCGCGAACGGCAAGAGCTGCCAGAAGCGGGCGTAGGCACGTGTGACAGCCGAACGGGCCAAACTGACTTGAGGTGTGCCGCTGGCGTACCGGGCTTGCTGGGTCTCGGTCAGCACGGTCACGAGCATGCGTACCAGTGCGGGGCTGACCAGCACGTCGGCATCCAGGTACAGGCGCATGGCGCCCGTGGCAACTTCGTCGCCCACGTTCAGTGCATTGAGCTTGCCGGGCTGTGCAAGGTCCAGCACCTGCAACGCCCATCCTTTGCCGGTGGCCGCTGCATCGAATGAACGGGCCAGCTGCACGGTACCGTCGGTGCAGGCGTTGGCCACCACCAGTACTTCCACCGGGACATCGGCTGCCTCCGATGCCATGAGGGCCCGAAGGCAGTTGGCCAGGTAAGCCTCTTCATTGTTGGCGGGAATGATGATGCTCAAGCCACCGCTCATGTCGTGCCCCCGAACAGCGTCATCAGTTTGGCCGCCTCACGATCGATGTCGTGACGCTCGATCACGCGCTGCCGGCCCCGGCTACCCATTTCCTGCAAGCGCGCCACGTCACAGCCCAGAACCTCGATCAGGGCCTGGACCAGCGCATCGACATCACCGGGGGCCACCAGCCACCCGTCCTGCCCATGGCGGACCAGTTCCGGTATGCCGGCCACGGTGGTGCTGACTACCGGCCGCTCAAGAGCCATGGCTTCCATGATCACCACCGGCAACCCTTCGGCAAAGCTGGGCAACACCATGGCGCGAGCGGCCTGGATCTCGTCACGGACCTGCTGGCTGCTGATCCAGCCGGTGATGCGCACCTTCGCCTGGAGCCCGTGGCGGGCAATCATCGTTTCGATTTCCGGTCTCATTTCCCCGTCACCCGCGAGCACCAGTTCGAAGGCGATTCCCCGCTCATGGAGTTCACGCACGGCCGCCAGCAGGATGAGCTGCCCCTTCTGTTCGCACAGCCTGCCGACGCAGACCAGACGTGCTGTGTCAGACAGCTGCACCGCGCCGGCGCCTTCATGAAACTGCTTGTCCAATCCGCAGTGCACCACCCGAATCCGGCCCCAGTGCTCGTGCCGGACCCACCGGTACAGCTGGCTGCGGCCATACGAACTGATGGCCACCACGAAGGCAGCGGATTCGATTTTCTCGCGCAGGTGGAGGGCCTCGGGATGATCAAACTCTTCGGGCCCGTGCACGGTGAAGGAGTAGGGGGGGCCCCCCATGACATGGGCCAGCATCACCACCTCGGCCGAATTGGTCCCGAAGTGGGCGTGGATGTGCTGCACGGGATGCGTCTTCAGATGCTGCATCACCCGGCAGGCTTCTGCCAGGTAGACGAGGTGGTACAGCAGCGGCCGTTCAGAGCCCCGGCTGAGCTGCCAGGCCTTGCCCAGTGCGCGGATGACGCCAGCGGGCGACAGCACCAACTGCGCGAGCAGGGCCTGGATCAGGCCTGGCCATCCCGAACGCAACACGTAGAAGGTTTTCGACTGCTCGGTCACATCGTCCGGGTCCACGATGGCGTCGCGCCAGCCCCGCAGAGCGATGCGCTGCACGCTCGCACCCAGACGTTCGAGCGCCAGGATCTCGCGACGGATGAAGCTGTGGCTGACCTTGGGGTACTGGTTGATGAAATAGGCGATCTTCATTTGCGTACCCGAGCTCGTTTTCTTGCTCCCCTGCTGATCACCAGCAGGGCGCCCATTTCCAGGACCCAGTTCAGGCGCAGACCCGCCAGGTGCCAACCCATCATCTCATCCACGTGGTGGAACGAACTGGCCCTTATGGCGATGAACACCAGCAGGGCCGCAGCGCCAGCACAGGTCCAATGCGTGGCGGCCGGCGCATGCCAGACGAGCACAGCCATGGCGGCCAGCGCGGTGAGGCCCACCACCGGGATAGCGGCAATGAAGGCCTCCTGGAGCTGGCGGCGGTTGTCGTACCAGCCCTGCTTCATGGCCAGCATGCGCGCCGCCTCCGTGAATGCGGACTGCAGGTCCAGCTGCTTGTTGATGCCCAAAGCAATCATGCCCGCAAACAGCAGCCGCCAGATCATCCGCTCGTTGGGGCTCATGGCCAAACCGCGATGTCGGTCACGGACCAGCACACGATGGCAAAGCCAGGCGGCCCAGGCATAGAGGAGCACCGTGATCCAGCCGGCCAGCGTCGGATCACCGATTCCGGGCGACCAGGCGCCAATCCATCCCTCATGCATGGCTTGTTGACTTCCCGCTCATTTGTATTCGATGAGCCTTCCGGTGCGCCCCAGCAGGCGGGTCAGGTGGAACTTGAGCACTCCCTGAGTCTCCGCAAACTTGCCTGCCACTGTGAAGAACGCCGTGGCGGGAGATCGATCCCGAATGGCAAGCCTTGTCCACTGCAGTGGATACAACAAGACCAGCCAGCCGGCCCGGGCATCCAGCAGCAGCGCCGCGCTCAGAATGACCACCGGCAGAACAAGCCCCCAGAAGACGGCGCGCCTGGTCTCACGAACCCAGTGGCGTTCAGGTGGTGCGCCGTGCAGCCAGGCGCCCTCGGCAAATGCATGGCCCGCCCGGACGGTCCGCCGCCACCATTGTCTCCATCGCGTGATGGCGGCATCGTGCAGTGTCATTTCGTGGTCGAGCCGGTGGACCCGCCAGCCGTTTCGGCGAAGTCGCAGACACAGCTCAGGTTCTTCGCCGGCGATCAGGCTGTCCCGATACCCCCCGGCCTGGGTCAGTGCCTCGACGCGGAAAAGGGCGTCCCCCCCACAGCTGAGCGCATCACCAATCGGCGTGTCCCATTCGTGGTCGCACATGCGGTTGTAGATGGACTGCGCCGGATATCGCTCGCGGCGGCGCCCACACACAACGCCGCAGTCGGCTTGAGCTTCCAGGTAACGCTGCGCCGTGTCCAGCCAGCCGGGAACAACCTCACAGTCTCCATCGACGAACTGGATGAAGCGGATGCGGGGGTGCAGCGCCAGCAGCCGGCGAAACCCTGCGTTGCGGGCCCTCGCCGCAGTGAACGGCGTTCCCATGTCCAGTGAGACCACATCGGCGCCCATGGCCTGCGCCAAGGCCACCGAACCATCGGTCGAGCCAGAGTCCACATACACGACCGCGGGGGTGAAGGGCAACATCGAAGCCAGGCAGGTCCGCAGGCGCTGGCCCTCGTTTCGGCCGATGAGCACCGCGCCCATCACGACCTCAGTCATGTCCGGCTCCTGTGGGGTGCCGTGGCCGGGCGCGTGCCGGTATGCCGGTGGCGACATGGTCGGGCGGTACGTCGCGCACCACCACGGCATTCGCCCCAATCACCGCGTCATCCCCTATGACGACCGGGCCGAGGAGTTTGGCCCCCGCACCAATGTCGACATGACCGCCGACCACCGGCGTCCCGCCAGAATCCACCGTGCCCAGGGTGACCTGCTGAAAGATCAGGCAGTTGGGTCCGATGCGTGCATCCGGATGAATCACGACGCCGTTCGGGTGAGGCAGTCGCAGTCCCCCCCCGATCTGGCAGGTCAGTGGAATGTCCGCACCGGAAACGGCGCTCCAGAAGCGGTGCCGGAGCGCCGCCAGCATTCGCCAGGGTGCGCGCCAGCGACCAGCGGCTCGCCAACGCTGGTAGTCGCGGATGCTGGCGAGCAGGCGTTTGCCAGGACTCCATTCCCCTGCACCCAGACGCTCGCGATCCCAGTCGGGGTGCGTTGCGCTGACACGTGGCTTCTGATCGGTGGATGGCGCGTCGGTCACGGGCAGGCTGGCGCAGTTGAACTACTACCAATGTACGAATTGGAGGGGGCTGCAACGGGGAGTCTTTGTTGAATATAGCCGATAATGCAACAAATTGTGACGTTGTTGCGGCCATCTCGTCCGCGCATTCTGAACGGTCTGGGCCTGATCGTAAGATCGGGAGCGGCTTTATTGCTATGTTCTGTGTGGCGGCGCACCTTCGGAGGTTGAAGATGAAATTTGCGTTGAGTTCCTTGTGGATCCTTTGGCTGCTGATCGGAGGCGCCGCTTTTGCACAGACCACAGCGTCCTACAAGCTGCGCCATGGCGATGCGCTGACCGTCTCCGTGTGGAAGGAAGACGCCTTGCGAATGGAGGTCCGGGTTCTGCCGGACGGCAGCATCACGTTTCCGTTGGCTGGACGGGTGGAAGTCGCCGGCCTGACCTCGACGCAGGTGGAGGAGCGCATTGCCGGCAAGATCAAACAGTTCATTCCTGAAGCCGTGGTCACGGTGGTGGTGACCGGCATTGAGGGTAGCCGTGTGTATGTGCTGGGAAAGGTGACCCAGCCCGGCCCCGTGACCCTGATTTCTCCGTCCACCACGGTGCTGCAGGTCCTCAGTCAGGTCAGGGGATTGGAGCGCTTTGCTGAAGGCAATTCCATCCGGGTCCTGCGCCAGTCGGGCGGTTCGTCGGTCGTATTGCCCGTTCGCTACGACGATCTGATGCGTGGCAATTCGCTGGACACCAATGTGGTTCTTCAGCCTGGCGACACCATCCTGGTGCCTTGAAAATGTCCTGGCGCCAGCAGTCTGTTTGTGTCGTCCTCGTTGCATTTGCCGGCACGGGAAATGCGCTCGCGCAGTCGTCGGTGAGCTTGTCGGGAAGCGTCGAGCGCATTGAGAATCCCCGCCTTGCGGTGGTCAGCCCTGGTGGTGCAACGGTGTTGCGGGCGGCTCCCCGATACACCTACGCGTTGCGCGGGGATCAAACTTCTTCGAGGTTTTCCCTGGGCGCTGGTATCGAGCGTTCCAGCAACACGGCGCTGGTGGCCAGTCGCGTTTATCCGAGCATCGACTACGTCTGGGAACGCAACAGGCCTGATGCCACCTTCGAGTTGCGTGCAAGTCTGGCGGAAGACTCCACGCGAAATACCCAGTTTGATGATGTGGGCCAGGTAACGGTGGACAGCCGTGAGCGAACGGTGCTGGCCTCAGGCGCCTGGACCCGTGAGCTGACGGAGCGCTCTCGATTTGCGATGTCGGTGAACGCCGCCCGGGTCAGCTACGACACGGCATTGCTGGTCGGCTACCAGGAGTTGCGGTTCGTGGGCCGGATGGCATGGGACGCCGCAGAGCGGACGTCTCTGTACCTCGAACCGGCCTATTTCCATTTGTCGCCCACAGGCAGCACACGCGATTCAAAGCAGCTGCGCCTGACCGGAGGTCTGAGAATCGAACTGAATCCTGAATGGTCGCTCAGCAGCTTTGCAGGGCTGGCCAGAACCCGTTCGAGCACAACACTCGACGGCGCCTTGGGCGGTCTGCTGCTCACCTATGCAGGCGAGCGCCTGTCATCCGAGCTGGAGGTGAATCGGGATTTGTCGATTGCCGGCGTGGCCGGTTCTTACCTTCGGACCGAGAACATGCGGCTGAGGCTGGGTTACCGGATGGCCGAAGGCGCGAACCTTTCTGCCAGTCTCTCCCGCGTGAAGTCCAGAGGAGCTTCGGACAGCACTGGGACCGAGGCGCGCCTGACGCTGGAAAACGAGCTCAGTCGCGATCTGACGTCGACACTGGGTGTCGAGGGGCGCCGGTCCACCAGTCTGGGGGGGGCCACGGGCAAAGGGTGGGCCGTGCGCGCCGGCCTGACGTATGTCTATTCCGGCCGCTGAAAGAGCCACCATGTTTGACGACTACCAGCTCACATTCCACGACTACCTGTCCATTCTGCGGCGACGTGCGCTGGCGATGATTCTGGTTTTTGGCCTCGTGCTGACCGCCGCCGTGGTGGTTGCGTTCAGCCTTCCGAGGATCTATGAGTCGAGCGCGACCATCCTGGTTGAAGGACCTCAGATTCAGGTTCCCGCCAGCGAGAACGCCGCCTCCCAGTCCAGACCCGAGGAGCGTGTCAACCTCATCAGACAGCGGCTGATGACCCGGGAGAACCTGGTCAGGTTCGCGGAGCAGCACCAGCTGTTCACGGAGAACGGCAAACGTGTCCTGTCCGAAACCGACGTGGTCAAGGCGATGCGCAACAGCATCCAGCTCGATCTGGTCGGGGGATCTGCAGAACCGTGGGCTCCCCGACCCAAGTCCATCTCGTTCAACCTCACGTTCCAGTATGGTGACCCGGGCACGGCACTGGCGGTCACACGGGATCTTGCCGACTTTTTTCTCAGCAGCAATCGGCGAGACCGGGTGGATCAGGCGACCCGAACCACGGAGTTTCTCGGCACGGAGGCTCAGCGCGTCAGAAAGGAGCTGGAGTCGCTGGAGTCTCGAATCGCCGTATTCAAGTCGCAGCAGTCGGTGGCATCCACGGAAAGCACGGCTTTGACGCAAGGCAGTCTCCAGAGCATGGAAGCGGACCTGCGTGTTGTCGAGCGAGACCACCGGGTCGCGCTGAGCGAGTTGCGCGCCGTTGAGGTGGAGCTTGCCGCAGCAAGGCGAGGGGTGATGGCGCCCGGTGCGGTCACCAGTACGGGGCCGAGCCAGACCGAACAGGAGCTGGAAAGGGCGCGCGCCCAGTTGGCCAGCTTGCGAGCCGTGTATTCGGAGAGCCACCCGGACGTTCGGTCGCTGGAGCGCCGGATCCTCGGGCTTGAGCAGGCGGTCGCGGCTGAAGGGCGTGTTCAGACCCCCTCCAGGACTGCGGCGAGGGACCAGGCCGAACTGGCGGTTTCCAGGCTGACTGCTCAGGTGGAAGCCGCTCGTTCCCGGGTGGACCTGCTGGTCGACCAACAGGCCAGCTTGCGCGCGAGTATCGCCCAGCTCAGGGGGCAGACAGCCAGGGCACCACAGGTGGAACAGCAGCTCGCGGGCCTGCAGCGTGACTACGACGCCGCCAAGGCCAAGTATGAGGAGCTTCGAACCCAGTTGCTGTCGGCCCAGGTGGTTGAAAACCTGGAGGGCGGGGAGCAGGCCGAGCGGTTCACGATGCTGGAGCCGCCCTTGCTCCCCGAGTACCCCATCAAGCCCAGCCGCAAGAAGATCGTTCTCGCCGGTGCTGCCGCTGCTGTCGGCGCTGCCGCCGCGATCGCGCTGCTGCTGGAGATGTTGCAGTCGCGCGTCTGGGGCGCCAATGCCGTGGCAGCGGTTGTCAACCAGCGCCCGATGACCAGCATTCCCTACATCGAAACCCATGCAGAGATCCAGGCTGTGGAAGCGTGGCGACATCGGGCTGTCTACATCGCTTTGTTGACGGCACTGCTGGCCCTGTTGTTTGTCCACTTCTGGGTGATGCCCTTGCAGGACGCTCTCGTGTATGTCTCGTCTCGATTGAACTGAGGGGTGTCCGCTTCATGGAACGAATCAAAGAAGCCGTTGAGAAAGCCCGCTCGGAGCGATGGCGGCAGGCCCCGGCCCGCGCCACGCAGCCCGCGGTCCGCCCGGAGAGTCCGGTCCCGCCGTTCGTGGATATCCCCCGCACGGCGGTGGACTCGGATATCCGGTACCTGCAGACACCCGTTGTTGAACTTGACGCCGCGCAGCTGGAGCGAGAGCGCATCGTGGCCCATCGGAAGACGCACCCAGCCTCCTGGGCTTTCGACGTGCTCAGAACGCAGGTGCTCCAGACAATGGATCAGAAAGGCTGGCGGACCGTGGCGGTCACTTCGCCGACGATGGAGTCCGGCAAGACAGTCGTATCGGTCAACCTGGCGATCGGCATAGCCCAGCAAACGAACAGAACAGCGCTGCTGGTTGACTTCGACCTTCGTCGCCCACGGGTGGCCAAGGCGCTGGGTCTTGAGGCGGCGGTGTCCCTCAATCAGGTGTTGACCGGGGCAGTGCCGGTCGAGCAGGCCTTGGTGAATCCGGGCATCCCGCGCCTGGTCGTCCTGCCCACACAACAGGCCATGACGGGGTCAGCAGAGGTGCTGGGATCGCGCAGGGTCGAGGAGCTCGTGACCGAATTGCGCGGCCGTTACGCTGACCGTGTGGTCGTGCTGGACCTGCCGCCGGTGCTGGCCGCCGACGACGTGATGGCCATCTTGCCCCGGGTCGATTGTGTTCTCATGGTGATCGGCAACGGGATCTCCACCCGCAAGGAAGTGGAGGAGGCCATGAGCAGGATTCCCAAGGATCAGCTGCTTGGCGTTGTTCTCAACAAGGACGATGCGCCCAGTACCGGCGCCTACTACTGAGCGCCAACCTTTGAAGCCGTCCTGTAACGACAGTCTCCGGAAAACGAGCATCGCTACGCTCTCCGAGGCCACCAGAACGGCGGGAAACTGAAACCGTGCCAGAGCATATTCGCGCGCTCATCGTTGTGATGGTGTTGGGCAGCCTGGTGTGGCTGGTGGTGCGCCCGGCCATGATCAGAGTGGTGCCCCTCGACACGTTTCTGAGATGGCGGCGTTACTGGTTCATCACGACCCTGGCCTGGTTCCTGGCGCACGGCTTCTGGATTTATGTCGGCATCATGGTTGTCCTGTTGTTCAGGGCAGGCCGACGCGAAGAACACGTCTTCGGGCTGTACCTGCTGCTGCTGATGGCCGCTCCTCAGGCCCAGATGCCCATACCAGGATTCGGGATTGTCGATCACATCTTCATGCTCGATCACTACCGCCTGCTGGCCCTCGCACTCCTTCTGCCGGTGGCCATGCGCATGGCGCGTCTTCCGACCACCGCGCGACTTTTCAGTTCGCCGGTGGACGGGGTGGTGCTGGTGTATCTGCTGTTGAACAGCATGCTCGCCTTTCGGGAAGCGAGCTTCACCGGTGGCGCAAGAACCGCCGTCATGCTCTGGGTGGACCTGTTCCTTCCCTATTACGTGGCCAGCCGCAGTATCCGGAGCATCGAGGGGTTTCGCCATGCGCTGGCAGGGTTGGCGCTGGCCGGTCTCCTGCTGTCCATGCTGGCGGTGTTCGAGGTGCTGCGCCGATGGAAGCTGTACGACGCTGCAACAGCCGCACTTGGATTGAACACCTTCGGTTCCTACAAGGTCCGGGGCCCATTCATCAGGCCCAGCGTCTCGGCCATCGACTCCATCGTGCTCGGTTACGTCATTGTGGTGGCCACCGGGGCGTTTCTCTATCTCAAGGATTTCTTTGACGGACGGCTGAAGCGCTGGATCGTCCTGGGGTTGCTGACCACCGGCATTGTGTTCTCGCTGTCCCGAGGGCCTTGGGTCGGCGCCGGACTGCTGGCACTGGTTTTTGTGCTGACAGGTGAAAAGCCCATCAAGCGACTGACACAGGTTGCGCTGGGTGCCTCGGTGCTGATGCTGGTGCTGTCCATGACACCGCGCGGCCAGCAACTCATCGATCTGCTCCCGTTTGTGGGAGAGGAAGAGCAGGGCAACGTGGAGTACCGGGCGAGCTTGCTGACCGTCTCCATGCCCGTCATCGCTCGAAATCTGCTGTTTGGGTCGTCGGACTATCTGAGTGCCCCTGAGTTGCAGGTGATGAAGCAGGGAGAAGGCATCATCGATATCGTCAACAGCTATGTCGGCGTCGCATTGAGTTCGGGACTGGTCGGATTGACGGCGTTCCTGGGCATGTTCGCCTACGCCTTGGTCGTGGTGCGACGGGGCACCCGAAAAATGCGCAGAACCGGCAATGGCGAAGAGGTCGTTCTGGGACGGGCCCTGAGTGCCACCCTGCTGAGCATCATGTTCATCATCTTCACGGTCAGCAGCATCTTTGTCGTGCCCACGGTCTATGTCTCGGTCATCGGCATCTCCTGTGCTTTTGGACTGCTGATGCACGCCCGGACGGCCGGTCCTGATCGGGGTCTCGCAGCATGACGTCGCCTTATGAGGATCAGACTCAAACCGTGGTGGTGCCGCAGTCCCAAGGCGGTGTGGGTGCGAGGGCCCGCACGGGGGTCTACTGGATCGTCGGGGGATTCGGACTCGGTCAGGTCCTCAGGCTGGCTTCCAACGTGGCATTGGCGGCCATCCTGTTCGAGGAGGCGTTTGCGCTGATGGCCATTGTGTCGGGCGTGATGATCGGCCTGGCCATGTTCTCGGACATTGGTCTGGGAACCAGCGTGGTTCAGCACCCGAAGGGCGACGACCCGGACTTCCTCAACACGGCGTGGACTCTGCAGGTCCTCAGGGGCCTGGGGCTGTTTCTCGTGGCGCTGCTCCTGGCCTGGCCGGTGTCGCGCATCTACGGGGCCAATGATCCGAAGGCCTACGATCTGCTCTACCTCATTCCCATCACGGCCATCACGGCTCTGGCCGACGGCTTCAAGTCGGTCAAGGCCATGACCGCTTCCCGTCACCTGCGGCTCAAGGAACTGACCGTGATCGAGTTCATCGTCACGCCGATTGGGCTGGTGCTGATGTTGGGACTGGCCTGGTACATGCGCTCTGTCTACGCGCTGGCCATCTCGGCGGCGCTGTCCAGCACGCTGCAGGCTGCGCTGACTTACATGCTTCTGGAGGGGCCCCGCTCGCGATTTCGATGGAATGCCGATGCCGTGCGAGCCATCCTGGGGTTTGGCAAGTGGGTCTTCCTCAGCACCCTCATCACATTCATGGCCATGCAGGTGGATCGTCTCACGATGGCCGCGATGTATCCGCTGGCCCAGGTCGGGGTGTATTCGATCGCGGCCAGTCTGGCGGTCATCGTGCCGACCGTGGTGGGCAAACTGCAATACAGCGTGCTGTTTCCCTGGTATTCGCGCATGCTGGAGCAAGGCATGGCTTTGCCTGATGCCTTTGGGCGGACGCGCACCGCCATGATGGTTTTCTCCACGTTCCTGTGCTCGCTGCTGATTTCGGGTGCCAGCAGTTTCTTCGACCTTGCCTATGACGATCGCTACGCCATGGGCGGCGAACTCCTGCCTCTCCTGGCACTGGGTGCGTGGTTCAACTGTCTCGAGAGCATCTACGGGGCGGCGTTTGTCGCTTCCGGGCGTCCCAAGTGGGTGGCCATGACGAACGCCACCAAGGTGGTGGTCTTCGTGGTCCTGCTCATCCCGCTGTTCCACTTCGAGCTGAGCATCGCTGTCGCGGCCCTGTTTCTGGCATTGAGTGAAGTGTTGCGGTGGTTGACCTGTCGACGACTCGGACACGGCCTGGGCCTCAGGAGCGGGCGCGCAGAACTGGCCATGCTGGCGTATTTCCTGGCAACAGCGGCGGCTGGCTGGTGGCTTCTCGAAAGAGCCCCCGTCGTATCTGACCTGGCGCCGTTCTGGCGCCTGTCGGTGCTCGGCCTGCTGCAGTCGGTCTTGTTTGCCCCCCTGGTGTTCCGCTTCGTGCTGCCGCTGGTGAAGCGTCGCTGAATCGGCTGGGCTGAACTGCGGCTGGAAACGAATGCGCCAGCTGCCGTTCGAGAAACTGGGGGGCACCATGGAGATCACTCACGCCAGCAGTGGCTCACCCATGGCGTGACTCCGTTGACGAAACCGTGGGACCTTGGGTCTGCACAAGCGTGGAGGTCACAGCGTGCTCACAAAGCTGTTCACCTCGGGATGCAGTCGCTGGGCCTTGCGTTTGGTGACGGTGCCCATGTTGAGAAAGCAGACCGCTTCTTCGCCGGCATCAAGTCCAAACAGCTGGCGCATGCGGGGCGACTGCATCGCCTGCCCACTGGTGAGGCTGCTGCCGAAACCCAGGCCATGCGCCATCAGCAGCATGTTCTGTACGGCGGCGCCCACCGACACCATGCGCTCCAGTGCGGGAATGGGTGGCTCGCAGGCGCCCAGCCGGGCGACCACGAGCATCAGCACCGGCGCGCGGTGCGCTTTCTCGCGGGCGGTCTCGATCTGTTCCAGCGTGGCACCGGGGTCGCGGTCCACCAGCGCCAGCGCGAAGACTTCGGCCAGCAGGGTGCGTTTGTCCAGCGGCACGATGACAAAGCGCCAGGGTCGGACCAGCCCATGATCGGGTGCGGAGGCCGCGCTGCGAAAGATCTGGTCCAGCTGGACAGCACTCGGGCCGGGCGCGTCCAATCGTTTGGGGGAAATGTTCTGGCGGGAGGTGATCCAGGCTTCGGCCAGCTGGTCGATGCCTGAGTCGTACTCCCGAGGCCTGGTTGGCTGGACGGCGCCAGGCCTGGTCATGGGCAGGAATGAAGCAACGCTCAAGGTGGGCTCCTCTGTTGCAGGCCAGCAAAAAGGGTGGCCGGAGCCACCCTTCCCCGGAGGTTCAGGCGAACCGGCGATCCTTGAACGAGATCGACTTCTTGTAGTCGTCGACCGTGCCCACGCGCTTGATGCCGCCCCAGGTGCCTTTGTAATAGGGCACCACATTGCGATCCACCCAGGACGTCACCACGTCGCCGGCCACACCCTTGATGTAGCCGAACAGCATGAAGGTCTGCCCCGGCTTGAGGGCCTTGAGCGGGTAGGCCATCGCGTAGGTGCTGCCGAAGTCGTTGTAGATCTCGACCACGTCACCGGCGGCCACGCCGAGTGCCTTGGCATCGTCCGGGTTCATCTCGATGTAGGCCATCGGGTAGCGGTCGCGCACAAAGCTGTTGTATTGGTCGTGGTAGGCGGTCTGCCAGACCTCGTTGGCGCGGCCCTGGTTGATCCAGAACTTGTACTTGGCCTTTTGGTCTTCCACCATCTTGGGCAGGCCGTTCCAGGGCGCGGGCTTGAAGTGAGCCTTGCCGTCTTTGGTGCTGAACTTGCCATCGGCGTATTCCATTTCGGTGCCGATCAGCTTGCCGTCTTTGACCGCCTTGATGGGCAGTTGCACACCGTTGTTGCCGGCCTTGCGCAGCAGCTCGTAGGTGGCCAGGTAGCCGGTGTCGCCGCCCTGGCTGTCGATGGGTTCCACTCCCGGGCGACCGGCGCGGCGGAAGCCGTCGTTGAAGGCGTCTTCTTCGGTCTTCCAGTTGAAGCCTTCGAAGCGTTTGGCCATGTCGGCCTTGCCTTCCTTCTGGTACATCGCCTTCAGGGTGTTGGCGATCTCGGCAGCAATCAGGCAGTCGGGCTTGGCCGAGCCGGGCGGGTCCATGAACTTCTCGGACAGGCGCAGGCGGCGCTCGCCGTTCATGGAGGTCAGGTTCATCTCACCCGGGTGGGTGGCCGGGAACAGCAGGTGAGCGTCGTCCGCGAGCTGCGTGGGGTAGAGGTTCATGGCCGCCACGAACATGCCGCCCTGGTACTTGCAGGCGTTGTAGATCACGTCCACCAGCTGCTCGGTGCTCGCACCACGGGCGCGGGCAATCGCTTCGTCCACGATCTTGGCGCGCTTGCTCAGCACCAGGCGGTGCTGCTCGGCGTTGAGCGTGGTCTGGTAGGGGTTGGTGCCCCACAGGGTGTACATCAGGCCCTTGCCGGCGATGACCTCCTGGTCGATGTAGATCTTGCTGTGGCCGGGGTAGGGCGGGCGGGTGTAGCCTTCCTGGTGACCACCCAAGCGGCACACGCCGGTGCCACGGCGGCCGACGTTCTCGGTCGCCAGCACCAGGCTCACCAGGGCACTCTGGATGACGTAGTTGTCATTGCCCCAGATGATGCCCTTCTCGTACGGGTGGAAGGTGCGTGGGCGGTGGCCGCTGGCCTTGGGCTTGTAGGCCCATTCGGCGGCTTGCCTGATCTGTGCCACGGTCAGACCCGTGGCCTTGGCGCCGTCTTCCAGGCTCATGCGGTTGGTTTTGACCGCGTCGTCGTAGCCGCTGGTGTGTTTGGCGATGAAGTCCCTGGCGATCCAGCCTTGCTGCACGACGTAGGTGAACAGCGTGTTGAACAGCGCCGTGTCGGTGCCGGGCTGGATATCCAGGTGCAGCACGTTCTCCTTGCCGGCCACCTGTTCGCAGATCGCCACCGTGGCCGAGCGGCGCGGGTCCACGATGATGATCTTGGCCGCAGCCGCCGTTTCGCCAGGGAACCACTTTTTCTTCTTCTCCACCGTGGAGCCCGAAAGGTTGGCCACCCAGTGGTTCAGGAAGTAGTTGGTCTGCGTCTCGTAGGGGTTGGCGCCGGTGCACAGGATGCAGTCGGCCAGCTGGGCGTCTTCGTAGCTGTTGTTGAGTTCGCCCACCCCCATGTCGCGCGTGGCGTGGCACTCGGAGTTGTAGGCCGGACGGTTGTGGATGCGCACCATTGGAGTCTTCAGGGCGCTGAACATCAGCTTGCCGGTGCCCCAGGTGTTCTCGAACCCGCCGCCCGCGCCGCCGTGGTCGAAGCAGTCGTAGAACAGACCGTCGGGGCCGTCGTTGTCCAGGATCTTCTTGGTCAGGCCGGCGTAGATCGCCAGGGCCTGTTCCCAGCTGGTGTCCAGCCACTGGTCACCGCGCTTGATGCGCGGGTGCTTCAGACGCTCGCGGCCGATGCCGTCGTGCGTGTACATGTAGCTGGCCATCTTGCCGCCGCGCGTGCTCGAGAGGCCGCTGTTCACGACACATTCCTTGTCGGGAACGATCATGATGTTCCACTTCTTGCCGCCCTTGTCGGTGATGGTGTTGGTCATCGCCCGGGTCAGGGTGGTGGCAAACGGTGGCAGCTGGGTGCGGAAGTCCAGGCCCAGCGCGTTCTGGTCCGGGGCACGGCCGCCTTCGGTGTTGTGGTCCCACTTGTAGGCGTGGTAGCCACATCCGACGATGCAGAAGTGGCAGGTCATGTTGGTCTTCTGCGCGTCCTTCGGGGGCAGCGCGATGCGGTCGTTGATCTGGGTGCTCATGCTGCGCTCCTTACAGGATGTTGGACTGGCGGCCGTAGATCAGGCCGTCGACACCGACGGCGTGCACGCTGTCGGTCTTGGCGTCGTACTCCAGCAGGATGCGCGGCAGGTCTTCGGTGGCCTGGCCGGTGACCATCTGACCGCCGTTCTCGGGATCGAAGATGGAGAAATGGCAACCGCACTTGAAGGTCTTGGTGCCGGGTTCGTAGCCGACAGGGCAGCCCATGTGCGTACAGAACGAGCTGTAGGCCACGATGTCGCCGTTGGGGCCGACGCCGCCGGGCACGGGCGAGCCCATGCGGATGGCCAGACAGGCCGAGCTGTCATCGGGGTAGGCAAAGCTCACCGCCTGGTTCAGCGGCATGCCTTTGGCCAAGCCGACGGCCTTCCGGGGGTAGGGCAGGGTGGTGCTGCTGGCGGCAGCCGGTGTGGCAGCGTTTGCGTTGCGGATGGGAATGACCACCGACCCTGCTACGGCTGCAGCGGCGCCACCGGACTTCAGAAAGAAGCGGCGGCCGATCTTGACGTCGTCCATGTTGTCTCCTGGTTTTTGAACAAAGGCGACGTTCAAGTGCAATGGCCATGCCAGGACTGAATCCCTTTAAAAACAATGGCTTGCATGGCTAGGGTTTGTTCGCTGTGAACTTTTCGTAACCATGCCAAAAATCAAGGTTACGAAAACGTAACGCACCGATCGAACAGCAACTCACGCAGAACCCGACGCTGATATGCCCGTGAATCGAAGACGTTGTCTGGCTGCCGGCCTCTGCGGTGCCACCTCTGCCGCTGTGTCCCTGCCGAGCTGGGGGACGGAACGGCTGCGCATCGGACTGACCCCGGTCATCCTGGCGGACCAGGTGGCTTTCCTCTCGCGGTGGGGGCGCTACCTGAGCAGCCGGGTCGGCACCGAGGTCGAGTTCGTCGCCCGGGAGTCCTACCAGAGCATCCTGGAGCTGCTGTTCTCGGGGCAGATCGACGCAGCCTGGATCTGTGGCTACCCCTTCGTGCGCTTCGAGGCCGAGCTGTCGCTGCTCGCGGTGCCGCTGTACCAGGGGCAGCCCTACTACCAGGCCTATCTCATCCGTCCGAAAACGCCTGCGGCGCAGGTGCAAGGCTGGGCCGATCTCAAGGGGCGGGTACTGGCCTATTCCGACCCCTTGTCCAACTCGGGCTGGCTGGTGGCGCAGGCACAACTGGCCAAGGCCGGCGTGTCCACACGTGATCTCAAGCGGGGCTTCTTCACCCATGGCCACCGCAACGTGGCCGAAGCCGTGGCGGCCCGGCTGGCCCAGGCCGGCTCGATCGATGGCTATGTCTGGGAGACGATGCGGGCCCAGAACATGCCCGCCATCGCCAAGACCGAGGTGATTTGGAAGTCGGAGCCCTTCGGGTTTCCGCCGCTGGTGGTCCGCAAGGCCCAGGCACATCCCCAGATGGAATCACTGCGTCAGGCGTTGCTGCGCATGGGGGACGACAAAGTCGGTCGCGACCTGCTTGCGTCCCTGAACCTGACCGGGTTCGCCGCGGGTCAGGCCAGCCTGTTCGACAGCATTCGTCAGCAGGCCCTGCGGGTGCCCGGTAGCGGGGTGGGAAGCTGATGCTCAGGCGGCTGCCCTACCGGGTGCAGATTCCGTTGGGGCTGTCCCTGGCCGTGTTGCTGGCGGCCGTGCTGGTCACGGCCATCACCGCGCGGGTTCAGGCGCAGAACGTACGCCGCGACACGCTGTCGCTGCTGGACCGCGCCGTGGTGCTGGTGATCGCGCAGGTGCGCCCGCTGTTGGCAGCAGATGACACCTGGCGCGTGTTCTCGCTGTTGCGCGACACGGCCCAGCTCGTTCCTGGGGCGGACGCCGACCAGGCGCGGCTGGCCATTCTGGGTCCGGACGGTGCCGTGTTCGCTGCCTCGGACCCGGTGAAGCTGGAGACCGGTCGACAGGTGCTGGGCCAGGTCTGGCGCGAGCAGCCACTGCTGTCTGCGATGGAAGTGGAGCAGCGCAAGCAGCTGGCTTTGCCCGATGGTTCCGTGGTGCTGATCGACCCCATCCGCAGCGAAGACGGGCAGACCCTGGGCTTCGTGTTTACCGAGGTGGAGGCCACCGCGTTTGCACCCGACTGGACGTCACTGGCGCGCACGGCGTTGATCGGCATCGTGCTGGCGGTCACGGTGCTCGTGCCGCTCGGCTGGTGGGTCGGCAAGCGCATGGCCCGTCCGGTGGGCCGGCTGGTGGCGGTGATCGAGCGCATCGGGCGGGACGATCCCGGGTTGTTGCGCGATGACGTACCCAAAACCACAGACCCCGAGCTCAGCCGGATCGGCGACGCGGTCGAGCAACTCATGGGCGAACTCGAACGCCGCAAGGCGGCAGAGGAACGTGCCCTGTCGGCCGAACGGTTGGCTGCGGTCGGCAAGATGACCGCTGCCGTCGCGCACGAGATCAACAACCCCCTGGCCGGCCTGCTGACCGCCACCCAGACCCTGCGCCTGCACGGTGGCAACGAGACGATCCGGCTGCGCACCATCGACCTGCTCGACCGCGGTCTGCAGCAGATGCGCACCACCGTGGCGGCCCTGCTGCCGCAAGCCCGCATGGAAGACCGGCCGCTGGAGCCGGGTGATCTGGAAGACATCGTGACCCTGGTGAAGGGCGCGGCCGACAAGCAGAAGGCCGACATCCGCGTCCAGGTCGAGGTCGAGTCGGCGCTGCGTGTACCGTCGGCGCCGCTGCGCCAGGTGATGCTCAACCTGTTGCTGAACGCGCTCAAGGCAGCGGGGGACAACGGAACGGTGTCCGCGCGGCTGCAGGCCGATGAAATGCGGGTGCGTTTCTGCATCAGCAACAGCGGGCCGGTACTGAGCGAGGAACGGTTCAGACGCACGCTGGCCGCCGAGAGTGGCAAAGACCCGCGTGGCTTCGGACTGTGGGTGTGCCAGGAACTGGCCAGCCACCTGCGGGGCCGGTTCGAGCTGGACACCCTTGAAACCCAACTCACTTGCCTCCTGTTCGAAGTGCCGAACCGGGAGGCGCCCGAAAGCTCCTCATGACATCCATCCTGTTGATCGAAGACGACCCCATCATGGGCGAATCGCTGCTGCAGCGATTCGAGCTCGAGGGCCTGCAGGTGAGCTGGTGCCGCCGGCTCAGCGAGGCCCGCGACGCACTGTCCACGCTGCCGTCTGCCGTGGTCAGCGATGTCCGGCTGCCCGACGGCCTGGCCACCGAATGGTTCGTGACACTGCCAGCGGCCGTCAGGGCCTTGCCCTGGTTCTTCCTCACCGGGTATGGCAGCGTCAACGATGCCGTGGCGGCGGTGCGCGCCGGTGCCAGGGAATACCTCACCAAGCCATTCGACATCGAGAGTCTGGTTTCCAAGATCCGGGACGCCGCGAACCTGTCCGTCACCCACGATGACGACGTGCTGCTCGGCGTGTCCGTGGCCATGCGCCGGGTGGAGGCCATGGTGCACAAGGTGGCCGCTCAAAAGGTGTCGGTGCTGCTGACCGGGGAGTCCGGTGTCGGCAAGGAGGTGGCGGCACAACTCATTCACAGCCAGGATCCCAGGGCGGGCAAGGGCGCTTTCGTGGCGGTGAACTGCGCGGCCATTCCCGAAACGATGCTGGAAGCCGAGTTCTTCGGCTACGAGAAGGGTGCCTTCTCGGGGGCCGTGCGCGCGCACAAGGGTTATCTGGAGCGCGCCCACAACGGCACCCTGTTTCTGGACGAGGTGGGCGAACTTCCCGCCAGCATGCAGGCCAAACTGCTGCGTGCCTTGCAGGAGAAGTGTTTTTTCCGCATCGGGGCGGAGCGCACCACGCAGAGCGACTTCCGCATCCTGGCCGCCACCAACCGCGACCTGTACGCCGACATGAACGCGGGCGCGTTCCGCGAGGACCTGTTCTACCGGTTGGCGGTCATCAAGATCGAGCTGCCACCGTTGCGCGAGCGGCCGGAAGACATCCGCTGGCTGACCGAGAAGCTGCTGGCCCAGATCGTGGTGGAGCAGGGGCGGCCGCTGGCCATGTCCGAGCCCTTCGTGCGCGATCTGATGCGCCGGGAGTGGCGCGGCAATGTGCGGGAACTGCGGTCGTTCCTGGAGCAGGCGGTGGTGCTCAGCGACGGCGGCATGCTGGACCTGCCCGAGGGCCTGGCTGCACATGGCAATGTGGCGACCGATCTGCCCGGCGAAGGCATCGCACCCCTCCAGCGCTTCATCGAAACCGTGGAACGCTCACACATCCAGAAGGCGCTGCAGCACTGCGAGGGCAGCGTCGGCAAAACCGCCGACGTGCTGGGCATCAGCCGAAAGACCTTGTGGGAGAAGATGAAGAAGCTGGCCATCCAGGCATGACACCGGTTGGCGAATGAACGTCTCCAGGAGAGATCCGCGCATGCGGTCTGCGTCACCTCAGGCGGAAAGCCATTTCTGAACCTCCGCCACGGTGGGGATGCGGCCGCTGCTGACCAGTCTTTCGTTCACCACCAGGCCAGGTGTCGAGAGCAGGTCATAAGCCATGATCTGCTGCATGTCGGTGACCTTGACGAACTCGGCCTCGACATTGCTTGCGGTGGCGGCCTCGCGGGCCACGGCTTCGAGCTTCTTGCAGTTGGCGCAGCCCGAGCCCAGGATCTTGACGGTCAACATGAGGTTTCTCCTTGGAACATGAACAAAATCAGGCGGTGACGACCACGCGCTGGCGACGGCGCAACCAAGCCAGCGCCACGGCCAGACCTGCCAGGCATAAGCCCACCGGCAGAGCGATCAAGGTCCAGCCTGCACCGTCCACCCACGCGCCAAACATCAGGCCCGCGCACACACTGAACAAGGCGACCCAGCCCACATAGGCGGCGGTCTTGGTGCGGCCGATCACCGCTGCCACCATCAGCATGCTCTGCAGGCTCAGCTCCGGGTCGGCCATCAGGTAGGCCAGCAGCGGACCGGGGTGCATGCCCAGGTCCAGGAACATCCGGGCCACAGGCACTTCCACCAGTGTCGGGAAGTACATGAAGACGCCAAAACCCACCGCCACCAGGTTGGCGAGCACGGTGTTGCTGCCGGCCAGCGACTCGATCCATTCGGGTCGGATCAGCTGGCGCACCATGCCGACCACGAACACGCCGATCACCAGCACAAGGAAAATCTGTTTGACGAAGCGCCAAGCCTCCCACAGCCAGCTGCGCCAGTCGTCGGCCGGCAGTTGGCGTGCATAAAACCCCACCGCCCAGAGGGACAGTGCGACCCCGAAGGCGCGGCCGGTGAGCGTGACATCAAGGCCGGACGGCGTGGGTGTCAGGCGCAGCGCCGCCACCAGCAGGGTGGTCGCCGCCAGACCCAGTGCGACCCAGGTCCAGCGGTTGGCGCCCTCGATGATGTTTTCCATACCCTTCCAGGCGCTGGCCGAGATCAGCAGCAGCAAGCCGATCAGCACCGAGCCCTGGAAGCTCACGCCTTCTTCGCCCTTGGCGGCGTCAAACGGGACCCATCCGAACAGTGTGTCTTGCCAAACCTGTGCCCAGGACAGGGGCAGGGTGAAGGTGGCCACCGTGGTGGTCAGTGGCCAAAGCTTGAGTGTGCCCGCGATGAGCAAAGCCACCAGCGACAACAGCACTCCCAGTGCCGCCGGGGCGATGCTGGCCTGGGCTGCAAACAGTGTGTCGGTCTGCGCGTCGTGGCTGGCGTCGTCTCGCCAGAACACCAGTGCCATCAGGATGCCGATGCCGATGCCGAACATCAGGCAGAACACCACGCGCGCCACCGCAAACTCGGGCCCGAGGATGCTGCCGGTGTAGGCCAGCGCCATGATATTGCCGGCCGGCGCGAAGAACAGGAAGGTCATGGCCGGACCGATGCCGGCGCCCTTGCGGTAGATGCCGGCGAACAGCGGCACGATGGTGCAGGAGCACACCGCCAACAGCGACCCCGCTGCCGCCGCTGCGGGGTAGGAGACGTAGGCCGGCGTGCTGCGCCCCAGCCAGCGCGTGATGCTGGCCTTGGGGATGAGCGCGGCCATGGCCCCGGCGATGAAGAACGCGGGCAACAGACACAGCAGCACATGCGCTGCCAGATAGGCCGCCAGACTGCCAGCCCCACCCGTCAGCAGTGTCAGCAACAGTTCCATCGACATCCTTTCGCCGTGCTCTCCGGCCCATTGTCAACCTCTGCCATCGAATGGCAACCGGACATTGACGGAGGCTTGAGGCGAATCAACGGTACCGTTCGGGTCGGTTGTCGCTGGGCGCAGACCGCCAGTATTTCGCCGTTCCCATCGGGCGCGCCCAGAGACTGCTCACGAGGGGCGGTTGCGGGTAACGGACAGCCTTCGTTCGCAGCGGCCGCACCTGCGGCGCAACACCTATCACAGGACGCGCTGGAGCCAAGTCAGGCCAAAGCACTTTCACAAGCTTCTGGACGAACAGGGCTGCCCAGGCAGCATGCGCACACCGGGTCCATCCACCACCCGAAACGCCGGCATTCGTCGCTCGACCAGTTCGAAACGAAAAAGCCCTTGAATCAAAACTATCCGTTTGGATTCAAGGGCTTACGTCATTTTTGGCGGAGAGGGCGGGATTCGAACCCGCGGTGGGGATTAGCCCACACACGCTTTCCAGGCGTGCGACTTAAACCGCTCATCCACCTCTCCGCGAAGCCTGCGATTATAGCAGGCTGGTGGCCGGTTCATCGCGTTCAGGCGCCGGCGCCTTTTCCGGTGCCCACCATCTTCATGGCCGAGGCGATCAGGGCCGACACCTCGGTCATGTTGCCCGGCACGATCAGGGTGGTGGTGGCATCGGCGGCCACTTTGCCGTAGGCGTCCACCGCGCGTTCGGCCACCTTCAGCTGCACCGCCTGCTCGCCGCCGGGCTGGGTGATGGCGTGGGCAATGCGTTCGATCGCGGTGGCGGTGGCGTTGGCCACCTCGGTGATGGCCGCAGCCTCGCCCTGCGCGTTGTTGATGGCAGCCTGCTTCTCGCCCTCGGAGCGGGCAATGAAGGCCTCGCGTTCACCGGTGGCGATGTTGATCTGTTCCTGCCGGCGGCCTTCGGACGCAGCGATCAGGGCGCGCTTCTCACGTTCGGCGGTGATCTGGGCCTGCATGGCGCGCAGGATCTCGGCCGGCGGCGTCAGGTCCTTGATTTCGTAGCGCAGGACTTTCACGCCCCAGTTCAGCGCGGCTTCGTCAATGGCCGAGACCACCTGGGCGTTGATCATGTCCCGCTCTTCGAACGTCTTGTCGAGCTCGAGCTTGCCGATCACGCTGCGCAGCGAGGTCTGGGCCAGCTGTGTGATGGCGACGATGTAGTTGGACGAGCCGTAGCTGGCGCGCATCGGGTCGGTGACCTGGAAGTACAGGATGCCGTCCACCTTGAGCTGGGTGTTGTCGCGCGTGATGCAGACCTGCTCGGGCACATCCAGCGGAATTTCCTTGAGGCTGTGCTTGTAGGCCACCTTGTCGATGAAGGGCACGAGGAAGTTCAGCCCAGGCGCCAGCGTGGCGTTGTACTTGCCCAGGCGCTCGACGACCCAGGCATTCTGCTGGGGCACGACCTTGATGGCGCGGATGATGAAGATGGCGGCGATGACAAACAGCAGGACAGCGATTTCCATGGGGGAGGTACTCCTTGTGTGATCAGACTTTTTCGACGAGCAGGCGGTTGCCCACAAGTTCGGTGACGCGGTAGGCGCCGGGTTCGGGTGAGGTTCCAGGCACGAGAACGGCGGTCCACTGGGCGCCCCGGTACTTCACCTGGGCGGTGCCGTCTTCTGACCAGGTGGGCACCTGCACGATCTCGCCGACATCCAGGTTGACGCTGCGGTCGGCCCGGGGCGAAGGGTCTCCCGGACGGCGGCGTCGCAGCCAGGTCCAGCCCGCCACGGCCGCCAGCCCGACGACGGCCGCCGCGACCAGCTGTGTCGTCAGCCCGGCGCCCGCGTGCGCGGCCACTGCGCCCGTCGCAGCCCCCAGGGCCAGCATGAGCAGATAGAAGGTTCCGGTCAGCAGTTCCAGCGCCACCAGGGCACCGGTGAGCAGCCACCAGACGGTGGATTCGGCCATGGGCAAGTCCTCTTGTTGATCGCGGGTCCATCGCATCTGTAGGACCCTTGCCACATTCTGCGCCATGCGCATGACACCGCCCGCGATCGCGTCACGGGTTTTCCGTACACTTCGCGCCTGCCTTGGAGCCATTTGCCCCAGCGACGTCGGTACCACGCCCCGGAGAACCCCATGAAATTCCGCTTTCCCATCGTCATCATCGACGAGGACTTCCGCTCGGAGAACACCTCCGGGCTGGGCATTCGCGCGCTGGCGCAGGCCATCGAGAGCGAAGGCTTTGAAGTGGTGGGTGTCACCAGTTACGGCGATCTGAGCCAGTTCGCCCAGCAGCAGTCGCGCGCCAGCGCCTTCATCCTGTCCATCGACGACGAAGAATTCACCCCTGGTCCGGACCTGGACCCGGCCGTGCTGAACCTGCGCACCTTCATCGACGAGGTCCGTCGCAAGAATGCCGAGGTGCCGATCTACGTGCACGGCGAAACCAAGACCAGTCGCCACCTGCCCAACGACGTGTTGCGCGAACTGCACGGCTTCATCCACATGTTCGAGGACACGCCCGAGTTCGTGGCGCGCCACATCATCCGCGAGGCCAAGAGCTACCTCGAAGGCATCCAGCCGCCGTTCTTCAAGGCGCTGCTGGACTACGCCGAGGACGGCTCCTACTCGTGGCACTGCCCGGGGCACTCGGGTGGTGTGGCGTTTCTCAAGAGCCCGGTGGGCCAGATGTACCACCAGTTCTACGGCGAGAACATGCTGCGTGCCGACGTCTGCAACGCGGTGGAAGAGCTCGGCCAGCTGCTGGACCACAACGGGGCCATCGGTGCTTCGGAGCGCAATGCGGCACGCATCTTCAACGCCGATCACTGCTTCTTCGTGACCAATGGCACCAGTACCAGCAACAAGATGGTCTGGCACCACACGGTGGCGCCGGGTGATGTGGTGGTGGTGGACCGCAACTGCCACAAGTCCATCCTGCACTCGATCATCATGACGGGCGCCATTCCCGTCTTCCTCAAGCCCACGCGCAACCACTACGGCATCATCGGCCCGATCCCGCAGGCCGAGTTCGAGATCGAGGCCATCCAGGCCAAGATCCGCGCCAACCCGCTGCTGGCCGGTGTGGACGCCGAAAAGGTCAAGCCGCGCATCCTGACGCTGACGCAGTCCACCTACGACGGCGTGCTCTACAACACCGAAACCATCAAGAACCTGCTGGACGGCTACGTCGAGAACCTGCACTTCGACGAAGCCTGGCTGCCGCACGCGGCCTTCCACCCGTTCTACGGCACCTACCACGCCATGGGCAAGAAGCGCGCGCGGCCGCAACAGTCGGTGGTGTACGCGACGCAGTCCATCCACAAGCTGCTGGCCGGCATCAGCCAGGCCAGCCATGTGCTGGTGCAGGATTCACAGAGCACCAAGCTGGACCGCCACCTCTTCAACGAGGCCTACCTGATGCACACCAGCACCAGCCCGCAGTACAGCATCATCGCCAGCTGCGACGTGGCTGCCGCCATGATGGAGCCGCCTGGTGGCACCGCGCTGGTGGAGGAGAGCATTGCAGAGGCACTGGACTTCCGCCGTGCGATGCGCAAGGTGGACGAGGAGTTCGGGCAGGACGACTGGTGGTTCAAGGTCTGGGGGCCGGACGATCTGGTCGACGAAGGTATCGGTCGCGCCAGCGACTGGGTGCTCAACCGCAAGAAGGACGACAAGGACACCGAGGACGACTGGCACGGTTTCGGCGACATGGCGCCGGGCTTCAACATGCTCGACCCGATCAAGGCGACCATCGTCACGCCGGGTCTGAACCTGGACGGCCGCTTCGAGCCCACCGGCATCCCGGCGTCCATCGTCACCAAGTTCCTGGCCGAGCACGGCGTGGTGGTGGAGAAGACCGGGCTGTACTCCTTCTTCATCATGTTCACCATCGGCATCACCAAGGGCCGCTGGAACACGCTGCTGACCGCGTTGCAGCAGTTCAAGGACGACTACGCCAAGAACCAGCCGATGTGGCGGATCATGCCGGAGTTCTGTGCCAAGCAGCCGCGTTACGAACAGATGGGCCTGCGCGACCTTTGCCAGCATGTGCACGCGCTCTACGCCAAGTACGACATCGCGCGCCTGACCACCGACATGTACCTGAGCGATCACACGCCAGCCATGAAACCGAGCGACGCGTTCGCCCACATTGCGCACCGCACCACGGAGCGCGTGGCCATCGACGATCTGGAAGGCCGGATCACCACCAGCCTGGTGACGCCGTATCCGCCGGGCATCCCGCTGCTGATCCCGGGCGAGGTGTTCAACAAGAAGATCGTGGATTACCTCAAGTTCAACCGCGAGTTTGCTCGCGAGTGCCCGGGCTTCGAAACCGACATCCACGGCCTCGTGCAGGAAACCGGTACCGATGGCGTGGTGCGCTACTACGCCGACTGCGTCAAGATGTGAGGGCATTGGTCGTCGGACCGGGGGAGGCGGGCGTAAGATGAACTGCGGTCGTGGCGGACACGACCGTGTTCATCAACCGACCCGGAGGAGCCGCATGTTTCCTGAATACCGCGACCTGATCAGCAAGCTCAAGGGCCACGACACGCACTTCACCCGCCTGTTCGACAAGCACAACGAACTGGACCAGCAGATCAAGAACAAGGAAGCCCACATCGAACCGGGCACCCAGCTCGAAATCGAGCAACTCAAGAAGGAGAAGCTGGCGCTCAAGGACCAGATCTACGCGCACCTGCGGCAGGTATCGGCCTGACCGCTGGCGCCGCTGGCGGGCACCGGTTCAAGGCAGTCCCTGCAGTGGCGCGTCGGCGCGCAAGCGGACAAAGGTCGCGAAGCGTGGCAGGCCGCTTTCGTGCCGGCCGCGGAAGCGGTAGGTGATCCAGCTGCCGATGGGGGGCGGGTTCTTGCGGTCCGCATCGCTCAGGCCGCTGCCGATGCGAAAGCGCTGACCTTCCGGTGTTTCCACCCAGAGTGCACCTGTTCGACCCACGTGCCGGCCACGGCCGGCTTCATACCCGGTCACACGGGCCTCGGCGTCTTCGTGGGTCTTGACCTTGAGCAGGTCTTCGCTGCGCTGCGTCCGGTAGAGCGCGTCGCCGCGGTGCAGCATCAGTCCTTCGCCACCGTGCCGGACCACGTCGTCCAGGCGTTTCATCAAGGCCGCGTGGCTGGTGCCCCGGGTCTGCGGCACCAGTTGAACCCAGGGCTGGTTCAGCGATTCGACCAGTGTTGCACCGGCCTGTAGTCGTTCGGTCAACACCCCAGGGTGGGTGGGCAGGTCGAAGACCATGAACCGAATGCGCTGCCAGGCCGCATCGTCGGGCTGCAGCTGGCGCACGGTGGAGACTGTGCTTTCGAACTGTCCACGTCCGCCCCAGAGTTCGCCATCCAGCGGCACCGATGGCCAGCCGGCGGTGAACCAGGTGGGGGCTGCGATCACCTGGCCGCCCCGGGTGACCAGGCGCTGCCCGTCCCAGCGTCCCCTGACCCCGTCGAGCTTCTCGCTGACCCAGAAGTCGCGCAGATCGATGCCCGGTTGGTAGGTCTTCGCCAGCATGAGCGCCGGCGCATCGGCGGCCCAGGCCGATCGGCTCAACCACCCGGCGGTCAGCAGCAGCCACAGGGCGCGACGGCGCAGAAACATGTCGGCGGACCTCAGGCCAGCGACTCGCTGTCGCGGCTGATGCCTCCGGTCTGGCTGAAGCCGCCATCCACGTAGGTGATCTCGGCGGTGATGCCCGACGCCAGGTCGGACAGCAGAAAGGCGGCGACGTTCCCGACTTCGTCAATGGTGACATTGCGCCGCAGGGGCGACGCGGCGGCCACCACCGACAGCATCTTGCCGAAGTCCTTGATGCCGCTGGCCGCCGCGGTGCGGATCGGGCCCGCGCTGATGCCGTTGACGCGCATGCCGCGCGGTCCCAGCGATTCGGCCAGGTAGCGCACGGACGCCTCCAGGCTGGCCTTGGCCAGCCCCATGGTGTTGTAGTGCGGGATGGCCCGCAGCGCGCCCAGATAGGTCAGGGTGAGCAGGGCCGCACCCGGGTTGAGGTGGGGCAGGGCGGCCTTGGCCATGGCCGAAAAGCTGTAGGCGCTGATGTCGTGCGCGATACGGAAGTTCTCGCGTGTCAGGCCGTCGAGAAAATCGCCTGCGATGGCCTCCGCTGGCGCGTAGCCGATGCTGTGCACGAAGCCGTCAAAGCGTGGCCAGGTGCGGGCGAGGTCGGCGAACAGGCGATCGATCTGCGCATCGTCCGCCACATCGCAGTCGAAAACGAGGTTCGAGCCCATCTCGGCGGCGAATTCCGTGACACGCTCGCGCAGGCGCTCGCCCACGCAGGTGAAGGCCAGTTCCGCCCCCTGCTGGTGGCAGGCACGGGCGATGCCGTAGGCGATCGACCGATGGGACAGCAGACCCGTGATCAGCAGCTTCTTGCCAGCCAGAAAACCCATGGTCCTGATCCCCTGAAAAAATCGCTCAGAATTGTCGCATGCACCTTTTGCTCCGACGCCTGCGAAACCGGACCGCGCCACTGGCGCTGGCCGCCGCCCTGTCGGTACCGGCCCTGCCGGGGTGGGCGGCCCATGGCTATGCGCTATGGGGTGACCTGAAGTACCCCGCCGGTTTCACCCACTTCGGCTATGTCAACGCCACCGCGCCCAAAGGGGGCGAGTTGCGGCTGGTGAGCAACCTCCGCGTTTCGACCTTCGACAAGTACAACCCGTTCACGCTGCGCGGCAACGCGCCGGCCTACCTGTCGGCGCTGATGTTCGACAGCCTGCTGACCGGCGCGCTGGACGAGACCGGATCGGGCTATGGCCTGCTGGCCGAGGACGTGACGGTGGCGCCCGACCGGCTTTCGGCCACCTTCCGCCTGCGGCCTGAAGCACGGTTCCACGATGGCCGCCCGGTGCTGGCGGCCGACGTCAAACACAGCTTCGACACGCTGATGGGGCCGCACACCGCGCCGTCCTGGAAAACGGTGCTGGCCGACGTGGCCGGTCTGGACCTGATCGACGAGCGCACGGTCCGCTTCCGTTTCAGCAAACCCAACCGCGAACTGCCGCTGACGGTGGGCAGCCTGCCGGTGTTCAGCCGCGCCTGGGGCGCCGGCAAGCCCTTCGACCAGGTGGTGATGGACATCCCCATCGGCAGCGGGCCCTACAGGATCGGCCCGGTCAAGTTCGGCAAGGACGTCACCTACGTGCGGGACCCGCAGTACTGGGCGCGCGACCTGCCGGTGCGCCGCGGCACAGCCAACTTCGACCGCATCACGGTCAAGATCTACAAGGACAACACCGCGCGGCTGGAAGCGCTCAAGGCCGGCGAGTTCGACCTGATGCGGTTCTTCTCCGCTCGGGACTGGGCGCGTGGCGTCAACGGCAAGCGCTTCGACACGGGCGAACTTGTCAAGACCGAGTTCCGCCACCGCCTGCCCACGGGTTTTCAGAGCTACGTGCTCAACACCCGCCGGCCGCTGCTGGCCGATATCCGCGTGCGCCAGGCGCTGGGTCTGGCGCTGGACTACGAGTGGATGAACCGGCAGATGTTCTACGGCGCCTACCAGCGGGTGCAGGGGCTGTTCGGCAACACCGACTGCGCGCCTGAAGGCGAGCCGTCAGCGGCCGAGCGTGCTCTGCTTGAACCCTGGCGCAAGCAACTGCCGCCGGCCGTGTTCGGTACCGCCTACCGTGCACCGCGCACCGACGGAACCGCTTCGCTGCGCGGCAACCTCCGCCAGGCCCAGGCCCTCCTCCGAGAGGCTGGCTGGACGTTCCGAGATGGCGCGCTGCGCAATGCCCAGGGCCAGCCGATGGTGCTGGAATACCTGGACAGCAACGATGCAAGCGCCAAGATGATCGCGCCTTGGGTGCGCTCACTGGAGAAGCTTGGCATCGAACTGCGGTTTCGTCCCGTGGACTTTGCGCTGCAGCAAGAACGCTGGCGTACGTTTGATTTCGACATTGTGACCGTGGCCTACGGCGGCACGCACAGCCCGGGCCCCGAATACGCCGACCTTTTTGGCAGCCAGGCCGCCGACACCCCGGATTCCGGCAACCTGGCCGGCGTCAAGAGCCCGGCGGTGGACGCGATCATCAACCGCATGGTCGGGGCGAACACCCGCGACGATTTCCTGGCCGCCTGCCGTGCGCTCGACCGCGTGATCATGCACAGCCACTTCCTGGTGCCGCAGTGGTCGGCCAGCACGCACCGCATGGTCTACAACGCCTGGCGGCTGGACCGTCCGAAGGACATGCCGCCGTATGCCGCCGGCGAAGACTGGGCCATCGACACCTGGTGGACGAGAAAGCCTTGATATGTGGGTCTACATCCTCAAACGCCTGTTGCTGATGATTCCCACCATGCTGGGGGTGCTGTTGCTGACCTTCGTGGTCATCCAGTTCGTGCCGGGCGGACCGGTGGAGCAGTACCTGGCCGAGGCCCGGGCCGGGCAGGGCACCGGGGCCGAAGGCGGCGCTGTGTACCGCGGTGCACAGGGCGTGGACCCCAAGCGGCTGGACGAGATCAAGGCCCTGTACGGTTTCGACAAACCGGCGCACGAGCGCTTCGTCCAGATGCTCGGTCAGTTCGCACGTTTCGACCTGGGCACCAGCTTCTTCCAGAACAAGGCCGTTTCGCAACTGATCGTGGAGAAGCTGCCGGTGTCCATCAGCCTGGGCCTGTGGACTTTCTTCATCAGCTACGCGGTGGCGGTGCCACTGGGCGTGGCCAAGGCGGTGCGGGCGGGGTCGCGCTTCGATCTGGTGACCACGCTGATCGTGCTGGTGGGTTACGCCATTCCGGGCTTCGTGCTCGGGGTGGCGCTGCTCGTCATCTTCGGAGGACAGCTGCAATGGTTCCCGTTGCGCGGGCTCACCTCGGCCAACTGGGACGAGCTTTCCTGGGGCGCGCGCATCGTGGACTACCTCTGGCACATCACGTTGCCGGTCACGGCCATGGTGCTGGGCAGTTTTGCGGTGACCGCCATGCTCACCAAGAACGCCTTCCTCGAAGAGATCCGAAAGCAGTACGTGATGACCGCGCGGGCCAAGGGCCTGACCGAACGGCAGGTGCTGTGGAAGCACGTGTTCCGCAACGCGCTCATTCCCATCGTCACCGGTTTCCCGGCCGCCTTCATCGGGGCCTTCTTCGCCGGCTCGCTGCTGATCGAGACCCTGTTCTCGCTCGACGGGCTGGGGCTGCTGAGTTACGAGAGCGTGATACGGCGTGACTACCCGGTCGTGCTGGGCACCCTCTACCTGTTCACGCTGATCGGCCTGGTCACCAAGCTGGTCTCCGACCTTTGCTACGTCTGGGTCGATCCCCGGGTGAAGTTCGACTGATGGCCGCCACCGCATCCCTGTCCCCTTCTCGCCGCGCCTGGCAGCGCTTCCGGCGCAACCGGCTGGGTTACTGGAGCCTGCTGATCTTCTGCACCCTGGTGGTGCTGAGCCTGTTCGCCGAACTGCTGTCCAATGACCGGCCGCTGGTGGTGCGCTACGAGGGGCAAACCTACTGGCCCATGGTCCACGACTACCCGGAAACCACCTTTGGCGGTGATTTCGAGACGCCGACCGACTATCTGGACCCGTTCATCCGCGAACAGATCACGCGCGGCGAGAACTGGGCGGTGTACGCACCCAACCGCTACGGTCCCAAGACCCTCAACTACTTTGCCCAGTCGCCCAATCCGTCGGCACCGACGGCGGACAACTGGCTGGGCACCGACGACCGCGGGCGCGACCTGCTGGCCCAGCTGATCTACGGCTTCCGGGTCAGTGTGCTGTTCGCCCTGGCGCTCACGGCCATCGGCACGGTGCTGGGCATCGTCACCGGGGCCATCCAGGGGTATTTCGGCGGCCGAACCGACCTGGCCTTCCAGCGCTTCATCGAGATCTGGGGCTCCATGCCCGAGCTGTACCTGCTCATCATCTTCTCTGCCATCCTGTCGCCCAGCGTCGGCCTGCTGCTGGTGCTGCTCAGCCTGTTCGGCTGGATTGGCCTGTCGGACTACGTTCGCGCCGAGTTCCTGCGCAACCGGCAGATGGACTATGTGCGCGCTGCCCGGGCCATGGGCCTGAGCCACGGGCAGATCATCTGGCGCCACGTGCTGCCCAACAGCCTGACGCCGGTGGTGACCTTCCTGCCGTTCCGCATGAGCGCGGCCATCCTGGCCCTGACGTCGCTGGACTTTCTGGGCCTGGGTGTGCCGCCCGGCACCCCGTCGCTCGGTGAACTGCTCAGCCAGGGCAAGAACAACATCGACGCCTGGTGGATTTCGATCTCCACCTTCGCGGTGCTGGTGATCACCTTGCTGTTGCTCACCTTCATGGGCGACGCCCTGCGGGACGCGCTCGATCCCCGGAAGCAGGACCGATGAAAAAACTGCTCGATGTCAGAAATCTGCGCATTGCATTCAATTCAGTGAACGTTGTTCATGGAATTGATCTGCATCTCGCCGAAGGTGAAAAGCTGGCGCTGGTCGGTGAATCGGGTTCGGGCAAGACCGTGTCGGCCCTTTCGCTGCTGCGGTTGGTCCAGAACGCCGAGGTGAGCGGAGAGGCCTGGCTGAGTGGCCGCAACCTGATCGCTTTGTCCGAGCGTGAGCTGCAGGCGGTGCGTGGGGACGACGTCGCGGTCATCTTCCAGGAACCCATGACCGCGCTCAACCCGCTGTACCCGGTGGGCGAGCAGATCGGTGAAGTGCTGCGCCTCAAGCGCGGGCTGTTGGGCGAAGCGGCCCGTGACGAGGTGATCCGCCTGCTGGCCGCGACCGGTATCCCGGAGCCCGGACGGCGTGCCGGGGCCTATCCGCACCAGCTCAGCGGCGGGCAGCGCCAGCGAGCCATGATCGCCATGGCGCTGGCGAGCCGGCCCAAGCTGCTGATCGCCGACGAACCCACCACGGCGCTGGATGTCAGCCTGCGCGGCCAGATCCTGGACCTGCTGGCGGACCTTCAGCGACAGCTTGGCATGGCCGTGCTGCTGATCACCCACGACCTGAACCTGGTGCGGCGGTTTGCCGACCGGGTGGCGGTGATGGAGCGTGGCCACCTGGTGGAGCAGGGTAGTGTGGACCGCGTGTTTGCCGATCCGCAACACGCTTACACCCGGCGCCTGCTCGCCAGCCGGCCCCTGCGCGACGTGGTGGAAGGCGATCCGGCGTCCGATGCGTCGCCGGTGCTGGAGGCACGCGAGCTAGGCGTTGCTTACCCGGTACCCCTGCCGGGATTCAAGGGCTGGTTCCGCAAGGGGCGATTTGACGCCTTGCGTGGTGTCAGCTGTGTCCTCCATTCGGGGCGGACTCTGGGGGTCGTGGGGGAGTCGGGATCGGGCAAATCCACCCTGGCGCTGGCGGCACTGGGCTTGCTGACGCACGAGGGTGTGCTCACGGTGGGTGGCTCCGACTGGGCGTCTGCCGAGCGTGCAGGGCAGGCGCGCGCCCTGCGCCGGCGGGTGCAGGTGGTGTTCCAGGACCCGTTCTCCTCGCTGTCCCCGCGCATGACCGTCGAGCAGATCGTGGGCGAAGGTCTGCAGGTGCATGAACCGACCCTGGGTCCTGCCGCACGGCGCTCTCGGGTTGTGATGGCGTTGACCGATGTCGGTCTGCTCCAACCGGGTGAAGACGGCGCCGACTGGCTGCAGCGCTATCCGCACGAATGTTCCGGCGGTCAGCGTCAGCGGCTGGCCATCGCGCGCGCGCTCATCGTGGGTCCGCAGATCCTGGTACTGGACGAGCCGACCAGTGCGCTCGATGTGACCGTGCAGCAGCAGGTCCTGCAGCTGCTGCAACGCTTGCAGCGCGAGCGAGGTCTGGCCTATCTGCTCATCACCCACGATGTCGACGTCATCCGCGCCATGGCGCACGAGGTGCTGGTGATGAAGGACGGCCAGCTGGTCGAGCAGGGGCGGGTCCTGCAGGTCCTGGATGCGCCGCAGCACCCGTACACCCGGCAGCTGGTGCAGGCCGCGGCTGGAGCATGAATTAGGATCGGTCACCGGTTTGCGCCGTTTTGTCGGGTTCATCCGACCATCGCCACTTCAGTTTGCCCATGAATCCCATCTCCCAGCCTGCATCCCCGCGGCGCGTCGCCGTGGACATGATCTCGCCCACCCGCTGGATTGAGCGGGGCTGGGAGGACTTCCGATCCAATCCGTTGCCGGGACTGGTTCATGGCCTCGCGGTGGCGGTTTTCGGCTGGTTGCTGTTCTGGGTGGCCCGTGACCGTTTCTGGATGCTGGCCGGCGCTTTTTCCGGCTTCCTGATCGTGGCGCCCATACTGGCTACAGGTCTTTACCACGTCAGCCGCGAACGGGCTGCCGGTCGCCGGGCCAACCTCAGCGATGTGGTGGCCCTGTGGCGCTCTTTTGACGGGCGACTCGTTCGTTTCGGGGTGCTGCTCGGGCTGGCGGGTACAGGGTGGGTGATGACCTCGGCCGGTCTGATCACCCTCTGGTCGCCGGCGCCGATTCTCAAGCCGGCCGACTTCTTCCGTCATGTCGTGCTGGTTCGCGAGGTCGGTCTTTTCGAGGTCTGGATTCTGGTGGGGTCGCTTCTGGCGGCACCTGTTTTCGCCTCCAGTGTGGTGGCCATCCCGATGCTGGTGGACAAGACCGTGCCGGTCAGCATGGCCGTGACCGCCAGCTGGCGGGCAGTGGCCGACCACCCCGGCCCGCTGGCTTGGTGGGCGGTGCTGATCGCCATGTTGGTCGGCCTGGGTTTCCTCACCGCCTTGCTGGGGCTGGTGGTGGTCATTCCCCTGATCGCGCATGCCAGCTGGCACGCTTATCGCGACATCACCGCATCCCAGCCTTCTTCGCCGGCATCTGCCAGCTGAGCCTGCCGAACCCGTTCCATGGAAAACACGCTTTTTGGTCTGACCGAGGGTCAGATTGCCCAGTTCGGCCTGACCTTTGGTGTCGGCGCCTTCATTTTGTACATGTTGTTCATTGTCCTGAACCTGGCGCTGGAGTCCAAGGCAGGCAAGTTCGGCACCTTCATCATCTTTCTGGTGCTGTCGCTGGGCATGATGGGCTTCATGGCCAAGAACGTCATTCAGTGGGTCCTGGGCATCTGAAGGGAAAGATGGCCTGAATATTGCAATCGGGCCTCAGGCCGCGCTACAATGCGCGCTTCACGACCAAATGGGCGGGTTACACCGGCCCATTTTTTTTGGCCGATCGCAATTCAGTACACCCGAAACAAGGCAAACACCGCACAGATGGCCTGGCAGGACACCGTCACACAAACCGTCACCGGACTGGGTTTTGACCTGGTGGATATCGAGCGATCCGCCGGTGGTTTGCTGCGGGTGACGATCGACCTGCCCTGGACGCCGCCGGCCGAGGGCGCGCCGGCACCGGTGGAGCAGTTTGTGACGGTGGAAGACTGTGAGACGGTCACCCGCCAGTTGCAGTACCTGCTGGAGGTCGAGAATGTCGATTACAGGCGGCTTGAAGTCGGGTCACCCGGTATCGATCGCCCGCTGCGCACGGAAAACGACCTGTTGCGTTTTGTCGGCCAGGTGGTGGACGTCACGCTCAAGGAGCCGATCGGCGCCACGGGCACCGACGTGGCCGCCAATCGCAAGAAGTTTCGCGGCACGCTTGAGCGCGCCGAAGACGGTCAGCAGTGGCAGATCGTCTGGAGCGATGCGCCCGAGCCCAAGCCCGGTCAGCGCGTGAGCAAGAAACGCGTGCCAGCCCCATTGCAGGCACTGAGCTTTCAGCTGGCGGACCTGCAGCAGGCCAGGCTGGCGCCGCTGGTGAATTTCAAGGGCCGTTCGACGGCCGGCAAGAATTGAGCGCATGGGCTGCAAGCCTTTGCACCGAACCGTTTGTTTGATGAATCTGGACAAGAAGTCAGGAAAGGTGGGCGAGTGATATGAACCGCGAAATGTTGATGCTGATCGATGCCATCTCGCGCGAGAAAAACGTCGAACGCGACGTGGTGCTGGGCGCCGTCGAACAGGCGCTGGCCTCGGCCACCAAGAAGCTCTACAAGGGCGAAGTGGATATCCGCGTCGCCATGGATCCCGACAACGGTTCCTACGAAACCTTCCGTCGCTGGCTGGTGGTGCCCGACGAAGCGGGTTTGCAGAACCCGGATGCCGAAGAGCTGCTGAGCGATGCCCGTGATGACATTCCCGACATCGAAGAAGGCGACTACATCGAAAAGCCGGTGGAAAGCGTGCCCATCGGCCGCATCGGTGCCATGGCCGCCAAGCAGGTGATCCTGCAGAAGATTCGTGACGCCGAGCGCGAGATGCTGCTCAACGACTTCATGAGCCGCGGCGACAAGATTTTTGTCGGTACCGTCAAGCGCATGGACAAGGGCGACCTGATCGTCGAGAGTGGTCGTGTTGAGGGCCGCCTCAAGCGCAGCGAGATGATCCCGAAGGAAAACTTCCGCACCGGCGACCGCGTGCGCGCCATGATCATGGAAGTGGACCTCACCCTGCGCGGCGCGCCCATCATCCTGTCCCGCTCCGCGCCGGCCTTCATGATCGAGCTGTTCCGCCAGGAAGTGCCCGAGATCGAGCAGGGCCTTCTGGAGATCAAGACCTGTGCCCGCGACGCCGGTTCGCGCGCCAAGATCGCTGTGCTTTCGCACGACAAGCGCATCGATCCCATCGGCACCTGTGTCGGCGTGCGCGGTTCCCGCGTCAACGGCGTGACCAACGAGCTGGCCGGCGAGCGTGTGGACATCGTGCTGTGGTCTGAAGACCCGGCGCAGTTCGTCATCGGCGCGCTGGCACCGGCCAACGTGGTGTCCATTGTTGTGGACGAAGAGAAGCACGCCATGGACGTGGTGGTTGACGAGGAAAATCTGGCCATCGCCATCGGACGGGGTGGTCAGAACGTGCGCCTGGCGTCGGAACTGACCGGCTGGCGCATCAACATCATGACCGCCGATGAATCGGCCCAGAAACAGGCCGAGGAAGCCGATGGCATCCGCAAGCTGTTCATGGCCAAGCTGGACGTGGACCAGGAGATCGCCGACATCCTCATCGAGGAAGGTTTTACCAGCCTCGAAGAGGTGGCCTACGTGCCGCTGCAGGAAATGCTGGAAATCGAGTCTTTTGACGAGGACACGGTCAACGAGTTGCGCACCCGCGCCAAGGATGCCTTGCTGACGATGGAAATCGCCCGCGAGGAAAGCGTCGAAGAGGTGTCGCAGGACCTTCGAGACCTGGAGGGCGTGACGCCCGAACTGATTGCCAAGTTGGCCGACGGTGGCGTTCACACCCGTGACGAACTTGCCGATCTCGCCACCGACGAACTGACCGAGATCACCGGCCAGACCCCCGAAGACGCCACGGCACTGATCATGAAGGCCCGCGCGCACTGGTTCAACGGCGACGAAACGCCGGCATCGAACTGAACCAGGGAGGCCCGAGCGGAGAAACACACCCATGACCAGTACCACCGTCGCCGAGTTCGCCAACGAACTCAACAAACCCACTGCCCTGTTGCTGGAGCAGCTGTCTGCAGCCGGCGTGAGCAAGACCGCTGCCTCGGACATCGTGACCGAAGCCGACAAGCAGTCGCTGCTCAACCATCTCAAGGCCGCCCACGGCACCGCGGGCGGCGAGCGCAAGAAGATCACCCTGGTCAAGAAATCGACTTCGGAGATCAAGCAGGCCGACGCCACGGGCCGCGCGCGCACCATCCAGGTCGAGGTTCGCAAGAAGCGCACCTTCGTCAAGCGTGACGACGAAGTCGCCGAGACGCCGGTTCCGGTGGTCGAGGTGCCCGCCGCCCCGGTGATCGACGAGGCCGAACTGACGCGTCGTGAAGAAGAGGCCCGTCGTCAGGCAGAACTGCTGCGCCGCCAGGAAGAAGAGCTGGCCCGCAAGCGCGAGGAGCGTGAGGCCGAGGAGGCCCGTCAGGCTCAGGCGGAGCAGGCCGAACGGGCACGTCAGGCGGCCGAAGCCGCTGCCCGTGCACAGCCGGTGCAAGCGGTTGAACCGGTGGAAACCCCCAAGCCGACCGACGAAGCCGCGGAACAGGCCCGTCAGGCCGCCGCTGCTGCCGCTGCCCGTGCGCAGGCCGAGCAGGAACGCAAGGCCCAAGAGCGCAAGGTCGAAGAGCAGCGCGCCCGTGATCTGGAAGACCGTCGTCGCAAGGCCGAAGCCGAGGCGGCCAACATCCGCGCCATGATGGCCGCGCCGGCCAAGACTCTGGTTGCCAAGAAACCGGAACCGCCGGCCGACGCCAAGACGCTCAAGGGCACGCTGCACAAGCCGGCCGGGACGCCTGGTGCGAAGCCGGCAGGCACTGCGGGTGCGCCCGCCGGTGCCGCCGGCAAGAAGGAAGTCAAGTCCGAGGCGCTGTCGTCCACCTGGAAGGACGACGCGGCCAAGAAGAAGGAAATCAAGACCCGCGGCGACACCAGCGCCGGTGCCCGCAGCAATTGGCGCAGCGGCCCCAAGGGTCGCAAGGGCGACCGTGACAGCCGTGACGGTGGCCAGTCGAACTTCGTGGCTCCGGCGGAAGCCAAGGTCATCGAGGTGCATGTGCCCGAGACCATCACGGTCGCGGAGCTGGCACACAAGATGAGCCTGAAGTCCTCCGAGGTCATCAAGCAGCTGATGAAACTGGGCCAGATGGTCACCATCAACCAGCCGCTGGACCAGGACACCGCCATGATCGTGGTGGAGGAACTGGGCCACACGGCGGTGGTGGCGGCGCTGGACGATCCGGAAGCCTTCACCGACGAGGAAGCCGGCCAGCACCAGGCCGAACTGCTGCCGCGTGCTCCCGTGGTCACCGTCATGGGTCACGTGGACCACGGCAAAACCTCGCTGCTGGACTACATCCGCCGCACCAAGGTGGCGGCGGGCGAAGCGGGCGGCATCACGCAGCACATCGGCGCCTACCACGTGGAGACGCCTCGCGGCATGGTGTCCTTCCTCGATACCCCGGGTCACGAGGCCTTCACGGCCATGCGTGCCCGCGGTGCGCAAGCCACCGACATCGTCATCCTGGTCTGTGCGGCCGACGACGGCGTCATGCCCCAGACCAAGGAAGCCATCAAGCACGCGAAGGCGGCGGGTGTGCCCATGGTCGTGGCCATGACCAAGATCGACAAGCCCGGCATCAACCTCGAGCGCGTTCGCTCCGAGCTGGTGGCCGAAGAGGTCGTGCCCGAAGAGTTCGGCGGTGACGTGCCCTTCGTGGGCGTCTCGGCCAAGACCGGCGAGGGCGTCGATGCCCTGCTGGAGCAGGTGCTGCTGCAAGCAGAAGTGCTCGAACTCAAGGCGCCGGTCGATGCCATGGCCAAGGGTCTGGTGATCGAAGCCCGTCTGGACAAGGGCCGTGGTTCCGTGGCCACCGTGCTGGTGCAGAGCGGTACGCTCAAGACCGGTGACGTGGTGCTGGTGGGCCAGACCTCCGGTCGCGTGCGGGCCATGCTCGACGAGAACGGCAAGCCGGTCAAGGAAGCCGGTCCGTCCATCCCGGTGGAAATCCAGGGCCTGGCCGAAGTGCCGCAGGCCGGCGACGACTTCATGGTGATGGCCGACGAGCGCCGTGCGCGCGAGATCGCCACCTACCGTGCGGGCAAGTTCCGCAACACCAAGCTGGCCAAGCAGCAGGCGGCCAAGCTGGAGAACATGTTCACCGACATGGCGGCGGGCGAGGTCAAAACCCTGCCCATCATCATCAAGGCCGACGTGCAAGGTTCGCAGGAAGCGCTGGCGGCGTCGCTGCTCAAGCTCTCGACCGACGAGGTCAAGGTGCAACTGGTGTTCGCCGGTGTCGGCGGCATCAGCGAGTCCGACGTCAACCTGGCCATCGCCTCCAAGGCGCTGGTCATCGGCTTCAACGTCCGAGCCGATGTCGGTGCGCGCAAGCTGGCCGAAGGCAACGATGTCGAGCTGCACTACTACAACATCATCTACGACGCGGTGGACGAGCTCAAGGCCGCCATGTCGGGCATGCTGGCGCCGGAAAAGCGCGAAGAGAACATCGGCACGGCCGAGATCCGCACCGTGTTCGTGGCATCGAAGATCGGCACGGTGGCCGGTTGCATGATCACTTCCGGCTTCGTGACCCGCAGCTCGCACTTCCGCCTGCTGCGCGACAATGTGGTGGTCTACACCGGCGAACTTGAGTCGCTCAAGCGCCTGAAGGACGATGTGCGCGAAGTGAAGGAAGGCTTCGAGTGCGGTATCAAGCTCAAGAACTACAACGACATCCACGAGGGTGATCAACTGGAGTTCTTCGAAATCAAGGAAGTGGCGCGTACGCTGTAACCGCCGAGCTCACCATGCCACGCAAGGCCTCATCCGTTCCCAACCGCGGCTACCGCGTCGCCGACCAGATCCAGCGCGATCTGGCCGAGTTGATCGCGCGCGAGCTCAAGGACCCTCGGGTGGGCATGGTGACGATCAATGCGGTCGAAGTGACGCCCGACTACGCGCACGCCAAGGTCTTCTTCAGCCTGCTGACCGGTAACCCGGAGGACGCCACCGCCGGCCTGAACGCTGCGGCCGGCTTCCTGCGCAACGGCCTGTTCAAGCGTCTGCACATCCACACCGTGCCGACGCTTCACTTCGTGTTCGACCGCACCACCGAGCGGGCGGCCGACATGAATGCCTTGATCTCCAAGGCCGTTGCATCGCGTTCCAAAGACGGGGAATGACCATGCAGCGCCACAGCACCAGGGTGCAACGGCGCCCTGTGCATGGGGTGCTGTTGCTCGACAAGCCGCTGGGGTTCTCCAGCAACCAGGCCTTGCAGAAGGCCAAGTGGCTGCTGCGCGCCGAGAAGGCGGGCCACACCGGCACACTCGATCCCCTGGCCAGCGGCGTGCTGCCGCTGTGTTTTGGTGCGGCCACCAAGTTCAGCCAGCTGCATCTGGACGCCGACAAGACCTATGAAACCGTGGTGCGCCTGGGCGTGACCACCACGACCGGCGACGCGGAAGGCAATGTGGTCGAGATCCGGCCCGTGACCTGCAGCGTGGGCCAGGTGGTCGAGGTGCTGGACCGTTTCACCGGCCCCATCAGCCAGGTGCCGCCGATGCACAGCGCGCTCAAGAAAGACGGCAAGGCGCTGTACGAATACGCCCGCGAGGGCCAGACGGTCGAGCGCGAACCGCGCGCCGTCACCATCCACGAGCTGGAACTGCTGGACATGCAGCTGGAGGGGGCAACACCCTCCCTTCGCCTGCGCGTGTGCTGCTCCAAGGGCACCTACATCCGGACCCTGGGCGAGGACATCGCACAGGCGCTGGGTTGTGGCGGACACCTGTCCATGCTGCGCCGGGTGCAGACCGGGCCGTTCACGGCGGACCAGTGCATCACGGTCGAGGCGCTGGAGGCCTTGCCGGAAGCGCAGCGGCTGGAGCGGCTGCTACCCGTGCAGGCCCTGTTGCCCGACCACACGGCTGTCACGCTCGACAGCGACAATGCCGCGCGCTTCCTCAGTGGCATGCGCCGCCGCGGAGGCTGGGCCGACCAGCCCCACGTGGCGATCTACGGCCCGCCAACGGGCGCATCCACCGCGCCGGTGCTGCTGGGCAGCGGCCACACACAGGCCGGCGAACTCATCCCGGGGCGGCTGCTGAGCCCCATCGAAATACAGCAAATCCTGGAACCTGCAACATGAGCAAACAGATCCGCAACATCGCCATCATCGCCCACGTCGACCATGGCAAGACCACCATGGTGGACCAGCTGCTGCGCCAGTCGGGCACCTTCGCCGAACACGAGAAAGTCGTGGACACGGTGATGGACAACAACGCCATCGAACGCGAGCGTGGCATCACCATCCTGGCCAAGAACTGCGCGGTGAGCTGGAAGGGCACGCACATCAACATCGTCGACACCCCCGGCCACGCGGACTTCGGCGGTGAAGTCGAACGTGCGCTGTCCATGGTGGACGGCGTGGTGCTGCTGATCGACGCCCAGGAAGGCCCGATGCCGCAGACCCGCTTCGTGACCAAGAAGGCGCTGGCCCTGGGCCTGCGTCCCATCGTCGTGGTCAACAAGGTGGACAAGCCCGGCGCCAACTGCGACAAGGTGGTCAACGCCGCCTTCGACCTGTTCGACAAGCTCGGCGCCACGGATGAGCAACTGGACTTCCCCGTGGTCTACGCCTCGGGCATCAACGGCTGGTCGTCGATGGAAGAGGGCGCGCCGGGTGAGCAGTGGGGTCCCGACATGTCGGCCCTGTTCGACACCGTGCTCAGCCACGTGCCCGCCCACGAGGGTGATCCCAAGGCCCCGCTGCAGCTGCAGATCTCGGCGCTGGACTACAACAGCTTCGTTGGCCGCATCGGCGTGGGCCGCATCAACGCCGGCACCATCAAGCCGGCCATGGACGTGCTGGTGATGGAAGGCCCGGATGGCAAGAGCGTCAAGGGGCGCGTCAACCAGGTGCTGACCTTCCAGGGCCTGGACCGCATCCAGGTCACCGAAGCCGGCCCCGGCGACATCGTGCTGGTCAACGGCATTGAGGACCTGGGCATCGGCGTCACGCTGACCGATCCACTCAACCCGACGCCGCTGCCCATGCTCAAGGTGGACGAACCCACCCTGACCATGAATTTCTGCGTCAACACCAGCCCGCTGGCCGGCCGTGAAGGCAAGTACGTCACCAGCCGCCAGATCTGGGACCGCCTGCAGAAAGAGCTGCAGAGCAACGTCGCGCTGCGCGTGAAGGAAACCGACGAGGACGGCATCTTCGAGGTCTGTGGCCGGGGCGAACTGCACCTGACCATCCTGCTGGAGAACATGCGCCGCGAAGGCTACGAACTCGCCGTGTCCAAGCCGCGCGTGATGTTCAAGGAAATCGACGGCGTCAAGTGCGAGCCGATGGAACTGGTCACGGCCGACGTGGAAGAAATCCACCAGGGCGGCGTGATGCAGGCCCTGGGTCTGCGCAAGGGCGAGATGATCAACATGGAGCCGGACGGCCGTGGCCGTGTGCGCCTGGAGTACCGCATCCCGGCCCGGGGTCTGATCGGTTTCTCCAACGAGTTCCTGAACCTGACCCGTGGTTCCGGTCTGATCGCCTCGATCTTCGACGGCTACGAGCCTCACAAGGGTGATATCGGTGGCCGCAAGAACGGCGTGCTGATCTCCATGGACGAGGGGGAAATCTTCACCTACGCCCTGGGCAAGCTCGACGACCGTGGCCGCATGTTCGTCAAGCCCAACGACCCGGTCTATGAAGGCATGATCGTCGGTATCCACAGCCGCGACAACGATCTGGTGGTCAACGCCACCCGCACCAAGCAGCTGACCAACTTCCGCGTGTCCGGCAAGGAAGACGCGATCAAGATCACGCCGCCGATCGACCTCACGTTGGAATACGGCGTGGACTTCATCGACGACGACGAACTGGTTGAGATCACGCCCAAGAGCGTGCGCCTGCGCAAGCGCCACCTCAAGGAACACGATCGCAAGCGCGCCTCGCGCGAGGCCTGATGAAAGCGGTGGCCTGTGCCGCCGCCCGACGCACACCATGCCGTTCAAGCTGCTCAATCGCCTGAGCCACACCCAGGCGGTGTTGCTCATGGTCGTGGTCACGCTGATGTGGTCCATCGCAGGCGTGGTCTCGCGTCAGCTGGAGTCGGCTGCGCGCTTTGAAGTGACCTTCTGGCGAAGCGCTTTCACGGCCTTGTCCCTGCTGGTCATCCTGCCAGTCTGGCGGGCCAGCGACCGCGCGGCAGCAGCCGTTTCGTCCGCGGGGCAGAGCTGGCTGGAGCGTCATTGGGGCATCCTGGCGGGCTCGCGCTCGTTCTGGGCGTCCGGCCTTTGCTGGAGCGTGATGTTCACCGCCTTCATGTTGGCCTTGACGTTCACCAGCGTGGCCAATGTGCTGGTGGTCATGGCGGCTGGCCCACTGTTCACCGCCCTGGTGGCGAGGATCTTCATCGGGCAGCGACTGCCGCTGCGCACATGGCTGGCCATCGTGGCGGCGGGCCTGGGCATCGTCTACATGTACGGCAGCCAGATGTGGGCCGCCTTCACCGATCCCTCGGCCAATGCTTCAGGGCTGGTGCTGGGCTCGCTGTTCGCGCTGTGTGTGCCGGTGGCCGGTGCCATCAACTGGACCGTGGTGCAGCGCAGCCAGCAGCACGGCGAGTCCATCGACTTGGTGCCGGCGGTGCTGGTGGGGGCCATCCTGTCTGCCGCCGCCACCTTGGCCCTGGCAACCCCTTTCGCCGCCACGGCCGGTGACATCGCCTGGCTGGCCATGCTGGGTCTGGTGCAGCTGGCCATTCCCTGTGCCCTGGCCGTCGTCTGTGCCCGTTCGCTCAAGGCGCCCGAAGTCTCGCTGCTGGCCCTGCTGGAAGTGATCTTCGGCATCGTCTGGGCCTGGCTCTGGGCCAACGAGACCCCTGGCCGCGAGGTGCTGCTCGGTGGCAGTGTGGTGATCGCCGCGCTGCTGATCAACGAACTACTGGCCTGGCGTGGCCGGGTGAACGCTGAACCGCTGCCCGACGAAAGCGGTGCCACACCGCACTGATCCGATCACGAGGAGATCCCAGATGAATGTCAACGCTACCGAGACCCACGTCATCACCGAAGTCCGCGGCCGCGTCGGCTGCATCACCCTCAACCGGCCCAAGGCGCTGAACGCGCTGTCGCTGGGCATGATCCGCGACATCACCGCGGCACTGCTGGCCTGGCGCGACGACACGCAAGTGCTGGCGGTGGCCATCCGCGGTGTGAACAAGGAGGGACCGTTCGGTGCCTTCTGCGCGGGCGGCGATATCCGCTTCTTCCACCAGGCGGCGCTGGCCGGCAATCCCGAGCTGGAAGATTTCTTCACCGAGGAATACGCGCTCAACCACCTGATCCACACCTATCCGAAGCCCTACATCGCCTTCATGGACGGCATTTGCATGGGCGGTGGCATGGGCATCAGCCAGGGGGCGAGCCTGCGCATCGTCACCGAGCGCAGCAAGATCGCCATGCCCGAGACCGGCATCGGCCTGTTTCCGGACGTGGGCGGCGGCTACTTCCTCAGCCGTTGCACGGGGCGGCTGGGCGAATACCTGGCCCTGACCGGCCTGGTGCTCGACGGCCCGCAGGCGCTGGCCGCCGGGCTGGCCGACGCCGTCATGGACAGTGGCCGCCAGCTGGGCCTCTGGGACAGTCTGGGCGCGACCCCCTACGAGAACGGCGAGGCGGTCGAGCGCTGGTGCCTCAACCACGTCCAGAAGGCACCGCCCAAGGCCGGTTTCCCGCAGGCCGACATCGACCGTGTGTTTTCTTTGGACAGCGCTGCCGCGATCGTGGCAGCGCTCGAAGCCGCTCCGGGCGACTGGTCACGCGAGACGGCGGCCCTGCTGCGCAAACGTTCGCCGCTCATGCTGCACGTGGTGCTGGAGCAGGTGCGTCGGGCACGAAGCATGGGGCTGGCCGACGAGCTGCGCATGGAACGTGATCTGGTGCGCCACTGCTTCCACCTGCGGCCCGGCGCCGCCAGCGAGACCGTTGAAGGCATCCGTGCATTGGCGGTGGACAAGGACCACGCGCCCCGCTGGAACCCGGCCCGCATCGAGGACGTGACCACGGACGCCGTGCAGGCGTTCTTCACCAGCCCCTGGCCGGCGGCCGCACACCCGCTGCGCGATCTGGGCGCCTGAGCGTCAGAGCTGCTGGTAGACCAGCCGGGCCAGGCGGGCCAGCTGGTCCCGGGGGAGAGCCCCGGACAGCGCGTAACCGAACCCCTTGTCCACCCAGTAGAAACCGGGGACCGGGCCTTCTTCGGTGAACCGGAAAGCGGTTTCTGCAGAAGACGGTGCCTCGGCTGCTGGCGCTGGCAGACCGCCGACGTAGAGGGTCAGCCGCTGGCCGTCGCGCCCCTGATACATGAACTGTGCGCGTGCGCCGTCGCCACCCGGCAGCAGGCGTCCGCCCATCAGCTCAAAGCCCTCGTCATTGAGTACCGGCGCCTTCAAGGGCTTGCCCAGGCGCTTGGACAGCCACTGCACCAAGTGCTCCTGCTCGGCCGCCGACACTTCAACCGGGTGCCGCTGTTCGACGGCGTACACCGCATGGGCCACGGCCGCCTGTCGGGCAAAGGCCAGCGGAGCGGCGTCGGCCCGACCGTTTGCCGCAGTGCCAGGCCCCACCGAGCCATGCGACAGCCAGCCGGCACCAAACGCCAGCACCACGCTGGCCGCCATGCCGCCCCAGCGCCACCAGCGCGCCTGGCGCTGACGCGTCGAGGCTGCGTGGTGGATCGTGTCCAGCATCGCCGCCGGAATGGGCTCGTCCAGCACGTCGGTGTGGAGCGACCGCAAGGTCTCACGCTGGCGCAGCGCCAGCAAGTGCTCGGCGTCGGATGGCGACGGTTCGGGTCGAAGGGGGTCGTGATCGGTGGTCATGGCAGACGCGGGGTTCATTTCAGTCGCCGCAGGGGAACGGCTGCGACGCTGCGTTCCGGTGCGTCGCCTTCCATCAACTGGTGCAGCCGCTGACGGGCCCTGGACAAGCGGGACATCACAGTGCCGACCGGCACCCCGGTGATGCGGGCCACGGCATCGTAGGACAGGTCTTCCAGGCTCACCAGCAACAGCACCTCCCGCTGTTCCGGGGGCAGGCGCAGCAGGCAGCGCTGCAGATCGATACCGGTATCGGTGGCAGCGGGAGGGGCCGGCAACTCGTGCTGCACACCGTCCAGATCCACCGGTGGACCGGCCTGGCGTTCCCTGAGGCTGCTGCGCCACTGGTTGGCCTGCAGGTTGTGCATCAGGGTGAACAGCCAGGCCCGCAGGTCGGTGCCGGCCTGCCACAGCCGCCATTTGCTGCAGGCGCGCTCCAGCGTGTCCTGCACCAGATCGTCGGCGGCCCAGGCATCCCCGGTCAGCGCCCGTGCGTAACGCCGCAGGCCGGGGATGTGGGGCAACAGGGCCTGCGGGTCCATGGGCGTTGGCGTTCAGCGCAGGGGGTCAGGGTTTGGCCACGCGCCAGACGCCGTTGAAGCCTTCACCGGTGGCGTCGCCCGGCTTGCTGTCCTTGACCCAGAAGTACAGCGGCTTGCCTTTGAACGCCCACTGCTTCTTGCCGTCGTCGCGGGTGATGACGCTGTAGTCACCCCGACCCTTGTCGCCGTCGCTGGCCATCAGCGGCGGCCAGTTGGTGGCGCAGGGGCCGTTGCAGACCGATTTGCCGCTGCTGGCCACATCCTTGTCGAAGGTGTAGAGCGTCATGTCGTTGGGACCGACCAGCATGCCCTGGCTGGTCTTGGCGGGGCTGCTGCCGTAGTCCATGGCAGCGCAGCCACCCAGCAGGGTGGCGGAAAGGGTGACGACGAGAGCAAGGTGTTTCATGGTGACTCCTGAAAAGTGGGTGTGCAGACGGTCTGCACTTCCATGAACACCGTGGTGGTCCGGTTTATTCCACCGGACTGGAAAAATTCAGCGCGAGCGGTGCTTGAGTGCCCGCTCCACCTCGCGCTTGCCCTCGCGATCCTTGATGGTGTCGCGTTTGTCGTGTTCACCCTTGCCCTTGGCCAGGGCCATGTCGCATTTGACCTTGCCGTTTTTCCAGTGCAGGTTCAGGGCCACGAGGGTGTAGCCCTTCTGCTCCACCTTGCCGACCAGGCGCCGGATCTGTTCCTTGTGCAGCAGCAGCTTCTTGGTGCGCACAGCATCGGGGTTGACGTGGGTGGACGCCGTCTTGAGCGGGTTGATCTGGCAGCCGATCAGGAACAGCTCACCGTCGCGGATGTGCACATAACCGTCGGTGAGCTGCACCTTGCCCTCGCGCAGGGCCTTGACTTCCCAGCCCTGCAGCACGACGCCCGCCTCGAAGCGTTCTTCGATGGCGTAGTTGAACAAAGCCTTCTTGTTGTCGGCGATGCGTGAATCGGGGGCTTTGCCCTTGGTCGGGCTGGATTTGGTGGCCATGCAAGCTCAGATGGGGCCGGTCAGCGCAATAACCATGGCCCATACAATCGGTTCGCCTGCCGCAGCCGGTGCAGATGCACCAGGTGCGTACGCGGCAAGGGCATTGATTGTATGAAAACGATCCAGAAGTCCGTCCTGCTCTGGCACAGCGCGCACGAAATGTTCGCGCTGGTGACCGATGTTCAGCATTACCCGCAGTTTCTGCCTTGGTGCGACCACAGCGAAGTGATCGAGCGCGACGACCACGGCATGGTGGCCAAGGTCGGCATGGCGATCAGCGGCCTGCGCCAGAGTTTCACCACTCGCAACCGCCATGTGGACGACCGTCAGGTGCTCATGGAGCTGGTGGACGGGCCGTTTTCGCACCTCGAGGGTATCTGGGATTTCACGCCGCTGGGCGACGGCAGCCAGCGCGCCTGCAAGGTTGAGTTCCGCCTGACCTACGGATTCTCCAGCCAGACGCTGGCAACGCTCGTCGGGCCGGTGTTTGACAAGATCGCGGGCAGTCTGGTGGATGCCTTCGTCAAACGCGCTGACCAGGTCTACGGCGCATGAACATCACGCTGGTGTACGCGGCCGCGCCACGCGATGTGCATGAACTTTCACTGGACATGCCGGAAGGATGCACCCTGGAGCAGGCGCTGGACCAGGCGGGGTGGCTGGAGCGTTTTCCCGAGACCCGCACGTTGCCGACTGGCATCTGGAACCGCAAGGCCGGTCGTGAGACGCGGTTGCGCGAAGGCGACCGGGTCGAGGTCTATCGGGCGCTGAGGGTGGACCCCAAGGTCGCGCGGCGAGAGCGTTTCGTGGGGCAGGGGGCACGGGGCGCCGGCCTGTTTGCCAAGCGACGCCCGGGGTCTAAAGCCGGTTACTGAGGTGCCGCCTGGGGCATCGGTCCGCAGTCGCTGCGGATCACCTCGTCCAGCCGCTTGCCTTCGTCGGCCCGGGCTTTGTCGTCGAGAATCTCACGTTCGCCCTTGGCGTTCGTGGTGGCGATCCGGATGCCGGAGTCCAGGGTTGCCTTGGCACGCGTGGCGCGGTCACAGTTTTCGGCGCGGATCTTGGCGATGCGTTCCTGTTCGGCTTTTCTCCTGGCCTGCTCGGCTTGTTCCGCCTGTTTTTTGCGGGACTCCAGCTCGTTGTCCTTGACAGGCGCCTTTGCCGCGGTGTCGGTCTGGGGAGCCACGGTGGCGGTCGGCGCAGGCGCAGGCGCTGGCGCACTCGCTCGTGCAATGCCGGGGCGCTTGACGATGTTTTTGTCCGGTGTGCCGGCGGGCGGCGGGGTATCGCTGAACACGCGGCTGCCCGTGCCGTCAATCCATTGCCACTGGGCCATGGCCGGTGTGCTGCTCAAGGCAGCCAGCAAGGCGACAGCCCCCAGGCACCGCCGACCTGCGAACGAGTTGCGGATCGAAGTCATGCGGGCAGTTTAGCGCTTTGGTTTCGGCACTGTGTCCACTTGCGCACAGTGGTGAGTCCGAGTGCCTGTACGGTCGAATCTGTCCGCTGGATGGCGCATTGGAAGGGCGTCGGGGTTGGTGGCAGACCGATTCGGTGAGCCAGCTACAATCCGACTTTTGGAGCTTTACCCCATGCGCCTCCTCGGCAAAGCGCTCACTTTTGACGACGTTCTGCTCGTCCCCGCGTATTCCCAGGTCCTGCCCAAGGACACCTCCCTCGCCACCCAGTTCACTCGCAACATCCGCCTGAACCTTCCTCTGGTCTCCGCGGCCATGGACACGGTCACGGAAGCTCGGCTGGCGATTGCCATCGCCCAGGAGGGCGGCATCGGCATCATCCACAAGAACCTCTCGGCGCAAGAACAGGCCGCCCATGTGGCCAAGGTCAAGCGCTACGAGTCCGGCGTGCTGCGCGACCCGGTGGTTATCAGCCCGACCACGACCGTGCGCCAGGTGATGAAGCTGTCCGACGAGTTGGGCGTGTCCGGCTTCCCGGTGGTGGACGCCGGCAAGGTGGTCGGCATCGTGACCGGCCGTGATCTGCGATTCGAAAACCGCTACGACCTGCCGGTCAGCGAGATCATGACCCCGCGCGAGCGCCTGATCACGGTGCCCGAAGGCACCACGCCGGAACAGGCCAAGGCGCTGCTGAACAAGCACAAGCTCGAGCGCCTGCTGCTGGTCAACGACGCCTTCGAGCTCAAGGGCCTGATCACGGTCAAGGACATCACCAAGCAGCTGAACTTCCCGAATGCCGCGCGCGACGCCGCCGGCCGTCTGCGCGTGGGCGCTGCGGTGGGTGTGGGCGAGGGCACCGAGGAGCGCGTGGAAGCGCTGGTGAAGGCTGGTGTGGACGCCATCGTGGTGGACACGGCCCACGGTCACAGCAAGGGCGTGATCGACCGCGTGCGCTGGGTCAAGCAGAACTACCCGCAGGTGGACGTGATCGGCGGCAACATCGCCACCGGCAGTGCCGCCCTGGCGCTGGTGGAAGCCGGTGCCGACGGTGTCAAGGTCGGTATCGGCCCCGGCTCCATCTGTACCACCCGCATCGTGGCGGGTGTGGGCGTGCCGCAGATCATGGCCATCGACAACGTGGCGACCGCGCTGCAGACCACCGGCGTACCCATGATCGCCGACGGCGGCATCCGCTACAGCGGTGACATCGCCAAGGCCATCGCGGCCGGTGCCAACACCGTGATGATGGGCGGCATGTTCGCCGGCACCGAGGAGGCGCCGGGCGAGATCGTGCTGTACCAGGGTCGCAGCTACAAGAGCTACCGCGGCATGGGTTCCATCGGCGCCATGCAGCAGGGCAGCGCCGACCGCTACTTCCAGGAGAGCAGCACCGGCAACCCGAACGCCGACAAGCTGGTGCCTGAAGGCATCGAAGGCCGCGTGCCCTACAAGGGCTCGGTCGTGTCCATCATCTTCCAGATGGCCGGCGGCCTGCGCGCTTCCATGGGCTATTGCGGCTGCCCGACCATCGAGCACATGCGTGCCAAGGCGGAGTTTGTCGAGATCACCTCGGCCGGCATCCGCGAGAGCCATGTGCACGACGTGCAGATCACCAAGGAAGCGCCCAACTACCGGGCGGATTGATCCGCCTCGCCCAGCAGGCCGTCCACCGGGACGGCCTTTTTCTTTTTTCTGCAGACATCACCGAACGCCATGCAGCACCAGAAAATCCTCATCCTCGATTTTGGCTCCCAGGTCACCCAGCTCATCGCCCGCCGCGTGCGTGAGGCGCATGTGTACTGCGAAGTCCACCCGTGTGACGTGAGCAGCGAGTGGGTGCGCGAGTTCGCCGCCGACGGCCAGCTCAAGGGTGTGATCCTCTCGGGCAGCCACGCCAGCGTCTACGAGGTGGATGACAAGGCGCCCGACGCGGTGTTCGAGCTGGGCGTGCCGGTGCTGGGCATCTGCTACGGCATGCAGACCATGGCTCAGCAGCTGGGCGGCAAGGTCGAGGCCGGCAAGACCCGCGAGTTCGGGTACGCCGAGGTCCGTGCCCGTGGTCACACGGCGCTGCTCAAGGACATCGCCGACTTCACCACGCCCGAAGGGCACGGCATGCTCAAGGTGTGGATGAGCCACGGCGACAAGGTCACCGAAATGCCCCCGGGCTTCAAGCTCATGGCGAGCACCGAGGCATGCCCCATCGCCGGCATGGCCGACGAATCGCGCGGCTACTACGCGGTGCAGTTCCACCCGGAAGTCACGCACACGGTGCAAGGCAGAGCACTGCTGGAGCGCTTCGTGCTGGAAATCTGCGGCACCCGGCCCGACTGGATCATGCGCGACCACATCGAGGAAGCGGTGCAGAAGATCCGCGAGCAGGTGGGTGACGAGGAAGTCATCCTGGGCCTGTCCGGCGGCGTGGATTCGTCGGTGGCCGCAGCCCTGATCCACCGCGCCATCGGCGACCAGCTGACCTGCGTGTTCGTGGACCACGGTCTGCTGCGCCTGCACGAGGGCGACATGGTGATGGACATGTTCGCCGGCAAGCTGCACGCCAAGGTGCTCCGCGTCGATGCGAGCGAGCTGTTCCTGGGCCAGCTGGCCGGGGTCACCGACCCCGAGAAGAAGCGCAAGATCATCGGCGGCCTGTTCGTTGATGTGTTCAAGGCCGAAGCCGCCAAGCTCAAGGGCGACGGCGCCAAGGGCGCGAAGTGGCTGGCCCAGGGCACCATTTACCCGGACGTGATCGAGTCCGGTGGCGCCAAGAGCAAGAAGGCTGTGACCATCAAGAGCCACCACAACGTGGGCGGCCTGCCCGAGCAGCTGGGCCTCAAGCTGCTGGAGCCGCTGCGCGACCTGTTCAAAGACGAGGTGCGCGAACTGGGCGTGGCCCTGGGCCTGCCGCACGATATGGTCTACCGCCACCCCTTCCCGGGCCCGGGTCTGGGCGTGCGCATCCTGGGTGAAGTGAAGAAGGAGTACGCCGACCTGCTGCGCCGGGCCGACGCCATCTTCATCGAGGAACTGCGCTCGACCATCGACCACAACAGCGGCAAGAGCTGGTACGACCTGACCAGCCAGGCCTTCACCGTGTTCCTGCCCGTCAAGAGCGTGGGCGTGATGGGCGATGGCCGCACCTACGACTACGTGGTGGCCCTGCGCGCGGTGCAGACCAGCGACTTCATGACGGCGGACTGGGCCGAACTGCCGTACGCGCTGCTCAAGAAAGTCAGCAGCCGCATCATCAACGAGGTGCGCGGTATCAACCGCGTGACCTACGACGTGAGCTCCAAGCCGCCCGCGACCATTGAGTGGGAATGATGGTTGCCCAATACTGTTCAAATAAACAGTATTGGCGCAGAATGGAATCCATGCAAAACCCGCCCAAGGAGGTGATGCGTGGTCCCCCGTCACGATCTGTATTTCATGCTGCACCTGCCACCATCGGTGGCCGCGGCTATCGTTTGCATACAGTGGCAGCTGAACCTCGCCTATCGTGGTCCTTCCAAACCGATGGCCGCTGAGCGCTTGCACACCACGCTGATACCGCTGGGCTCATACCCACAACGCATTCCGTCCGAGACCCTGGAAATCGTGCGCAACGCGGGCGGACTGCTGGAAGAGGTGCCGTTCCGGGTCTGTTTCGACACACTGCAGTCGCGCGCTTCCCAAAACGCCGTGGGTACGGTTGAGCTCGCAGGTCAGGGCGCCGGGGTGTGGCCGTTGTTCCATCTGCGCCGTCAGCTCGTCAATGCGTTGCTCAGGGTCGGATGGCCTGGAGAACGGATACGGTCCCGCTTCCACCCGCACATCACCGTGGACTACCAACATGCACCCGTCAGCACCCAACGGATCGAGCCCGTGGCTTGGGACGTGACAGAAGTGTTGCTGGTTGACAGCCACTACGGCCGGGGGCACCACGACGTTTTGACGCGCTGGCCGTTGCGGGACCGGCAACCGTCGTTGTTCGCCTGAGTGCGGCCCGCAGGCTGCGGGACAATGGCACCATGAACGACGCGGACTACATGGGCCTGGCCCTGAAAGAAGCCGAAGCCGCACGAGTGGCGGGCGAGGTACCGGTCGGCGCCGTGGTGGTGCACCAGGGCCGGGTAGTCGGGGTGGGACGGAATGCCCCCGTGGGCTCCAACGACCCAACGGCCCATGCCGAGATCGCCGCCCTGCGCGCGGCGGCGCAGACCTTGGGAAACTACCGCCTGGACGATTGCGAGCTCTTCGTGACGCTGGAGCCCTGCGCCATGTGCAGTGGTGCGATGCTGCACGCACGTATCCGGCGGGTGGTCTTCGGCGCTGCCGATCCCAAGACCGGTGTGGCTGGCTCGGTGCTGGATCTGTTTGCGCAGCCGCGGCTGAACCACCAGACCTTGGTGTCGGGGGGGGTGCGGGCCGAGGAGTGCGGCGCCTTGCTCAGCGACTTTTTCCGCACGCGACGCGAACAGCAGCGCCGCGAAGCGCACCCGCTGCGCGAAGATGCGCTGCGCACACCGGCACGTTGCTTCGAAGGGCTGCCGGACTTCCCCTGGGCACCGCACTACATCAGCGACCTGCCGTCCCTTCAGGGGCTGCGCCTGCACCATCTGGACGAAGGGCCTGTCAACGCACCGCGCACCTGGCTCTGCCTGCACGGCAACCCGGCCTGGAGCTACCTGTACCGCAGGATGCTGCCGGTATTCCTCGCAGCCGGGGACCGCGTGGTCGCACCCGACCTGATCGGCTTCGGCAAGAGCGACAAGCCCAAGAAGGATTCGTTTCACCGTTTTGGCTGGCACCGGCAAGTGCTGCTCGAACTGGTCGAACGGCTCGACCTTCGCAATGTGGTGCTGGTGGTGCAGGACTGGGGTGGCCTGCTGGGCCTGACCTTGCCCATGGCCGCGCCTGACCGGTACCGGGGCCTGCTGGTGATGAACACCTTGCTCGCCACCGGTGACAGACCGCTTTCGCCCGGCTTCCTGGCCTGGCGCGAAATGTGCGCCAGCAAGCCGCAGTACGGCGTGGGCCGCCTGTTTGCGCGCGGCAACCCGCACCTGCGCGTGGAAGAGTGTTCGGCCTACGACGCGCCTTTCCCCGACGCCGGTCACCGGGCCGCCTTGCGGGCCTTTCCGCGCCTGGTCCCGGAGCATCCTGCCGATGACGGCGCCGAGGTGTCCCGCCTGGCCCGTGCGTTCTGGCGCGAGCAGTGGCAGGGGCGCTGCCTGATGGTGATCGGCGCGCAGGACCCGGTGCTGGGGGAGCCAGTGATGCGGGGCCTGGCGCAGGACATCCGGGGGTGCCCGCCGCCGTGGATACTCCCGGACACCGGTCACTTCGTACCGGAGCACGGCGAGACCATCGCGCAAGCGGCCTGCCGGCATTTCTCTTTTTGATCGCGAACCGACATTCCATGAGCCACATCTACGTCTATTCACCGTCCAGCGCTGTGCGCGACAAGGTTGCCTTCCGCCGCGGGGTCAAACGGCTGCAGCAGCTGGGTCACGAGGTCGAGGTTGACGAGGCTGCGCTGGCCAGTCACACGCGCTTTGCCGGCGACGACTCGACACGCCTGGCCGCCATCGCGCGCGCGGCGGCCAGCGGGGCGGACGTGGCCCTGATCTCGCGCGGAGGATATGGCCTGACCCGCATCCTGCCGGACCTGCCCTACAAAAAGATCGCCAAGGCCGTCGAGAAAGGCACGCGTTTTGTCGGCCTGAGCGACTTCACCGCCTTGCAGAGCGCCTTGCTGGCCAAAACCGGCGCCATCACCTGGGCTGGACCTGCGCTGGGCGAAGACTTCGGGGCCGAGCAACCCGACGACATCATGGAGGCCTGTTTTGATGATCTGCTGTGCGGGCAGGGGGAAGGCGCTGGATGGGTGTTGCCCAAGACCGATCTCCCCGCATTGCAGGCGCGCAGCAAGTCAACTGCGGCTGAGCCGAAGATTGAGGTCGGGCATGCCACGCTGTGGGGAGGCAACCTGACGGTGCTGTGCGCCTTGGTCGGCACGCCCTGGATACCGCCGGTCAAGGGCGGCATCCTGTTCCTTGAAGACGTGAACGAGCATCCCTATCGCATCGAACGGCAGATCACGCAACTGCTGCATGCGGGTGTGCTGGAGCAACAGAAGGCCGTCGTGCTGGGGGCCTTCAACCGCTATCAGCTGTCGCCGCACGACCGGGGCTTCAAGCTGCAGACGGTGGTGGACTGGCTGCGCAGCCGTATCAAGGCACCGGTGCTGACGGGTCTGCCGTTCGGTCATGTGCCGACCAAGGTGTTGCTGCCGGTGGGGCAGCGTGTGGATCTGGTGACAGAAGGGCGTGACGCGCTGCTGTACTGGGGACACGGGGTGACGCACTGACCAAAAAAAAGCCGCTCATGGAGCGGCTTTTTTGTTCATCGTGGAAAGCGTGTCAGCGGCGCAGGCGGCACGACTCCATCAGGCTGTTGGGAACCAGACCCCGGAACACGGGGGACAGACCGATCACGGTGTCCACCGCCTTGGCTTCGCCGTGCAGGCGGCTGAGTACCGCGACCATTTCCGAGCGCGCATACCAGAGGGCATGTGCATCGTGCAGATACATCAGCCTGTGCTTGAGTCGGGGGTTGATCGCAGCCCCTTCCTCGCCCAGGGCAGACAACATGGCCACGCGTACCGGCTCCAGTGCTTCTGGTGAGTCTTTGCGTATCTCGGTCCCCAGCAGGGCTGAGATGGTGTTTCGCAATCCGGGTTTCATCCAACGCATGACGATGACTCCAACGACTGTCTTGATTAGTGGGCGAAGGATACGGGCTTGGGCCCTGTCGCGCAATCGCAGAAAGCTGATTAAAGTCAAAAAAACAACCGTCAAATCATGTGCTTAGCGGGTGTCATTCAGGCATCACGTGACATTTTGAATACCTATGCACTGCTCGGCCCCTGAATTCGTGGTCCTAGGGCAACAGTGCCATAAGTCATTGGCATCCCTCTTTCTGAATTCGGGAAAAGGACCGTGGATCGCTTCTACACCCGCGTTTTGGACTGCTCGCGGCGTGCTAAAAGTCACGTTCGATGTGTGTTGAGTCCGGCTGGAAAGGTGGCGGAGTGTGCCCTTGACCTGTGATGTAATGAAATGATTCACACCCTGGCTCCATGGCTGAACTGACGATCGCTTTTGTTGACCTGACCGGCAGCGTGTCCGTGTTCGAAACCCTCGGCAACGACCGGGCGGCACAGGCCATCACCAAGCTGACGCAGTGGATCGGTGCCACCGGGCAGGAACATGGCGGCCAGGTCGTGAAGATGCTGGGGGATGGCGTGCTGCTGTCCTTCACCGCCAACCAGCAGGCGGTCGAAGCGATGATGCAGATCCAGCAGGAGCATTCTCAGCGCGTCGCCCAGTGGCCCAATCGTCTCAAGCTGCTGATGCAGATCGGCATGGCGCGTGGACAGGTGGTGCTGGTGGACGGTGACTGCTTTGGCGATGCGGTCAATGTGGCCTCCCGGCTGAGCGATCTGGCCGGACCGGAACAGATCCTGGCGACCGACACCGTCGTGCGCAAACTGGCCCGTGGCAGCGGCGTTCGCAGCCGCAGCCTGGGCCCCATGCGCATCAAAGGGCGTGTGGAACCCTGTGAGGTGTTCCGCATCGAGTGGCAGTCGGAGATGCTCTCGGAGTTCCTGACATTGCCGGCAGACCTGCACGCATTGCGCAAGACCACCGAGTCGGTGTTCGGCGGCATCGAATTGGGCTGGCTTGATGCCAGCCTGAAGTTCAACCTGACCGACCTGCCGCTGAAGATCGGTCGTGTCCCGGAAGCGGACTTCGTGGTCAACGACCCGCGCGTATCGCGCATGCACGCGAACATCGACATGCGTTCCGGCAGCTATGTGCTGGAGGACACCAGCAGTTACGGCACCTGGGTACGCTTCTCGGGATCCGACCATGTGATCTGTCTGCGCCGTCAGGAGTGCCTGCTGCACAGCGACGGTGAGATCGCCATGGGCTCGCCGTTCACCGACTACAGCACCCCCACCGTCAGCTTCCGCCTGGTGGATGGCAGCATGGTGCTGGGACACGGGCCCCTCACCTCGTGAAGGCCAGCCGGTTGCGCTGGGGGCGGCGCCTGCTGGCCGGTCTGGGCCTGGCCTTGTTGGGCATCGCGATCCTGTTCGCCTGGTACGCGCGTCAGAGCCTGCCTCAGACCCAGGGCGAACTGCCATTGCCCGGCTTGCACGCCCCTGTTCAGGTTGAACGCGATGGTGCGGACGTCACCCATATCCGGGCCAGCGACCCGCGTGATGCCTGGATGGCCATGGGTTATGTGCATGCACAGGAACGTGGCTGGCAACTGGAGTTCAACCGCCGCATCATGCGCGGCACGCTGTCCGAACTGCTGGGGCCGTCCACGCTGGACACCGACCGTCTCATGCGCACGCTGGGCATCCGCGAGGTGGCTCAGCGCCAGGTCGCCCTTCTGTCCGATGAGGCACGTGTGGCGCTCAAGGCCTACAGCGACGGTGTCAATGCCTTCTTCGCACATGGCGATCAGGCCTTACCGCCAGAGTTCCTGGTGTTGGGCAGCGACCCGCGACCGGCAGCCAAGGCTGGCCAATACTGGGACGAAGCCGACAGCGCAGGCTGGGCGCTGATGATGGCGCTGGACCTGGGGGGCAACTGGGGCAATGAGGTGGCGCGCCTGTCGGCTTTGCAGGTGCTGGACACGCAGCAGTTGTGGGCCTTGTTCCCGCCTTACCCGGGCGAGAAGCCCGCTTCGGCAGTCGATCTGGCGAAGCTCTATCGGCAACTGGGTGTGTACCGTCCGGCAGGCGCGCAGACGGCGGCAGCGGCTACCGTTGACGACGCTGTTGCGATGGCCTCGGATGTGCGCGCGTGGGCGCAGGAGCTGGGCAACATTGAAGGCAAGGGATCGAACAACTGGGTGGTGGCGGGCGGCCGCAGTGCCAGCGGGAAGCCGCTGCTCGCGAACGATCCCCACCTGGGCCTGAGCGCACCGGCGATCTGGTACTTCGCCCGGCTTCAGGCGCCGGATGCTGGTGGCGTCCGGGGCATGGACGTGATCGGCGCCACCTTGCCCGGGACGCCGTTCGTGGTGCTGGGCCGCACGGCGGGTGTGGCTTGGGGTTTCACCAATACCGGTCCCGATGTGCAGGACCTGTACTTGGAGCAGTTGCGCCCGGGGCAGCCCGACCAGTACCGCGTGCCGGCACCGGAAGGGCGGGACGCCTGGGCGGCTTTCGAAACCCGTGTGGAGACCATCCGGGTCAAGGGGCAGGCCGATGTGCAGCACACCGTGCGCCGCACCCGGCACGGTCCGGTGATCAGCGATGTGGCGGGGCGCACGCGCGACCTGATCGACACCGGCCGCTACGCACTTGCGTTGCGCTGGACCGCGCTGGAAGAGCGTGACAGCAACGTGCAGGCCACGCTGGCCTCCAACCGCGCACAGTCCGTCGACGACCTGATCAAGGCCTACCGCAGCTTCCACGCGCCCATGCAGAACGTGGTCATGGCCGACCGCAGCGGCCGCATCGCCTACAAGGCAATCGGCCAGGTGCCGGTGCGCGGGCCGGGGCATGACATCCGCGGCATCGCCCCCGCACCCGGTTGGGATGCCCGGTATGACTGGGCCGGCTGGCTGCCGTACGAGGACACGCCGCATGACGATGGATCCAAGGGCTGGATCGCGACCGCCAACCAGCGCATCCACGCCGCGGACTATCCGCACTTCCTCACCCAGGACTGGGCGCCGCCGTACCGTCAGGAACGCATTGAGGCGCTGCTGGCCGAGACGCCGAAACACGATGTGACGTCGTTCCAGGTCATGCACGCGGACCAGCAGTCGGCCGCTACCTTGCTGCTGCTGCCGTACCTACTGAAGACGCGTTCCGATCATTCTTTAGCCGCCTCGGCGCTGACCGCGCTGCAGGGTTTCGACGGGCGCATGAGCGCCGACAGCGCTGCTCCCCTGATCTACACGGCCTGGGTGGACGAATTCACGCGCGGCACCGTGGGCGAGAAGCTGGGGCAGGAGCGCTTCAAGGGGTTGTACGGCAAGCGCCTGTTCCGCAACGCGGTGGAAGGCATCCTGGCGCGCGACGACAAGGACTGGTGTGGCGAACAGGGTTGTGCTGCGGCGAGTTCGGCGGCATTGGGTCGGGCGCTGGACCGCCTGCAACAGATGCAGGGCAACGATGTGGCGGCCTGGCGCTGGGGTGCATCCCACCAGGCCTATTCGGTCCACAAACCCTTCGGCAACGTGTCTGCGCTGGCACGGGTGTTCGATGTGCGCCGGCCCACGGGCGGCGACCCGTTCACCGTCAATGTCGGGCAATACCACCTGGACAAGGCCGATGCGCCGTTTGCCAACCGCCACGCGGCCAGCCTGCGGGCCATCTACGATCTGGCCGACCTGGAGAACTCTCGCTTCATCTACCAGACCGGACAGAGCGGCAATGTGTTCTCCAGCCGCTACCGGGACATGGCCGATGAGTGGACGGCGGTGCAATACCGGCCGCTGCAGCTGGATCCGAAAACCTGGACCAGCCGCCTGACGCTGACGCCCTGAGCCCGGCGTTTACTTGAGGTTGCCCGAGAGGAACTGGGCCAGGCGCTCGCTCTTGGGGCTGCTCAGCACCTCGCGCGGCACGCCCTGTTCCTCGATGCAGCCCTGGTGCAGGAAGATCAGGTGGTTGGACACCTCGCGGGCAAAACCCATTTCGTGCGTCACCACCACCATGGTCCGGCCCTCTTCGGCCAGGGTGCGCATCACGCGCAGCACTTCGGTGACCAGTTCGGGGTCGAGCGCGCTGGTGGGCTCGTCGAACAGCATGACCTCGGGTTCCATGGCCAGCGCGCGGGCGATGGCGACACGCTGCTGTTGCCCGCCCGACATGTGGGCCGGGTACTTGCCTTCGACGTTGCGCAGGCCGACCTTGTCGAGGTATTTGCGGGCGGTTTCGATGGCTTCGTCCTTGCCCTTGCCCAGCACGTGCATGGGCGCTTCGATGATGTTTTCCAGCACCGTCAGGTGCGCCCACAGGTTGAAGTGCTGGAACACCATGGCCAGTCGGGCGCGGGCGCGCTGCAGCTGCTTTTCGTCGGCGGCCTTGAGCATGCCGTCCTTGGCGGTGACCAGGTTCAGCTCTTCGCCCGCCACGATGATGCGGCCCTGCTGCGGGCGCTCCAGCAGGTTCATGCAGCGCAGGAAGGTGGACTTGCCCGAGCCGGAGGAGCCGATGATGCTGATCACGTCACCGGCCTTGGCGGTCAGCGAAATGCCTTTGAGCACCTCGTGCGAACCGTAGCTCTTGCGGATGTCGAGGGCTTCGAGTTTGGTGGTCATGGTGTTGTTCTTCTGAGGCGGCTCAAGGGCTGAGCAGGTTGCCGGAACGGATGGGGGTGGTACCGGCGACGCGGCAGAGTTCCATGCCGGTGGTGGCCCAGCGCAGGTTGTGGCGGGCGTAGACCACACCGTCGGTGCAGGTGGTGACGGGGGTGCGGCGCCGGTTCAGCGGGTCCACCACATGGGCCATCACCTCACCCGCTTTCACCACATCACCCGGCTGGTGCCGGAACACGATCACGCCGGGGTGGGGCGCGTGCATGTCGTCGGTGGCCGCCAGCGGCGTCGGCTCGCACAGCGCGGCGGGCAGGGCAGGGGGCGTGCCCGCCAGGACGCCGCGCTCGCAGAGGTAGTTCATGATGGCCTGGGCGTCCTGGGCTGCCAGTTCGTCGGACACATCGGTCTGGCTGCGCAGTTCGACCGTGGTGCTGGCGCAAGCCAGGGGGATGGGGAAGCGGTCCTTGAAGTGCTCCTGCAGGCGCCACCAGGGGCCCGACAGGGCTTCATCGAACGAGATGAGCGGACCCGATCCACGCGCCCAGAGCAAGGCACGGGCACCGAGGTAGCGGGCCAGTGGCGCCATCTGGTCCAGCATCGGCTGCTCGACATACATGTGCATCACGGCTTCGAAGTCGCAGTGCAGGTCCAGCACCAGATCGGCGTCGTGAGACAGGCGCATCAAGGTGTTGCGCTGGCTTTGCAGTTCGGTGTGTACCGCTTCCGCGTCCAGCGCGCGGGCCATGGCGGCGCGGATGACGCGCTTGTTGGCCTCCGCGTCGGCGCTGAGTTGACCGGCCACCTCGTCCTTGACGAGGTTGAAGAAGTCCGGGTAATGGCGGTTGAAGTTCTCCATGCTGCCCAGCTCGAAGCGGCCCACCTGGTGGTGCATCACCGTCTGCGACAGGCCGATGGGGTTGGCCATGGGTACCAGCACCACTTCACCCAACAGGTCGCCGCGCGCTTCGGCCGCCTCCAGCAGCCCGTGCAGATGGTCGGCCACCAGCATGCCCGGCAATTCGTCGGCGTGCAGGCTGGCCTGGATGTAGACCTTGCGGCCTGTGCCCGGCGTACCGAAGTGCCAGCTGACCAGTTGGCGTTGCGTGCCCAGCGAGGGGGAGAGGAGGGGGTGCTGTTGCTGTTGCATCTTGAGCAGGGGGGCACGGGGCAAGCCCCATGAACCGTTCAATGCGCCTGGGGGCGCAGGTAGGCGAGGAAGCGGCGTTCGAGCAAGCGGAACGCGTACACCAGCACGAAGGTCAGCACGAAATACAGCACCGCCACCACGATGAACGGCTGGAAAGCCAGGTAGTAGGTCTTGTAGATCGCGTAGGCCGCATTGGTCAGGTCGTACAGTGCCGGCACCACACTGGCCAGCGAAGTGGCGTGCAGCATCATGACGACTTCGTTGGAGTAGCCGGGCAGGGTGCGGCGCAGGGCACTGGGCAGCACCAGGCGGAACATCATGTTCCAGTGGCCGTAGCCAGCGGCCTGGGCGGCCTCGATTTCGCCCGCGGGTGTTTCCTTGATGGCGCCCGCGAGCATCTCGACCGTGTACGCGCAGGTGTTGAGCGTGAAGGCCAGCACCGCACAGAAAAACGGTTCCTTGAACCAGGTCAGGGGCCAGTGGGTGTCCCACAGGGCCTGCACCCATTCCAGCTGGGCAATCCCGTAGTAGATGAAATACACCTGAATGAGCAGCGGCGTGCCGCGCACCACATAGGTGAAAAACCAGACCGGGGCCGACAGCCAGCGGTTGCTGGACACGCGCATCAGGGTCAGCGGCAGGGTCAGCAGGCCCCCGGCCACCAGGCTGATCGCCAGCAGTTCCATGGTCGCGATGAAACCCGTCCAGTACAACTGGAGGTTCTGCGGCTGGAAGATGATCGCGAAGCCGTTCATCAGAACTGCCCCCGCTTCACGCCCACGGAGAACCGGGCTTCGGCCTTGCGCAGCAGGTACAGGCTGACACTGGAAATCATCAGGTACAGGAATCCGGCGAATGCCATGAAGATGATGGCAGCGCCCGGTATCTCGCCGCGGGCAGCCGCGCCCGCCTGTTTGGCCAGGTTCGTGATGTCGGCCAGACCGATCACCGAGACCAGTGCCGTCGCCTTGAGCAGCACCAGCCAGTTGTTCGTGAAACTTGGCAGCGCAAAGCGCACCATCTGGGGCAACACCATGCGGCGGAAGGTGTAGAAGCGGCTCATGCCGAACGCCCAGCCGGCTTCCGACTGGCCCTTGGGCACGCTCATGATCGCGCCACGGAAGGTTTCGGTCATGTAGGCGCCGTACACAAACCCGATGGTCAGCACGCCCGCCACGAAGGGATTGATCTGCGGTCCGCTGCGGTAGCCCATGGCCTCAAAGAGGTCGTTGATCAGGATCTGCCCGCCGAAATACAGCAGCAGCATCCACACCAGGTCCGGCACACCCCGGATCACAGTGGAATAGATGTCGCCGACCCAGTTGAGCCAGCGGTAGGGGGAGAGTTTGGCCGCCGCGCCGGCCAGGCCGAGCACGGCTGCGACCACGAGCGCGCCCAGCGAGACACCGAGGGTGACCAGCAGGCCCTGAAGGATCTGAATGAAATAGGTCGTCATCGGCGCTCGCGGTTCGGCTCAGTGGATCAGGAGCCCCAGATGTCCACGCCCGGGACGTGCTTCTCGGACAGTTCCTTCCACTTGCCGTTGTCGCGGATGGCCTTGATGCCCGCGTCCAGCGCATCGCGCAGGGCGGTGTCTTCCTTGCGAATGGCCACACCGGCGCCAGCGCCGAAATACTTGGCGTCAAACTCGACCGGGATGCGGCCACCGGCGCAGCTGTAGTCCTTGCCGTCCGGCGTGGACAGGAAGCCGCCGTTGACTTCGACCACGTCGGCCACGGTGCCGTCCAGACGACCGGACTTGATGTCCAGATAGACCTGGTCCTGAGCGTCGTAGGGAACGATGGTGGCGCCTGCCGGCTTGAGTTCACCCATGGCGTACTTTTCCTGGGTGGAGGCCTTGAGCACGCCCAGCTTCTTGCCCTTGAAGCCGGCGGCTTCGGCGCCCAGGTTCAGTGCGGTCTTGACCACCACGCACGACGGCGTGTTGTAGTACTTGCCCGTGAAGTCCACCGACTGCTTGCGCTCTTCGGTGATCGACATCGAGGAAATGATGGCGTCGTACTTCTTGGCCAGCAGACCGGGGATCATGCCGTCCCAGGCCTGCTCGACGAACACGCACTTGCTCTTGAGTTCATCACACAGGGCCTTGGCCACATCCACGTCGAAGCCGGCCGGTTCGCCGGTGTCGGTCTTGTAGGTGAAGGGCTTGTAGGTCGGGTCGATGGCGACACGCAGTTCGGGCCACGGGCTCGGCGCTGCGGCCGGCGCGGCAGCGGCCGCCGGTGCTTCCGTGGCGGGCGCCGCCGGAGCCGGCGGCTCGGACTTGCCACAGGCAACCAGGGATGCAGCGGCGATCAGACTGAGTGTCAGCAGATGAGCTTTCATGGGGAGTGTCCTTGAGGGTGTGAAGTTGGGTGCGACAGGATTGGACTCCCGTCGTGGCTTGAATTGTAGGTCCGGGGCGGCCAATTGACGTTTGCACCAGGCTGGTGTTTCCCCGCAGCGGTCGCCGCCGTGACGGGGTGAGCGGTGCAATTTCCGGGCCGTACAGAGCGATGCAGATTGGTTGTTTTAAGTAAACATAATATACATCGTAGAATGTATGAGAACTGGTGTCGCCGCATGAAAAAGCCCCGTCAGGCCAAGGCCGGACGGGGCTGAGAGATGCCGCCCGCCGATCAGTCTTCGACGAAGGCTTCCTCGCGCTTCTTCTTGACCGACGGCAGGAGCACGATCACCAGCAGTATGGTGGCGACCACCAGCAGGCTGGCCGACAGCGGACGGGTGACGAACACCGACCAGTCGCCGCGCGAGATCAGCAACGCGCGGCGCAGGTACTCTTCCATCATCGGGCCCAGGATCAGGCCCAGCAGAAGCGGCGCCGGTTCACAGCCAAGCTTGATGAACCCGTAGCCGATCAGGCCGAACAGCGCCACCATCCAGATGTCGAAGCTGTTGTTGTTCGTCGAGTAGACGCCGATGGCGCAGAACAGAACGATCGCCGGGAACAGCCACTTGTAAGGCACGGTCAGCAGCTTGATCCAGATCCCGATCAACGGCAGGTTCAGGATCACCAGCATGGCGTTGCCGATCCACATGGAGGCGATCAGGCCCCAGAACAGTTCGGGGTTGCTGGTCATGACCTGCGGACCCGGCTGGATGTTGTGGATGGTCATGGCACCGACCATCAACGCCATCACGGCGTTCGGCGGAATGCCCAAGGTCAGCAGCGGGATGAACGAGGTCTGTGCACCGGCGTTGTTGGCCGCTTCCGGCGCAGCCACGCCGCGGATGTTGCCCTGGCCGAACGGCACCTCACCGGGTTGGAGCTTGGTCTTTTTCTCGATGGTGTAGGCCGTGAAAGCCGACAGCAGCGCGCCGCCACCGGGCAGGATGCCCAGCGCCGAGCCCAGCGTGGTGCCACGCAGCACGGCCGGGATCATGCGCTTGAAGTCTTCGCCGGTCGGGAGAATGCCACTGACCTTGCCGGTGAAAACTTCGCGCTTTTCGTCCGGGTGCGACAGGTTCTGGATGATCTCGCCGTAGCCGAACACACCCATGGCGATGGCCAGGAAGCTGATGCCGTCCGTGAGTTCGGGGATGTCGAAGCTGTAGCGCGCGACGCCGGAGTTCACATCCGTGCCGACCAGGCCCAGCAAAAGACCGAGCACGATCATGGACAGCGCCTTGAGCAGCGAACCCGAGGCCAGCACCACGGCACCGATCAGGCCGACGATCATGAGCGAGAAGTACTCGGCCGGGCCGAACTCCAGCGCCAGCTCGGTCAGCGGTGCCGCGAAACCCGCGAGGATCAGCGTACCCACGCAACCGGCGAAGAAAGAACCCAGACCGGCGGCGGCGAGGGCAGGCCCTGCCCTGCCCTTGCGCGCCATCTGGTAGCCGTCGATGACGGTCACCACCGATGACGACTCACCGGGCAGGTTGACCAGGATGGCGGTGGTGGATCCGCCGTACTGTGCGCCGTAATAGATGCCGGCGAGCATGATGAGCGCGGCCACCGGTGGCAGGCCGTAGGTGGCCGGCAGCAGCATGGCAATGGTCGCCAGCGGACCGATGCCGGGCAGCACGCCGATCAGCGTGCCCAGCAGGCAGCCGATGAAGGCGTAGACGAGGTTCTGCAGGGTGAAGGCAACGCCAAAGCCCAGCGCGAGGTTGTTGATCAGATCCATGTGCTTGTTCTCCTCGGGATCAGTTCGCGAGGAACCAGGGCAGGACCGGGAACTGCAGGTTCAGCAGCTTCACGAAAGCCAGGTAGCTGCCGATGGACAGCGCGGTGGCCAGGATCAGGGAGTCCTTGAGACTGGCGCCCTGGCGGGCATAGCCAGCCAGGATCACCAGGCCAAAAATCGCCACGATCAGGCCGAACGCCGGAATGCCCAGCGAGGGCAGCCCCACCAGCAAGGCACCGAACAGCAGGTTGGCGCCGAGGATGAAGACCAGGGGCCGCCAGGCGATGGCGCCGATCTTGTCGCCGCCGGGTGGGCCGGACCGGAAAGCGTTGATCGTTACCAACGTGCCCAGCACGACCAGGATCAGGCCCAGCATGAAGGGGAAGTAGCCGGGCCCCATGCGGGCCGCTTCACCGAGCTCGTAGTCCACGGCGCCCCAGGCGAACGAGCCGCCCACGGTCATGAACATGAGTCCGGACACGAAATCTTTCTGACTGGCCAGGGCCACGGTCATCTCCTCGTTGTTGCGTCAACGGGGATTCTGTGTGCCTTTGGCCGTGTACCTCATGTGGGTTACACCTACGAAGGCGCCCTTAGGCCCGTACGGGTCACCACTTGCCGGTGGATGTGCGGGCTTGCAATGCGTTGCCGATCAGGGTGGTCGCATCCCGGCGCTCGGCGCCGACGGCGAAGTCCAGCGCCGTCAGGCCCTGTTCGTTGCGCAGGGTCGGGTCGGCCCCCTCTTCCAGCAACAGCTTCACCACCTCGGGTGTGCCGTAGCGCGCGGCCATCATCAGCGGTGTGGTCTTGTTGGGCGACTCAGCATCGATGTAGGCATGGTGTTCCAGCAGCAAGCGCACCAGTTCCAGACTGACCGGTTCCGGGTTGGTGGCGGCGTAGTGCAGCGGTGTCCAGCCGGGTTTGTTGACCTCGGCCTTGCGCTCGATCAGTCGCCGTGCCAGTGGCAGCCGACCCTTGAGGGCCGCCAGCATCAGCGGGCTTTCGCCCGCCGTGTTGCGGGCCTCGACCTGCACAAGCGGCTGCTCGACCAGGAAGTTCACCACCCGCCAGGACTCCTCCCGGATGGCCAGCAGCAAGGCCGCGTTGCCGTTCTCATCCCGGGTGTTGAGGTCGAACCCGCGCAACGCCAGCTTGACCATGGCCGACTCGTCGTCGCGCCGCGCAGCATAGAAGAAGTCGTCGAATGCCCCAGCCGCTGCGGAACCGATGAACAGGCAAAATATATAAAAAACAATGTACTTTTTCATTGTTTTCATGTGAAACATAATGATTTGTCAGGTGATCAGGCGCTGGAACAGCCGGTCAGCGTTGTGGCTGGTGGCCTGGGCCACGGCTTCGATCGGCAATTTTTTGATCTCGGCGATCTGCCGGGCCACGTGCGGCACATAGGCCGGGCTGTTGGTCTTGCCACGATGCGGCACCGGTGCCAGGTATGGGCTGTCGGTCTCGATCAGCATGCGTTCGAGCGGGACGAATGCCGCCACCTCGCGCAGGTCGGCGGCGTTGCGGAACGTCAGGATGCCGGAGAACGAGATGTAGAAATCCAGGTCCAGCGCGGCACGGGCCACTTCGGCGGTTTCCGTGAAGCAGTGGAACACCCCCCGGGCGACGGGCTGGCCCGCCTCGGACCGGCTGCCCAGGCCCCCTGATTCGCGCAGGATGGCCAGCGTGTCGTCCGAGGCGCTGCGGGTGTGAATGACCAGCGGAAGATCGGTCTGGCGTCCGGCCTGGATATGGGTGCGGTAGCGATTGCGCTGCCACTCCATATCGGCCACGCTGCGGCCGTTGAGGCGGTAGTAGTCCAGGCCGGTTTCGCCGATGCCGACCACGCGGGGCAGCGCGGCGCGGCGGAGCAGGTCGTCCAGCGTGGGCTCCTGCGCGTCGGCTTCATCCGGGTGCACGCCGACCGTGGCCCAGAGCTGGGCATGACCGGTGGCCAGCGCGTGCACGGTGTCGAAGGTCTCCAGGCGGGTGCTGATGCAGATGGCGCGGTCGACCTGCGCTGCCTGCATGGCGGCCAGCACGTCGGGCAACTGCTCGCGCAGTTCGGGGAAATCCAGGTGGCAGTGGGAGTCGGTGAACATCCACCGAGGATAAGCGCAACGCCGCCCCACCCCGCCCTGGCGGGCGCAAGCTCAGATGGTCTGGGTGGGCTTTTCGGAGGCGAGTGCCGAACCGAGGATTTCCTCGATCTTGAGCTTGAGCACACGCGATTTTTCGTCGGCCGGGAAACGGATGCCCACGCCCTGGGTGCGGCCTGCCGAGGCCTTGGCCGGGGTGACCCAAGCCACCTTGCCGGCGACAGGGTAACGCTGAGGGTCGTCGGGCAGGCTCAGCAGCACGTACACGTCATCGCCGAGCCGGTAGTCGCGCGAAGACGGGATGAAGATCCCGCCGTCGGAGAACAGCGGAATGTAGGCCGCATAAAGCGCCGCTTTCTCCTTGATGGAGAGCTGGATCACGCTGGGACGTGCGGTCGCTGCAGACGGAGAGGTGCTCATGGCATGCGAGTTTAGCGGCAAAGCCCGATGGTGATGGCCGCAACAACGGTGTCGAAGCCCCGTTGTTGCCATGGCCGGAACGCCACGTGGGGCAGCGTCCGGTGCCGCGTCAGCCGGCGGTTGCGGTGCGTGGTCGCAGCAACTGGCGGGCACGAACGGCCCAGGCGTCCTGCATCAGGTTGGCGTTGAACGGGTGCTCGACGGACCGCGCGGCCGCCATCAGTTCCTTGGCCCAGGCGTTCAGCAAAAGCATGCGGGGCGCGGGCGGCAGGTTGTCGGGCGCGAAGAAACGGGGGGGCGCACCACTGGCCTGTGCCATCAGGTCGTGGCAGAGCTTCTGCAGCACGTCCAGTTGCTGGGCCGCGGGCCAGTTGGCGAGGTGGCCCCAGTCGCCACGGGCCACCGCGGCGGGCAGTTCGGCCCAGATCTTGGCGGTCAGGCCGGCTGCGCCCCACGCCAGTGCGTCGCTGGGTCGTCCACCGGAGGCCTGCCACCAGACCCGCAACTGTTCCCGGGCCGGTGCGGGACCGCCGGCCGCAGCGACCTGGGCCTGCAGCCAGTCCAGCGCTTCGGTCTCGTCGGGCCACTGCATGGCGTGCGCTTGGCAACGGCTGCGGATGGTGGGCAGCAGCTGCTGCGTGGCTTCGCAGGCCAGGACGAAGCGCGCATCGCCCGGCGGCTCTTCCAGCGTCTTGAGCAGGGCGTTGGCGCTGATGTGGTTCATGCGCTCGGCCGGGTAGACCAGCACCGCCAGGCCCCGCCCGCGCGCGCTGGTGCGCTGGGCAAAGGCCACGGCGTCGCGCAGGGCCTCGACGCGGATGTCCTTGCTGGGCTTGCGTTTCTTGTCGTCGATCTCTTTCTGGGCGGCCTCGGGCAGCGGCCAGCCGAGCTCAAGCATCACGGTTTCGGGCATGAGCGCGACGAAGTCCGGATGGGCGCGGCCGTCCACCAGGTGGCAGCTGTCGCATTGGCCGCAGGCGCCCTGTGCGGTGGGCCGCTCACACAGCCAGGCTTGGGCCAGACCCAGCGCCAGTTCGTACTGGCCCAGGCCCGACGGCCCCTGCAGCAGCCAGGCATGGCCGCGCTGTTGCAGCAGGCCGCTGAGCTGGCGGGCGATCCAGGGGGCGGGCGTGTTCATGCGCGGGCGCTCCGGGCCAGGGCCTCGGCGCTGACCCACCCGCGCGAAAGCAGCACATCGGCCACCGCCTGCCACACCTGCTCGCGCGGGCGGTCGGCGTCGATGCGGGCAAAGCGCTGCGGCTCTGCGTTTGCGCGGGCGGCGTAGGCGGCGCTCACGCTTTCAAAGAAGACCCGCGGCTGGGCTTCGAATCGGTCGGGCTGGCGCGCATCGGCCAGCCGCGCGGCCGCGGTGGCGGCGGGCAGGTCGAACCAGATGGTCAGGTCGGGCTGGCGGATCTGTCCGGTCGGCAGGGCCGGTGTGGACTGCACCCAGCGTTCCAGCGTGCCCAGGGTGTTCAGGTCGAAGCCGCGGCCTCCGCCCTGGTAGGCGAACGTGGCGTCGGTGAAACGGTCGCAGACCACCACGTCGCCCCGCGCCAGCGCGGGCTCGATCACGGTGACGAGGTGGTCGCGCCGGGCAGCGAACACCAGCAGGGACTCGGTCAGCGGGTCCATGGCATCGCCCAGCACCAGTGCCCGCAGCTTTTCGGCCAGCGGCGTGCCGCCGGGTTCGCGGGTCAGGGTCACACGGCGGCCGTCGGCTTCAAAGGCGGCGGCCAGCGCAGCGATGTGGGTGGACTTGCCCGCACCGTCGATGCCCTCGAAGCTGATGAACAGACCGGCGGCGGGGGAGTTCGTGGAAGTCATCGGTTGAGCTGGTAACGCTGGACCGCCGCATTGTGCTCGGCCAGGCTGGCACTGAAATGGCTGCTGCCATCACCCCGGGCCACGAAATACAGGGCGGATGTCTTGGCCGGCTGAACCGCCGCCAGCAGCGAGGCCCAGCCGGGCATGGAAATCGGCGTGGGTGGCAGGCCCGCCCGGGTGTAGCTGTTGTACGGTGTATCGGCCAGCAGGTCGGCCTTGCGCAGGTTGCCGTCAAAGCGTTCGCCCAGCCCGTAGATCACGGTGGGGTCGGTCTGCAGGCGCATGCCGATGCGCAGCCGGTTGTTGAACACGCCGCCCACCATGGCCCGGTCGGCGTCCACACCGGTTTCCTTTTCGATGATGCTCGCCAGGATCAGGGCCTGTTCGGGGCTGCGCACTTGCGCATCGGGCGCGCGCTGTTCCCATGCCAGCGCCAGGCGGCGCTCCATGGCTAGGGCGGCCTCGCGCAGCAGGCTGGATGCGCTGGCGCCGCGCGCCAGGCGGTAGGTGTCGGGAAAGAAGCGGCCTTCGGGGTGCACGCCGGGGTAGCCGATGCGTTCCATGATCTGGGCCGGGCTGAGGGCATCCAGATCCTGCCGGAGTTCGGGGGCCCGGCGCACAGCCTGGAGTACCTCGCGCAGGTTCCAGCCCTCGATCAGCGTCACGCTCACCATGGCCTGATCGCCCCTGACCAGCTTGTCGAGCAGGCCGCTTGGCGTCAGGCCAGGCTCCAGCTCGTAGTAGCCGGCCTTGATGGCGCGCGACTGGCCGGACAGCCGGAACCAGGCGTACAGCAGCGTCGGCGATGTCTGGACGCCGGCGGCCTGCAAGGTCTGGGCGGTGGCACGCGCCGAGCTGCCCGCGGCGATCTCCACCGCCACCGGTTGCTGGGCCAGCTCCAGTGGCCGCTGCAGCCACCACCATGCGGCGGCCGCACCCACCAGAACGGTGGCGAGCAGGAGGAGCAGCAGGTTTTTGAGCAGACGCATGCGGCGTGGAGCGACCTGGGCGCAATGGGTGAGTGGACCGCTGGGCCAAGCCTGCACGGCGGCCAGGGAGGTGGGCGCCGCATGATAATCGGTCGCCTCTGAGGCCCCCAATGCCCCTACTCCATTGCGTCCGCGCCAACCGCCATGAGCCCTGAACACGCCACCCCCCTGCCAGCCGGTGCCAGCAACATCCTGGCCACGCCGCCACTGGAGACGCTCGGCGTCATCCGTGCCCAGGGAGAAGACGCCGCCAAGTTCCTGCACGGCCAGCTGACGCAGGATTTTTCCCTGCTCGACCTGAGCACCGCACGCCTGGCCGGCTTCTGTTCGGCCAAGGGCCGGTTGATGGCCAGCTTCGTCGGATTCAAGCGGGCACCGGACGAGATCCTGCTGGTCTGCAGCCGCGATGTGCTGCCGTCAACGCTCAAGCGGCTGTCGATGTTCGTGCTGCGCGCCAAGCTCAAGCTGACGGATGCGAGCGAGGCCTTCCAGGTCCGTGGACTGGCCGGCCAAGGGCTTGAGTTGCCGGCCTGGCGCCGGATGGACAACGCTGACGGTGGTCAGACGGTGGGCCTGTATCCGGCGCAGGGACTCGGCCGTGCGCTGTGGGTGGCGCCGGTGGAAGCCGCCCTGCCCGCTGCCTGGGGGGCACTGGATGTGGCCCGCTGGCACTGGCTGGAGGTGATGAGCGGCATCGCACCGGTGACGCAACCCATCGTCGAAGCCTTCGTGCCGCAGATGCTGAACTACGAATCGGTCGGTGGCGTGAACTTCAAGAAAGGCTGCTACCCCGGTCAGGAGGTGGTGGCGCGCAGCCAGTTCCGCGGCACGCTCAAGCGCCGGGCCTACCTTGTGGCCGCCGGTGACCCGCTGATCGTGGGGCAGGAGGTGTTCCACAGCGGCGATGCAGCGCAACCCTGCGGCACCGTGGCCGCTGCTGCGGCCCATCCGGACGGTGGCTGGAATGCCATCGTCTCGATGCAGACCAGTGCTGCGACCGACGGTTCGCTGCACGCCGGCGCGGCCGCCGGCCCCGAACTGAAGCTGCTGCCCCTGCCGTACGCCCTTCTGGACGACATCTGATCCGCGCCGGTCGTCGCCCATGTGCCTGATCGCCTTTGCCATCGGCACCTCCCCGGAACTGCCCCTGCTGCTGGCGGGCAACCGCGACGAGTTCTTTGAGCGTCCCACGGAAGGCCTGCACCGCTGGCCCGATGGCAACGGCATCTGGGCCGGCCGCGACGGGCGCGACCGCGGCACCTGGCTGGGCGTGAGCGAATCGGGCCGCGTGGCGTTGCTGACCAATGTGCGCAACGGCCTGTCGGGTGCCGGCCAGCGCAGCCGTGGCGAGTTGCCCGTGCGCTGGCTGCAGGGTGAGCAGAGCCTGCCGGCCTTTGCCGCCGACCTGGACCCCGGCGCGTACGGCGGCTTCAATCTGGTGGTGGGGGATCTGCACCGGGGGCACTGGGCCTGGCTGTGCAACCGGGACCCGCTGGCGCCACACCGCGAGATCGACGGACCGGTGACGCTGCACCGCCGCGACCTCGCACCCGGGATCTACGGTGTGTCGAACGCGGTGCTGGACACGCCCTGGCCCAAGACGCAGCGTCTGAAATCCGCCCTGACCCGGGCCCTGGCCTTGGCGGAGGCAGATCGGACCTGGTTGCCCCTGCTGCAAGAGGCGCTGGCCGATCATGAATCGGTGCCGCCGGACGGGTTGCCCGCCACCGGGGTGCCCGCCGACTGGGAACGGGCCCTGTCCAGCCCGTTCGTGCGGGCGCCCGCGCGCGGATACGGCACGCGCAGCAGCCTGGTGATGCAGGTCCGGGCCGACGGCGCCGACCGGCGTGTCGACCTGCACGAGTGGACCCACACGGCGGCCGGCTGGAGCCCCGAAGGACCGGCACAGCACCAGTTGCGCTGGTGACGGTCGCTCAGGCCATCAGCGCTGGAGTTGTGGCCAGAGCCCCTGCGGAATGCCGTTGAGCATGGTCTGCCGCTGATCGGCCGGTGTCGCCGCCAGCGCCGCGCGGAAGTGTTCCATGGCCTTGTTGACATCGCCCTTGCCCAGCCAGGCGTTGCCGATCTTGGCTTCGCCGTCGGCCCGGGTGGCGGGCCAGCCCTTGCTGCGCAATTCGATGGACTTGATGGCCAGGTCCCAGTCGCGGGCGCGCATGCCCAGGACAAAGCCGGTGTTGACCATGTCGTAGTCGTAGCGGTCGGCGTTGATGTCTTCCCGGGCGATGGCGAGCGCCTGGGCCTCGTTGCCGTTGCGGCTGAGCAGGATCACTTCCAGCGAACGCACCGAAGGCGCGCGTGGCTGGATCTTCTTGGCACGTTCGAGCATCGCCATGGCCTTGTCGGGCTGCCCCATCTGCGCGTACCCGCGGGCCACGTTGGTCATGATGGCCGCCACATAGGGGCGCGAGCCGAGCACCGATTCCCAGATCCAGACCGCGTTCTGCCAGTCACCCCATTTGGCCGCCTCGTCGGCCACCATGGGCGTGATCTTGCGGTAATGCGGGTTGATGTCGATGCCCTGGCGGATGAGTTTGAGCATCTCCTCGCGCTGCGGCACCCACTTCGGGTTGTTGTAGTCGCCGGATTGGGTGACCGACAGCGCGATCTTGGTCGCGCGCACGATCAGACTTTCAGCGGCAGCGGCCTGCTGCGTGATGTAGCCCGCCAGGGCCAGGCAGCCCAGCGTGGCCACCGCGGCCACCTGCGAGAAAGCCGGTTTCCAGTTCAGGCGCTGGGCAGCGCTCCAGCCCTGTTGCGCCAGCCGGGCGTCCGACGCGGCCAGGATGGCCAGCATCAGCGCAAACAGCGCCCCCGTGCTGGCCATGCGCCAGGGGAAGCCGGCGTTGCTGACGATCAGGAAGGCCATCAGACCGGCCAGCGTGATGGCGCGCAGCAGCCCTTCCGCCCGGGCCTCTTCACCCTGCAGCTGCCAGGTGCGCCAGGCGGCCCTCGCCAGGTAGGCCAGCAGGCACAGCAGGAAGACCCAGCCCGCCAGGCCGTATTCGGCCAGCAGCTGCAGGATCTCGTTGTGCACGTAGTAGTCGGTTTCCAGCTGCGAACCGTCGTCCTGGTAGAGCGGGATGTCCACTTCCCAGGCGCCGGCGCCCACGCCTGTGAGCGGGCGCTGCTGGATGATGCGGCCGGTGGCTTTCCACATGATCCAGCGCACCGAGAACGAGCGTTCGGTGTACTCCTCGGTCTGTGTCATGGACTTGGCCCGCGCGAAACCCCGCTCCAGCGCGGTCAGGCCGCGGCCCTCGACCCGGTTTTCCTCGATCAGCTTGGGGTTGCCGGTGCCGATCAGGCCCAGGCCCAGCACCGTCACCAGCAGCACGCCGGCGGCCAGGATGCGGGTGCCGGCATCCCAGCTGCGGGCGGCCATCTGGTCGCGGTAGCGCCAGAGGATGACCGGGGTGACCACCGCCAGCGCCGCCAGCGCGAGCAGCGCCGAGCGGGTGCCGGTCATGAACATGGCCACCATGTTGAAGCCGAGCGAGAACGCCAGCAGGGTCACATTGGCGCTGTTGCGGGCGCGCACCAGCAGCCAGGTCGAGAACGGCAGGGTGCAGACCAGGAACTCGGCGAAGAAGTTGCGGTTGACGAAGGTGGACGCCGGGTTCGGTCCCTGGGGGAAGAACGTCATGTCGGTCCAGAACTGGAGTGCGGTCCAGAGCGACGCGACGAAGGCGCCCGCGTGGATGCCCCAGGCCAGCGTCGGCAGGCGCTCCCGGTCCAGCGTGTTCAGGCCCAGCCAGACGATCAGGCCGAACAGGAACCAGCGGATGGCCTCGACGCCCGCGAGGAAGGTGTGAGACCAGACCATGCTGCCCAGCGCATAGGCCATGAGCAGCACCGGCAACCAGACCAGTCCGTGCCAGCGCAGCGGCAGCTGGCGGTTGCGCTGGTTCCAGAAGAAGAACAGCGCCGCACCCAGGGCGGCAAAGGCCACGACGATGGACTTGAGCGTGTCCTGCAGCATGAGCTCGTTCGGCACACCCAGGGCCGGCGCCAGGAACATCATCAGGGCCAGGATGGCCACGGTCCAGTCGCCCGTGAGCACCTCGGCGGGCAGCGGCTGTGCCGACGGGGGCATCGCATGGCGGGGCGCACCCTGGCGCTCGCGCCCGGCCGGTTCGGGTGCGGGCGCTGCAGCAGGACGGGGGTTCGGTGTGGCGCCGCCAGCGGGCGGTGCGTTGCGCTTTTTCTTGGCCATGGACGAGCGGTTGGACGGTCAGCCGAACCGGCCGATGGAAGCCGGCCAGCCGGGGTGTTCGCGACGGCGAATACCAAAGTCCGCTATTGTCACCTGAGCGTGTGACAGGCTCGGACGGATCAGAGCGGCAGCACCATCTCGACGTGCCGGACGCCGGCCTCCACGAACGGTTCACCGCGGCTTTGCCAGCCCTGGCGCAGGTAGAAACCGATGGCGCTTTCCTGCGCATGCAGCATCAGCGTCTGCACGCCCATCTGCCGCGCGGCGATCACCAGCGCTTCCAGCAGTTGCCGCCCTGCCCCACTCCCGCGCAGGTTGCGGTGCACGGCCAGGCGACCGATCTGGGCCACGCCGTCCCGTGCCGGCAGCAGCCGCCCGGTGGCCACCGCCTGCCCCAGGCGGTTGAACGCCACGGCGTGCAGGGCCTGCGCGTCGGCCGCATCCTGCTCCAGGTCCTTGGGGATGCCCTGCTCCTGCACAAACACCTCGTGGCGGATGCGTTGGGCATCGGTGCCCAGCCGGGCCCAGTCCCCGGTGCGCACGTCCAGCATGGCTTGGCCGGCCTCGTAGCCGGTCAGCAGGTCCCGAAAGGCCTGCGGCACCGGGCGCGAGGTCTGGGTCGCCGGATCGGCGAACACATAGACGAGCTCACCCGAGATCAGGTGCTGTTCACCCCGGAAGATGGCGCCGGTGAAGCCGATGGACGAGTTGCCGACGCGGTGGCAGCGCAGGCCCACGTCGATCAGATCGTCCATGCGGGCCGAACCGTGGAACTCCACCGTGGCCTTGACCACATAGAGGTCGCCCTCCAGCCGCTGCATGGATTCCTCGTACGGCATCGCCAGCGCGCGCCAGTAGTCGGTGATCGCGGTATCGAAGTACATCAGGTAGTGGGCGTTGAAGACGATCTTCTGCATGTCCACCTCGGCCCAACGCACGCGCAGGCGGTGGAGGAAGCGGAAGTCGGTCCGGTGCTGGGTCATGGGCAGTCTCGTGGGTGTTGAGGGATGCCGCAGAGCATGCCACCACCGTGGGCGCGTGATGAGCGCGTGATAAATTAAGCCGAATTCACTAAAAACTGGCAGCACCGGGCATCCCCGGCCGGACGCTGCACAGGGAGGAACACCACTTGGGCAGCATCCAGGAAGCCGTGCAGTCGCTGCACGCACTCATCAACGAGCAGCGCCAGGCGCGGCGCATTCTCAAACTGTCCTTCCCCAAGGATGACGGCCCCGCCGCCACCCTGCTGGTGGCCAACTGGCTGGACGCACACGAAAGCCTGAGCCGCGACTTCCGCTACACGGTGGAAATCCTGTCCGACCGTTCGGACATCGCCCTGAAGGACGTGTTGGGCAAGATGATGAGCGTCGAGCTCTCGCGCACCGACGGCGGCCAGCGCTGGTTCAACGGCTACGTGTTCGACTTCCGCTTCGTCCGCAACGACGCCGGCTTCACCTACTACCAGGCCGAGTTGCGGCCCTGGATGGCCTTTCTGCGCTACCGGCAGGACAACTACCTCTTCCATGGCAAGACCGTCGAAGAGCAGACCGCCCTGATCTTCGGGGACTATGTGCAGGCCGACTGGCGCGTGCACGAACTGGGCGCCGACCCGGTGATGACCGATGCCTGCCAGTTCGACGAAAGCGATCACAACTACCTGCACCGCCGCTGGGAAGCCCTGGGGTGGCACTACTGGTACGAACATCGCAAGGACGGCCACACCCTGGTGCTCAGCGGCGACAGTACCGCCTGCGACCCCATCGATGGCAGCGGTTGCGAGATCGCCTGGCAAGGCGACAACGGCGTGCGCAAGGTCGGCATGCTGAACTTCGCGCCAGTGCGACAGATCGCCTCGACCCAGTTCGCGGCCAGCAGCTTCGACTTCAAGCGGCCCAACCCGTTGCACGCCGAGCTGCCCACGCTGAACGAACAAGGCCTGCCGCCGACCCTGACCAGCGCGCTGGAGGTGTACGAGTACGCGGGCGCCTACGGCTTCAAGGACGCCATCGATGGCGACGACTTCGTGCGCCTGCGCATGCAGGAGATCGAAGCGGCCGCCAAACACTTCGAAGGCACGGGCGACGACGACCGGGTGCAGCCAGGGCGCATGTTCCGGCTGACCGGCCATCGGGACTTTTCGCTGCTGCAACAGGGCGACGAGGACGCCGACTTCCTGATCACCGAAGTCAACCACCGGGCCAGCAACAACTACGCGGCGGGTGCTGCGGCCCCGTCCGAATACAGCCACCAGCTGCGCTGTCTGCGCAAGAAAATCCCCTGGAACCCGGGTCGTGGCTTCTCCAGTACCGATCCGAAGATCTACGGCCTGCAGACCGCGCTGGTGGTTGGCCCGGCCGGTGAAGAGATCCACACCGACGAATACGGCCGCGTGCGCGTGCAGTTCCACTGGGACCGCGAAGGCGCCTACGACGAAAAGTCCTCTGCCTGGGTGCGCGTGGCCTCGACCTGGGCCGGCAGCAACTTCGGCTTCGTCGCCATCCCGCGCATCGGCCAGGAAGTGCTGGTGCAGTTCCTCGACGGCAACCCGGACCGGCCGCTCATCACCGGCCGCGTCTACAACCAGGACAACATGCCGCCCTGGGACCTGCCGGCCAACAAGACCCAGACCGGCCTGCTCAGCCGCTCCAGCCAGGGCGGTGGCTACGAAAACGCCAACGCGCTGCGCTTCGAGGACAAGAAAGGCCAGGAAGAAGTCTGGCTGCACGCCGAGAAGGACCAGCGCATCGAGGTGGAGCACTGCGAGAGCCACAGCGTGGGCGTGGACCGCAGCAAAAGCATCGGCCACAACGAAACGGTAAGCGTCGGCAACAACCGCAGCGAAAGCGTGGGGGTGGACGAGACGATCAACATCGGCAACAACCGCACAGAGACCGTCGGCACCAACGAGACCATCAGCGTGGGCGTCAACCGCAGCGAGACGGTTGGGGTCAACGAGAGCGTGAGCGTGGGCGTGGCGCGCAGCCTGAGTGTGGGCGTGAAGGACAGCACCTCGGTGGGCGTGAGCCAGAGCAACAGCGTGGGCAAGAAGCAGTCCAACTCGGTGGGCATGATGCGCACCGAGTCCATCGGGCTGCTGCACATGCAGAACGTCGGCTTGCTGCACATGCAGAGCACCGGCATGGTGGGCACGCACAGCGTGGGCCTGTACCGCAACGACTCGTCCGGCATGAACTGGAGCCAGAGCGCCGGCGAGAAGATGACGCTGACGGTGGGGGACACGTACAGCGTGCAGTGCGGTGCTTCTTCGCTGGAAATGAAAGCCGACGGAACGATCAAGCTGACGGGCACCGAGGTGACGGTCACCGGCGGCGGGAGCGCCAGCACCTGGACCGCAGGGTCCATCGACCACAAGACCACCGGGCAATGGATCGAGTTTGCGGCCAGCCACAGCATGGTGGGGCCGGCTGCCGGCACCGGGGACGGCGCGGCCGCAGACGATCAAGGACAGATGTGCGGAAAGGACGACCCGAACGGTCCGACATCCGGTTGCAGCATTTCCTTCTCGACTGGTGCCGAACGCATCACGCACACCGACTTCGCGCTGCCGGCGCCCATGGCACTGAGCTGGAGCCGCACCTACTGCTCGACCCACGCCGCGTATGACAACGCGCCTCTGGGCGCGCGCTGGACGAACCGGTACCTCACGCGCATCGACTCCATCGACCCGAGCCAGGCCATCTCCACCGACCCGGCCTTCCAGCACCTGCTGGTGCTGCGCTACCACGCAGCGGACGGCCGCAGCCACGATCTGCCCCTGCCCAGTGTGGGGGCCGAGCACTTCGACGCGGTCGAAAAGCTGACGATCAAGCGCCTGTCGGCCGAGTGGCTGCAGATCGCCATGGGGCCGGACTGGCGCGAGACCTACGAACGCGTGGCTTTGCCCACAACGGACGACGCCATGGACGCACCGGCGGCCCATCGCTGGCGCCTGGTCCGCTTGGAAGAAGCCGCCGGCAAGCTCACGCAGCTGTACTACGCCGCCCCGGAGACGAGCCAAGCGCCAGCCGACGGCGTGATCTCCGCGATGGATGCTGTCTGGCCCAGACCGCTGGCGTCTGCCGGTGCGGGTGGTGACCGGCTCACCGACGTGATCAGCTTCCAGGGCCAGGGCGCCAGCGCCCGACCCGCGACCCATGTGCGCCTGCGCTACAACGCCCAGGGCAGGATCAGCTCTGTCTGGCAGGTACAGGTCGAAACCATGACCGGGTCCGAGGTCGACCCGCAGGACGACCTGACGCCCGGCGTGGACAGCATGAGCGCACAGCTGCTGGGCCTGATCGGCGAGCTGCCCCAGGGTCAGCACAAGGCCGCCGGGCTGACCCGCTGCCTGGCCTGCTACGGTCACAGCGAACACGGCGACCTGATCTGGGCCCTGAGCGAAGACCACGTGCCGGCCATCACCGCCGAAGAACTCGACAGCCCGGCCGGCACAGAAGCCACCAAAGCCGCGCTGGACAACGCCTGGCACTACGGCTACCAGGACCACCTGCTGACCCGCTACACCGACCGCACCGGGCGCGGCATGAACCTGGAATACAGCGGCCCCCTGCCCCCGCACGGCCTGCCCCGGGCAGTGCGCGAATGGGCCGATGACGGCAGCTTCGCCGCCACCATCGCCTGGACCGAGGGCACGGGCACCGTCAAGGTGGGCAATGCCCTGGGGCATGAAACCACCTATGTGTTCGACCGCCTGGGCTTTACCCGGCGCATCGTGCACCCCGATGGCAGCGCCGAGCGCTTCGTGCGCGACCGCGGCCACAACGTGATCGAACACCACCAGGTGGACGGCGCCGTCGTGCGCCAGCAGTTTGACGAGGCCGGGCGCCTGATCAGCAAGACCACGCCGGGCGGCGCCCGCACCCGCCAGCACTACGACGCGCATGGGCGCTTGACGCTGGTGGAGGACGCGCTGGGCAAGCTCTGGCGGCGCGAGTACAACCCGCAAGGCCAGATGGTCGCCAGCACCGACCCGCTGGGGCGGGTCACCCGCTACGAGTACGACGCCAAGGGCCAGCTGGGCGCGCTGATCGACGCCAAGGGCGGTCGCAAGACCTTCACCTACACCGACCAGGGCCAACTGGCCAGCCACACCGACTGCTCGGGCAAGACCACCCGCATGGCCTATGACGCGGTCGGGCGGCTGCACAGCGTGACCGATGCGGCCGGCGGCCAGACCCTGTACACCTACAGCCGGGGACAGGTCAGCGCCATCACCCACCCCGACGGTGGTTGCGTGACGTACGAACGCGACGCCGAAGGTCGCCTGCTCAAACAGACCGACCCCAACGGCCACAGCATCGAGAACCGCTATGGTCCCTCGGGCCAGCTCATCGAGCAACGCAACGCCCTGGGCCACAGCCTGCGCTTCGAATGGGACAAGAACGGTCGGCTGACCACCCTGGTCAACGAAAACCAGGCGCGTTACCACTTTGCCTACGACGCGGTCGGCCGGCTGACCCAGGAGACCGACTTCGACGGTCAGGAAACGCGCTACCGGTACGACAAGGGCCGGCTGGTTGCCACCCACACCGCCGGACTGACGACCACTTACGAGTACGACCCTGACGGGCGCATGACCCAGCGCAGCGCCAGCGAGATCGACGACAAGGGCCAACCTGTGCTGGCCAGCTCCCTGAGTGAACACTTCCAGTACGACGCGCTGGGCCGCATGACCTGGGCCAAGAACGCCGACAGCCGGGTGCAGTTCCTGTACGACGAGGTGGGCAACCTGAGCCAGGAGGTCTGCCACTACGACTTCCTGCGCAGCGGCCTGAGCATGGTCTGGCGCCACGAATACGACGAGCTGGGCAACCGCATCTGCACCACCCGGCCCGATGGCGAGAAGCTGCACTGGCTGGTGTACGGCAGCGGCCATGTGCACGGCCTGGTCTGGGAGCGTCCGTCGCAAGGCAGCGCAGCGCCGCAACGCATCGAACTGCTGGGCTACGAACGCGACGACTTGCACCGTGCCATCCGCCGCACCCAGGGCAATGGTCTGCAGCAGACATTGAAGCTCGACCCGGTCGGCCGCATGCTGGAGCAGACCGTCACCTCCCTGCGCAGCGCGGCGGGCGAAGCCCATCTGCAGGGCAACGGCGGTGCGGCCACACCGCTGGTCCACCGCCGCTACACCTACGATGCGGCCGGCCTGCTGGGCGCCATCGACGACCAACTGCGCGGGCGCACCGAATACCGCTACGACGAAGCCGGCCGTCTGGTGCGGGCGCACCACGGACTGCCGCTCGACAGCGTGCAGGCCCCCAAAGCCCCGCCGCTGCTGGAACAGTTCGCCTTCGACCCGGCGGGCAACCTGCTGGGCAACAGCGCCAAACCCAACGACCACGAACTGAAATACCTGCAACGCGTGGCGGACAACCGCCTGCCCTCCTTCGTGCAGAAGTATGCAGACGGTACGGAGCAGACCGTGCACTACCGGTACGACGCGCGCGGTCAGCGCATCGGCAAAGGCGTCACCCGGGGTGAGCGCAACGGCGTCTGGGACACCGAATACCGCTGGAATGTGTTCGGGCGCCTGACGGGTGTCAAAACCAGAACGCTGCAGGCCCAGTACCAGTACGACCCGCTGGGTCGGCGCCTGGGCAAGACTGTGCATGTGAACGGCACCTTCCGCGATGCGCAGGAGCAGCAACGCGCCGATGCTTCAATGGGGTATGGGACAACGCTGTTCGGTTGGGATGGGGATTTTCTGGGCCTGGAGGTCGGCGAAAAGAACGGGTTGACCCATCATGTATCCGAATCTGGTTCTTTCGCGCCAGCGATCCAGATCAAAAAGAATGCGTGGAATACCAAGGACTCACAAGTCTGGTTTGTTCAATGCGATCATCTGGGGACCCCTCGCGAAATTCATGATGCTGCGGGTCAGCGACTGTGGGTCGAAAACTCCTCCGCATTTGGGCTCATGCAACCGTCCGAACAGGGGCGTCCGCAGAATGGCTTTGACGGCACCGCCTTCCGGCAAAACCTGAGATTTCAAGGGCAGTACTTCGATATTGAAACCGGTATCAGCTACAACCGCTACCGGTACTACGACCCGCAGGCCGGGCGGTTTCTGAGCAAGGATCCGATCGGATTGCTCGGTGGAACAAACAAGGCGGTTTATCCGGCCAATCCTGCAAGCTTCACCGATGCATTGGGCCTACAGGCGACAGATGGGCGAGCTGGCATCAACGATACAGTTTCAAGTATTCGTGCGAATGGAACGGGTGTCAGGGCTGGCGGAGTTGAGGTCGAGATCGGCAAGGTCACTGCGAAGGTGCCCGGGCACAAAGAAAGCGGGAGTCTGTACGAGATGAAGGCCGGAAAATCGTGCGGCGCCAAAGAATGGGGGCTCTGGAGCACCGCCAAGAAGTACTGGAGCAAGGTCTTCGGTAAAGGGGGGGCGAGCGTCGAGGGCTCCGTTGCCTCCGTGTCAGCTGACCCGGTTTGCATCGACCCCGGTCAGGTCGTCAACCGGGCTGCTGCAGAGGGCGCGAGCGCTGTGGTGAACAACAACGGTCTGATGTACGAGGCGGCCAACCCTGGCGCATCTCTGAGGGCACGCGAAGCGGCTGCAGGACTATGAAATCATTCAAACTCATCGCATCCCTATGTGTTGTGGTCGCCGGTATCCTGATCGGCTTCAATGCAGCGCTCCCGTACGGCAATCACCTCCTGATTGCCTACCATCTCAAGCGTGATACCAATGCATTGGATGGCGTGGTGTACAACGGGCTTTATTCAAAGGCTTATTTGGCCATTGCAGGTATTGCGTGCACCTACAGGGCCAACGGGCTGACCGATGTTCTGGATCGGGCGGATGCGGTTTATCAGGCGGTTCCCGCGAGTTTCGTCTTGTACGATCTTTACGGCAGAGGACTGGATGGTGAACAGGTCGTCGAATACGATGCCTACGTCTCAAGGGTGATTTCCAGCTGCGACATCGAGGCCAAACTTCACGGTGACGCGCCACCGCCCATCATCTACGCGATCCTGACCGGGAAAATGGAATACGTTAAGCAACTGGTTGCCCGTGGGGCTTCCGTTGATTTTCGAATGAACAGGCCCGGGGCGGCGTCCGACAAGATGGGGCCAAAAGACTATGCAAAGTACCTTGAGCTGAAATTCAAGGATTCCAAAGAGTCGAACTCGTATCGAGAGATCGCCGATTACCTGAACGGTCTTTGAAGGGCGCTTGCCATTCATTGGCTGTGTCGACGGCTTCCTCTCACACTCAATCATGTCCGCCAACCAGAAAATTCAGGATCACGCCAAATGGCGCCAAGGTGCCGGCGGCGCAATGGCCGGCGTGGCCGGCTTGAGCGATGCCAGCAGCTACACCGGGCTGGACCTGGGGCTCATCACCATTGCCGACACCACGTTCACCGGGTCGGGATTCACGCAGATCAACTTCGAGCTGGCACAGATCAGCGCCAGCCGGTTCACGGGCTGCCAGTTCATTGACTGCGATTTCAGCCAGACGAGCATCAGCGGCAGCCAGTTCCTGACCTGCGCGTTCACGCGCTGCAAGTTCCCGCGCTCCAGCCTGCAAGGCTCTGTCTTCAGCCGGTGTTCTTTCCTGGACGTGATGTTCGAGCAAGGCCACTGGCAGGACATCCAGCTTGCCGATTGCCAGGGCGATCAGGTCAATGCCCGGCAGCTCACCGGCAAGGGCGTGAGCTTCCGGGGCACCTCGTTCAAGACGGCGTTCTTCGGCGGCTGCAATCTGGTGCCCTGAGGGGCTGCGCACACCACCGGCCGGGCGCGGCTGCGGTCAACCACCCGGCATCAGGCGAACGCCATGCGCAGCGCCCGGGCCGCGTCGTTGTGGCAGCTCAGCGCCGGCTTGACCGCCCGCCCGAACTGGATGAACCCGTGCACCATGCCCGGGTAGATCTCCAGGTCCACCGGTACGCCCGCCATGCGCAGGCGGTCGGCGTAGGCCACGCCTTCGTCCACCAGCGGGTCGCATTCGGCCAGGCCGATCCAGGCCGGGGCGACGCCGTCGAGGTCGCGCACGTGGCCTGATGCGTCCACGCCGTCGAGCGGCGCAAAGCGCCAGTCGTGCCGGTCTTCCGGGCCGCGCAGGTAGTGGTTGAAGAAGTAGCTGATGTGTGGTTCTTCCAGCAGGAAGCCTTGGGCAAAGGTTCTGTGGCTGGGCGTGTCCTGGTGGCCGGTGGTGCCCGGGTAGAACAGCAGTTGCAGCGCCAGCGGCCAGCCCGCGTCACGGGCGCTGATGGCGGTGACCGAGGCCAGCGTGCCGCCCGCGCTGTCACCACCGACGGCGATCTTCGACCCGTCCAGCTTCAATGCCGCTGCGTTCTCGCGCAGCCAGGCCAGGCTGTCCCAGGTGTCGTGCACGGCGGTCGGGAACTTCCAGTCTGGCGCCAGCCGGTAGTCCACCGACACCACGGCGCAGTGCGCCAGGTGCGCCAGATGCCGGCACAGCGGTTCGTGGGTGGCGATGCTGCCCACCGTGAACCCGCCGCCGTGGAAATACAGCAGCACCGGCAGCGGCTGGTCAGACGCCGGGGCGTACAGCCGGGCCTTGAGCAGGTGCCCGTCACGGGCGGCGATGCCCAGGTCTTCGACGCGGGGCAGTTTGTGCGGCGGGATGTCCAGCACACCGGCCCCGACCTCGTAGGTCGCACGGGCCTGCTCGGGCGTCAGCGCGTGCATGGGCACATGGCCGGCGCGTTCGATGCGCTCGAGCACGCTGCGCATGGCGGGGTTCAACAGGGCTCTGGGGTTCTGGTGATGCGATGACATGGGCCGGCATTGTGGCTGTCTTTTGCGTGACCGCCTGCCGGGTTTGCGACCTTGGGCCGACCGCACAGCACCCGTATAGTTTTCGCCATCACCACCCAACGAGCGAGACAAACCGTGGCCCAAATCCTGTACATCACCAACATCCTCATCGACTTCGGCGTGCTGGCCCAGTTGCCGGCCGAGTGCGAGCGCGCCGGCATCCGCCGCCCGCTGATCGTCACCGACGCCGGCGTCAAGGCGGTGGGCCTGCTCGACAAGGCCCTGGCCGCCCTGCCCGGCTGGCAGCCGGCTGTGTTCGACCAGACGCCGAGCAACCCGACCGAGGCCGCGGTGCGCGCCGCCGTGGCCATCTACAAGGCCCAGGGTTGCGACGGCCTGATCGCGCTCGGCGGTGGCAGCGCCATCGACTGCGCCAAGGGCACGGCCATTGCCGCCGCGCACGAAGGCCCGCTCAAAACCTACGCCACCATCGAAGGCGGCTCGCCCAAGATCACGGCCGCCGTGCCGCCGTTGATCGCCATCCCCACCACCGCCGGCACCGGCAGCGAGGTCGCGCGCGGCGCCATCGTCATCGTGGACGACGGCCGCAAGCTGGGCTTTCACAGCTGGCACCTGGTACCCAAGACCGCCCTGCTCGACCCGGAACTGACGCTGGGCCTGCCGCCGCTGCTGACCGCCGCTACCGGCATGGACGCCATCGCCCACTGCATGGAAACCTTCATGGCCGCGCCCTTCAACCCGCCGGCCGACGGTATCGCGCTCGACGGGCTGCAGCGCGGCTGGGCACACATCGAACGCGCCACCACCCACGGGCAGGACCGCGAAGCCCGCCTGAACATGATGAGCGCCAGCATGCAGGGCGCCATGGCCTTCCAGAAGGGCCTGGGCTGCGTGCACAGCCTCAGCCACAGCCTGGGCGGCGTCAACCCGCGCCTGCACCACGGCACCCTCAACGCCATGTTCCTGCCCGCGGTCATCGCCTTCAACGCCAGTGCCGAGAGCGTGCAGAAAGACCGGCGCCTGGAACGCATGGCACAGGCCATGGGCCTGGGCAGCTCGGCCGACCTGGGCCCCGCCATCCGCGACATGAACGCCCGCCTGGGCCTGCCCACCGGCCTGGCTGCCATGGGCGTCACGCCGGATCTGTTCGACAAGGTCATCGAAGGCGCGCTGGCCGACCACTGCCACAAGACCAACCCGCGCATCGCCAGCGTGGACGACTACCGGGCGATGCTCGAAGCGTCGATGTGAGCACCTGACGCTCAGAGCGCCTCGATCCGCCCCAGGTCCGGCCGCTCCAGCCACTGCGCAAACCCGTCCGCCAGCTGCCGGGCGGCGCCCACCGCGCCGTTCCAGGCCTGCATGCGGGCGGCCAGGTCGTTGCCGTAATGGGCGAAGTCGTTGCGGTCGGGCAGTTTGGCGTTGGGCAGGGTCCTGACCCAGTCCGGGTCGGGTGCCAGCACCAGCAGGCTGTCCAGCGCCGGGGTGCTCACGTGGCGGTGTTTCCAGGCCTTGTCCAGCCAGCCGGGCACCACCGCCTTCTGGAAGTGCGGATACAGCACGATGGGTGAGCCGGCCGGTGGCCGGTAGCGCAGGTGCATGTGGTAGTCGGTGATGCCGCCGTCCCAGTAGGTGCCGGGCGGCGCGCCTTCGATGCCGCGCACCGGCCGCATGGCAAAGGGAATGGAACAGCTGGCCCGCAACGCGTCCATGAAGTTGGTCGTGGTCAGCCCCACCTGCCGGGTGCGGAAGTCGGTCGCGTCGAAGGGCAGCGCCACGTCACCAGGGGCCGAGAACACCACCCGCTCCAGCCAGGCGCCCAGGGCCTTGCGGTTCAGGGCGTTGGTGGCCATGGCCCCCAGGTAGCCCAGCGGCGTGCGCACCGGGCCATCACGCCCCAGCACATGGCGCCCGCGCGAGGCCACCAGGTGCAGCCGGTAGCGCGGGTGGCTGAGCACTTCCGGGATGCGCCCGCCGTAGAAACGCTGCAGGTTCTGGGCGAACTGCTCGCTCACCTCGGCGGCCGGCGGGTGGCGGCGTCCGGGTGGCAGCTCGACGTGCTGGGCGATGTAGTCGCGCTCCAGTCGCTCGAAGGCCGCCACGCTGTCGTTCAGGCAGGCGGTGGCCATGCGCCAGGCGCCGATGGAGGCGCCCACCAGATGCACCGGCTGGGCCGACTGCGGCAACCAGTGCCCAAAAATGAAGCGGTCCAGCGGACCGAGGATCAGGCCCTTGGGTCCACCGGCCGCGGCCGGGATGACCCCCACATCCTGCGGACGCAGGCCGTTCTGTTCGATGTGGCGCCGGGCCAGGGGGCCGGCGTAAAGGCGCAGTGCAGAGGCAGGCACGGTGGAAGCCATGTCGGGTTTGTCTGGATGCCGCGGACAGCAGAGTGACAGTTGAGGGCTCGAAGATGGACGTTCAATTGGAACCGAAACCCGAGGAGGAACGCGAATGCACCGACGACAGATTCTGCTGGCCGCAGCGGCTCTGCATCCGGCCCTGCGTGCGCAGTCCTTCGGCGGCGTCACCCCGAAGCCGCTGACCTCGATGCGGATCTACATCCCGGGTGGCGAAGGCGGCGGCTGGGACCAGACCGGCCGCGCGCTCGGCGCGTCCATACAGGCTGCCGGTCTGGCGGGAAAGATCAGCTACGAGAACAAGGGGGGCAAAGGCGGCACCCTCGGCCTGGCCGATTTCGTCGCCCGCTTCAACAGCGACCCCAGCGCCCTGCTGGTCGGCGGTATGGTGATGCTGGGTGCCATCGCGGTTGGTCGCCCCGAGGTGACGCTGGCCCATGTCAGCCCGGTGGCCCGACTGACCAACGACTACATGGTGCTGGTCGCCAAGACCGGCTCACAGAATGTCACCATGGCTGTCCTTGTGGAGGCCATGCGCAAGGACCTCGGCAAAGTGGCTTTCACCGGTGGCTCGGCCGGCGGCGTCGATCACATGCTGGCGGGCATGATCGCCCGTCAGTTGCGACTGGACGTGAAGCGTCTCAAGTACCTGCCCACCGCCAGTGGCCGCGAGGCGGTGGCGCTGCTGGAAAAGGGCGAGGCTCAGGTAGCGATTTCCAGCTACAGCGAGTTCCAGGCCGACATCGAGAAGAAGTCCCTCACCCCCCTGGCCATCTCGTCGCGAAAAACACTCTACGGCGTGCCATCGCTGACCGAACAGGGTGTCAGCACCGAGCTGGGCAACTGGCGTGCGGTGTTCGGCGCTCGCCAGGTCAGCGAGGCCGATCAGCACAACCTGCGCAGCATCGTGATCACCGCCACGCAGCATCCGTCCTGGACTCAGTCGCTGCAGGAAAAAAAATGGCTCGGTGCACTTCAGCATGGCCCGGATTTCGCCGACCAGCTGGTGATCGAGCAGGCCATCGCCAGTGCGGTGACCATGATGCTGCACCTCAAGGGCTGAGGCGCATCCGCTCAGTGGGCGGTTGCGCTGACCTCGGCGTGGCGGGTCAGCGCCGGGATCTCTTCACCGATCACGATGTCCGGGTCCACGCCCAGCACCAGACCGATGGCGTCCGGGTAGGTGTTGATCAGGCCTTCGCTGCCCAGCGACAGCTCTTCGGCCCGCGCGCGCCAGTTGGCGATGTGGATGACACCGGCAATCGGTTCGTACACGTCGTTGTCGAACGGTGCCACCTGATGTTCGATGGCGTTGACCATCTTCTTCGGGAATTTCCATTCCCGTGCCAGGGCGGCACCGACGTCGGCGTAGCTGTAGCCGAACAGGCCACGCTCGGCCTTGGCGCGCTTGAGGTCCAGCATGGGCACGCTGCGGTCCAGGTCGATCATGGCCTCGGGCATGCCCATGTGCATCACCAGTTCGCCGATGCCGTGGATCAGCCCGGCGGTGAAGGCGGTGTTTTCGTCGATCTTGATCGGCAGCGCCAGGTAGCGCGAGATGTTGGCCGTGTTCAGGCTGTAGCGCCAGAACTGGTTCATGTTCACGCCGCCGACCATGTGGAAGCCATCGCCCAGCGCGGCCGCGATCACCAGTGCCCGAACCTTGATCAGGCCCAGCACGCTGATGGCATCGCGTGCCGTCGAGACGTTGCGGTTGAGGCCGAAGAAGGCCGAGTTGGCCAGCTTGAGCAGCTTGGCCGTGAGCACCGGGTCGGACTCGATGAAGGCCGCAGCCTTCATGACATCCACATCCTCCTGCTCGAAAGTCTCGATGAGCTGGCGCACCACCTTCGGGGCCGATGGCAGGGCGTTGGGCTGCTTGAGGAGTTTTTCGAGTTGCATGGTGCGAGCCTCAGAAGGTGGGTGAAACAAAGTGTGGACAGCAGGCCTGATTCATCGACTGTCGCGGCGGGGACTTGAGTGCTTTGGCATGCACTTTTGCGCGAAATCAATCGGTGAAGGCGCCCAGCGCCTGGCTGAACGACCATTCCGACGGGTCCTTGCCCAGCACGCTGTCCAGGTCCAGACCCAGGGTCAGACCGACCATGTCGGGGAAGGTGGCGACCATGCCCTGCTCGTCCAGCTGGATTTCCTCGGCGCGGGCGCGCCAGGACGCCAGGTGCAGCACGCCGCCCAGCGGGTCGTAGGCCTCGCCTTCGAAAGGTTCGAGCTGGTTGGCCAGGGCACTGACCATTTCGGGCGGGAACTGCCACTTCTCGACCATGCCCGCGCCGACGTCGGCGTAGGTGTAGCCAAAGCGCGACTTTTCCGCCGCGCCGCGGTTCAGGTCAAACGGGGAGGTGGCCATGTCCAGCGGCGCGATCGCGTCGGGCATGGCGATGTGCATCACCAGGATGCCGATGCCGTGGATCAGCCCGGCCGTGAACGCGTTGCCCTGGTTCTGGTGCAGCACCCCGGCCAGGGATTTGGAGATCTCGGCCACGCGCAGGCTGTAGCGCCAGAACTGTTTGAGGTCGATGCCCGGCACGTTCTTGAAGCTCGCGCCCAGCGCCGCTGCCATCACCAGGGACCGGACATGGGTCATGCCCAGCATGGCCACGGCCTCGTCGGCGTTGCCGATCTTGCGGCTGACCCGGAAGAAAGCGGAATTGGACAGGCGCAGCACCCGGGTCGTCAGGGCCGGGTCGTGCCCGATGAGAAGCCCCACCCGCTTGGGGCTGGGGTCTTCCTTGTTCATCTCGCCCAGCAGTTCGGTGACGGCGCGTGGCATCGCCGGCAGGGCACGCGGGTAATTGAGCAGGGCTTCAAGTTCCATGGCTGGCGAAAGTGGACTGACCGGTTGACGGGTTTCCACCTGTATCGGCCCCCTGCCCCCGCACTTGAGCCCGCCCGAACCCGGAATCGACCGGTGGGCCCCCGGTTTTTCAGCTGCTGAAAAACCGGGGCATCAGCCGCTCAGCGTTTGAGGCCTTGCAGCTTGGCAAAGGCCGACGCCATGGCACCACCGGCTTCGGGCTGGCGGTTGCCGCCACCCTGCCCGCCTGTGTACCCGCCCCGGCCGTGCCCGCCCCGCGAGGGCTCGAACCGGTTGTCGCGCGGGCCGTCCTTGCGGGCCGGTGCGGCGTCCAGCTTCATGGTCAGGCTGATGCGCTTGCGCGCCACGTCCACTTCCAGCACCTTGACCTTGACGATGTCGCCGGTCTTGACCACCTCGCGCGCGTCGTTGACGAACTTGTGGCTCAGCTGGCTGACGTGGATCAGCCCGTCCTGGTGCACGCCCAGGTCCACAAAGGCGCCGAACTGGGCCACGTTGCTCACCGTGCCCTCCAGCACCATGCCTTCCTTCAGGTCGGCGATGTCGTCCACGCCCTCGTTGAAGCGCGCCACCTGGAAGTCCGGGCGCGGGTCGCGGCCCGGCTTTTCCAGCTCGCCCAGGATGTCCTTGACCGTGATGACGCCGAACTTCTCGTTCGCGAACAGCTCGGGCTTGAGCGTCTTGAGCATGTCGGCCCGGCCCATCAGGCCCGCCACCGGCTGGCCGGTCTTGGCGATGATCTGCTCGACCACCGGGTAGGTTTCCGGGTGCACGCCGGTCATGTCCAGCGGGTTGTCGCCATCGCGGATGCGCAGGAAGCCCGCCGCCAGTTCAAAGGTCTTGGCGCCCAGGCCGGTCACATCCAGCAGCTGCTGGCGGTTCCTGAAGGCGCCGTTGGCCTCACGCCAGCGCACCACCGCCTTGGCCACCGACGCCGACAGGCCCGACACGCGGGTCAGCAGCGGCACGCTGGCCGTGTTCAGGTCCACGCCCACGCCGTTCACGCAGTCTTCCACCACCGCGTCCAGCGTGCGCGCCAGCTCGCTCTGGTTCACGTCGTGCTGGTACTGGCCCACGCCGATGGATTTGGGGTCGATCTTCACCAGCTCGGCCAGCGGGTCCTGCAGGCGGCGGGCAATCGACGCCGCGCCACGCAGGCTCACGTCCACGTCGGGCATTTCCAGCGCCGCAAACTCGCTGGCGGAATAGACCGAGGCGCCCGCCTCGCTCACCACCACCTTCTGCACGCCCTCGATGCCGGCCTTGGCCAGCATCTTGATCAGGTCGCCGGCCAGCTTGTCGGTCTCGCGGCTGGCCGTGCCGTTGCCAATGGCGATCAACTGCACGCCGTGCTGGCGGCACAGCAGCGCCAGCGTGTGCAGCGCGCCGTCCCAGTCGCGGCGCGGCTCGTGCGGGTAGACCGTGTTGGTCGCCACCAGCTTGCCGGTCGCGTCCACCACCGCCACCTTCACCCCGGTGCGGATGCCCGGGTCCAGGCCCATCACGGCCTTCTGGCCGGCGGGCGCGGCCAGCAGCAGGTCGCGCAGGTTGTCGGCAAACACCTTGATCGCCACCGCCTCGGCGCTCTCGCGCAGGCGGGTGAACAGGTCGCGCTCGGTCGACAGGCTCAGCTTCACGCGCCAGGTCCAGGCCACGCACTTGCGGATCACGTCGTCCGCCTTGCGGCCCTGGTGGCTCCAGCCCAGGTGCAGCGCAATCTTGCCCTCGGCCAAGCTCGGTTTGCCCGGCTCGGGCATTTCCGGCAGCACCAGCTTGGCGTCCAGAATCTCCAGCGCCCGGCCGCGGAACACCGCCAGCGCCCGGTGCGAAGGCACGCGGCCGATCGGCTCGTCGTATTCAAAATAGTCGCGGAACTTGGCCACATCGGCGTTGTTCTCGTCCTTGCCCGCCACCAGCTTGCTCTGCAACAGGCCCTCGGTCCACAGCCATTCGCGCAGGCTTTGCACCAGCGCCGGGTCTTCGGCCCAGCGCTCGCTCAGGATGTCGCGCACCCCGTCCAGCACGGCCTGCGGCGTCGAGAAGTCCGCGCCCGGCTTGCCGTCGTCCAGCACCTCGGGTGGCTTGGTGAAGGCGGCCGCTTCGGCCAGCGGGTCCAGCGTCGGGTCGGCAAACAGCTTGTCGGCCAGCGGCTCGATGCCGAATTCCCGCGCGATCTGCCCCTTGGTGCGGCGCTTGAGCTTGAACGGCAGGTAAATGTCTTCCAGCTCCTGCTTGGTCGGCGCCTGGGCAATCGCCACGCGCAGCGCGTCGGTCAGCTTGCCCTGCTCGTCAATCGCCTTCAGCACGGTCGCGCGGCGGTCTTCCAGCTCGCGCAGGTAACCCAGGCGGTACTCCAGCTCGCGCAGCTGGGTGTCGTCCAGCCCGCCGGTCACTTCCTTGCGGTAGCGGGCGATGAAGGGCACCGTCGCCCCCCCGTCCAGCAACTCCACCGCGGCCAGCACCTGCCGCGCCTCAACCCTGATCTCCTGCGCGATCTGCGCGATGATTTTCTGCATGTCCCAAGGGGCGCCAGCGGCCCGGTTTTCAACGAAGCGGGCGAGTTTGCCACAGGGGGGTGGGAGGGGCCCCTGGCAGCCAGGAGGGCGCTCAGGCGCCGAAGAACCGGTCGGCCAAGGCCTTGGCGCGCACCATCCCTTCGGGCGTCAGACGGACCGACTCAGACTTGCCCCTCGGGTCCGAGATCAAGCCTTGATTGGCCAATGACTGCATCACGTCGAAATCGAACCGCATCCAAGCCCGTCCGTTCTCGAATTCAAAAGCACGCAGCAGTGCCAATACTGCTTCCCCAATTTTCTTGGGATCATGCATAGCGATACATGGTTGAATTTTCGACTAAAGCCTTGGTCAGTCGGTGCCAGAGCGAAGCGCGGAGGGCACCGACTTGGGCCTCAAAGTTGTAGAGGGCATGGCCCATGTTGGCGTGCGCGTTGAACCGCAAGTTAGGTTTTTGTAACGCGAATTCCCTTTTTTACCACCTCAAAGAATGTTTGACTTTTTAGCAAAGTTGGCCATGAGCCTTCAGAATCGCTTCCTTTTTCATAAGTTTTGAGCACAGCCTTCTTGATGTACTTATGTATAGAGGCTTGCGTGATTTTGCTGAATTGCTGAGTGCCAATTTGATGACCAACAAGAGTGGCAATGAAAAGACTGGCCTGAGGGAGCATTAATACAAATTCCTCCCATTTGACAGGTGTGGTCGAGCCAAGAAGCTTGGCAAGATTTGCGTTTTTTACCTTTGTTGCCTGATTTCTCAGTAGCTTTATTTGCTGCTTTAGGTCATCAATTGATTTCATTATCTCGTGAGCAAATGCGAGTTTTTCAGCGGTAAAACTGGATGTCGCTATCAGTTCGAACTTGCCACCCGATTGTGCTGATATAAATATATTCTTCGGATTCTTCTTTGCTAAGTCGAGGTCCTGCAAAAACACGGAGCAATAAGCTTGACATCCGCTTTGCAGTTGAATTACTTTTGAGCTATCACCAATCTTCGATAGCAAATCGGCGCGCTCCGATTCTGAAAGATTTTCCCAATCACCTGGCTTTCTTTCGAGATACCAGCCCAGCGGCAAGAGCGCATGCTGCATTTGGATGAAGAACGGATGATTGGACCGTAGAAATGAAGGCTTAACGATAGTTTGGTTGTTCAGATTGACGGCGACATGGCCAGCAAAATCTTTGTTGCCGCCAATTGAGATCACGCGAAGCAGTACTTTAACGTCGGTCTTTAGCTTTTTATCCTGGCTTGCTGCGTGAATTTGCCGGATTGTTTGACCACCATTGACAACTTGCGGGCGCTTGATTCGTAAGATCCATGATGGCTGGTCGTACTCCCACTCATCGCATAATATTGTTATGCCATTGTTGTAGAAATAGAAATTTTCGCTCTCGTTTGATGTGGCACTATTGTAAATGTCTTTATTCGCTGCAGTGGCGCCTTCACTGTTTCTGATGTTCTGCTGAAGGAGTTTTTCGCCGTGGGTTTCGAATGTGTCGGATAAACTTTTCCCGTTCACGTGACATACCAAAGACTTGTGCTCGCTTATTTTTGTTTGATATGGCGGCGTATCAATCTTCCACTGAATTTCAGAGTTGACAGTCGGAATGCTCTGTAGGTATATCTTGTCCAAGAGGTCGTTGAGTGTTATGACCTCGTAGCTGAAAGCATTTCGATTTGGTCCATTAAGTGCTTTTAGCTTTGATTCAATCCTAGATTGCTGAGGCTTGGATAGCCCCTTCCCTGATGACACGAAAATAATCTTATATGCGGTCCGTATTGCAGATCTAATTTCGTTGAAAATTTCTTCCAAGCCTGTCTTTTTCTTTCTGGGCTGCAGGAATATATCTATGGTTGCGAGCAGCCCATCCACTGCGGCATCTTCAATTCCGCTGTGTTTTGATCTTGGGTTTTTGAACTGAAAAAATCGGACTGTAGAACCATCTTCTGATATGCTTATTGCATCGATTTTTTCATCCTCAAACCCATCGGTAATGATTTCATCCGCATCGGATTTGGTCATTTGCTCGATTCTCTCAAAATACCAATGAGGGAATGCGACACCGGGGTCGGGCTGTTGACTCACTAAATTAAGGTATGGGCGAGTGGTCGCCAGATGCATTAATTCCGTATCAAGCTGGCCTTTGAAAAGGTCAATCACTGCGCTGGTTGTCATTATCTTCCTTTTGAATGTTATGGTTGTTAATGCTATGGGTGCGGGGTCTAAAGTAGAAGTTGCCGGACTGCGCGGCATTTCGAGCAGGTCCGTTTGACTGCAGGGCTGGACATCAGGGCATTAGTCATTAGTTGCCCCTTCCATACGCGAGGTGATCCTTGGAATAGCAACAAGGGACTGCCCATTGGAAAACTGCAACTTCAAACGCGCTCCATAGAACCGCTGCGTATCGTCGTTGCTCCCGGCGAAGACATAGAGGCGCTTTTCTGAGCGCGCGGGAATGCTCGGATTCTTGAGCCCTAGAACCTTTTCCGGATGGCCGACGATATCGTCCGGAGTCTTCTGTTCCAAGTTATCGGTTACATAAGTATATGTTTGCGACGATCTCGCAGATCTGTCGTCAAACACTTCAACTTCAATAGAAGTAACCTGAACACTCGCACGTCCTGCGTTTTCAATGTCGAGTACCCAGGCCATTCGACGGATGGCCTTACAGACGCTGGCTTCGCAAGCTATTGAATGCTCGATCTGAGCATCTGACTTTGTTGAAATGACATTTGCACCAATTGCCGCCTGCTCGGCCCTATATGCGAACACCGCCGAGACCATAGCGACTCCCAGAGCGGACAGGGATATCAAGTGCTCCCACCGAAATAAGTAGGACGAATTCACAATTTACTATTGCCTCCTATGCTACGGCACCCGGTGAAGCCCGACGTAATATAAACCTTACAACCAAAGACACATCACTCAAAATCTGGATCGATACAGCATTCTTGGATAGATATGGATTCCATATTTATCTCACTCCTGCAGCGCACGTACGCTGTCGGAAAGACCCAGCCGCCGGGCAGCGTGCTGCGGCACCTTCCACAGGTGAAACGCGGGGCCCCCACCGCCGGCCGCTTTGACCAGTGATTGCAGGGCCTTTTCGCCGTAAGCAACCTGACCGCCCACCAGTTGGTAGCTACGAGAGCGGATTGGCACCTGCTCCAGCACCAGTTCGACGGTGGTGTACCGGGCTTCGCCGTCGGGCGTGACACGATGACGGACGCACAGCAGCGCTTCGCCATAACGTAGTAGGAGCTTTTGCGCTCCAGGAGTGCCCGGTGAGAGCTTCTTGGTGACTTTGAATGATGAGACGGCCCGGCCCTTGGGTTGGGTGGGCATCGACCAGGCCTGCGGCGCAGCTTGCTTCACGGATCCTCCCCTATCCTGAGACTGGTTTGTTTTGTCGTTCTGGCAAGCATTCTGCAATGTCTTGTCACAAATTTACAAGTCGCCCTTGTCGGTTCCGGCAACCGAGCACGTACTCGCCGACACTACAGCCCCATGCAGGACGACCTGTTCGGTGCACCTCCGGCACCGCCACCCACCCGACCCAAGCCGCTCGCCACAGCGCCAGAGCCGACTGACGGTGATGGCGCTGAGCCTGCAACTCCCCGCCGCCGCTCTACCGAAGTCTTCCCCCTTTCCCCCGAGGACAGCACCCGCGCCCTCGCCGCCCGCCTGAACCCGCGCATCCGCCTGGGCGCCTCGACCTGGAGCTACCCGGGCTGGGCC